>CAZADG010000070.1:0-17462 GCA_964483865.1 uncultured Mycobacterium sp. | reverse complement strand
AAAACAACAAACAAAAACCACCAAACACACTATTGAGTTCTCAAACAACACACCCTCGTTGACCTGCTGCCAGGGCAACCCTGCCAGCCTATGTCTTCGTGTGGGACCCAGTCAAATCGGGGTTTCGAGGCCCCTGATCGGGTGCCGGAGTGAACCGGCGCCTATCGGATAACGCTTAGTGTACCCGTTCTATTTCCGCACCCAAAGTCTGCAGGTCCTCGACGAAAGTCGGGTAGCCGCGATCGATGTGGAACACGTCGTGGACCTCGGTCTCTCCGTCGGCGACGAGGCCGGCCAACACCAGTCCGGCGCCGGCCCGAATGTCCGACGACCACACCGGTGCGCTGGAGAGTTGCGGGATCCCGCGCACCACCGCGTGGTGGCCGTCGGTACGGGCGTCGGCCCCCAGGCGGATCATCTCCTCGACGAACCGGAACCGGGCTTCGAAGACGTTCTCGGTGATCATCGAGGTGCCTTCGGCGATCGAGGCCAATGCGATCGCCATTGGCTGCAGGTCGGTCGGGAAGCCGGGGAACGGAAGAGTCGCGACGTTGCAGGCCTTGGGCCGCTCGTACTGCACCACCCGGAACCCATCGTCGCTCTGGGTGACGGTGGCGCCGGCATCGTGCAACTTGTGCAGCACCAACTGCAGGTGCGAGGGGTCGACACCGGTGACGGAGATGTCACCGCGGGTCATCGCCGCGGCGATCCCCCACGTCGCCGCGACGATGCGGTCCCCGATCACCCGGTGTTCAGTCGGGTGCAGTGTGTCAACACCGGTGATGGTCAGCGTGGAAGTGCCGGCGCCCTCGATCTGGGCGCCCATGCGATTGAGCATCTCGCACAGATCGACGACGTCGGGTTCGCGCGCGGCGTTGTGGATCGTCGTCACCCCCTCGGCGACGACGGCCGCCATCAAGATGTTCTCGGTAGCCCCGACGGACGGGAACTCGAGTTGGATCTCGGCGCCGCGCAGATGATCCGCGGAGGCTACGACGCAACCGTGTTCGATGTTGCATTCGGCGCCGAGTTGCCGCAGTCCGGACTGGTGCATGTCCAACGGCCTCGACCCGATGGCGTCACCGCCGGGCAGCGCCACCCGAGCCCGCTTGCAGCGGCCGACCAACGGCCCGAGCACACACACCGACGCCCGGAACTGCCGCACCGCGGCAAAGTCCGCCTCGTACTTGGGTTCGTCGGGCGAGGTGATCCGGACCACCGACCCATCCAGTTCGACGTTCGCGCCCAGGCCTCGCAGAACCTCCGCCATCAACGGCACGTCGAGGATGTCTGGGCAGTTGGTGATGGTGGTGGTGCCCTCAGCCAGCAGGCTCGCGGCCATCAGCTTGAGCACACTGTTCTTCGCGCCGGTGACGGCCACCTCACCGGACAACCGGTTACCGCCGGTCACCAGGAAGCGCTCGCTCACGACCATGAGTTTAGAGCAGTCGGCTGCCAGTTCCATCTTCGTCGGCCGGTACGGTTTGGAGTCATGGGAGTGCATCTGACCCGCATCTACACCCGGACCGGCGACGACGGCACGTCGAGCTTGAGCGATTTCTCCCGGGTGGAGAAGAGTGATGCCCGACTGATCGCCTACGCCGACTGTGACGAGGCAAACGCCGCGATCGGCGTCGCAGTGGCGCTCGGCGCTCCGGACGAGGCCCTCCGCGGGGTGCTCACCAGGATCCAGAACGACCTGTTCGACGCCGGCGCCGACCTGTCGACGCCGGTCGTGCAGAACCCCGAGTACCCGCCGCTGCGCATTACCGAGGCCTATATCGAGAGGTTGGAGGCCTGGTGCGACGAGTTCAATGAGGCCCTGCCTGCATTGAACTCGTTCATCCTGCCGGGAGGTACCGCGCTGTCGGCGCTGCTGCATGTCGCCCGGACAGTGACCCGACGCGCGGAACGATCGGCGTGGATCGCGGTGAAGTCCCACCCGCAGACGGTCAGCCCACTACCTGCCCGCTACCTCAACCGGCTGTCGGACTTGCTGTTCATCCTCGGGCGGGTCGCCAACCCCGACGGGGACGTGCTGTGGAAGCCCGGAGGCGAGCGGGAAAAGCCCTCCGGCGCTTAACGATCAGGCCGCCGGCCCGTCAGACGATGGGCCGGCGCGCTCGTGGCGACGGCCGGGACTCCACCCAGGACAGGAACGCGGTGAGAGCTCCCCTGTCCAGCGCCATCTCGTAGTCGCGTCGCTGGGCCCCGCTGGCATCCTGCAGTTCGAGCACCAGGATCTCCTCGGTCATGATGTCGAACTCGTCGCCGCGAGGTGGACGGCGGGACAAGATCTCCAGGCCCCGGCGAGCAAGCCGGCGGTCCGGCCATAGCCGCAGACTGGACAGCCGATAGAACCTGGCCTCGTCACCTCGATAGCGGATCACCCCGTGCCGCCAACCGTGTCCACCTACCGCCGGGACGTCTCGGAGAATGGCGGGCGTTCCGCCCTGACCCAACTTCCACAGCCGAAAGCTGAGCGCGAGTACTACCAGCAGAAGAATGCCGACGAGCGCGACCATGATGATCATCGACGCGCTCATCGGCAACTCAATCCAGTTGGCCGATTGCCCGAAGCCTTGCCCTGCCCCGGGCAGCGGTCGCCGGGTCGTCAGAGGCCGCGTCCTGCTTGGCCTGGTCGGCGTCGATCTCGGACTCGAACTCGGCGCCCTCCGCCAAGATCGTCACGCCCGCCTCGGTCACCGACAGGAAACCGCCGTTGACCGCAATACGCAGATCGTCCTCGCCCTCACGTTCCACCCGCACCATTGCGTCGTCGACGAGCTGGGCGACCAGCGGAATGTGGTTGGGCAGGATGCCGATCTCACCAGAGGTGGTGCGGGTGAACAGAAAACTTGCCTTACCCGACCAGATCTGGCGTTCCACGGCGACGATCGCGATGTCCAATTCGGCCATCTCACAACACCTTTCGGGTCACCCGGTACGAACTTGTCACAGAGTGACGCCGAAGGTCTCGGCCTTCTTCGCCAGGTCGTCCAAGCCGCCGATCAGGAAGAACGCCTGCTCGGGCACATGGTCGAAATCGCCCTTGGCCAGCTTGTCGAACGCCTCGACGGTCTCCTTGACCGGCACCGTCGAACCCGGCTGACCGGTGAATTGCTCGGCGGCCATCATGTTCTGGCTCAGGAACCGCTCGATACGCCGGGCCCGGTTCACCAACTGCTTGTCCTCTTCGGAAAGCTCGTCGATACCGAGGATGGCGATGATGTCCTGGAGGTCCTTGTAGCGCTGCAGAATCCGGATGACCTCCTGGGCAACCCGGTAGTGCTCGTCGCCCACGACCGCGGGGTCGAGGATGGTCGAACTGGACGCCAGCGGGTCCACCGCGGGGAAGATGCCCTTGGAGAACACCGCACGGGAGAGCTCCGTGGTCGCATCGAGGTGGGCGAACGTGGTCGCCGGCGCCGGGTCGGTGTAATCGTCGGCGGGCACGTACACGGCCTGCATCGAGGTGATCGACTTGCCACGGGTCGAGGTGATCCGCTCCTGCAACTCGCCCATCTCGTCAGCCAGCGTGGGCTGGTAGCCCACCGCCGAGGGCATGCGGCCCAGAAGGGTGGAGACTTCGGAGCCGGCCTGGGTGAACCGGAAGATGTTGTCGATGAACAGCAGCACATCCTGACCCTGCTCGTCGCGGAAGTACTCCGCCATGGTCAGCGCAGAGAGGGCGACGCGCATGCGGGTGCCCGGCGGCTCGTCCATCTGGCCGAACACCAGCGCGGTGTCCTTGAGCACGTTCGCGTCGGCAAGCTCGACCCACAGGTCGTTGCCCTCGCGGGTGCGCTCCCCCACACCGGCGAACACCGAGGTGCCGCCGAAGTTGCGGGCGATGCGGTTGATCATCTCCTGGATGAGCACGGTCTTGCCCACGCCGGCGCCGCCGAACAGGGCGATCTTCCCGCCGCGGACGTACGGGGTGAGAAGGTCAACGACCTTCAGGCCGGTCTCAAGCATCTCGGTACGGGGCTCGAGTTGATCGAAGGCCGGCGGGCGGCGGTGGATGGACCAGTGTTCGAAGTCCTTGCCGTAGCCGGGCTCGTCGAGGCACTGCCCCAGGGCGTTGAAGACGTGCCCCTTGACGCCGTCGCCGACGGGAACCGAGATCGAGGTGCCGGTGTCGGTGACCTCGACGCCTCGCACCAGTCCGTCGGTGGGCTGCATCGAGATGGTGCGGACCAGGTTCTCGCCCAGGTGCTGGGCCACCTCGAGGGTCAGCGTCTTGGCCATCGAGCCGAAGGTGATGTCCGCGTGCAGGGCGTTGAACAGTTCCGGCACCGAGCCGCGCGGGAATTCCACGTCGACGACGGGGCCGGTGACGCGAACCACGCGACCGGCCTTGTCGTTGCTGCTGGTGCCGCCGGTGTCGCTGGCGTAGATGACGGTGGTCTCGGTCATTTCTCTCTTCGCTTCCTGGCTTTTCCGGTGATGTCTATTTCGTTGCGTCGGCGAGAGCGTTTGCGCCACCGACGATTTCGCTGATTTCCTGGGTGATCTTGGCCTGGCGTTCCCGGTTCGCCATCAACGTGAGGATCTTGATGAGATCGTCAGCGTTGTCACTGGCCGACTTCATGGCACGCCGCCGAGAGGCCGACTCCGATGCCGCCGCCTCCAGGAGTGCGGAGAAGATGCGGGTGGCGACGTAGCGGGGAAGCAGGGACTCGAAAAGGGCGGTGGCGTCCGGTTCGAAGGAGAACAGGGTGTGCGGACCGGTCTCCGCCTCACCGACGTATTCCACGACCATCGGCGCGATCCGCCGGGCCTCGGCGACCTGCGACAGCATGGAACGGAACTCGGTGAACACGATGTGAAGTTCGTCCACACCGAGGACACCGTCGTCGCCCGGGTTGTCGCCCTGATCGTCCTCACCGGCGAGGAATGCCGTCACCAATGCGTTGGCGATCTCCTGGGCCTGCTCGTAGGTCGGCTTCTCGGAGAACCCGACCCAGGATTGGGTGATTTCCCAGTTGCGGAAGCTGAAGTAACTCAGCGACTTCCGGCCGACCACGTACAGGACTGGCTCCTTGCCCTCCTGACGCAGCAGCGAGATCAACTCTTCGGCACGGCGCAGGATATTGGCGTTGTAGGCGCCACACAGACCGCGGTCGGAGGACACCACCAGAACCGCCGCCCGCTTCGGGTTCTCCCTCGCCACCAGCAAAGGGTGATCCAGAGCGGATTCGGCGGCCAGGTTGGTCAGCATGTTGGTGATCTCAGCCGAGTACGGCCGAGCCGCCTCCACGCGGGCCTGCGCCTTGGCGATCCTGGAGGTGGCGATCAACTCCTGGGCCTTGGTGATCTTCTTGATCGCCCCGGCCGACTTGATGCGCCCGCGCAGTTCGCGGAGTGTGGCTGCCATTACTTCTTCTTCGGGGCGGGCTTACGGACTTTGACCGCTTCCTTCTCCACATCGGCCTCGTCCATTGCGGCGACGTGGGCGTCAGGAATGACCGAACTTCCGTCGGAGGTGGCGAAGCTGCGCTTGAAGTCGGCGACTGCCTCGGTGAGTGCCACCTCAATGTCCTCGGTGAGCTTCTGAGAACTCTTGATATCACCGAGGATTCCGGAATTCGATGCACTCAGGTGCTCGAGAAACTCCGACTCGAACCGCGAGACGTCGGCCACCGGCACCGAGTCGAGGTGACCCTTGGTGCCGAGGAAGATCGCGACCACCTGTGCCTCGACCGCCATCGGGGTGTACTGCGGTTGCTTGAGCAGTTCCACCAATCGCGCACCGCGCTCCAACTGTGCCTTGGAGGCCTCGTCGAGATCGGAGGCGAACGCCGCGAAAGACTCCAATTCGCGGTACTGCGACAGATCCAGGCGAAGCGAGCCTGCCACTTCCTTCATCGCCTTGATCTGGGCGGCGCCACCGACGCGGGAGACCGAGACGCCGACGTTGATGGCCGGGCGGACGCCCTGGTTGAACAGGTCGGTCTCCAGGAAGCACTGGCCGTCGGTGATCGAGATGACGTTGGTGGGGATGTAGGCCGAGATGTCATTGGCCTTGGTCTCGATGATCGGCAGGCCGGTCATCGAGCCGCCACCGAGTTCATCGGATAGCTTGGCGCAGCGCTCCAGCAGGCGGGAGTGCAGATAGAAGACGTCGCCCGGGTAGGCCTCGCGACCCGGTGGACGGCGCAGCAGAAGCGAGATCGCACGGTAGGCCTCGGCCTGTTTGGTCAGGTCGTCGAAGACGATCAGCACGTGCTTACCGCTGTACATCCAGTGCTGGGCGATGGCCGATCCAGTGTAGGGCGCAAGCCATTTGAAGCCGGGTGAATCCGACGCCGGCGCCGCAACGATGGTGGTGTAGTCCATGGCGCCGCCCTCCTCCAGCGCGCGACGCACACTGGCGATGGTGGTGCCTTTCTGACCGACCGCGACATAGACGCAGCGGACCTGCTTGTTCGGGTCCCCGGTCTCCCAGTTCTCCCGCTGGTTGAGGATGGTGTCCACGCAGACCGCGGTCTTGCCGGTCTTGCGGTCACCGATGATCAGCTGACGCTGACCGCGGCCGATCGGTGTCATGGCGTCGATGGCCTTGATGCCGGTCTGCAGCGGCTCGCTGACGCCCTTGCGCTGAACCACCGAGGGAGCCTGCATCTCCAGGGCGCGGCGCGTCTCGGCGGTGATCTCGCCGCGGCCGTCGATCGGCTGGCCCAGCGGGTTGACAACACGGCCGAGGAAGGCGTCGCCGACCGGGACCGAGAGCACCTCGCCGGTGCGCCGGACCTGCTGGCCCTCTTCAATCTTGTCGGACTCGCCCAGAATGACCGCGCCGATGCTGTGCTCGTCGAGGTTGAGCGCAACCCCTAGGACGCCGCCGGCGAACTCCAGAAGTTCCTGGGTCATCGCCGAAGGCAGACCTTCGACGTGAGCGATGCCGTCACCGGTGTCGATGACGGTACCGACCTCCTCCCGCCCGGTGCCTGCCTCGAAGCTCGATACGTAGCTCTCAATCGCGCCCTGGATGTCGTTCGCGGAGATTGTCAACTCTGCCATGGCTTTTCGTCTTCCTGCCTTTGGGTCTTCGGGGTAAGTCCAGCGTCTTGGGTAGTGCTAGTCGGGCAGCTTCGTCGCTGCCGCCTCCAACCGGGAGGACAGCGTTCCGTCGATGACTTCGTCGCCGACGGAGACCGCCAGCCCGCCAAGCAGACTGGGATCGACGTTGATTTGCACCGACACCGGGTTGTGGTAGATCCGGGTCAACACATCGGTGAGGCGGCGGCGCTGGCCGTCGCTCAGATCGGCCGCCGCGTCGACCTGTGCGACGATCTCCCCTCGGCGGGCTACGGCCAATTCGGCGAGATCGTGCACTGCCTCGTCGGCGCGCTCACCGTGCAGCAGTTCGACGGTGTGGGTGAGCAACGCGGCCGCGGTCTGGTTGGTGCCGCTGGCGCGGTCCAGCACCCCGCGCAGCAGGGCGACTCGACCGGCTGCCGGCGTCGAGTAGTCGCTGAGCAGCGTCGTCAACTGGGGCTGCGAGTCGAGAATCCGGCCGAACCGGAACAGCTGCTCGGCAACCTCGTCGGCCTGTCCCTCGCGTTCGGCCTTGGCCAGCAGGCTGAGCCGAGCGACGTGCGCCAAAGCGCCCGCGAAATCGCCGGTCTTGGACCACCGGACCGAAGCCGCGGTATCGAGCAGGTCAAGGGTCGTCGAGCCGACCTGACCGCCGAGGATCCGCTGCAGCATCTGCTTCTTGGCATCCACCTGCCCGGTGGCGTCGGCGAGGTGGCGAGCCAGGATCGGCTCCCGCTCCAGCAGCCCATCCACCGCTACCAACTCGTTGGAGAGCGTGGCCAGGTCACCGCTGCTGAGCGATCCGGACAGCGCGTCGAACCGCGCCACCACAGCCGCCTGGGCCTCGCGACTCGCCGACCGCAGGCCGGAGGCGGAAAGCTCGGGCGCGAACGCCGCCGGTGCCATGGACTCCAACTCGTCGAGGAACCGGTCTACGGTCGCCGACTGGTTCTGCGGGTCGGCAACATAGGCCTTGACCAGTTCGGTGGCCCGGCGAACCGACTCACCGCCGAGGTCCCCGCGAAGCTGACGGATGAGTTGGGCACGCAGCAGGGAAATCTGCTGTCCACCTTGAACTTTGATCCGCTCGGCTTCGACGCCGGCTTGGACGTGCAGCTGCTCGGCGATGCGTACCGAATCCGTGCGGGCCTCATCAACGATGTGCCTGGCCTCAGCCCGGCCCTCATCGACCCGCTTGGCGTGGTACTGATCGGCGGCAGCAAGGCGCGCCTTGGCCTTGGCGCTGTCCTCAAGCTGAGTGCGGACGGCCTCCTGCTGGTTGGCCATCAGTTTGCGCACCGGGGGTACAACGTACTTACTGATGATCCAGACGATGACCGCGAAGCCGATCAGCTGCCCGATAAAAGTTGACAACTTCTGCCTCAGCCTTCCGAAACCGTGGTGTACGACGATGGTGGGGCGGACGAGCCCGAGGGCTTGACGACCTCGACACCGAGAACCCGGCCGGCCAAAGTCGCGGAGAGGGTCTCCACCGATGCGTTCAGCGTCGGCGCGATGGAATCACTCTGCAACTTGAGGTCGTCATTAGCCTCCTGCAGCGTGCCGGCAACTTCGTCGTTGGCCCGTGCTCGCATATCGTCGACGACCTGCCGGCCTTCCGACCGAGCGGCGTCGCGGATACCGGCCGCCTCGGAACGGGCGGTCGCCAACTCCTTGTTGTAGTCGGCTTCCGCGGCAGCCTCCTGGGCCGCTGCCCGGCGATTGTCCTCGGTGATCTGGGCAGCCATCTGCTCGCGCTCACCCAAGACCTTCTGAATCGGCGGGACGACGAACTTGCCGATCACGCCCAGCACGATCAAGAAGATGGCCAGCACGAAGAAGAAGGTGCCGTTGGGGATGAGGAAATTCTGGGTACCGCCACCCTCCTCAGCCGCCAACACGGTGACGCTCAGGTCGCCGGCCTCGCTGAAACGCATGGCCGACTAGGAAGCGCCGGGCGTGGCGAACACGAACAGCGCCATGAACGCGAGGTTGATGAAGTACGCCGCCTCCACCAGACCGACGGTGATGAAGAACGGGGTGAACAGGCGGCCCTGTGCCTCAGGCTGACGGGCAATGCCGGAGATCAGCGCGTTACCGGCGATGCCGTCACCGATACCGGCGCCGATGGCGCCGCCGCCCAGGATGAGCCCGCCGCCGATCAGGGCGCCGGCAACGATTTGTGGGTCTGCCATTACTTCTTCCTCCTTGATTACTGGTAGGGGCCCTACCAGGATGTGGGTGGTTCCGGGGGTCACAAAGCTTTCGGGGAAGTGCTAGTGGTGCTCCTCATCCAGTTCCATGGACTGGCTGAAGTACAGAATCGTCAGCAACGAGAAGATGAACGCCTGGATCAGACCCACGAAGAGGTCGAAGGTCTTCCAGATCGCGTTGGGCGCCCACATGATGTAGGGCGGGAACAACGCGATCAGCGCCACCATGATGCCGCCGGCGAAGATGTTGCCGAAAAGTCGAAGAGATAGCGAGATCGGCTTGGCGATCTCCTCGACCAGGTTGATCGGGGCAAGGAACGCGACGTGGCCCTTGAGTAGCTTGACCGGGTGACCGATGATGCCGCGCCGCCAGATGCCGGCCGCGTGGTAGCAGAGGAAGACGAACAGGGCCAAGGCCAGCACGAAGTTGATGTCCGAGGCGGGCGGTTTGAGGAGCTCATGGGTTCCGCCGTCGGCGGTGCCGTACTGCACGGGCAGCACCGCGATCCAGTTGGCGATCAGAATGAACACGAACAGGGTGACCGCCAACGGCAGCACGAACGGAGCGATCTTCATGCCGATGGCCGACTCGATCTGACCGCGCATCTGGACGGTGATGGCCTCCCAAAACAACTGGACGCCGTTGGGCACTCCGGTCGAGGTCACCTTGGCCCGCAAGAAGAACGCCAGAGCCAGGGTGATAACCGCCGCGATGGCGGTGGCGAGCACTGTGTCGGTGTTGACGGTCATGCCCAACCACGTGGCCGTGGTGTGGTGGCCGACCTCGATCGCACCCTCGGCGAGGATCTGTTCGGTCATGGTGCTCAATCCTTGAACATGTTGTCGGCTGTTGAGGTGGGATTAGCAGAAGAAGGGTAAGAATCCGTCGGAGACGCCATGGTTTCCGACAGTTCGGAGCGGGATTCGTCGTCCTCACCGGTGCGAAGCTTCTTCCACACCGGGAGTGCGGTGCTCAGCACGAGGATGACTTGGAACAGTGCCAGCCCGAAGACGACGCCGAGTCCCAGCGGCCGGAAGATCCACGCGATCGTCAGTCCGACGGTAGTGATCACCAGAAGCCGGGTGGCCGAGTTCAGCGCCATCTTGTGCTTGAGCGGGTGGGCATCAGCGGTGATCGAGGCGACCGATCGCTGCACCAGGAGCGCGTTGAGCAGTCCCAAACCCAGGCCGATGCCGAAGAAAACCCCGAACATGACGTGACCGGCCCAGGCTGAGAAAGCGATCACCAGTGCCGTCACCGCGGCGCAGATGATGAGCAAGCGGGCGGGGCGGAACACCACGGAAGGGAACACCAACGGCGCATCCGGCGCTGGCGTCGTCACACGTCCACCCACATTCGTGTCGTTCTGAGGTTATCTGTCCTGCAACAGGGCCCGAACGGGCGTTGCACGGGCACGGTACCACAGTGGTGAGAGGGCAAATTCGGCTACTACTTGCCGTCGTAAAGGCTGTCGTACAGCGCCGTCAGTTCGTCGTCGTCGGGCATGTTCTGACCCCGGATCAACGGGATCACGGTCACCACAATCGCCACGGCTATCGCCGCCAGCATCACCGCGCCGGTGTAGCGGGGGTCGACGAAGATGGTGCTCGCGGCGCCCAGTGCTACGACCCCGACCCACAGGTAGATCAGCAGCACCGCGCGGCGATGCGAATGGCCGATCTGCAGCAGCCGGTGATGAAGATGCATTTTGTCCGGACTGAACGGGCTGCGTCCGGCCCGAGTGCGCCGGACGATGGCCAGCAGCATGTCCAATGCCGGCACGAACACCACGGCGACCACCAACAGGAACGGGGAGAGCAGGGCGAAGACGTCACGCGCGCCGTACGCACTCTGCGAGATCGGTCCCGCCGCCGTTGTGGAGGCGGCCGCCAGCATCAACCCGATCAACATCGAACCTGAATCGCCCATGAAGATCCGGGCGCGGTGGAAGTTGTGCGGCAGGAACCCCAGGCACGCACCCGCCAGCACCACCGAGATGACCGCAGGCGGGTAGAACAGCACGTCGCCGCCGTGGTCGCGCAGCAGGCCGACGGAATAGATGCAGATCGCCATGGCGGTGATCAGCCCCAGTCCGGCGGCCAACCCGTCCAGCCCGTCGACGAAGTTCATCGCGTTCACGATCGCCACCGTCAGCGCCAAGGTCAGCAGGATGGACGAGGCCTGGTCCAGCACGATGGTGCCGATGCCCCCGAACGGGATATAGAGCACGCTCCAGGCCACGCCCATGGTCACCAGCACGCTGGCGGCGGTGATCTGGCCGGCGAATTTAGTGAGCGCGTCCAGGCCCCACCTGTCGTCGATCAGACCGATTCCCATGATCAGGCCGCCCGCGATGACGACGGCAGGAATCCCCGAGGTGTAGACGAAACCGCGGTTCAGCGCCGGAAGCTGAGAAGCCAGGAACACCGCGGTGATGACGCCCAGATACATGGCCAGCCCGCCCATCCGGGGCGTCGGCTTGAGGTGGACGTCTCGGGCTCTGGGGTAGGCGACCGCGCCGAGGCGGGTGGCCAGCACCCGGACCCCGCCGGTGGCGAAATAAGTGACTGCCGCAGCGGTCAGTCCGACGAGTGCGAGCTCGCGCAGCGGGACACCGGCACCCCGATCGGAAAGGGCAAGGTAGAGCACATCCCCGGCCAGATCCCCCATACCGCTACTCCCGCGCGGTCGGAGCCGGGTCGGTCAACGAGGCGGCATCCACGCCGAGGACATCGGCGACAGCCGCCACGCTGACCGGCCCCTCCCGCAGAACCCGCGGCGATGCGCCGGTCAGGTCGACGATGGTGGAGGCGGCTTGCTGCTCGGACGGCCCGCTGTCGAGGTAGACGTCGACCAGACCGCCGAGTTGATTCTGGGCCTCCTGACCGGTGGTGGCCGGCGGCTGCCCGGAGACGTTGGCGCTGGACACTGCCAGTGGCCCGGTTTCCCGGAGTAGCTCAAGCGCCACCGGGTGCAATGGCATCCGCAGCATCACCGTGCCGCGAGCGTCGCCGAGGTCCCACTGCAGCGAGGGTGCCTGTTGGACCACAAGGCTCAGCGCGCCGGGCCAGAACGCGCGGATCAATTCCCGCGCTGTGTCGGGGACGTAGTAGACCAATCCTTCGATGGTCTGCCAGGACCCGACAAGCACACCAACCGGCATATCGCGGCCGCGCCCCTTGGCAGCCAGCAGAGCGGCGACCGCCTGGCTGTCGAAAGCGTCGGCGGCGATTCCGTACACGGTGTCGGTGGGCATGACCACCAGTCGGCCGCTCTTGAGCGCGGCCGCGGCGGCGGAGATGGCATTGGTCCGGTTCTGCGGGTCCCGGCAGTCGAAGGTCTGGGTCATGACCCGGCCCTGCGTGCTGTCACGAACCGCGGCCTACCGGTGAGGTCGCGCCGCGCGGTCACCTCGGTGAAGGCGCGGGCCGGAGGGCAGGAGCGAAGCGACGTGGGATTGGGCACCGCCACTATCATATCCACGCAAGCCTGCGATGTGCTGTCGTCGTGCTCGACAGCCAGCAGTCCACCGGCCTTGAGCCAGTGCGCTGCACGACGGACGATAGGCGTGATCACCGACATGCCGTCGGGACCGCCGAAGAGAGCATGGTGCGGATCATGTTCGGCGACTTCAGGATCCAACACAGCGCCGGCGGGGATGTACGGCGGGTTGGCCACGACGAAATCGACATTGCCGACGAGATCGGGCAGCAGGTCGGGATCGGTCACGTCGCCGGCCACCAACCGGGCCGCCGTCGAAGCGGTGTTGCGGCGCGCGTACTCGAGAGCGGCCGAATCGTTGTCGACGGCGATCACCGTCGCACCCGGGATTCCGGTAGCCAGCGCGACGGCAAGCGCGCCGGATCCGGTGCACAGGTCAATGATCAGCGGCGACGCCGGAAGTCGTTGGGCCAAGGCCCATTCCAGCAAGGACTCGGTCTCCGGCCGCGGAATGAACACCCCCGGTCCGACCTGCAACTCCACTGACCCGAAAGCCGCGGTGCCGGTGATGTGCTGCAACGGAACACGTTTGGCCCGGGTGGCGACGGCTTGGCCGAATCGGTCGAAGAATCCCCGATCCGGGTCGAACAGGGCCAGTCTGCCCCGTTCAGTGCCGGCCACATAGGCGGCGAGAAGCTCAGCATCGGTTCGCGCCGAGTCGATTCCCGCGGCTGCCAGGGTGCCGGCGGCTTGGGCGATCGCCTCGCGCAACGACGCCTGCCTCATGCCTGCTGCAACCGGGACTGCTTATCAGCGGCGACCAGGGCGTCCAGCAGGTCATCCATATCGCCGTCGAGCACCTGGTCGAGGTTGTGCGCCTTGAAGTTGATCCGGTGATCGGCGATCCGGTTCTCCGGGAAGTTGTAGGTGCGGATCCGCTCGGAGCGGTCGACCGTCCGAATCTGGCTGGCCCGGTCCGCCGAGGCATCGGCCTGGGCCTGCTCCTCGGCGACTGCCTGCAGTCGGGCGGCGAGCACCTGCATGGCCCGGGCCTTGTTCTGCAACTGCGAGCGTTCGTTCTGGCAGGTGACCACGATGCCGGTCGGCACGTGGGTGATGCGGACCGCGGAGTCGGTGGTGTTGACGCCCTGGCCACCCTTGCCCGAGGAGCGGTAGACGTCGATGCGCAGATCGGACTCGTCGATCTGCACCTGCTCGACCTCGTCGGGTTCGGGGTAGACCAGGACACCCGCTGCCGAGGTGTGCACCCGGCCCTGGGATTCGGTGACCGGAACCCGCTGCACGCGGTGCACGCCCCCTTCCCATTTCATCCGCGACCACACCCCATCGGCGGAATCGCCCTTGCTGGCGATGGCGATGGTGGCTTCCTTGTAGCCGCCGAGGTCGGAGAACGTCTCATCGAGCACTGTCACCGTCCAGCCGTGGCGCTCGGCGTAGCGGATGTACATCCGGGCCAGGTCGGCGGCGAACAGTGCCGACTCCTCGCCACCCTCACCGGACTTGACCTCCAGGACGATGTCATCGGCGTCGTGCGGATCCCGCGGAGCCAGCATGTCGGTCAGTTGGGTGTCGAGTTCGGCAACCCGCTCTTCCAACTCGACGACCTCGTCAGCGAACGACGAATCGTCGGCCGCCAGTTCCCGAGCGGCCTCCAGGTCGCCGCGGGCGGCATCCAGTTTGCGGTAGGTGGCCACGACCGGGGCAAGTTGAGCGAAGCGCTTCCCGACCCGCCTGGCATTAGCGGCGTCGCCGTGTAGTTCGGGATCGGACAGTTGGCGTTCGAGATCGGCATGCTCGGTGAGAACCGCGTCGATCGCAACAGCGGGGGCGCTCTGCGTCATCGTCGTCCTCTCGCGGTCGCTGCCTGGGTTGAGCCGTCAAACGCAAACCGACGCCCGGCCTCTCGCGGATGCGACAGACGGGCGTCGGTTGAGCGGCTACTTGTCTGTGGCCTCAGCGGCCTTTCCGGCGCGCTTGCCGTAGCGCTTCTCGAAGCGGGCCACGCGGCCGCCGCTGTCGAGAATCTTCTGCTTGCCGGTGTAGAACGGGTGGCACTGCGAGCACACCTCGACCACGATGTGGCCGCTCTCCTTGGTGCTGCGCGTCGTGAAGTTGTTGCCGCAGCCGCAGACCACGGTGGTCTCGACATAGGCGGGGTGAATGCCGGTCTTCATAAGTTCCTCTTCTGATCTGGTCGCCGGGTCGCCGACAGTTTCCTGGGACGTGAACCGGTACCTGAGGTGGACGCCACCATTATGCCAGTTCGGTCGCCACCTGCCTAAACGGGTTCACCGAGGGTGGTACTCCCCGTCCCTTTCCCGTTCCCAGGTCGTGCCGGAGGCCACGTCGAGCCCCCGGGCCATCAGTTGCCGCTTGATGACCTTGTTGGTCGCGGTGACGGGCAGCGCATCGTCGCCGTAGGTGACCCAGACGTGGCGGGGCCAGGCCTTCGGTGACAGATCCGGCTGTGATTGCAGGAACGCAGCGAACTCACGGGGCGTCAGCGAGGCGCCCTCCCGCAGCACCAGAGCAGCCATAAGGGCATCACCCACCCGATCGTCGGGAACCGCATAGACCGCCACCCGGCTGACCTGCTCCAGCCGCTGCAGGATCCGCTCGATCGGCGCACAAGCGAGGTTCTCGCCGTCGACTCGCAGCCATTCTCCGGTGCGTCCGGCGAAGTAGATCCAGCCGTTCGCGTCGCGGTAGCCCAGGTCGCCGGACCAGTACATGCCGTGCCGTAACCGCTCGGCGGTGGCTTCCGCGTCGTTGTAGTAGCCGCTGAACAGCCCGGCGCCGGTCGTGTTGACGATCTCACCGATCGCCTCTTCGGGGTTCAGCAGCATTCCGGCGGCGTCGAATCGCGCCGGCGGGCATTCGGCTCGCGTCCGGGCGTCGTAGATGGCCACCCCCGGAAATCCGCGGCCGACCGACCCGGGTGGGCAGTCACCATCCCGGGTGATGATCACCGCCCCCTCGGTGGATCCGAAGCCGTCCCACACAGTGCAGCCGAACCTGCGTCCGAATTCTGCGACGTCACGCTCATTGGCCTCGTTGCCGAACGCCACCCGTAGCGGATTGGCCGCATCGTCGGGCTGTTCGGGAGTCGCCAGCACGTAGGCCAGCGGCTTGCCCACGTAGTTCAGGTAGGTCGCGCCATAGCGGCGGAGATCGGCGAGTAGACCCGAAGCCGAGAAGGAAGCCGGGGCCATGGCTGCGCCGCTGGACACCGCGACAGCCCAGCCCGCCAGCAATGCATTCGAGTGAAACAACGGCATCGACAAGTAGCACACGTCAGAGTCCGTGATCGAAAAGCGTTGCACTAGAGATTTTCCCGAGAAGGGGATCATCATGTGCGCCACCTGGACCGCTTTGGGTTCGCCGCTGGTGCCGGAGGTGAAGATGAGCATGAACGTATCGGTCGGGGCCACCTCCCGGTGCGGGCGCAGCTCCCCGGCCGCGGCCAGCAGGCCGCCCCACTCCGCGGAGTCGACGTCGAATACCTGAACGCCGGGCAGTTCGACCGCGTCCAGCAGGCCGCGGTGCGCGGTGTCGGTGAGCAGGATCTGGCAGTCGGCACGGGCGACATCCCCAGCCAAGGCCGCGCCCCGGCGGGTGTTGTTGATCCCGGCCAGCACGTAGCCGCCCAGGCCGGCGGCGGCCATCGCGGTCAGCATCTGCGGGCTGTTCTCCAGTAGGGTTCCGACGTGCAGTGGCCGCTCGGGATCTGCAATCGAAATGAGCAGGGCCGCTTGACGTTCGGCCTCGGCGAGGTGTTGCTGCCATGACCAGACCCGCTCACCGAACTTCACCGCCGGTGCCGCATCCCCGCGGCGCTCCCTGAGCAACTGCTGGGCGGTGTCGGCCATCTCAGAGCTGGGCCCGCCCGGCGAGGATCATCACGATGTCACGGATCGGGGCACGCACCTCGCGACCCGCCCCCACGGCGAAGTCGGCATCGGTGGCGACCAAGCGCGCGCCGTCGATGTGCCGCACCGCGTTGATCGGGAACCTCATGTGTCCCAAGCGCTTTGCCGCCTCCACGGCCGCGTCAGTCGGCATCGGCAGGTCGATGCCCAGCGGCACCGCCATATCCTGACCGTGCACCAGCAATTCAATCATCGGCTGTTGCACACTGGTGCCGGGAACCTTCTTGCGGGAGCCCGCCATAGCGCGCAATGCAGCGGCGATCTCGGATTGCGAACGGGTGTCCTCGATGCCCAGCCGGCGGATCATCGGGTCGAACCGGAACCCGGACTTGGCGGCTTCGACGATTGCACGCAACGGCGCCATGTGCGAGTGCGTCAGATGGGCGGCCACATCACGCACCCGCCAGCCGTCACACAGCGACGGGGCCATCCACTGCCGGGTGTCGAAGGTCTCGATCAGGTCCGCGAGTCCGCGGCGCTGTGCGTCGACGGACGCCCAGATCTGGTCGACGTTCATCGAACCTCCCAGAGTTTCGACACGGAGATCCACGCCCAGGGCAGATCAGCGTTCCGACATGGCGAGCCGGGGTCAGTCGACGTCGGCCATGCCCGGGGCGGTCTTGGACACCTGGACCAGGAACTCGTAGTTGGTCTTGGTCTTTCGGAGTTGGCTCATCAGCAGGTCGATGGCCTGGTGGCTGTCCAGGCCGGACAGCACCCGGCGCAGCTTGTGCACGATGGCGAACTCGTCCGGAGAGAGCAGCAGCTCGTCCTTGCGGGTGCCGGACGGATTGACGTCGACGGCCGGGAACA
>CAZADG010000069.1:14307-17928 GCA_964483865.1 uncultured Mycobacterium sp. | reverse complement strand
GCCACGGGCGATCACAGTGTTTCCAGCACCGCCATCGCGGCATTGTGGCCACCCACGCCGGAGACCGCCCCGCCGCGGCGAGAACCCGATCCGCACAACAGGATCCGGTCATGGCCGGTCGCCACACCCCAACGCTGAGCAGGGGTTTCAAGTGGTTCGCCGTCCTCGGCGAACGGCCAGGCCAGTGCTCCGTGAAAGATGTTGCCGGCGGTCAGTCCCAGGTTGGTTTCCAGATCGACCGTCGTCTTGGCCTCGATACACGGTTGCCCGTGGGCATCGGTCATCACGACATCCTGGACCGGTTCGGCCAGCACCGAGTTCAGTGAGGCCAGTACCGCGTCGGTGAGGCGCTGGCGCACTGCGTCGGGGTCACGCAGGTGGCCGGACGCCTGCAGGGTGTGCGGTACGTGGAGTGCGAACACCGTCAGCGTCGCCGCCCCGGACTCGCGCAGATCAGCGGAAAGGATGCTCGGGTCGGTCAGTGAGTGGCAGTAGATCTCGCAGGGCAGCGGTTCGGGGATGCAGCCGGTCGCCGCGGCCGTGTAGGCGGCGTCGAGTTGAGACCAGTTCTCGTTGATGTGGAACGTGCCTCCGAAGGCCTGCTCGGGGGTGATGGCGCCGTCCCGAAGCCGCGGCAGTCGGCGCAGCACCATGTTGACCTTCACCTGACAGCCCTGTGCCAGTTCGGGTTCCGGTTCGCCGAGCAGCCGGGAAAGCACCGTCGGCGTGACATTGGCCAGCACGTGACGTCCGCGAACGCGGTGCTCGTCGTCGCCGATCCGGTAACGCACCTGACCGTCGGGGGTCAGCGCCAGAACCTCTGCGCCGGTGATGATTTCGGCACCGTGGGCCGCCGCGGCCGCGGCGAGCGCGCCGGTCACCGAGCCCATTCCGCCGACCGGCACATCCCACACCCCGGTGCCGCCGCCCAGCACGTGGTAGAGGAAGCAGACGTTCTGAGTCAGGGCAGGGTCACTCATGCGGGCGAAGGTTCCGATCAACGCATCCGTGGCCATCACCCCCCGGACCAGGTCGCTGTCCACGGCATCGGTGATTGCGGTTCCCACCGGTTGTTCGATGAGCGCCCGCCACGCGGTGGCCGCATCCGCCCCGCCGGTCGCCAGCACATGCCGGCGGGTATCGGAACGGCTGCGTAGCGGCTGCGTCAGGGTCGGCCACAGTGGCTCGGTCACACTGCGACAAGCCCGGTAGAAATCGGTGAAACCGGCCTCGTCGCCCGCCGCGCCGATCGCCGCGAAGGTGGATCGCTCGCCGATGAGCAACCCGCTGCGGCCGGCGTCGGACGGGTTCGGGGTGTAGGAGGCATACCTGCGCCGGGCCAGCTGTATCGGAGCTCCGAGGTCCTTGACGATGCTGGCCGGCAGCAGGCTGACCAGGTAGGCGTAGCGGGAGAGCCTGGCATCGACGCCGTCGAAGGCCTGGGCCGAGACCGCGGCACCACCCACCACGGGCAATTTCTCCAGGACGCGGACCCGCAGGCCGGCGCGGGCCAGATACCCCGCCGCCACCAAGCCGTTGTGTCCGCCGCCGATGATGACGGCGTCGAAGGTGTCGGAGGTCGGGGGGATGGCCATGCCTCAGCCTAGGTAAACGGGCGCTACGGTGATGCGGTGACCAAACCTGAGATCGAGTTTCCCGACGGCCCGCCGCCCACCGATCTGATCATCAAGGATCTCGTTGTCGGTGACGGTGCGGAAGCCAAGCCCGGCGACACCGTCGACGTCCACTACGTGGGAGTCGAGTTCGAGTCGGGCGAGGAATTCGACAGTTCCTGGAACCGCGGGGAGTCCATCTCCTTTCCGTTGCGTGGTCTCATCCAGGGCTGGCAGGACGGCATCCCCGGCATGCGGGTCGGCGGCCGCCGCCAGCTGGTGATTCCGCCTGAGCTGGCCTACGGGCCGGCCGGCGGCGGACACCGGCTGTCGGGACAGACGCTGATCTTCGTCATCGACCTGCTGGGCGTCCGCTGACCTGATCCCGCATTCCGGGGAGATTTTCCTGGGGTTCGGCGCAGCCTTGCCCGATCGGTGGCGTATGTTTCTGCGGTTCGCCGACAATGACAGGTCGACGAAACCGATCTTGGGAAGGGGAGCCGATGACGGGTTCGCAGGAGGCTCACGAGGCTAAGGCCACCGCCACGGCGACAGAGTGGCGGACCGAGTCGCGGTACTACCGGCGTTCGCCCGGATGGGGCTGGCTGTTGGGCTTGCTCCTGATCCCGCTGTTGTTCGGTTGGCTTGGGTGGGGGGCGCTCAAGCCCAAGGCCGACCTGCCGAATGTCGGCGTGAGCGCACCGAGTGTGTCGGTTCCGTCGCTGAACCTCTCCCCGCTGTCGATCCTGCGTAACGGAAGGGACTTCACCCTGGCCGGCATCCTGCCGGACCTGGCGACCAAGAACAGCCTGCTGAGCACTCTGAAGGCGGCGCTGGGCGGCGGGGTCAACCTCATCGACAAGATCGACGTCGAGGCCGGCGCGAAGGCGCCCGCCTTCGACGGACTGGCCGCGCTGTTCAAGGCCGCCGGCGACATCGGCGACTTCCGCTTCACCGTCGAGGGCGGAACCCTGACCCTGACCGGCACCGCTCCGTCCCAGGAGGTCAAGGATGCGGTCGAGGCGGCGGCCCAGGCCGGTTGGCCGAATATGCAGATCGTCAACAACATCGCACTCCAGGGCGCAGCCCCGTCGTGTGACAACCTTCAGGCCACCGTCGACGCCACCCTCGCCGCGCCGATCAAGTTCCAGACCGGCAGCGCGACGTTGACTTCCGACGCCCAGCAGCAACTGGCGGGCGTCGTATCGGCGGTCAAGCCCTGTCCCGACGTCACGTTGATGGTGGTCGGACACACCGACAACACCGGCACCGACGCGATCAACAAGCCGCTCAGCGATGACCGGGCCAAGGCGGTGGCCGCCTACCTCGTGTCGCAGGGCATTCCGGCCGACTCGGTCAGCAGCCAGGGGGCCGGATCGTCCGAGCCGATCGCCGACAACAACACCGCGGCCGGTCGGGCCCAGAACCGTCGCACCGAGATCAAGGTCAACTGAGGGGAATGACGATGGGTTTCTTATCGCAGTGGTTGTGGTACCTGCTGGCCTTCGTGGCCGGCTCGGCGGTCGCCTGGGTGATCGCCACCCTGACCATCCCGCGGACCAGCCTGGAAGAGGCCATCGCGGATCTGCCCGCCGGATCCCGTGAGATCGGAGCGCGCTGATGCACGACGTGAACTGGTGGCTGATGGCCCTGGCATTCCTGCTCGGCCTGTTGCTGACCCTCGCCATGATGATCCGTCGGGTCACCCGTGAAGTGCCGGTCACCCACACGGTGTCGGCATCGGTCAAGACGCCGCATGCGGGCAAGCCTGATCTGAAGGCGGAGCTCGGCAAGGTGGCCGGCACGGTCACCGCCGCCGGGACGGCCGCGGCCGCAGGCGTGTCGGCGAAGTTGTCCGACGCGGCCGACAAGGTCGGCGATACCGCCGACAAGGTCATCGACGCCGTGGGCGGCAAGATTGACGAGGCCAGCGACGCGTGGGATGTGACCGCTCGCAAGGCCGGCGACGCGCTGGACACCGCCGCCGCCAAGGCGGACGCCGCGCTGG
>CAZADG010000069.1:0-14207 GCA_964483865.1 uncultured Mycobacterium sp. | reverse complement strand
CGCGCTGGACACCGCCGCCGCCAAGGCGGACGCCGCGCTGGCTGCGGGTGCTGCCGCGGTGGATGCCAAGCTGGATGCGGCGGACGCCAGGTTGGATGCGGTGGATGCCACGCTGGCTGCGGGTGCTGCCGCGGTGGACGCCAAGTTGGATGCGGCAGACGCCAAACTGGCTGCCGGAGCCGCCACGATGGACGCCAAGATCGATGCGGTCTCGGGCACGATCGCCGCTAAATTCGCCGCGATCGAGGACGTCCCGGCCGGCCCGTATGGCCTGGGTTCAGCCGAAGCCAATGCCGACGGCACCGGCCCGGCCGGCTGGACCATCAAGGGCAACGCCGACTCGATGCTCTATCACGCCACCGAAAGCCCTTGGTACGCACAGACCATCGCCGAGGTGTGGTTCGCCGACGAGGAGTCGGCCCGCAAAGCCGGCTTCCTGCGCTGGGACTCCGGCAAGGTGGCGGTCGCCGCCATCGCCGACGTGCCGGCCGGTCCCCACGGAAAGGGCTCTGCCGCCCCCGGATCTGACGGCAGCGGGCCGGCCGGTTGGCTGATCAAGGGCAATGCCGATTCGATGCTGTTCCACGGCCCCGACAGCCCGGCTTACGAGCAGACCATCGCCGAAGTGTGGTTCGTCGACGAAGCCACCGCGCGCGCGGCCGGTTTCGACCGGTGGGACAAGAACTTCACGTAACCGGTTTAGTGCGGTGGAGGCAGCCGGAGCACGAGCCGGGCGCCGCCCAGTGGACTGTCCTCCAATGCGGCTGTGCCGCCGTGTAATTCGGCCTGCTGGGCGACCAGCGCCAAACCCAGACCGGACCCTATCCGCGACGCCGTCGACCCGCGGGTGAACCTGCCGAACACCGACTTGCGTTCCGCGTGGGGCACCCCGCAGCCATTGTCATCGACGGCGATCTCCACCCCGTCGCGGGAACTGACGGCCGACAGTTGGACCACCGTGGCGCCGCCGTGCTTGACCGCATTGGCGATCGCATTGTCCACCGCCAGCCGAAGCCCGGCCGGCAGACCGATGATGATGCAGGTCGGCGAAGGCGTCAGCGACACCTGCAGGTCGGGGTAGACGCGCATCGCGTCGTGGGCGGCGCGGTCGAGGAGTTCGGTGATGTCGACTGGCACCTGATCGGCGGCGGTGGACAACTCACCCTGAGCGAGCCGTTCGAGGGCGCCCAATGTCGCCTCGATCCGACTCTGGGTGCGGATGACGTCACCGATCACCTCCCCGCGCTGCTCGTCGGGCAGGTCCAGGGTCGACAGCACCTCGAGATTGGTCCGCATTGCGGTCAGCGGGGTGCGCAACTCGTGGGCCGACACCGCGGCGAAGTCGCGTGCCGAGTCCAGGGCGGCTTTGGTGCGGTCCTGCTCGGTCCAGATCCGCGCCAACAGGCCTTTGAGCGCCTCGCCGATCTCGACTGCCTCGGTCGCGCCGCTCACGTCGACGTCGGGTGCGACGTCTCCGGCGTCGATCGCCCGGGTCTGCTGGGCCAGTCTGCGCAGCGGCCGGACCGCGAAGGCCGCCAGCAGCCAGCCCAGTACCGCGGCCGCGCCGACGGCGAAGACGCAGATCAACAGCACCCTGCGGTGCAGATTTCTGGTGTCGGCGATGGTGTCGTCATAGGTGGCACCGACCTGCAGCATGGTGGGCGGCTCCGGGTAGGGGATCGCCACCGTGCGCACCCGGTAGCGAACTCCGTCCACCTCGGTGGTGGCGTAGTCGGTGTCGAGCTCGGGCAGCACGACATCGGAGTTGGAGCGAACCTCGCTTCCGCGGTGAACGGTGATCACCACGTCGCGGACATTCGGGGACAGTGGGATCTGCTCCAGCCCGCGTGGCACGAACGGGACCGCGAAGCCTGCCGCCTCGTCTAGGCGCCGGTCCAGCCGCTCGAGGCGGTCGTTGGTGATGCCGATCCAGACGATGGTGCCGACGATGGTTACCACGATGGCTGCGCCGATCGCCGTCGCGAACGCCACCCTGGTGCGCAGTGACGGCGTGCGGCGAACGATGCGGGAGAGCGTCACTGGGTGCGCAACACGAATCCGACTCCGCGGACGGTGTGCAGAAGCCGCGGCGCGCCACCGGCCTCCAACTTGCGGCGCAGGTAGCCGATGAAGACATCGACGACGTTGGTGTCGGCGGCGAAGTCGTAGCCCCACACCAATTCCAGCAGTTGGGCGCGGCTGAGCACGGCGGTCTTGTGCTCGGCCAGCACTGCCAGCAAGTCGAACTCGCGTTTGGTCAGGTCGACGTCGACGCCGTTGACCCGGGCCCGGCGACCGGGGATGTCCACTTCGAGCGGACCGACCTGGATGGTCTCCGACGAGAACGTCGCGGTGGCGCCCCGGCGCCGCAACAGTGCCTTGACCCGCGCGACGAGTTCGGCCAGCACGAACGGCTTGACCAAATAGTCGTCGGCGCCGGCCTCCAGGCCGGCCACCCGGTCATCGACGGAACTACGGGCGGAGAGCACACACACCGGAACGTCGTTGTCCATCGCCCGCAGGGCTGTGACCACGCTCACGCCGTCGAGCACCGGCATGTTGATGTCGAGCACGATGGCATCCGGTCGGGTTTCGGTGGCACTTCGCAGTGCCTCCGCGCCGTCGACCGCCGTGGCCACCTCGAAACCCGACAACCGCAGACCCCGCTCCAGCGAGGCCAGCACGTCCGGGTCGTCGTCGACCACGAGCACGCGCGGGGAGACCGGGCTGCTGTCCATATCTCCATAGTGCCGGATCGGGGGGTATAGGGGTGTGAGGCGTGGCCGTGCGACGATGAGGCGAGGAGGCGACTGGCGTGGTGGACATTCGGTCGGCACCGTCGATCGCCGGTCGCCCGGAGCGGATTCGCGGGTTTTCCGACCTGCTGCGACTCCTGCCCTACCTGCAGCCCTACCGATTTCGATGGGTCGCGATGATCGTGGCCGCGGTCGCAGGCTTGATCACCACGGTGGCGATACCTCTGGTCACCAAGGCGGTGATCGATGGCCCGGTGAGTCACCGTGACCCGGGCGGACTGTGGGTGCTGGGGTCGGCGGCACTGTCCGTCGGTGTGGCTGAGGCGCTGCTGTGGTTCATTCGTCGGTGGCTGGTGTCACGCGCCACCATGGGGGTTGAAGCCGACATCCGCAAGGACCTCTACGCCCGGCTGCAAATCCTGCCGATGTCCTTCCACGGCCGCTGGCAGTCCGGGCAGTTGCTGTCGCGAATGATGAACGATCTCAGTACGATTCGCCGGCTGTTGTCGTTCGGCCTGATTTTCCTGCTGCTCAACGTTCTGCAGATCATCGTGGTCATCGCGATCCTGCTGGCGATGTACTGGCCGCTGGGTGTGGTGGTCCTGGTCTCGGTGGTCCCGGTCACCTGGACCATGCTGCGCTTCGAGCGCACCTTCACCCGACTGTCACGGGCTGCCCAAGACCAGGCCGGGCACGTCGCCACCCATGTGGAGGAAGCGGCCCTGGGGGTGCGGGCGGTCAAGGCATTCGGCCGGGAGGACTACGTCTACGACCGATTCGACGATCAGGCGACCCGACTCCATGACATCCAGATCCGGAAGGTCTCGGTATCGGCGAAGTTCTGGACCCTGCTGGAGGTGATCCCCAACGTCACGTTGATCATCGTGCTCGGCTTCGGCGCGTACGCGGCGGGGCGCGGTCTGGTCACGATGGGCACGTTGGTGGCGTTCATCACCATGATGCTGTCGCTGGTCTGGCCGATCGCCTCGCTGGGCTTCCTGCTGTCGATGACGCAGGAGGCGATGACGGCCGCCAATCGGATCGCCGAGATCTTCGACGCCCCAACCGAAATCGACGACGGCCCCCGGGTTGAACCGCCCGGACCCGCCAACGGCGGCAGAGTCGAATTCCGTGACGTCGGCTTGCGTTTCCCGGGGTCTGACGAGTGGGTGCTGCGCCATGTCGACCTCACCGTCGAACCGGGGCAGACACTGGCCCTGGTGGGAGCCACCGGCTCGGGCAAGTCGGCGCTTGCCGCGCTGCTGCCAAGGCTTTACGACGTCACTGAGGGGGCTATCCGCATCGACGGGATCGACATCCGGGAACTGGCACTGCCGACGCTGCGGCGCACCGTTGCCGTGGCCTTCGAGGACCCGATCCTGTTCTCCATGTCGGTGGTCGAAAACCTTCTGCTCGGCCGGCCACCGGATCACCCGGCCAGTGACACCGAACTCGAACGGGCCATCGACATCGCCGCGGCGCAGTTCGTCTACGACCTGCCGTTCGGGCTGCAGACCCGAATCGGCGAGCAGGGGGTGAGCCTGTCCGGCGGCCAGCGCCAACGGCTCGCGCTGGCCCGGGCGATCCTGGCCGAACCGCGGGTGCTGGTCCTCGACGACACCCTCTCCGCGCTGGACGTCCACACCGAGGCGATCGTGACCGAATCACTCCGGCAGGCACTGGCCGGTGTCACCGCGGTGGTGGTCGCCCACCGAGCCTCCACCGTGCTGCTGGCCGACCGGGTGGCGCTGCTGGACACCGTGGACGGCGCCGCGACCGTCACTCATATCGGAACCCACGACCAATTGCTTGCGGAGGTTCCGCGGTACCGCTACCTGCTGGCTGCCGAAGACGAACTCGACGACGGGTGCGAGCCCCGCCCGTGCTGGGAGGACGACACCGGCCGCCTCCGGTTGGAAGATGCCTACCTCGAAGCGGTGGAACAACGACGAGCCACCGGGCACGCCGCCACCGAGGGAGGTAGCCGGTGACCTCATGGCGCGGTGAGCTGGAGGAGCGGCCCGACCCCATCGTCGACGAGACCGTCCCTCGCCGACGAGAGGCCCGAGCGTTGCTGGGCACGCTACTGCAGCCCTACCGGTACCTGCTGGGTGCGCTCGCTGTGGTGGTGGTCATCGAAAACGTTGCACGGCTTGGTATTCCGCTTCTGGTCAAACAGGGCATCGACCACGCCATCCCGCCCCTGCTCGCCGGAGGTTCGGTGGGGGCGTTGCTGGCGGTGGTCGCCGCGCTGTGCGGTCTGGCGGCCGTGCAGGCCGTCGCTCGGATGGTGTTCCTCAACGCCTCCGGGCGGGTTGGGCAGCGTGTACTGCTCGAACTGCGACGCCGACTGTTCCGCCACTTCGGCAGTCTCGACATCGCCTTCCATGACCGGTACACCTCCGGTCGGGTGGTGAGCCGCTCGACCAACGATGTCGAGGCCATCCAGGACATGCTCGAGAACGGCTTCGACAGCCTGATCACCGCGGCGTTGACCCTGGCCGGGACCGGGGTGCTGCTGGTCGTCCTCGACGTGCGACTCGGCCTGATGTGCCTGGCGGCCTTCCCGATCCTGGCGGGTCTGGTGTGGTGGTTCGCCACCGAGTCGGCCAAGACCTACCGCAGGGTGCGGGACAGCGCCGCTCTGGTGATCGTGCAGTTCGTCGAGACGATGACGGGGATCAAAGCCGTCCAGGCCTATCGCCGTGAGCCCCGCAACCAACAGATCTTCGACGAGCTCGCCGACGACTACCGCGAGGTCAACGAGCACACTTTCCGATTGCTCGCGATCTTCATGCCGGCGGTCAAACTCGTCGGGAACCTGACCACCGGACTGGTGCTGCTCTACGGCGGCTACCGGGTGCTGCACGACCAGATGACGATCGGCACCCTGACCGCCTTCCTGCTCTACCTGCGGATGTTCTTCGAGCCCATGCAGGAGATCTCCCAGTTCTTCAACACCTTCCAGTCGGCGTCCTCGGCGCTGGAGAAGATCGCCGGCGTGCTCGCCCAGAAACCCGGGATCGCCGACCCGGTCACGCCGGTGACCGTTGCCGGGGTTCGCGGTGACATCGCTCTACGGGAGGTCACTTTCGGTTATCTTCCCGGGCATCCGGTGCTCACCGGAATGACGCTGGACGTGCCGGGCGGCCAGACCGTCGCGCTGGTCGGAACAACCGGCGCGGGCAAGACCACCATCGCCACATTGATCGCCCGCTTCTACGACCCTGACCGCGGCACGGTCACCCTCGACGGCATCGATCTGCGTGCGCTTTCGCAACGCGAACTTCGTCGTCACGTCGTGATGGTGACCCAGGAGAACGTGCTGTTCTCGGGTACGGTCGCCGACAACATCCGCTTCGGCAGGCCGTCGGCCACCGACGCCGAAATACAGGACGCCGCTGCGGCGGTCGGCGCTGACGAGTTCATCTCCGCGCTGCCCGACGGATATGACACCGACGTCGCTAAACGGGGTGGCCGACTGTCTGCCGGCCAACGTCAACTGGTGGCGTTCGCCCGGGCGTTCCTCGCCGATCCGGCTGTGCTGATCCTCGACGAGGCCACCTCGTCGCTGGACATCCCCAGCGAGCGCATGGTCCAACGTGCGCTGCGCACCGTGCTGGCCGACCGCACCGCGTTGATCATCGCCCACCGGCTCTCGACGGTGGAGATCGCAGATCGGGTGCTGGTGCTTGAGCACGGTCGGATCATCGAAGACGGGGCACCGCATGTCCTGATCGAGGCCCAGGGACGGTATGCCGCCCTGCACCGGGCCTGGATCGACTCGCTGGCGTGACGGTCTGCCATTGAGTTGGTAGGTTTCTGGTATGCGCGTAACCATTGATAAGGCAGGCCGATTGGTGGTGCCCAAGTCGTTGCGTGACCAGGCGGGTATCACCGCGGGCGAGGTGGAGATTTCCTTGGACGGCGCCGCGATCCGGATCGAGGGTGTAGCCGTCGACGAACTCGTCGAAAGAGACGGCCTGCTGTTACTGCCGGACGGTGGCCCCGAACTCGACGCCGAGCAGGTTCGGGAGTTGCGTCTTGCCGACCAGCAGTGAGCACGTGCTGCTCGATACCAGCGCGGCTCTGGCCCTGGTGCAGCGGGAGAATCCGTTCCATCGGGCGGCCGGTCGGAGACTTCTGCCGTGCCGCCGCGGACTGTCCGGCCACGCCGCCGTCGAACTGATGTCGGTGTTAACCCGGTTGCCTCCGCCGCAGCGGCTCAGCCCTGCGGCGGCGTATCGACTCTCGGTGGCCAATTTCCCGGATTCCCGGTTCATCTCGGCGGCCGGAGCTGCCGAGGCGCTGGCGGAGTTCGCCGCTGCCGGTCTGGCCGGCGGAGCGGTGTACGACGGGTTGGTGGGGGTGGCTGCCCGCGAGCACCGGCTGCCGCTCATCACCTGCGACAGGCGTGCCGAGCCCACCTATCGCGCACTGGGTGTCACCTACCAATTGCTCTCCGCGCAGTAGTCACAGTGACGCGATGAGGCGCTTCGCCGATCGGGCCGACGCCGGCCGTCACCTCGCCGCGGCGCTGGCGTCCTACCGGGGCCGGGACGTGGTCGTGCTGGGGCTGCCCCGGGGCGGGGTTCCGGTGGCCAGTGAGGTCGCCGCCGCCCTGCACGCGCCGTTGGACGTTCTCGTGGTTCGCAAACTCGGAGTGCCCTACCAGCCGGAACTGGCCTTCGGTGCTATCGGTGAGGGTCCAGACGGCGGCGTGCGGGTGTTCAATGACGCCGTCCTGCGGCGCACCGGCCTCAGCGCCGAGGACATCGCGGACGTCGAGGATGCCCAGCGCGCCGAACTGCACCGGCGCATCGAGCGGTACCGCGGCGGCCGGCCCGGTGTTGAACTGGCCGGGCGGATCGCACTGATCGTCGACGACGGCTTCGCCACCGGTGCGACGGCCCGGGCCGCTGCCCTGGTCGCCCGCGCCCGAGGCGCGGGGGAGGTGGTGCTTGCCGCCCCGATCGGCGCCCGAGACACCATCGCCGGCCTTCGGAAAGTCGCCGACGACGTGGTGTGTCTGGGCGCCCCGCCGGACTTCATGGCGGTCGGGCAGGGCTATGACGATTTCGGCCAAACCTCCGATGAAGAGGTATGTGCGCTGCTCGGTGCGGCGCACCGCGAACGGCGCGGTCCGCAAACCGGCCAGTAGGCTCACCGGCATGATCGGTATCGAGCGTGTCGGTGACGTGACGACCATTGAGTTGCAGCGGCCCGAACGTCGCAACGCGCTCAACTCCGAGTTGGTGGACGCGCTTCGCGAAGCGGTGCAGAAGTCCGCCGCCGACGACGTGCGGGCCATCGTCCTGACCGGGGCGGGCACCGTCTTCTGCGCAGGAGCGGACCTCTCCGGCGATGTGTTCGCCGCTGACTTCCCCGACAAGGCGATCGCGCTGAACAAGGCGATCGACGCAGTCCCGGTGCCGGTGATCGCCGCCCTCAATGGGCCGGCGATCGGTGCCGGTGTCCAACTCGCCATGATCTGCGACCTTCGAGTGGTCGCGCCGGGCGCCTACTTCCAATTCCCGATCGCCAGATACGGTCTGGCCCTTGACAACTGGAGCATCCGTCGGCTTGCCTCGCTGGCCGGCCACGGTCGCGCCCGGGCAATGCTGCTGGCCGCCGAGAAACTCGACGCGGCCACCGCCTTGATGACCGGAATGGCCAACCGGATCGGCGACCTTACCGAAGCGCAGGCCTGGGCCGCCGAGATCGCCGGGATGGCGCCGCTGTCGGTTCGCCACTCCAAGCGGGTTCTCAACGACGACGGCGCCTACGAGGATCAATCCGCTCTGCACAAGGAACTCTTCGACCGGGCCTGGGGTAGTCAGGACGTGATCGAGGCCCAGATCGCCCGGGTCGAGAAGCGCCCGGCGAGGTTCCAGGGAGCCTGACGGGTGCCCGGCCTACCCGACCTGCCCGCGCTGCTGCCCAGCGGTAAGGCCGCCCTGCGGTTCGCCGCCGGGGGAGCCTCCCTCGCTGCCGGCGGATGGGCGCTGCGGGCGCTGCGGGACACCCCGGCCGCTCTGGGCGCCGGCCCGGCGGAGATCCGGGCAGCCGCAGCAGGATCGCCCCACTATCGCGACGGGGTTTTTCACAATCTCGAACCGTCGTCCTCGATCAAGATCGACGTCGAAGAAAACCGGCTCGTGCTGTTCGAGATGTTCGCGGGCCAATCGCACAGCCGGCCGCGGCAACCGGTGCCGCTGGCTGAGCCGGCCGCCCGCGCCGCCACCGAAGCGCTGTCGGTCACCTGGCTGGGACATGCCACCGCACTGCTGGAGGTCGACGGCTACCGGCTGCTCACCGACCCGGTGTGGGGTCGGCGCTGCTCCCCGTCTCGCACCGTCGGTCCGGAGCGGTTGCATCCGCCACCCCTGGCTCTGGAGGCGCTGCCGGCGCTGGATGCCGTGGTGATCAGTCACGATCACTACGACCACCTCGACATGGACACGGTGCGGACACTGGCCCGCGCGCAGCGCTGCGTGTTCGTCACCCCGCTTGGTGTCGGCGCCCACCTGAGGTCCTGGGGCATCCCGGCGGCGCGGGTCGTCGAACTCGACTGGGGTGCCTCCCATTCCATCGACGACCTCACTGTGACCTGCGCTCCGGCGCGGCACTTCTCCGGTCGGTTCCTGTCCCGTAACAACACACTGTGGGCGTCATTCGTGATCGCCGGACCCCAGCACCGCGCCTACTTCGGCGGCGACAGCGGCTATACAGGCAGCTACTCCGATATCGGCACGCAGCACGGCCCCTTCGACCTCACCCTGCTTCCGATCGGCGCATACAACAAGTCCTGGCCGGACATCCATATGAACCCGGAGGAAGCGGTACAGGCTCATCGTGACCTCAACGGCAATGACGCAGGGACCCTGGTTCCGATCCACTGGTGCACGTTCCGGCTGGCACCCCACCCGTGGGCCGAGCCGGCCGAGCGACTCGTCGACGCGGCGACGGCCGCTGGGGTCGCTATCGCTGTGCCCAGGCCCGGCGGCCGGGTGAACCCGGCGGCGGGCGCCGCGGTGGAACCGTGGTGGCGACTGTGAGGCTCGCCGGGCGCGGTGCGGTCGCGATGCTGACCGCTGTGCTGACCGCCTGCAGCGCCCCGGGGCCCGGGCCTGCTCAGTTTTCCGAAGAACCTCCGCAGTTGGTGCCCGCAATGGCCCTGCCGGACAACGCGGTGGGCAACGCGGTGGCCAAGCTCGACGGTATCGCCGAGGACTTGATGAAGTCCTCCGGAATCCCGGGTATGGCGGTGGCGGTGGTGCACGGCGGAAAGACGATCTACGCCAAAGGTTTCGGCGTCCGCGACACCCGCAATCCCGAGCGGGTGGATGCCGACACCGTCTTCCAGCTCGCCTCGCTGTCCAAACCGATCGCCGCCACCGTCGTCGCCCATCAGGTGGGTATCCGCGACCTCGGCTGGGACAGCCCGATCGTCGCCCACCTGCCGTGGTTTGCGCTGTCCGACCCCGCGGTGACCGGCATGCTCACCGTCGCGGATCTGTTCGCGCACCGGTCCGGGCTGCCCGAACACGCCGGCGACCTACTCGAGGATCTCGGCTACGGCCGTCGGGAAGTTCTGGAACGCCTTCGTCAACTGCCGTTGGCACCATTCCGAACGTCCTACGCGTACACGAACTTCGGTGTGACGGCCGCGGCCGAGGCGGTCGCCGCTGCGGCCGGAAAATCCTGGGAGGACCTCAGCGAGCAGGTGCTCTACCGGCCGCTGGGCATGGCATCGACCAGTTCCCGCTTCTCCGATTATCAGGCCAGGGGTAACAAGGCGGTCGGTCACGTCCTGGCCGACGGTGACTACCAACCGCGCTACACCCGTGACGCGGATGCGCAGGCGCCGGCAGGCGGGGTCAGTGCCTCGGTCAACGACCTCACGCACTGGCTGAAGTTTGTGCTTGCCGGCGGCAGCTATGACGGGGCCCGGATCGTCGATCCTGCGGCACTGCTGCCGGCACTGACCCCTCAGATGGTGTCCGCTCCGCCGAGCGAGCCGGCGATGCGGTCGGGTTTCTACGGCTACGGCTTCAACATCAGCACGTCGCCGGCAGGGCGCGTCCAGTTCAGCCACTCCGGTGCCTTCGCCCTCGGCGCCGCAACCAATTTCGTCATCATTCCCTCCGCGGATGTGGCCATCGTCGCCCTCACCAACGCCACGCCCACCGGGGTCGCCGAGACCCTCACCGCGGAGTTCACCGACCTGGTCGAGTTCGGCACGGTGCGCGAGGACTGGCGCGCGCTCTATGCCGGGGCGTTCGCCGGGATGGACCGGCCGTTCGGTGAACTGACCGGCAAGCAGGCACCCGCCGATTCCGCACCTCCGCGGCCGCTGGGGTCCTACGCCGGCACCTACGCCAACGACTACTGGGGACCGGCCGTCGTCACAGACTCCGGCGGCACGCTGACCCTCGCGCTCGGGCCGCAGCCGGAGGTCTACCCGCTGAAGCACTGGGACGGCGACTTGTTCACCTTCGACGTGACGAACGAAAATGCGCCGCCCGGAAGCACTTCCACGGCCAAGTTCAGCGGCGACCGACTCGAGCTGGAGTACTTCGACCAGGACAGGATGGGGACCTTTACCCGATGAGCCGCTTGTGCGAAGAGAGACTAATCAGATGACGCTCAGTATCGCGGCCGGCCTCACCGACGCCGAAGTCGCCGCCCGAGTTGCCGACGGCAAGACCAACGACGTTCCCAGTCGCGCCTCCCGCAGCGTCGGCGAGATCGTGCGGGCCAACGTCCTGACCCGGATCAACGCGATCCTGGGGGTGCTGTTCGCAATCGTGCTGGCCACGGGATCGCTCATCAATGGGCTGTTCGGGCTGTTGATCGTGGCCAATAGCGCCATCGGCATCATCCAGGAACTGCGGGCCAAGAAGACCCTCGACAACCTGGCCATCGTCGGTCAGGCGAAACCCACGGTGCGCCGACAGTCCGGAACCCGGGAACTGCCGCCGAATCAGGTCGTGCTCGATGACGTCATCGAGATCGGGCCCGGCGACCAGATCGTCGTCGACGGCGAACTGCTCGAAACCACCACACTCGAAGTCGACGAGTCCCTCCTCACCGGCGAGGCCGACGCCATCGCCAAGGGCACCGGCGACCCGGTCATGTCAGGAAGCTTCGTGGTGGCCGGCACCGGCGCCTACCGCGCCACGAAGGTGGGCAGGGAAGCCTATGCGGTGCGGCTGGCCGAGGAGGCGAGCAAATTCACCCTGGTGAAATCCGAACTGCGCAACGGGATCAACAAGATCCTGCAATTCATCACCTATCTGCTCGTCCCGGCAGGGTTGCTCACCATCTACACCCAGCTCTTCCTCACCGGAGTCGGTTGGCGGGAGTCGGTTCTGCGTATGGTCGGAGCGCTGGTCCCGATGGTGCCCGAGGGTCTGGTCTTGATGACCTCGATCGCATTCGCCGTGGGCGTGATCAGACTGGGTCGGCGCCAATGCCTGGTCCAGGAACTCCCCGCCATCGAGGGTCTGGCTCGGGTGGACGTGGTGTGCGCAGACAAGACCGGCACGCTTACCGAGAACGGCATGCGGCTGGCCGAGGCCAAGCCGCTGGCCGGCCCGTCCGGCCCGGGCAGCCCGGATCAGGTCGCCACTGTGCTGGCCGCCCTGGCCGCTGACGACGCTCGGCCCAACGCCAGCATGCAGGCCATCGCCGAGGCCTACCCGCAGGCTCCCGGTTGGACTGCGACCGCGACCGCGCCGTTCAAATCCGCCACCAAGTGGAGCGGCGCCTCCTACGGCCAGCACGGCGACTGGGTGATCGGGGCGCCTGACGTGCTGCTGGAACCCGGGTCACCGGCCGCAACGGAAGCCGAACAGATCGGAGCCCAGGGCCTGCGGGTGCTACTCCTCGGATCGTCGGACCGCAGCGTCGACGCCCCCGACGCGCCCGGCAGGGTGACCCCGGTGGCCCTGGTGGTCCTCGAGCAACGGATTCGCCCGGATGCCCGCGACACCCTCAATTACTTTGCCTCCCAACATGTCACCGTCAAGGTGATCTCCGGGGACAACGCGGTGTCAGTGGGCGCGGTGGCCGGGTCACTCGGACTGCGCGGCGAAACCATGGATGCCCGCGAACTGCCCGCCGAACCTGGCGCGCTCGCCGACGTCATGACCGAGTACACCACCTTCGGCCGGGTGCGGCCGGACCAGAAGCGTGCCATGGTGCACGCCCTGCAAGCCCGCGACCACACCGTCGCGATGACCGGCGACGGCGTCAATGACGTACTCGCCCTCAAAGACGCCGACATCGGCGTGGCGATGGGATCGGGCAGCCCGGCATCCCGGGCGGTGGCCCAAATAGTGTTGCTGGACAACAAGTTCGCCACCCTGCCTCATGTGGTCGGCGAGGGCCGACGGGTGATCGGCAATATCGAACGGGTTTCGAACCTGTTCCTCACCAAGACCGTCTATTCGGTGCTGCTGGCCCTGCTGGTCGGGTTCGCCGGTCTGATTTCGCACTTCGGCCACACCGAACCGCTGCTGTACCCATTCCAGCCGATCCACGTCACCATCGCGGCCTGGTTCACCATCGGCATCCCGGCATTCGTGCTGTCGCTCGCGCCCAACAACGAGCGCGCGAAAACCGGCTTCGTGCGCCGTGTGATGACCTCGGCGCTGCCGTCAGGAGCGATCGTCGGCCTGACGACCTTCCTGTCCTACCTGTTGGCCTACCCGGGCCGTTCGGGCACCGAGGTGCAGCAGATGCAGGCGTCGACGGGAGCCCTGATCACCCTGTTGATCGGCGCGGTATGGGTGCTGGCGGTGGTGGCCCGGCCCTATCAGTGGTGGCGGGTCGCACTGGTGGCCTCCTCCGCACTCGGCTACCTGGTGATCTTCGCTCTGCCGCTGGCCCGGGAGAAGTTCATGCTGGATCCCTCGAACGTGAAAGTCACCGCGGGGTCGGTGTTGGTCGGTCTGGTTGCCGCTGCCCTGATCGAGGCGGCTTGGTGGATTCAGGGCCGGGTGCTGGGCGAACCCCGAGTGCTGTGGCGGCGCCCCGAGAACGGTGCGTAGATTGGCGCGGGGATGTCGTCCGGGCGAACGGACGACGACCAACTCTCATGACACCACGAAAGGGTGAACACATGACGTTCATGGACAAAGCCAGGGAAACGGTCGCGGGCGCCGTAGACAAGGCCAAGGACGCGATCTCCGAGAACGCCGACAAGATCGAGGGCGCCATCGACAAGGCCGGCGACTTCATCGACGAGAAGACCGGCGGCAAGATCTCCGAGACCATCGACAAGGTTCAGGGCGCCGCCCACGCCGCGGTGGACAAGGTGCAGGATGCCGCCGCCTCGGCCAAGGATGCCGCCGAGGGTGCCGCCGCTGACGTCAAGGACGCCGCCGAGAGTGCCGCCGCTGACGTCAAGGACGCCGCGAAGGACGTCGCCGACAAGGTCGAGGG
>CAZADG010000068.1:0-19047 GCA_964483865.1 uncultured Mycobacterium sp. | reverse complement strand
TTGCCGACCAGCAAAGCCCCGTGGCCACCGTCGCCGCCTGACGTGGGTTCATAGAACGCGTTGCCGACATCCTTTGCATCGGAGCCTTTGCCGCCGGCCCCACCGTTACCGAACAACACCCCCCCGCTGCCACCTCTGCCGCCGCCGGTGCCGGCCTTGAGTGCGGGCGCGGCGTCGCCGCCGTTACCGCCGTTGCCGTAGAGGAAGCCGCCCCTGCCGCCGTTACCGCCGCTGCCGCTGCTGCCGGCGTTTCCGCCGTTTCCGCCGTTGCCCCAGAGGCCGGCGTTGCCTCCGTTGCCGCCATTCGCGCCGTTACCGCCGTTGCCCCACACGATGCCGCCATTGCCGCCGTTGCAGGCGGTTCCGGTGCAGTCGGGGGCGGCGTCGGCGCCGTTGCCGATGAAGATGCCGATGATTCTCTGGACGGGACCCGACGCGTTCGCCATCGCAGTGAGTTCGTACTTGGCGCTCGAGAGCTTGGTCGGCGTGTACGTCGCATTGGCCTCGGCGGGCGCACCTACGGCAATCGACGCGGCACTGGCGACGGTCGCCGTGGTCACCGCCAGCAGTTGAATCGTCCTCATGGGTTTCTGGGCTCCTCTGTCGCCTGTGCGGGTCATTAAAGAAGAATAAGTTAAACCAAAGATATCTTCTTTGCCGACGATCGGCGGATCCGAAACATTACGGCTGTGCGGAGGCCACTCAAGGCTGCGGCCTAACGGGCAAAAGGAGCATCGCTGGTTTAGGCCGCCCTTCGCCGCACGACCGCAGACGCAGTTCACCCCGCCCGGGTTCTCGCAGCCGGTCAACGTGCGAACCGGCTGGCGAGAGGGCGAGTCCCATCGCGAGATCTGGGGCCCGACGTGGCTGTGGGTCAAACGCGAGACCGACGGTTGGAGCGTGCCGGCGTCCGAGGATTTCATCAAGCGCTACGGCAATCCCAATACGGACGGCACCTCGGACTGGGCGATCTTCAGCAACCACATCGACAGCCTGTAGACATCACTCCGCTGACTCGGGCTGATCCGCACTCCGCTGCACATGGCGACGAGGGAGCGGTAGGCGGTTAAATGGTGGCGTGCCGAAGCTCAATCTGACCGGAGACCCGGCGGCCGACCAACTGCTGGCTGAGGACCCGTTCGCCCTGCTGGTCGGGATGCTGCTTGATCAGCAGATCGCGATGGAGGTCGCGTTCGCCGGGCCGCGCAAGATCGCTGAGCGGCTCGGCGGGATCGACGCCCGACTGGTGGCCGACTGCGATCCGGACCACTTCGCCGCAGTGTTCTCCGAGACCCCTGCAGTGCATCGGTTTCCCGGGTCGATGGCCAAACGGGTCCAGGACCTCGCCCGGGAGATCGTCGACACCTACGGCGGGGATGCTGCCGGGCTGTGGACCCACGGTGACCCGGACGGCCCCGAGGTGCTGCGTCGACTCAAGGCGCTGCCCGGATTCGGCGAGCAGAAAGCCAGGATCTTTCTGGCCCTGCTGGGCAAGCAGTACGGAGTGAACCCGCGGGGCTGGCGTGCGGCGGCCGGTGACTACGGCAAGGTTGGCACCCACATGTCGATCGCCGATGTGGTGGACAAGGCCTCACTGGAGCAGGTTCGGGCGTACAAAAAGAAGATGAAGGCAGCAGCCAAGGCGAAGGCGTAGGAGAAAAATGGCGAAGACCCACTTGAACTGCCCGTGCGGCGAAGCGATCCAGGGCAAGGACGAGGACGAACTCGTCGACCTCGCCCAGGCCCACCTCGCGGCGGCGCATCCCGGGATGCACTACGAGCGTGAGCACATCCTGTTCATGGCCTACTGACCGGCACTAGTCGGCGGCGATACCGACGGCAGCTTCCAATTCGGTCAGCGCCTGCTCGGTGAGCGGGATGAGTTCGGCGACCCGCGGCATCACGTCGGCATCAGTGACATAGCCGACGGCGGTGCGCCCGGCGTAACTGCACACCGTGACGTTGAGGCCCATCCCGTCGAATATCGATGACACCGGATAGATCTCATCGAGGTGGGCCCCGTTGTAGTACATCTCCTCGCGTGGACCGGGGACGTTGGAGATCGCCATGTTGCAGCTCGGTGGGAGCAGCGTGCCGAAGGGCAGCAGCGGTATGACCACCGTCGAACCGATCGCCGGGCCCATCACGGCCAGCATCGCGTCGGATCCCTTGGTGGTGACTTGTTTCTTGATGTTCGTCATCGCCAGTTGGACGAATGCCAACCGTTCGCCGGCGTCGGCGATGTCGGTGCCCAGCGGGCACAGACCCAATCCGAACTTATTGCCGCTATCGGCGGCCGAGCTCTCCGGTCCGCCCTCGCGGTTCCGGACCGACACCGGGCACATCGCGATCAGGCTCCGGTCCGGCAGTTGGTCGCGCTCGAGCAGCCAGGCCCGCATCGCCCCCGCGATCAGAGTGGTGACCACGTCATTCCCGGTCGCCCCGGTGGCCTCCTGGATCGCGCGGATCCGCCCGCGGTCCAAGCTCGTTCCCGCTGCCGCGCGGCGCGGCCCGAGTTTGGCGTTGAAGCGAGTCTGCGGCGCCTCGAACGGCGCGACGACGGCGTCGGTGACCAGGCTGCCGATGATGTTGGCCAGTTCGGCTTCGGCCACCCGACGGGTGAGGTCCAAACCGGCCGCAGCGGCGTCGGCCACCGCGCGTAACGCCTGAAACGGATTGGGCAGCGTCGGGCGTCTGGCGGACCGGGACTGTTTGCCGGGTGGTCCCGGCGTGATCTTCTCGGCGTAGAACGGCGGCATCCACCGCTTGTCGGGGTCGGGGCTCAGCGAGTCGCTGATCATCCGCAGCCCGGCGACGCCGTCGATGATCGTATGGTGGATCTTGATGTAGAGCGCGAATCGGCCGTCGGGCAGGCCGTCGATGAGATAGCTGGTCCACATCGGCACCGACATGTCCAGTCGGCCGCCGTGTAACTCGGAGACCACCTCCCACAGATCCGCGGGCCCGGATCCAGGCGTCAGCGTCACCCGGTGCACGTGGGCGCGCAGGTCGATCTCGGGGACCTCGCGCCACACCCAGATTCCGCCGGTGTCGGCACCGCGATGCGGGTGGCGACGCAGCCGCGGGTCGACTTTCTGATCGATGATCAGGCTGTCTTCGTAGAGCTTGTCGACGTAGGCCTTCGGGTCGGCGTCGGCCGCCTCGGCCGGCGGGGAGAGGATCAACACGACACCAACATGCATTGCGCTGCCGAGCTTTTCGCCGGCGAGCATCAACGAGTCCAACGTCTCCAGCGATTCCACCGTGCTCCTCGTTGCGTGCCGGTTCCCCGGAGTTCCAGCCTAGTCAGGGATGCGTCACGGCACGACGGAGGAGCCGATGGTCGGCATGAAGGTGCACTGCTTGTCCAGCGTGGTGACCTGTCCGAAGATCGTCGACATGATGCTGCCCGGCCCGGTGTCCACGATGGCGGTCAGCGTGGTCGGACCCTGCGGGTTGATCGCCGGATTCGGTTTGAGGGTCGCGCTGCCCGAACTCCCGGTGGTCAGGTTGACCCAGGTGACGTTGAGGGGCAGTTTCTGCTCCGCGGCCGGCGCCGGTGTGCCCACCGCGGTGAAGACGTAGGCCATCTGCCCGGGACCGGGACCCGGCGCCGGGATCGTGGCGGGACCGGCCACCGAGATCGCGGTCGCGATGACGTTTCCGCCGTCCTTGAGGCACCCGTTGCTGATCGACGGGTACATGAAGTCCTGCGTCGGCGGGATGTTGGGGTCGTAGGGGATCTTCGCTTCCGGCGCGGGCGCGGGCGCCGGTTGGCCGGGCTGGGCCGCCAGCGGGGCTGCGGCCGGGGCTGCCGGTGCGGGAGCTGGGGGCGGAACCATCACCGGGACCTCGGGAGCCGGTCCGGCGGCGCGCTCGGGATTGATCCCGGCGGGCAGGTGCGCCTCGGTTCCGGGCACCGCTCCGGGGGCCGGCACGTGCTGTGGCAGCGGGGCGGGGCCGTTTCCGGTACCGGGTGTCATCAGCGGCATGGCGCCGTGGACCGGACCCGACTGCTCGGTCACCGTTGCCGCTGCCGGGGCGAGACCGGCCGCGCCGCCCCCCTGGACGAACCGGGAGACGGCCTGAGCCAGCGCCAGCGACCCCTCGGGCGTGGTGGCGTTGCCGGCCAGTTGCGATGCCGCGGCCAGCAGCAACTGCTGGGCCGACCCCGGATCACCCGCCGCCTGCTGGACGACCGGGCTCAGACTCTGCATCGCCTCCAGCCCTGGCAGTTGCCCCGGATCCAGGGGGATGGTGGGGTCGGCCGCCGCGACCGGGCTCATGGCAACGGTCAAGGCGACGGTCATCAGTCCGGTGGCCAGCTTGGCGATGTTCGGCACGGCGTGCTCCCTTTAGTCGATCGCGCAGTCGGTCAGGTCAGGGAAGGGCGTTCAGCAGCGGGTTCGGGCTGATCGGAAGAGCGGGAGCAGCAGGAGCGACCGGCGCCATCGGCAACGGCGTGGCCACCGGGGCGACCGGCTGGGCCGGGCTGACGAGCGGGAGGTTCGACGGCGCCAGACCCACCAGGTTGGCCGGAACTCCCAATTGGCTGAGTAGCGGTCCGACCATCTGGGCGGGACCGGGCACCGGCGCTGCGGGCATCGGCGCGGCCACCGGGGTGTACGGCGCTGCCGGAACCGGGTAGCCGGGCACACCCTCGATCGGCGAGACCGGCAGCGTGCTCGGCGCGGGGGCACCCAGCATGCTCGAGGCGCCGTTGAGGGCGGTCGCGGCAGTCTGCATCACTGCGCCGACGCTGGCCGGGTTGGTGGCGAACTGCTGGATCATGTTCAGCGCGGGAACGCCGGGAACCGCCGGCGGGATGATCGGCTCGGCGGCGGCGGACGCGCTCAGCGCAACGGCGGCTGTGCCCATTCCGGCGGCAATGACGTTGGCCGCGAACAGCTTTGCGAAACGTGACATGTGGATCCACTCCCTTGATTGCAGGTCTTGGAACCGAAGGTATCCCGTTGCGGTAGTTACTCAAGTGACACGTGTGGCGGTTATGCAACCGTTACGGGAGCGATGGCCAAAGGTGATCCCGCGCGCTTGGGCACGTTGCGTGGCTGTGAGCGCGCAGCGGAAGAGATGCCTAGAGTCGGCTCGTGACCAAAACCCGGACCGCCGCGCTGGTTCTGGCGCTCAGTGTGGCGGCCCGGCTGGCGTGGACCTACCTGGTGCCCAACGGCGCGAACTTCGTCGATCTGCACGTCTACCTCGGCGGCGCGGCCGCGCTCGATGAGCCGGGGACGCTCTATTCCTACGTCTATGCCGATCAGACGCCCGATTTCCCACTGCCGTTCACGTACCCGCCGTTCGCCGCCCTGGTCCTCTACCCGTTGTCCAAGCTGCCGTTTGGCCTGGTGGCGCTGGGCTGGCAACTGGGTATCGTCGCGGCCCTCTACGGCGTGGTGCGGGTCAGCCAACGGCTGATCGGGCCCGCGCATGCGGCGTCCGGACAGCGCACCGCGATGCTGTGGACTGCCGTCGCCATCTGGATCGAACCGCTACGGAGCACCTTCGACTACGGGCAGATCAACGTGGTGCTGGTGCTGGCCGTGCTTTGGGCGGCCTACAGCACCCGTTGGTGGGTCTCAGGTCTGCTGGTCGGCGCCGCCGCCGGGATCAAACTCACCCCCGCGATCGCCGGGGTCTACCTGGCCGGGATGCGGCGCTGGGCCGCGGCGGCCTTTTCCGCGGTGGTCTTCGCCGCCACCGTCGCACTGTCGATCGCGGTGATCGGGCAGCAGGCCCGCTATTACTTCACCGACCTGCTCGGCGACGCGAGCCGGGTGGGTCCGATCGGCACCTCCTTCAACCAGTCCTGGCGCGGCGGGATCTCCCGGATCATCGGCCATGACGCCGGATACGGACCGGTCGTGGTGGCCTGCATCGCAGTGACCGCGGTGCTGGCAGTCCTGGCCTGGCGGGGTCTGGCGATGTCGGGCCAGCGCGACCGGCTTGGTTCCTTGCTGGTGGTCGAACTCTTCGGATTGCTGGTTTCGCCGATCTCCTGGACCCACCACTGGGTGTGGCTGGTACCCCTGATGGTCTGGCTCTTCGGCGGGCCGTGGCGCGGCCGCCCCGGCGCGCGGGTGTTGGGCTGGGGCTGGCTGGCGCTGACTCTGATCGGCGTGCCCTGGCTGCTGAGCTTCGCCCAGCCGACCATCTGGGAGATCGGCCGGCCCTGGTACCTGGCTTGGGCCGGACTTGTCTACATTGTCGCCACGCTCGTCACGCTGGGCTGGATCGCGGCTACGGGCTGGGTGGAATCCCGTCGATCTGTTGGTCTATCCGGGCTGCCATCTGCACGTCCTTATCGGTGATCCCGCCTTCGGAGTGGGTGACGAGGGCGAAAGTGACCGTGCGCCAGCGGATGTCGATATCGGGATGATGGTCGAGGTGCTCGGCGAGCTCCGCCACCTCTTTGACCGCCTCGATCCCCTCGAGAAACGACGGAAACGTCACCGACCGGCGCAGCGCCCCGTCGGTCCGCTGCCAACCGTTCAACGTCGCCGCTGCGGCGTCCACTTCTTCATCGCTCAGGACCATGCCTATTCACTACCCGTTGGGTGAGGAGTTACGCAGAGCTTTACCCGAAGAACGTGTGCACCAGTCCTCACTCAGCGCGGGGTATACGGTCTCTTCCCATGCAGGTCGTGGTCGCCGGAGCGCTGATTCACGGCGGCGCGCTGCTGGTGGCGCAGCGCCGCCGCCCACCGGAGTTGGCCGGGCTGTGGGAGCTTCCCGGCGGCAAGGTGGCGGCGGGGGAGACCGAGGCGCAAGCCCTGGTTCGCGAGCTGAACGAAGAGCTGGGTGTGGATGTCGAGGTCGGCGCCAGGCTCGGCGAGGACGTCCCGTCCGGGGTGGTGGTCCTGCGGGCCTACGAAGTCACCCTGACCGGCGGGGAGTTGCACCCGCACGACCACACCGCGCTGCGCTGGGTCGGGGCCGCCGATCTCGACGGCCTCCCATGGGTGCCTGCCGACCGGGTGTGGCTGCCCCAACTCCGCGACCGGCTCGCCGATTCCGGTGCCGGAGCAGGCTAGTCCGTGCCCATCCACCCGACGCTGGGCCGTCAGTGCTGGCTGTTCGCCGCGGGTTCGGCATTCTTCGCGGTGGCATGCGCCCCCCGGTTCCCGGTGCTGGCCGGTGCCGGTGCGGCCAATCTGCTCTGCTTCATCGGGTCGTGGTTTTTCACCACCGCGGGGTGGATGCAGCTAAAGCTCTCCGGGAAAAGCGAGGAGGCCGAATGGTTTTCGGCGGCAGTGCAGTTCGCCGGCACCATCCTGTTCAACATCAGTACCGGGGCCGCCGTATGGATGCAGTCGACGGGCATGCGGCGGGATCTTGTGTGGACCCCTGATGCGGTGGGGTCACTGGCCTTTCTGGCCAGCGGGGTGCTGGCACTCGCGGCATTGACGGCAGGTTCGGAGCGCCGGGATCGGCTGATCGCGTGGGTCAACATGGCCGGCTGCCTGGCCTTCGGGGTGTCGGCCGTCGGTGCCTTCGTCCGGCGGTCCGGGGTCACCGAGGATGCCTGGCTGGCCAACCTCGGCACCTTCATCGGGGCCGTGTGTTTTCTCGTCGCCGCCCTGCTCGGGCTGCCGCGTTTTCGCGATCGGGGTCCCGCACTGCGACAATCTGCGGCGTGACTAGCCCTGCAACCAAGCACGATTTCCGGAACGTGGCCATCGTGGCCCACGTCGACCATGGCAAGACCACCCTGGTCGACGCCATGCTGCGGCAGTCCGGAGCCCTGACTCACCGGGGCGACGACGCCGTCGAACGCCTGATGGACTCCGGGGATCTGGAGAAGGAAAAGGGCATCACGATCCTGGCCAAGAACACCGCGGTGCACCGGCACCACGCCGACGGCGGCATGACGGTGATCAACGTCATCGACACCCCCGGCCACGCCGACTTCGGCGGGGAGGTCGAGCGCGGCCTGTCGATGGTCGACGGGGTGCTGCTGCTCGTCGACGCCTCCGAGGGGCCGCTGCCGCAGACACGCTTCGTGCTGCGCAAGGCACTGTCCGCCCACCTGCCGGTGATACTGGTGGTCAACAAGACCGACCGCCCCGACGCCCGCATCGACGAGGTCGTCCACGAGAGCCACGACCTGCTCCTCGACGTCGCCTCCGACCTCGACGCCGAGGCCCAGGAGGCCGCCGAGCGCGCCCTCGACCTCCCGACGCTGTTCGCCTCCGGCCGGGCCGGCGTGGCCAGCACAGTGCAACCTGCCAATGGCGAGAATCCGCAGGGCGACAACCTCGACCCGCTCTTCGATGTCCTGCTCGAGCACATCCCGCCGCCCAAGGGCGACCCGGAAGCCCCACTGCAGGCACTGGTGACCAACCTCGACGCCTCGGCGTTCCTGGGTCGTCTGGCGCTGATCCGGATCTACAACGGCAAGATCCGCAAGGGCCAGCAGGTGGCCTGGATGCGCGAGGTCGACGGAGTCCCGGTGATCGCCAACGGCAAGATCACCGAACTGCTGAGCACCGTCGGCGTGGAGCGCAACCCGACCGAGGAAGCCGTCGCCGGCGATATCGTCGCCGTCGCCGGCATGCCCGAGATCATGATCGGCGACACCCTGGCCGACCCGGACCACGCGCACGCTCTGCCGCGCATCACCGTCGACGAGCCCGCCATCTCGGTGACCATCGGCACCAACTCCTCGCCGCTGGCCGGCAAGGTGTCCGGACACAAGCTCACCGCGCGAATGGTTAAGTCCCGCTTGGATTCCGAGCTCGTGGGCAATGTCTCGATCCGGGTGGTCGACATCGGCAGGCCGGACGCCTGGGAGGTGCAGGGCCGCGGCGAGTTGGCGCTGGCGGTGCTGGTCGAGCAGATGCGCCGCGAGGGCTTCGAGCTGACGGTGGGCAAGCCCCAGGTGGTGACCCGCACCATCGACGGCAAGTTGCACGAGCCGTTCGAGGCGATGACCATCGACTGCCCCGAGGAGTTCGTCGGCGCCATCACCCAGTTGATGGCCAACCGCAAGGGCCGCATGGAGCAGATGACCAACCACGCCGCCGGCTGGGTGCGAATGGACTTCATCGTTCCCAGCCGCGGGCTTATCGGCTTCCGCACCGACTTTCTGACGCTGACCCGCGGCACCGGGATCGCGAACGCGGTGTTCGACGGCTACCGGCCGTGGGCCGGGGAGATCCGGGCGCGGCACACCGGATCCCTGGTCAGCGACCGCGCCGGGTCGGTGACACCGTTCGCGATGATCCAGCTCGCCGACCGCGGCACCTTCTTCGTCGAACCCGGCGACGACACCTACGAGGGCCATGTGGTGGGCATCAACCCGCGCGCCGAAGATCTCGACGTCAACGTCACCCGGGAGAAGAAGCTCACCAATATGCGTTCCTCGACCGCCGACGTGATGGAGACGCTGGCCCGGCCGATGGATCTCGACCTGGAGCAGGCGATGGAGTTCTGTGCCGGCGACGAGTGCGTCGAGGTCACGCCGGAGATCGTCCGGGTTCGTAAGGTCGAACTCGACGCTACCGGCCGAGCCCGCAGCCGATCCAGGGCCAAGGCGCAGAAGGCGTGACCCGCGCCGCCATTCAACGTTGCGGAACGAACCGGTCGATACGCTGAACGGCGTGCCGACCCGACCACCCAAGCTGCTGACCGCCGCTTGCGTGGCGCTGCTGGCCGCCGGGTGCGCCGCAGACCCGCCGCCGGCGCCGCAGAGCACGCAGACCTCGCAGTCCTTCGCACCGCCCCCCAAAGCCGCGCAGATCATCGTGGCGATCGACTCGATCGGCGCAGGCTTCAACCCGCATCTGCTCAGCGATCAGTCGCCGGTCAACGCCGCCATCAGCGCGATGGTGCTGCCCAGCTCGTTCCGGCCGGTTCCCGATCCGGATTCGCCGACCGGCTCGCGTTGGGAACTTGACCCCAACCTGCTGGTCTCGGCCCGCGTGAGCAAGGACAATCCGTTCACCGTCACCTACAAGCTGCGACCGGAGGCGGCCTGGACCGACAACGCGCCGATCGCCGCCGACGACTTCTGGTACCAGTGGCGCCAGATGGTCAGCCAGCCCGGAGTGGTGGACCCGGCGGGCTACGACCTGATCACCGGGGTGCAGTCGCTGGACGGCGGGAAGACCGCCGTCGTCACGTTCTCCCAGCCCTACCCGGCGTGGCGCGAACTGTTCAACAACCTGTTGCCGGCGCACATCGTCAAAGACGTTCCGGGCGGTTTCTCGGCGGGGCTCAGCAAGGCGCTGCCGGTGACCGGCGGGCAGTTCCGGGTAGACAACATCGACCCGCAGCGCGACGAGATCCTGCTGGCCCGTAACGACCGGTTCTGGGGCACGCCGGCCACACCCGACCAGATCCTGTTCCGTCGGGCCGGGGTTCCGGCAGCACTGGCCGATTCGATCCGCAACGGCGACACCCAGGTGGCGCAGGTGCATGGGGGAGCGGCGGCGTTCGCCCAGCTTTCGGCGATCCCCGACGTCCGCACGGCCCGGCTGATCACCCCGCGAGTGATGCAGCTGACCCTGCGTGCTCAGCAGCCCAAGCTGGCGGATCCCCTTGTGCGCAAAGCGATTCTGGGGCTTCTCGACGTCGAGCTGCTCGCCGCGGTCGGGGCAGGCAGCGACAACTCGGTGACCCTGGATCAGGCGCTGGTGCGCGCGCCGAGTGATCCCGGCTACGTGGCCACCGCGCCCGCACCACTGGGCCGCGAGCGCGCGCTGGAACTGTTCGCCCAGGCCGGCTACCAGGTCGACCGCAGTCCAACCGGGCCGCCCAGCCCGCCGGCGCTGGGCGGCGGCGCCGCCGCACCCGAGGTCGTGCGCGGACGCATCAGCCGCGACGGTCAGCAGTTGGCACTGGTGATCGGCGCCGCGGCCAACGACCCCACGTCGGTGGCGGTGGCCAACACCGCGGCCGACCAGTTACGCAGCGCCGGGATAGCGGCCAGTGTTCAGGCTCTGGAACCTCCCGTGCTGTACGGGCAGGCACTGGCGAAGAACCTTGTCGACGCTATCGTCGGCTGGCGTTCGGCTGGGGGCGACCTGGCGACGCTGCTGGCATCGCGCTACGGCTGTCCAGCCCTGGAAGCCACCCCGTTGGTGACCGATGGAACCCCCGCCCCGCGGATGCCGCCCGACGGGCCTCCGGCGGATCCGCAGACACCGACCCCCACCACCCGGTCGACACAGCCCGGCCCGCTGATCCGCGCACCCTCCAACCTCACCGGCATCTGCGATCGGGCCATCCAGCCGAAGATCGACGCCGCGCTGGCGGGAACCATGACTATCAGCGACGTCATCGCCGCTGTTGAGCCCAGGCTGTGGGCCATGGCGACCGTGCTGCCGATCATGCAGGACACCATGATCGTGGCCGCCGGACCAACTGTCCGGAACGTCAGTCTGACCGGTGCGATACCGGTCGGAATCGTCGGCGACGCGGGCCGCTGGGTCAAGGCGGCGCCATGAGGAGTCCCCATGGCTGATGCGCCGCGACTACTGTTCGTCCACGCCCACCCCGATGACGAGACCATCAACAACGGCGTCACGATGGCGCGCTATGCCGCCGCCGGCGCCGAGGTCACCGTGGTGACCTGCACCCTGGGCGAGGAGGGTGAGGTCATCGGGGACCGTTGGGCGCAACTCGCGGTCGGCCATGCCGATCAACTCGGCGGGTACCGCATCGCCGAACTCACCGCGGCGCTCCAGCATCTGGGCGCGGCGGGTCCGCGATTCCTCGGCGGCGCCGGATGTTGGCGGGATTCGGGGATGGTGGGCACGCCGGCCCGGCGGCAGCCCAGGTTCGTCGACGCCGACTTAGAACACGTGGTGGCCCAACTCGGCGACGTCATCGCCGAACTTCGACCGCACGTGGTGGTGACCTACGACCCCGACGGCGGCTACGGTCACCCGGATCACATCCAGGCGCACCGCGTCACCACCGCGGCACTGTCCGCAGTGACCGAGCGTTGGCGTGTGCCGAAGTTCTACTGGACGGTGGTGTCGCCCAATGCATTCCGCCGGGGTCTGCAGTCCCTGACCGCAGCGGACCTGCGCCCGGACTGGATCTGGCCGGCCGAAGATCCGGCGTTCGGGTTCGCTGAGGACCGCATCACCACCGTCGTGGAGGCACCCGAGCACCTGCCCGCCAAGATCGCCGCGATCGCCGCGCACGCCACCCAGGTCGAGTTGGGTCCGACGGGGCGGGCCTTCACCCTGTCCAACAAGATCATCATCCCGGTGCTCCCCGCCGAGCATTACGTACTGGTGTCAGGTCAGCCTGGCCCTGCGGGCGAGGACGGCCGGGAGCACGATCTGTTCGCGGGCCTGAACCTGTCTTGACTGCTACCGCCCTGACCGATTCCCGCGGGTCCCGCGTTGTGCTGGCGGTCCTCGCGTTCGACGGAATTCTCTCAGCGTTGGCCGGTGCGTTCCTGCTGCCTCTGCACCTGGGCCCGGTCCCGTTTCCGATCAGCGCCGCTATCAGCGGACTGCTCAACGCGGCATTGGTGTGGGCCGCCGGCCACTGGACAACCTCCCGTAGGCTCTCCGCCCTGCCGTTGTGGACCTGGCTGGCCACGGTGGCGGTCCTGTCCCTGGGCGGGCCCGGCGGCGACGTCATCTTCGGCGGCCCGGGGATCATGGGCTTGTCGGTGCTGCTGCTCATGCTCCTCGGCGCGCTGCCGCCCGCGATGGTGCTGCGCCGGACCCGACGCCCGTCCTAGGGGGCGACGGATCCTCGTCAGCGTGAGTTGCTGTGCGCCCTGGACGTCCGGCCCGGCCGCTCGGCCCTGACCGAGGATTCCGTTGTCGTGTCTGCGGTGGCCGCAGCATTGACCGGGGCGTTGTGGCCGCGCCGGGCGGTGCGGGCCGGTTGCGGGGCCTCGGCATCGGCAGGTTCCTCGACGGCCTCCGGCACGGTGACGCTCACCGGGGCGGCGGCCTCGACGGCCGGCGCTTCGGCGGGCTCTGTCACTCCGGTGCTCTCGACAGCAGGGGTTTCAACTGCCGGGGTTGCGGACTTCGCCTTCTCGGCTTTCGCGTCTGCAACCGGCGCCTCGACCTCGGCCACCGGGGAACCGGTGTCGGCTTCGGCAATCTCCTCGGTGGCAACGTCAGCAGGCTTGACCGCGGCGGCGGCCCGCAGGCCGGCCGCACCGGCGGCGCGAAGCGGCGGGATCGGAGGGAACGGGATGTTGATCCAGTTCCGGATTCCCTGGATCGCGTTGTTGACCGATGTGGTGATGCCGTTCCAGATTTCCGGCCCGATCGCGCCCCAGTTGAATCCGATGAGGTCGGCAAAGGAGTACACCCCACCCTGCACCAGCGGCTCAATGGTGTTGTAGACCAACGGGATTGCCGGGGTGAACCAGTTCACGACCGGAATGAGGCCCAGCGCGTAGCTGGCCCACTGCATCCCGTAGTTCGCCCAGCCCTCGACGAAGTCATAGGAATTCTTGATGGCGTTCTCGATCGGGGTGGTGATCGAGTTGGCCGCCGGAGCGGCGAGAAGAGCGGCCTCGGCGCCGGCCGGGACTGATGCGAAGGGCCCGGGCGGGAACGGCGGGAACGGCGGCAGGGGAACCAGGCTGCCGAGCCAGGCGAGGGCATAGTCGACGGCGTTGGTCACCGACTCCGAGACGCCGGCGGTGATGTCGGGCCAGATCTGGGCGAAGTCCAGACCGATCACATCGGCCAAGACGAATACCCCGGCCTGCACCAGTGGTTCGATGGTGAAATAGCCCAGGTCGATGGCCGGGGCCACCCACCACACAGCCGGGATGAAGCTCAGAACGTACTGAGTCAGTTCGAAGCCGTAGGCGACCCACGGCTCGACGAAGTCGTAGGTGTTCTTGATGGCCAGTTCGATCGGGGTCGTGATCGACGACAGCGCCACTGCGGCCGACGCGCTCTTCGCGGGGTTCAGTGTCGGCAGAGTGACCGGATTGACGACAGCGGTGCCCACGACAGCGGCACTCATGCCGGCGATGAGGTAGGAACGCGCGGACAACCTGATGGTGGACTGGCCCATGACAACACCTCACACAGTGGATGACAGTTCGGAGGAGGAGTGTATCGCCAATCCTGAGAAAATCACAGGTGGCCGACTGTGCTGCCCACGGGAGGGGGACCTGACGGTACTACTGTTGGGCCCATGACCTCCACGGCGCTGCGCCGGGTACTGCGACGGGCGCGCGATGGTGTGTCCCTGAACGCCGACGAGGCGTCGATCGCGATGACCGCCCGGGGTGACGACCTGGCCGATCTGTGTGCCAGTGCGGCTCGGGTCCGCGACGCCGGACTGATGTCGGCGGGCCGCCGCGGGCCGGGTGGACGCCTCCCGGTGTCCTACTCCCGCAAGGTGTTCATCCCCGTCACGCACCTCTGTCGGGACACCTGCCACTACTGCACCTTCGTGACGGTGCCCGGCAAGCTGCGCGCCGAGGGCCGCGGCATGTACCTGGAACCGGACGAGATCGTCGACATCGCCCGCCGGGGCGCCGAACAGGGATGCAAAGAGGCGCTGTTCACCCTCGGCGACCGGCCGGAGGCCCGCTGGCCCGAAGCGCGCCAGTGGCTCGACGAACGCGGGTACGACTCGACCCTGGACTACGTGCGGGCGACCGCCGTCCGGGTCCTCGAGGAAACCGGCCTGCTGCCGCACCTCAACCCCGGGGTGATGAGCTGGGCCGAACTGTCGCGGCTCAAGCCGGTGGCCCCGTCGATGGGCATGATGCTGGAGACGACGTCGCGTCGACTCTTCGAGACCCGCGGCCTGGCCCACTACGGCAGCCCCGACAAGGATCCGGTGATCCGGTTACGCACCCTTACCGACGCCGGCCGGCTGTCCATCCCGTTCACCACCGGACTGCTGGTCGGCATCGGCGAGACCCCGTCCGAACGCGCCGATACCCTCCATGCAATTCGCAAGGTGCACAAGGAGTTCGGCCACGTACAGGAAGTCATCGTGCAGAACTTCCGGGCCAAGGAGAGCACCGCGATGGCGTCGAAACCGGACGCCGACGTCGACGAATTCCTGGCCACCGTCGCCGTGGCCCGACTTGTGCTGGGGCCGGATATGCGCATCCAGGCCCCGCCCAACCTGGTCTCGCCCGCGGAATGTCTGGCACTGCTGGGCGCCGGAGTCGACGATTGGGGCGGGGTTTCGCCGCTGACCCCGGATCACGTCAACCCCGAACGCCCCTGGCCCGCGTTGGAGGACCTCGCCGCCGTCACCGAACAGGCCGGTTTCGATCTGGTCCAGCGGCTCACCGCCCAACCGAAGTATGTACAGGCGCCGGCCGGCTGGATCGATCCCCGGGTGGCCGGCCACGTGGCGGCCCTGGCCGACCCGGATACCGGCCTGGCCCGCGACGTCAACCCGGTCGGCAGGCCCTGGCAGGAGCCCGACGAGGCCGCCGAGTCGCTCGGCCGCGCCGACCTCTCGACCGCCATCGACACCGAGGGGCGTCGCACCGCGGCCCGCAGCGACCTCGGCAGCGCCTTCGGCGACTGGGACTCGATCCGGGACCTGGTCGGTGAACTCTCCGCGCGCACTCCGGAGCGGATCGACACCGATATCGCCGCTGCGCTGCGCGCCGCCGAGCGCGACCCGGGCGGATGTAGCGACGCCGAGTACCTGGCTCTGGCGTGCGCCGACGGGGCTGCGCTGGATGCCGTTGCTGCGCTGGCTGATTCACTTCGCCGTGATGCCGTCGGCGACGACGTGACCTTCGTGGTGAACCGGAACATCAATTTCACGAATATCTGCTACACCGGCTGCCGGTTCTGCGCCTTCGCTCAACGCAAGGGCGATGCCGATGCCTACTCGCTGTCCACCCGCGAGGTGGCGGACCGGGCGTGGGAGGCGCACGTCGCCGGCGCCACCGAAGTGTGCATGCAGGGCGGTATCGACCCTGATCTTCCGGTGACCGCCTACGCCGACCTGGTGCGAGCGGTTAAGGAAGCAGTGCCTTCGATGCATGTGCACGCCTTCTCGCCGATGGAGATTGCGAACGGAGCAACCAAGAGTGGCAGCAATATTCGGGACTGGCTGATCGATCTGCGGGCCGCGGGCCTGGACACCATCCCCGGTACGGCGGCGGAGATCCTCGACGACGAAGTGCGCTGGGTGCTCACCAAGGGCAAGTTGCCCACCGCGCTGTGGGTCGAGATCGTCACCACCGCACACGAAGTCGGCCTGCGTTCGAGTTCGACGATGATGTATGGCCACGTCGACACCCCGGCGCACTGGGTGGCTCACCTCAACGTGTTGCGCGGAATCCAGGACAACACAGGTGGTTTCACCGAATTCGTCCCACTGCCCTTCGTCCACCAGTCCTCCCCGCTGTATCTGGCTGGTGCCGCCCGACCCGGCCCGACCCATCGCGACAACCGTGCCGTCCACGCGCTGGCCCGGATCATGCTGCACGGCCGGATCTCCCACATCCAGACCAGTTGGGTCAAGCTCGGCGTCGAGCGCAGCCAGGTGATGCTCAACGGCGGCGCCAATGACCTGGGTGGCACCCTCATGGAGGAGACCATCTCCCGGATGGCGGGCTCCCAGCACGGTTCGTCCAAGACCGTCGATCAACTGGTGGCCATCGCGGAGGGCATCGGCCGGCCGGCCCGGCAGCGCACCACGACGTATTCGACCCGGGCGGCATAGACATAGAAGTCGGCACGGCCGGCGTGAGCCTCACGTTTCTTGGCGACTGAGGCGGCATACTGCCAGCATGGTCCGGAGGGTGCCGCTCGTCGCGGCGATCGCGTTCGCGGTGCTGTCGGTCCTTGCGATCGTGGTCGTGCCACTGGGGCCCGGTGTCGAACGTTCCGGCGCGGACGTCGTCGAGCACCTCAGCACCCATGCCAACGGGATCCGCGTGCGGGCCCTGCTCACGGCGGCCGCATTGCTGGCACTCGTCGTCGTGGTCGGCTACGCGCGGGAGCGCATCACAGGCCCGCCGGGTCACATTTTCTCGGTCGGAGCCGCGATCCTGGTGGCGCAGGTCGGTGTCCAGTTATGGCTGACGTCCGGGATGGCACTGCACGCGTCGAGCCTGGATCCGGCCACGGCGCGGGTTTTGGCCGACATTGCGTCGATGTGGGGGCCGCTGCTGACCGTTGCGGCGCTGATGCTGGCCGGTCCGGTGATATGGGCGGCCCGCAGCGGCGGATTTCCGCACTGGCTGGCCGTTGTCGCGGCGGTCTTCGCGGTTGAACAGCTGGTCCAGTCGCTGACCATCATCGGGCCGCCCGGTAGCTTCATCGCGCCCGGTGGGCCGATGACCGTCTATCTGGGCGGCGGGTTATTCCTTGGTTTCCTCTTCGCTCTCGGTGTCGGCGCCGCGCAGCCCGTCGTTCCCGCGGCCCCCGTCAGCGTCCGGGAATCTGATCCGGCGGACGCGAAGGTCCACTAGCCCGTCCAGCCACCAGGCGCATCAGATAATGTGCCCCTGCAACCAAAAGCACATCGAGGAGAACCTTCGTGACCTACGTGATCACCGATGCCTGCGTCGACATCAAGGACAAGGCCTGTATCGAGGAGTGCCCGGTCGATTGCATCTACGAGGGCGCCCGGATGCTGTACATCCATCCCGATGAGTGTGTGGACTGCGGAGCCTGCGAGCCGGTCTGCCCGGTGGAGGCGATTTACTACGAGGACGACGTGCCAGAACAGTCCTCGCAGTACACCCAGATCAACGCCGACTTCTTCGCCGAGCTCGGCTCACCCGGCGGTGCGTCGAAGGTGGGCCTGAGCGAGAACGATCCCCAGGTGGTCAAGGACCTCCCGCCCAAGGGCGAGGACTGACCGTCCGTCGTCCGGCGCCGGTGTCGGCGTCGCTACCGGTGTTCCCCTGGGACACCCTGGCTGACGCGACCGCGACCGCTCGTGCCTATCCGGGCGGGATCGTCGATCTGTCGGTGGGCACCCCGGTCGACCCGGTCGCCCCGGTCATCCGGGCAGCGTTGGCCGAGGCCTCGGCCGTTCCCGGCTACCCGACCACGGCCGGAACGCCCGAGTTGCGGGCCGCGGCCGTGACTGCGCTGCAGCGCCGCTACGGCGTCACCGGACTCGCCCCCGACGCTGTCCTCCCGGTCATCGGCACCAAGGAACTGATCGCCTGGCTGCCCACCCTGCTGGGCCTGCGTTCCGAGGATTCGGTGGTGGTGCCGGAACTGGCGTACCCGACCTACGAGGTGGGTGCCCGACTGGCCGGCGCGAAGGTGATCGTCGCCGATTCGCTGACCCAACTGGGTCCGCGAAGCCCGGCGGTGATGTTCCTGAACTCGCCGAGCAATCCGACCGGCCGGGTGCTGGGCGTGGAGCATTTACGCAAGGTCGTCGAGTGGGCCCGTGAGCGGGGCACGCTGGTGGTCTCCGACGAGTGCTACCTGGGCTTGGGCTGGGACCAGCAGCCCTACTCGGTATTGCATCCCGACGTCAGCGGCGGTGACCACACCGGTCTGCTGGCCGTGCACTCGCTGTCGAAGAGTTCGTCGCTGGCGGGCTACCGCGCCGGGTTCGTCGCCGGCGATGCCGCGGTGGTGGCCGAACTGCTGGCGGTTCGAAAACATGCCGGGATGATGGTGCCCGGTCCGGTGCAGGCCGCGATGGTGGCGGCCCTCGATGACGACGAGCACGCGCTCGCTCAACGGGAGCGGTACGCCCGCCGGCGCGCGACCCTGATGTCGGCGTTCGCCGCGGCCGGGTTCGTCATCGAGCATTCCGAGGCGGGGCTCTACCTGTGGGCCACCCGCGGGGAATCGGGCCGCGACACCGTCGACTGGCTGGCTGCCCGTGGAATCCTGGTGGCACCGGGAGACTTCTATGGACCCCGCGGGGCGGACTTCGTCCGGGTGGCCCTGACGGCCACCGACGAACGGGTGGCTGCGGCAGTCGAGCGCCTGGGCTGAATGCGGGAGTGGGCCCTGCGGTCAGATCCGGCGCGGATCTTGACCGACGGGCCCACTCTCGGCGGACAGAACCGCCTAGTTCATGTTCCAGGGTTCGCCGTAGGTGGTGACGCTGTCGCCGGCGGAGGAG
>CAZADG010000067.1:0-19403 GCA_964483865.1 uncultured Mycobacterium sp. | reverse complement strand
CCAAGGCCACCCCCGAGCAGACCGCCGCCCTGGAGCGGCTGGAGACCCTGCTGGCCCTCATCGAAGGCTGGGTGTCCACCGTGGTGTCCGCCGCCCTCGGGGACCGGATCCCCGGGACGGCGGCGCTGTCGGAGATGCTGCGCCGGCGCCGGGCCACCGGCGGGCCGGCCGAGCAGACCTTCGCCACCCTGCTGGGCCTGGAGTTGCGGCCCCGCAAGATGCGCGAGGCCGCGGCGCTGTGGGAGCGGCTCACCGAGGCCGTCGGCATCGACGCCCGCGACGCGGTGTGGCAGCACCCCGACCTGATGCCGTCGTCGTCGGATCTGGACGAGCCGGCCGGGTTCATCGACCGGGTGATCGGCGGGGACATCACCTCGGCCGACGTCGACGCGCTGATCGCCGAGATCGAGAAGGAGTCCGGGGAGTCCGGGAACTCCTAGACGATCACCGTCGCGAAGGCCTGTGGAGAGCGGACGGCACGTCCGCCCGTTCGGTGCCACGCTCGAGTGCGTGTACGCCCTTGACCCGACGATGCCGGTGCTGCTGCGCCCCGATGGGACGGTCCAGATCGGCTGGGATCCGCGCCGGGCGGTGCTGGTGCGGCCCCCGGCCGGGATGAGCACCGGCGCGCTGGCCGGGGTGCTGCGGGCGATGTCGTCGCCGATGACGCGGGCCGAAGTGCGTCGGCTGGCCGGGGTTTCCGGGTTCGACGAGGTCCTCGACGGGCTGCTGGCCGCCGGGGTGGCGCGCGAGACTCCACCGGCCCGGTCCGGTCGTTGCATGTCGATCCGGGTGCACGGCGTCGGCCCGCTGTCGGACCTGCTGGCCGACGGGCTGCGCTGTTCGGGGGCGCGGATCAGCCGGGCCGGCCACGGCGGCGCGGCGGTCGCAGTCGCCGGGGTGGACCTGGTGGTGCTGGCCGACAGCCTGGCCCCCGACCCGCGGCTGGTCCGCGACCTGCAGGCCTGCGGGGTCGCGCACCTGCCGGTGCTGATGCGCGACGGCGCCGGCCTGGTCGGGCCGCTGGTGATCCCCGGCCGCAGCGCCTGCCTGTGCTGCGTGGACCTGCACCGCACCCAACGCGACCCGGCCTGGCCCGCGCTGGCCGCCCAACTGCGCGACGTCGTCGGCTCCGGGGACCGGGCCACCGTGCTGGCCACTGTCGCCCTGGCGCTGGGTCAGCTACAGCAGATCATCGCCGCGGTGCGCCGTCGACCAGACCCTGCGCCGGTTCCGGCCACCCTCAACGCCTCGGTCGAGGTCGACGTCGGCGCCCAGAGCATCGTCGCGCGACGCTGGCCCCGTCACCCGCTGTGCGGTTGTTGGACGCCCACGTTGACCCCGGCGACATATGAAGGATGATGGTGGCGTGGCTGATGACATCAAGCGTGGAGGTGCCCGCCGCAACGCGAAGCTGGCCAGCATTCCGGTCGGTATCGCGGGGCGCGCCGCGCTGGGGGCGGCCAAGCGGCTGACCGGCAAGTCCAAGGACGAGGTCAACGCCGAACTGATGGACAAGGCCGCCAAGCAGCTGTTCAGCGTGCTCGGTGAGCTCAAGGGCGGGGCCATGAAGGTGGGCCAGGCGCTGTCGGTGCTCGAGGCCGCGATCCCGGAGGAGTACGGCGCCCCCTACCGCGAGGCGCTGACCAAGCTGCAGAAGGACGCCCCGCCGATGTCGGCCGCCACCGTGCACCGGGTGCTCGACGGGCAGCTGGGCACCAAGTGGCGCGACCGGTTCGCCTCCTTCGACGACCACCCGGTGGCCTCGGCGTCGATCGGGCAGGTGCACAAGGGGGTGTGGCGCGACGGCCGCGAAGTTGCCGTCAAGATCCAGTACCCCGGGGCCGACGAGGCGCTGCGCGCGGACCTGAAAACCATGCGCCGGCTGACCAGCATGCTCAAGCAGCTCGCCCCCGGCGCTGATGTGCAGAGCGTGGTCGACGAACTCGTCGAGCGCACCGAGATGGAGTTGGACTACCGGCTGGAGGCCAACAACCAGCGGGCGTTCGCCAAGGCCTACGAGGGCCATCCGCACTTCGCGGTCCCGCACATCGTGGGCAGCGCCCCCAAGGTCGTCGTCAGCGAGTGGATCGACGGCAAGCCGCTGTCGGAGATCATCCGGTCCGGCAGCCGCGAGGAGCGGGATCTGGCCGGCACCAGGCTTTTCGAGCTGACCTTCGACGCGCCGTCGCGGGTCGGGATGATGCACGGCGACGCCCACCCGGGCAACTTCATGCTGCGCGAGGACGGCCGGATGGTCGTCATCGACTTCGGCGCGGTGGCGCCGCTGCCCAACGGCCTACCGGTGGAGATGGGCATCATGATCCGGCTGGCCCAGCACAAGGAATACGAACTGCTGCTGCCGACCATGGAGAAGGTGGGCTTCGTCCGCAAAGGCGAACAGCTGTCGATCGAGGCCATCGACGAGATGCTGGCGCAGTACGTCGAGCCGGTGCAGGTTCCGGTGTTCCACTACACCCGCAAGTGGCTGCAGGACCACGCCCACTCGAATATGGAGCGGGCGCCGCAGCAGCTCAAGATGGCCCGCCAGATGGACCTGCCGGCCGAACTGGCGATCCCGCTGCGGGTGATCGCCTCCAACGTCGCGATCTCGTGTCAGCTGGATTGCCATGTGCCGGTGCGGGAATTGGCCGAGGCGCTGATCCCCGGGTACGCCGAGCCCGAGCCGGTGCTGTAGGCGTAACTACCGCCGAGAGTGGGCCATTTGGTCACTTTCGGGCCGATTTCTGACCAAAAGCCCCACCCTCGAGGGTCAAGCCGCGACCTCGTCCTTGCGCGGACGCCCCCGCGGGCGCTTGCGCGCCAACACCGTTCCGCGCACCAGGATCTCCCCGCCCCACACGCCCCATGGCTCGGCACGGTCCAGTGCCGCTGCCAGGCAGGCTTTGCGCACCGGACAGTCCCCGCACAGCGCCTTGGCCTGCTCCAGGTCGGCCGGGTCCTCGGCGAACCACAGGTCGGGGTCGGCGGCGTGACACGGCAGTAGGGGTTGTTCTGTCGTGTCGTACTCGATCACGTTCACAGGGGTTCACCTCTCTCCTGGGATGTTCGGGATCTTCGGGATCTTCGGGACAAACAAAAAGGCCACGGACTTCGAAGGTCCGTGGCCTGGGAGTTGCGTTCGTCGTAGCTAAGCAGCGCTCCTGTCCACGGACAAGGTAGCGGCGGCGTGGCGCGCGGCGACGAACATGCCAGAAGGGTATCGGGCCACCCCGAAACCGCACAACCACTTTTTTGACCAGTGGTTTTCCCGCTACTTGGCGGCAGGCTCCGGGTGCTCGTCGTCGGTGTGCAGCAACTCGCGCACCGACGGTCGGGTGCCATAGGGCCGCAGCATCACGCTGGCCGGCCGCGGCCGCACCTTCAGCGGCCACCAGAACCAGCGGCCCATCAGCGCGGCGATCGACGGCGTCATGAACGACCGCACGATCAAGGTGTCGAACAGCAGGCCCAGCCCGATCGTCGTCCCGATCTGGGCCAGCACCATCAGGTTGGAGAAGTAGAACGAACCCATGGTGGCGGCGAACACCAGACCGGCGGCGGTGACCACTCCGCCGGTGGCGGCCATCGACCGGATGATTCCGGTGTTGAGGCCGGCGCCGATCTCCTCCTTGAGCCGCGATATCACCAGCAGGTTGTAGTCCGACCCCACGGCCAGTAGCAGAATCACGGCCAGCGCCAACACAATCCAGTACAGGTCGATGCCGAACAACCGTTCCCACACCAGAACCGACAGACCGAACGAGGCGCCCAGGGACAACGCGACGGTGCCGACGATCACCAACGCCGCCACGATGCTGCGGGTGATGAACATCATGATCAGCAGGATCAGGCTCAGCGCGGAGATGCCGGCGATCAGCAGGTCGTACTTGGCCGAGCGCTGGATGTCCCCGAACGCCGACGCGGTGCCGGCGAGGTAGATCTTCGAGCCGGCCAGCGGGGTGCCCTTGAGCGCCTCCTTCACCGACTTCTCGATGGCCGGGATGTGCGAAATCCCTTCCGGTGTGGCGGGATCGCCCTCGTGGGTGATGATCATCCGCACGGCCTTGCCGTCCGGGGACATGAACATCGACATGCCGCGCTTGAACTCTGCGTTCTTGAAGACCTCCGGCGGCAGGTAGAACGAGCTGTCGTCCTTGGCGTCGTTGAAGGCCTTGCCCATCGCGGTGGAGCCCTCCAACGCATCCTTGGTCTGCTGCAGCAGACCGCTCTGGGTGGAGTAATTCTGTTCCAGCAGAGCCTTATTGCGTTCCTGGATGGCCATCTGCTCGGGGATCAGCTCCAACAACTGCGGCTGCAGGGCGGTCATCTTGTCCAGCGCCGCGGTCACCTGGTCGAACTGGTTGCTGAGCTTGTCGACACCGTCGAGGGAGTCGAACAACGACCGGATCGCGTAGCAGACCGGGATGTTGTAGCAGTGCGGCTCCCAGTAGAAGTAGTTGCGGATCGGCCGGAAGAAGTCGTCGACGTTGGCGATCTTGTCGCGCAGATCCTTGATGATGACGGCGGTCTCGCGGAACTGCTGGGCCTGCTCGGTGGTCGCGTCGCCGAGTTGGGTCTGTAGGTCGTACTGCCGCTTGATCAACTCGATGGAGTTGGTGATCTCGCCGATCTGGGTCAGCAGGCTCTGCGCCGTGGCCTGTTGGAAGGGCAGCGCCTCCAACTGGGTGGCGGCCTGCATGCTCATCTGGAACGGGATCGAGGTGTTGTCCAGCGGGGTGCCCAGCGGGCGGGTGATGGTCTGCACCAGCGCGACCCCCGGGGTGCGGAACACCTCCTTGGCCACCTTCTCGATGGTCAGCATGCTCGCCGAGTTGCGCAGGTCCTTGTCGCTCTCGATCATCAGCAACTCGGGGTTGAGCCGCGCCGAGGAGAAGTGCCGTTCGGCGGCGGCGTACCCCTCCACCGCCGGGGTCGAAGGCGGCAGATAGTTGCGGATGTTGTAGCTGGTCTTGTAGCCCGGCAGCGCCAGCAGACCGATGAGGGCGATACCGACCGACACCACCAGGATCGGGCCGGGCCAGCGCACGATCGCCGTCCCGACCCGTCGCCACCCCTGGGTGCGCATCTTGCGCCGCGGATCGAACAGGCCGATGAAGCTGCCCAACGTCAGCACCGCCGGGGCCAGCGTGAGCGCGGCCAGCAGGGCCACGGCGATCCCGATGGCCGCCGGGATGCCCAGGCTGTTGAAGTACGGCAGCCGGGTGAACGTCAGGCAGTACAGCGCCCCGATGATCGTCAGGCCCGAGCCCAGCACCACGTGCGAGGTGCCGTGGTAGCTGGTGAAGAACGCCTCCGGCCGGCCCTCGCCGGCGTAGCGGGCCTCGTGGTAGCGGCCGAGCAGGAAGATCGCGTAGTCGGTGCCGGCCGCGATGGCCAGCAGGGTGAGCAGGTTCGTCGAGTAGGTCGACAGCCCGATCAGGCCGGCGTCGGCCAGGAGGGCGACCACCCCGCGGGCGGCGGCCACCTCGATCGCGACGATCAACAGCACCAGCACGGTGGTGAAGATCGACCGGTAGATGATCAGCAGCATCAGGAAGATCACCGCGAAGGTGATGGCGGTGACCTTGTGGGAGCTCTTGGACCCGACCGAGAACTGGTCGTGGATCAGCGGCGCCAGACCGGCGACGTAGGCCTTCAGGCCCGGCGGCGGCGGGGTGTCGGCGACGATCTCGCGCACCGACTCCACCGACCTGTTGGACAGCTGCTCGCCGAGGTTGCCGGCCAGGAACAGCTGGGCGTAGGCGGCCTTGCCGTCGGGGCTCTGGGCGCCCGCGGCGGTCAGCGGGTCGCCCCAGAAGTTCTGGATGTACTGGACGTGCTCGGTGTCGGCGGCGAGCTTGTCGATCAGGGTGTTGTAGTAGGCGTGCGCCTCGGCGCCCAGCGGCTGCTCACCCTCGAGGACGATCATCGCCGCGCTGTCGGAGTCGAACTCGCCGAACACCTCGCCGATGTGCTTCATCGCCAGGCCCGAGGGGGCGTCGGGCGCGGACAGCGCGACGTTGCGGACCTCGGCGACCTTCTCCAGCATCGGCACCGAGGTGTTGGTGAACGCGGCCAGCGCCAGCCAGAACAACACGATCGGCACCGAGAGCCGGCGCAGCCAGGTCGCGATGCGGTGTTTGGACTGCCGGTGCTCGCTCATCCGGATTTGTCCAGACAGTAGGTGTAGGCGCTGGCGGCCTCGACGACCTTCTCGACCTTGACCACCCCGTCGATGACGATGCGGCAGCCCAGGTAGCTGCCGTTGCTCTGCGCCATGATGTTGACGACCACCGCCGGGGCGGTGGTGGAGTCCTCGTAGGCCCACGGCAGCGTGGTGCCCTCGACGTGCTGCGGTTGGGCGTGGATGTCGGTGTAGCTGATCTTGGCGGTGGCGCCGGGCTCACCGAACACCTCGAGCAGGACGCGCTTGGGGTTGAACGGGGCGATGGCCTGGGCGCCGACGTCAGCGGTGACGCCGCCCTTATCGGCGTCGGCGGCGTAGTGCAGCCGGTAGACGGTGAAGCCGGTGATCCCCACGACTGCGATAGCGACCAGGAGCATCCATCCCCGGGTCAGCAGTCGCACGCCAGACACGGTACGTCACGGCGGCGATGAGCGCGGCCAATGACCGCCCCGGTCAGCCGACGCCGGCAGGCACCACCCGGCCGAGCATGACCTGACCGGCGACGATGAGGCTGGCGAAGGCGAAGATCAGCGCCGACGCCACCCAGGCCAGCGCCTGGCCGGTCTGGCCGTACAGGGCCGGGACGAACCCGATGGCCACACCGTCGAAGGTCATCGCCCCGGCGGCCGCCCAGGTGAACACCACCCGCTGATCGAGGCCGCGGATCCGGGCCACCCACTGCAGGAACCACACCGTCGGCGGAGCCGCCAGGGCGCAGGCCAGGTAGACCACGACGCGCTTGGGCGCATCCAGGAACAGCGACGCCGGCAGCAGGCTGATGACAATCGCGAACGACAGGGCGACCAGGGCGCCGACCACGATTCCGGTCAGCGCCGCACCGCTACCACGTTGGACCACGTTCCCGACTCCTTTTTGTAGTGCGAACTACAAAAAGGGTAAGCACTGTGCGCTCTACGATCAAGCCGTGGGCTACAAATACTCCCGGCAGGACATCCTGCGGGCGGCGACCGAACTCGCCACCGAAGCGGGGATCGGGTCGCTCACCTTCGGATCGGTCGGCAAGCGCCTGCAGATCAGCGACCGCACCGTCGTCTACTACTTCCCCACCAAGAACGACATGATCGCCGCGGTCATGGCCGCACTGGGCGAACAACTGCAGACCACGCTGGCGTCGGCGTTCGGCGAGTCCGCCCTGCCGGTGCGCGACCTTCAGCGCCGGGCCTGGCCGGCCCTGGCGTCACCGGCCGCCGACCCGGTCTTCGCGGTGTACTTCGAGGTCGTCGGGCTGGCCAGCGCCCGGCGCGAGCCGTACGCGTCGCTGGTGCCGCTGCTGGTCAACGGCTGGGTGGACTGGATCGAACCGCGGATCGCCGCCGATACCGCCGCCGAGCAGCGTCGCCAGGCCCAGGCGTCGGTCGCGGTGCTCGACGGGCTGCTGCTGTTGCGCCGCATCTGCGGGTCGCGGGCGGCCAACAGCGCCGCCCGGGAGTTGGGGATCGGCTGAACTACTGCCGGGCCCGCACCAGTTCCAGCACCTCGGCACCGAACTGCTCCAGCTTGCGGGCACCGATGCCGGGGATGGCGACCAGCGCGGCGTCGTCGACGGGCAGCGACTCGGCGATCGCGATGAGGGTGTTGTCGGTGAACACCACATAGGCCGGGACCTTGAGCTCGCGGGCGGTGGCCAGGCGCCATTCCTTGAGTTGGGCGAGCAATTCGTCGTCGATGTCCACCGAGCAGGTCTCGCAGCGGCGCAGCATGATGGCCGGGGCGCTGGTGAGCACGGCGTTGCAGACCCGGCAGCGCGGGGTGGCGCCGCGCTGGCGTCGCGGTTTGTTCGGCCCGGCCGGCTCGGCGCGGCTCTGCGGGGCGATGCCGCCGAGGAAGCGCGACGGTTTGCGGGACTGCCGGCCGCCGGGGGTGCGGGCCAGCGCCCAGGACAGCTCCAGGTATTTGCGGGCCCGGGTGACCCCGACATAGAGCAGACGGCGCTCCTCCTCGACGGCTTCGCTGTCGGGGCCGTGGGCCAGGGCGTGGGAGATCGGCAGGGTGCCGTCGGCCAGGCCGACGAGGAACACCGCGTCCCACTCCAGGCCCTTGGCGGCGTGCAGCGAGGCCAGGGTGACGCCCTGCACCGTCGGTGGGTGGCGGGCGTCGGCGCGGAGCCGTAGTTCGGCCACCAGTGCAGCCAAGTCCAGGTCGGGGCGCAGGGCGACTTCTTCGTCGACCAGTTCGGCCAGCGCCTGCAGGGCTTCCCAGCGTTCCCGGGCCTTGGCCCCGGCGGGCGCTTCAGCCGTAAGGCCCAGGGGCTCAAGGAGATTGCGGACCAGTTCGGGAAGTTCGCCTTCGGCGCCTCGGTCGGCGGCGCGCTGCAGTGCGACGAGTGACTGCCGGATCTCCTGGCGGGAGAAGAACCCCTCGCCGCCGCGTACCTGAAACGGGATGCCGACCTCGGTGAGCGCGGCCTCGTACACCTCGGACTGGGCGTTGATCCGGTAGAGCACCGCGACCTCGGCGGCGGGCGTGCCGGCGTCGATCAGCGCCTTGACGGCGCGGGCCACCCCGGCGGCCTCGGCCACCTCGTCGGGGTGCTCCCGGAACGTCGGCTCCGGGCCGGGCGGGCGCTGGCCGATGAGGTGCAGTTTGGACCCGGCCATCCGGCCGCGGGCGGCGGCGATCACCCGGTTGGCCAGCGACACCACCTGCGGGGTGGAGCGGTAGTCGCGTTCCAGGCGCACCACGGCGGCGTCCGGGAATCGGCGGGAGAAGTCCAGCAGGTAGCGCGGCGAGGCGCCGGTGAAGGAGTAGATGGTCTGGTTGGCGTCGCCGACGACGGTCAGGTCGTCACGGTCGCCGAGCCAGGCGTCCAGGACGCGCTGCTGCAGCGGGGTGACGTCCTGGTATTCGTCGACCACGAAACACCGGTAGCGGTCCCGGAACTCACCCGCCACCGCGGCGTCGTTCTCGATGGCGGCGGCGGTGTGGAGCAGCAGGTCATCGAAGTCCAGCAGCGTCACCCCGTCCCGGTTGGCTTTGAGGGCCTCGTAGCCGGCGTAGACGGCGGCGACCTTGGCCGCATCCAGCGGAATGTCGCGTCCGTTCTCGGCGACCGCGCCCGGGTAGGTCTCCGGAGTGATCAGCGACGCCTTGGCCCATTCGATCTCCCCGGCCAGGTCGCGGATGTCGTCGGTGGAGGCTTGCAGCCGGGCCCGGTTGGCGGCCTGGGCAACGACGGCGAACTTCTTGTCGAGCAGTTCCCAGCCGGTGTCGCCGACCACCCGCGGCCAGAAGTACTGCAGCTGGCGGCGGGCGGCGGCGTGGAAGGTCAGCGCCTGCACATTCGAGATGTCCATCGCGCGCAGCCGACTGCGCATCTCCCCGGCGGCGCGGGAGGTGAAGGTGACCGCCAGCACCTGGCCGGCAGCGACGTGGCCGCCCGCCACCAGATGCGCGATGCGGTGGGTGATGGTGCGGGTCTTGCCGGTGCCCGCACCGGCCAGCACGCACAGCGGGCCGCGCGGGGCCAACACGGCCTCCCGCTGCTCGGTGTCCAGGCCGTCGGGCATGGCCTACATCTTGGCAGCTGGAACCGACAGGCTAAGTTCAGCGGCTATGAGCGAGTCGGAGCTGATCATGTACTCAACCGTGTGGTGCGGCTACTGCAAGCGGCTCAAGACGATGCTGAAGTCCTCCGGCATCGCGTTCACCGAGGTCGACATCGAGCACGACCCGGCCGCGGCGGACTTCGTGATGAGCGTCAATGGGGGAAACCAGACCGTGCCGACGGTGCAGTTCCCCGACGGGTCTGCGCTGACCAACCCGTCGCTGGCCGAGGTGAAGGCCAAGCTCGGCATCTAGCGCCCCGCACCCGGCGACCATAGGCATTTTTGCCCACCTCCGAGCGACACGGCCGATCCGGCTAGTCGGGAAACAGTGGCTGTTGCTCACCTCTGAGCGACATCACCTCGTCACGCAGCGCCAGGACGCGGACGATGATCCGGTATTCGGTGGAGCGCGGCACTGGACCCGGCTGATAACGACCACGCCCGCGTCGGCGGACCCGGTCCCGACGCACCTCCCACCGGAGTGTGTCCGACACGGTTTTGGAGGGTCGCCCCGCGACGGTGAATCCCCAGCGGTGAAGCTCGGTGACGAGTTCGGCGACGGTCATCGGCCCGCAGAGTTGAAGGATGCGGGTCAGCACGTAACGAAGATCGGTGCTGCGCAACGGAAGTAGCAATGGCGAAGCGTCCATGCCGAAACCATGGCAGCAGGCTGAGACAACCCTCCGGGTTGTCGCGCGAAGCTGGGCAAAAACATCAGTGGTTCTCGCCGCGCCGGACCGGGGTCCGCTCCGCAATACCTACTTCCGCGCTTCAGCTTCGAACAGGTCCACCAGTTGCGAGAGCAGTGTGTAGCCGATTCGGTAGGCGGCGTCGGGGTCGCGGGCGGTGATCGCTTCGGCTAGCTGCAGGTGGGTGCTGCGGTCGATGAACATCTCGGCGTTGAGGTCGATGAACAGTTCCCTGCCGACGTCGTCGGTGGAGCGGACCAGGGTGTTCAGCGCCAGCCGGTAGGCGATGTTGCCCGATCCGACGACGATGGCGGTCCACAGCACCAGGTCCGCGTCGCGGAAGACGGTGAGATCCCCGGACTGCGGGTAGGCCGCGGCGGCGGCGGCCACCGCAGCCAGTTGTTCGTCGTTGGCGTGGATGGCGCACAGTCGAGCGGCGTCGGCGCCGACGGTGCGGCGCATCACCGCGACGTCGGCGAAGGCAGTGCTCAGCGGCACCACCCCGGCGGAGGCCAGGGCGGCGAGCATGTCCAGGCCGGCGTGGGTGCGCCAGTCCAGGACAAGGGTCTTGCCGCCCTGGCCGATCTGCACCAGTCCGGCTTGTTGGAGCCGTTTGAGTGCCTCGCGCACCGAATGGCGGTTGACCTGCAGGGCCAACGCGAGCTCCCGCTCCGACGGCGCTGAGCGCTCGGCCGGCCATCGGCCGCTGAGAATCTCGTCGACCAACCGGGCGAACACGGTGTCCGAGACCGTCGCGGCACGAGGGATCGGACTCAAATCCACCGCGCCATCATCCCACCCGCCTGAACGCAGCATCGCGAGGCCCGCCGACAAACACCGCCGCGTAACTGGTTGAACCAGACCGCCGCCCTTTGTTAGTTTCACTGCACCTGCAGCGTGCTGCACACCAACCAACTGATAAGAGACCGCGTTGATGAAGTACTGCGTGCGGGTCGGTACGGCTGCCTTCGTGATGGGGCTGTCGCTGGCCGGACCTCACGGGTTGGGAGTGGCCGCCGCAGAGACCGGCGAGGACGATTCCTCAACAGTTTCGGCGGGCCCGGCGAAGTCGCCCGGCGTCGGTGCCGGCCGGGCATCAGCTCAGGGGGCCTCGGCAAGCCGGGTCGGACGGCGAGCCAATCCATCTGGTGGTGTCAGGTCGGGGCCCCCAGCCTCGCCCTCGGACGATCCCAGCGTTTCCCAAGGGCCAACGGCCCACAGATCAGTGGAACGCGCGGCCGCCTCGGACGATGATTCGGCTGCCCCGGTGCTGCCCGCCGCAGTGGCGGCCCCGTCGTCTCGCCCATTCCACCCTTCGTCGGGTCCCCTGAGGTCACTGCCCCGGGTGCCGGCGGTGCGCGCCGTTGCTGCGACAGGGGCGCTCGGGCACCAACCGGCCGGGTACTCGGCCGTGACGTCAAACCCCATAGCGGTTGCCGCCGCACCCGCGCCGCCACCGACTGCCACAGCGGCCCGAGAGCGCGTCGATGTCGCTGTGCGGCAAGCCTTCAACGCCCTGCACCAGAGACTGATCGAACTCCCGGCGGGGCCGCTCTCCAGTGTCCTCGAAGGCGCGTTGTTGATGGTGCGCAGATCGTTCTTCAACCAGGCCCCGCGCGTCACCCCTTCGCCGCAGACAACCTCCGACGGAGATGGCACGATCGGCGGACGGATCGGGGCCTTCGATCTCGAGGGCGACGCCCTGACCTACACCGTGACCGGTGATCCGCAGCGCGGCACCGTCGTGGTCGATGCCGATGGCGTCTATACCTACACCCCGAATGCGGAGTACGACGGAGCCGACAGTTTCACCGTGACGATCACTCCGGAAAAGCGTTCGCTGAACATTCTCGACCTCGCCAGTGACGGGTCGCGGGAGGTGACGATCCAGATCGGCAACCCCACCGTGTACGACAATCCGGACGTCGCGGTAAAGCTGTCGGACACCTCAGGCCACATCACCGTCACCAAGAGCGGCTTCAACCAGTTCACCGGAACCGTGACCCTGACCAACGTCACCGCCGACAGCACGGCGATGTGGATCGACACCTCGGGCCGGCTCGGTCGCATCACCCTTGCGGCACTGACCAACAACTACTGGGAATTCAAAACCAGGGCCGCAGAAAGCGGAGCGACGGTGGACATCACCCTCGCCTACACCGCCACCGACGGAACGCGGAACGCACTGCTGCTCAACGACGTTGAGATGGCGGTCGACCCCGGCGGTCACTACGTGTTCACCGGCCGATTGGCGCCCGCGCCGGAGATCGAGACGACAGCCGTCGATGTGTGGGACGTGGTCGGCAAGGCATACAAGCCCATGTACGACAACCTTCGCAGGACCTACAACCTGCAACCGGGTGTGAAGTTCAGCACCGTCGACATCGATTTCAGCGGGGCGGACTTCTTCGCCGACACCATTACGCCGCTGAGCTATCAGCAGGCCGGGCTGTATGCGCAGGACAGTGAGTCACAGCCTGAGGCCGACCCCACCGTGCCCACAGCGCCCGCGGCTCCCGCCACTGCGGTGGCCAACAGTGCTCCGGCGGCCCTTGCCCAGGCGCCCGGGCTCGTCGCGCTGTCGCCGGTGACCGCGGCGATCACGTCGGGGCAGACCGTGATCATCGGGCGCAAAGACGGCTCGGTGGAGTTGTGGACCGATGGACAGAAGAAGAAGCTTCAGGACGCCGGGTGGAACACCTCGGTCCAGACTCTGCTGGAGTACGACCTGCCACTGAAGGACGTCGAGGGCAACACGGTCCTCAGCACCTTCAACGGATACATCTCCGGCACCACCTTGACGGTGACCGGGTTGGGGCCGGGAAGCAAGGTGGTGGTCGGCAGCGAGATCACCGGCGAGGGCGTGGCGGCGGGAACGCGGATCACCAGATTCATCGATCAGTCGGCGATCTGCGCCGACGCGGCGTGCACGAAGACTACGGGCACCGGGTCCGGCGGGAGCAACGGGTACACCGGAACCTACGAGGTCAGCGTCTCCCAGACTGCGGGTAGCGCCGTTGCTTCCCCATCGCCGGATGATCCGGGCGTCCGGATGCCGGCCGGCATCGTCTTCACCCAGAAGGACGTTCCCGCCGCCGCGACCGGGTTCGTCGTCGGGCTGACCAACGGGGCGATCGAGCTATTCACGGCCACCCACGGCTGGACCGAACTGCATCCCTACGAGATTGACTACGGCGGGGTGGTCTCGATGATCACCTACCGCGAGGGCATCGTCGTGGGCTTCAACAACGGGGCGGTGCGGCAGTGGACCGGCCCCGGCGCGAACGCAGATCCGAACACCTGGAAGGACAACTGGACGGACCTGCGGGGCCCCGACATCCAGCGCGGAACCGGCGGCGCAGTAACCACGATGACACCCTTCGACGGTCCACCCGATGCCTGCGTGGGGGGATGCGACGGGTTCCTGGTCGGATTCGTCGACGGCGCCGTGTGGCAGTACAGCGAGGCCAGGAGCGGTGGGGCCAACCCGGGCTGGCAGCAAAGGAGCGACGGGGGATGGAACAGCCCCGTGAAGGGCATCTTCCAAACCCCAAACGACGCCAACGGGCGTCCCACTTTCGATGTAGGCCTGCAGAACGGGGCGGTCTTCGCTTATTCATGGCAAAGCCCCTCGGTCGGGCAGTGGCAGACGCTACTTGAACCGACCTCCAACATCACCACGATGGTCCGGGACGGCGAAGGCTACGTTTTCGGTCTGGCGAACGGCGCCGTGCTGAAGCGAAACTTCGACGGCGTGTCGTTTAGCCCACTGCCGGATTCGGGGTTCACGAAGCAAATCACACAGATCATTCCCTTCGAGTCCGAGGCGATCGGCCGAGGTGTGATTGTCGGTCTGGCCGACGGTTCGGTATACGCGTGGAAGGGCCCGGGCGGCTGGGGCAACAGATGGGTGAAGTTGCACGACTCGGACTGGTCCAGCGGGGTCGCCGCTCTGGCGCTGGCGCCCAAAACCGTGATCAACGACTACGGCCAACCGGTCAGCCAGGACGGTGTGATTGTCGGCCTGGACAACGGGACGGTGCAGCGGTGGTCCGGGATCGTCTCCGGCACAACGGCCCAGGAAGACTGGAAAGAACTCGAGAGCATCAAGAATCTCGCCGAATCCGTGCTGTCTCGCAAAGAGGACTGGAGTTGTTCGGATCTGCGTTGTTCCCAGCCTGGCGCTCTTCAGGATGCGGTGACGTTCGCCAAGGGACTCGCCAGTGGGGGCAAGCTCACGTTCGGAGCGCCGGGCGGCGTCGGAGGCCCCAGCGACCCGATCTTCAGCGACCCACTCCTGGCGGCGGCCGGCAGCGGCGGGACCTACACGCCGATCGCCATCTACAAGAAAATCTCCCCGGCCAGCTACACGGCCCCGGAAGCAGTCAAGTTCACGGGATCAATTGACATTTACAGCGGTACCGATCTCTACACCGGTGAGGACAGATGCCGTGGCACGGGCACTACCAAGTGCACCGTCCTGCAGATCTCGTCGTCGGAGAACCGGGATTGGGAGTCCCTCAAGAAACTCGATCTCCAAGCTGGTTCGCTCCTGCAATCCGACACCCTGGTGCCCCTCGTTCAGCCTGGGACCACGATCCTCAAGGAATTGGAGTGGATGTCTTACCAAAACCCCAATCTCTACAGCAGGTACTTCCTGCTCGGCGGACTACCCCAGGTGGTGTCGTCCTCCGCAATGAAAGTGATGGCGACTCCATCGTTGAAGGTCAGTCTTGACACGTCCCCGGTCGCCTACGGCTACGCGTACATTCCCGACGGCTTCTTCCCGAAGTTCGATATGAACAACTGGTCGATCGGGGCTCTGGTCGCCGCCGAGATCGGGCCCAGCCTGGAAGTGACCCTCGACTCCGCGGGGTCGCTGTATGCCCCGACGAAGGACGTTCCTGTACTGGGAATCAGCGTGCCAGGACCCCTGGGAGCAGACAGCTTCCAAATCAATGCCGGCGTCAAGGTGGGCGCGAGCGTCACCGTGAACGGCGTGAACAGTCTGACCAACACCACATCCGCAAGCGCCTACGCCTACGCGGTTCCCGGGATGCTGCTCACCTACAACACCGCGGGGGCGCCGGGTACGGTCCAAGCCGGATTCAACTACTACCTCGATGTCAATGCGAATGCGTTCAAAGACCTCTCCGGCGTGTCCGTGACGGGGACGGTAACCCCGTATGTCAACCTCCTCTACGGCATCGTGGTGCCGAAGACGTGGCGCGTTGTCGGTGGCTGGTCGCTGTTCTCCATCAGCGGGGGGTTCGAGAATCCGTTGTCCGCCACCGTCTGCGCCGATGCGAACAGGTCCTGCCCGGCCGGTGGTACGGGATCCGGAGTTGCCAACTTCTATGGCGTCATCAATGACGGCACCTTCGGCAAGAACATGGTCGGAAGAATGTCCGCGGGCGCAGGCGCGGGCAACGTCCTGACCGTGACGCAGTCCGCTCTGTTCAACCCCACCAAGCTCGCCATCGGCCAGTTGGTCAAGGGCCCGGGGGTGCTGCCGGGCACGACGATCACGAAGTATCTGGGCAGCACGGAGTACGGGGTCCAATACGAAGTCAGCACACCGCAAAAGACCGTCGGCGGCGGCGTCTGGGGTTCCCATCCGAGTCTGACCGCGTACCTGCCCGGGTCACCGGTGAGCCTCACTGTCGGCTCGCAAGGATTGTTGACCTTCCATGCGGGCACCCTGGAAGCGATCACCAACCTATTCAGCTATAACGCGAAAGTGCCGCTGTACGAGGTGAATTACGTGATCGCCCCGGAACCGGCCGTGCCCAGTCTGGTCTAGGTGTACCTGGCCACTAGATTGGTCACAAGCCACACCCCACTCGGAGGTTCTCCTCACATCAAGTCAACACGGCTGCCGCCCTGAAGCTGGGTGACGAATTCAGCGACGGTCATCGGCCCGCAGAGTTGAATGATGGATGCCGGTGAGTACGCAACGAAGATCCCTGCTGCGCAACGGAAGTAGCGATGTCGAAGCGTTCATATCGGAACCATGGCAGGAGGCTGCGACAATCCCCCGAATTGTCGCGCGGAGCTGGACAAAAACATGAGTGGTGTTCAGGGGCTTTCGGGCCCTAGCTACCCGGACTGACGGAGGAATCCAACCCGGTTTTCGCGGTGCCACCCCGGCGCCGAAACAACACCACGACGACGACGATCGCCGTCACCGGTATGGCCGCCATGACCAGGTTGAGAGTCTGCGCCACGCCGAGCATGCTGCTGGACGCCTCGGAGATCACCCAAGCGGTGCCCTGCGGATCCAACCCGGAACCCCCCGATACGGTGGCGGTGGCGCCCAGGATTTCCCCGGCCTGCTCGGCACTGATACCGGTGCCGGCCAGTTTCGGGCCCGCATCTTCGATGAACAGCAGGATGCCGAACATCGAGAAGAGCGCTGAACCCAGACCGTGGAAGGTTCCACCCACCGAGGCCTTTACCGCCGAGACGACCCCGCCGAGGGTGACTGGCGCGCTGGACATCATGACCGTCGTCTGCGGTGTCTGCACGATCGCGCCGCCAATCGTCGTCAGCGTCATCGAGCCCGCCACGGCCACGATGGGGGTATCAATCCCGAACGGCAACCGCACCAACAGGCTCACCGCCAAGACCAGCAGACCCGCCACGACCACAGCGCAGTCACCGAAGCGCGCCGCAGCCCGCCCGGCGGCGATGGCGGCCAGCGCGGACAACAGCGTCGCCGGGATGAGCAGCAGCGCAACTGTCCAGGTCGACTGGCCGCGGATGATGACCAGGTAGAAGGTGACCATCATCATCGACCCGCCCTGCACCAGATTGTTGGCAGCGCCCGCGGTGACCACGGCGTTGAAGCGGGCCGAGCGGAAGATGCGCAGATCCAGCGCCGGATCGTCGCAGCGCAGCTCCCACCACACGAACGCCGCTGAGGCGAGGATCCCCACCAGAATCGGCCCGACTGCGCCTATGTCCAGTCCGCTCTGCAGTCGGGAGATGCCGTAGGTCAAGCCGAGGAGCGCAGCAGCCACCAGAAGAAGGCCCGGGATGTCGGTCTTACGTTGCTCGTTTTCGGTCTCCGGCACATACCGCAGCGTGATCAGCACAACGAGGATGGCCAGGAGAGGGGTGACGAGAAGGCCACTGCGCCAACCGATGTGCTCGGCCAGCAGACTACCCACCGTGGCCGGCGCCACTCCGAAGGCGTAGACCGCGGCGAGATACCCCGCGATCGCGGCCGCCCGCCGCTCGGGCGGGAACACCGCGTTCATGATTGCCAGCGAGAGCCCGCTCAAAAGTGCGAAAGCCACCCCGATGCAGGCCCTGGCGATCATCAGCACGACGACGTTGGGGGCGGCCGCCCCGATGAGCCCGAACACGACCGCACCCCATGCGCCGGCGACGAACAGCCGCTTCATGCCGTACTTGTCGCCCAGCACGCCCGCGCCCAGCACCGAGGCGGCCAGGGTGAGGGTCGCCAGGGAGGACACGAAAATAGTTGTGCCGGGCGAGAATTGCAGGCCACTGCGGACGAGGGAGATGTTGGCCGACAGGATCCTCAGGTCACCCAGGACGACGGCGCTGCCCAGCCCCATGGCCACCGTCGTCATGGTGGCCGCGAACCCGGTGACCTGCCGCACTAGGCGATGCTAGTCGTAGCTCCCGGGCCGCCGACGGCCGATTCAGTCGGCGAACGCCCAGGACTCGATGATCTCCCTCGCGATCGAGATCGACCCGGGCAGCAGCAACTGCGAGGACGAGTCGCTGCCCCAGTCCCCCTCATCCAGTGCGGCCCGCACCTCGGCGCGCGTGAACCAGGCCGCCTCGGCGATCTCCCCGTCGTTGAAGGCGAACTCCTGCTCGGGGTCGGCCACAGCGTGGAAACCCACCATCAGCGAGCGCGGGAACGGCCACGGCTGGCTGCCCAGATAGGTCACTTGGGACACCTCGAGGCCGATCTCCTCGGCGATTTCGCGCATCACGCAGGTCTCGAACGACTCACCGGCTTCGACGAAACCGGCCAACAGGGAGAACAGCCGCGGCGGCCACACCACCTGGCGGGCCAGCACCGCGCGGTCATGCCCGTCGTGCACCAGGCAGATCACCGCGGGGTCGATGCGGGGGAACTCCTCGTGACCGGTGAGCAGGTTGCGCCGCGCCCAGCCGGCGCGGATCGGACGGGTCGGGCTGCCGTCGGCGGGTGAAAAGCCGGAATTGTCATGCCAATTCAGCAGCGCCAAGGCGCAGGCCACCAACTGCGCGCTGACATCGTCGAACACAACCCCGGCCCGGCGGGGATCGACGACGCGGGCCGGTATCCCCTCGGGGATCTCCAGTGCGGCGCGCACCGCCCAGACGTGCCGGTCGTCGGGCAGCCGCCCGAGGAACACCGCATTGGCCGGCGGCTTCTCGCCGACCTCGGCGGCCGTGGACAGCACCACCTGCTGGTCGACGACCAGAACCTGGTTGCGCTCGTCGACCCGCAGCAGCACAGCGTCGGGCCAGCCCTGCTGGGCGGCGTCGAGGTCGGTACGCAGATGGTCGGCCCGGTCGGCACCGACCCGGGACAGCAACGGAACGTTGCGGAGCCGGAAACTCATCGCGGCTCAGCCCACATCGGTGCTGCGGACGTACAGCAGGCGGTCGTCCCGCTCCAGCGCGTCGACCTCGGAGTCGTCGACCCGCAACAGCCGCCCGTCGCGCACCACCCCCAGGACGATGTCGCGCAAATGCTTCGGTGAACCCCCGACCTCCTTGGGCTCCACCTCCCGCTCGGCGATCACCAGCCCGGCGTCGGGAGTCAGCAGGTCCTCGATCATCTCCACGACGGTGGGCTTGGAAGTGGCCAGGCCCAGAAGCCGGCCGGCGGTCTCGGAAGACACCACCACCGAGTCGGCGCCGGACTGCAATAACAGGTGGCGGTTCTCGGCCTCGCGGACCGAGGCGATGATGGTGGCCTTGGGCGCC
>CAZADG010000066.1:0-19588 GCA_964483865.1 uncultured Mycobacterium sp. | reverse complement strand
CCGTTCGGCGGCCATGGTGAGCAGGATCTGCTCCGTACCGCCGGCGATCGACAGACAACGCGTATTGAGGAAACTCTGCACGGCGTCGTTGTCGACGATCCCTCCGCCCTGCGACATCTCCATCCGGAACTCCTCCAATGCTTGCCGGTAGCGAACCCCGATCAGCTTTCGGGCGCTGGCTTCCGCGCCGGTGTCCCGACCACCGACGGCCTGCTGCGCGATGCGGTGGTCCAGCAGTGATCCAACCTGCGCCGCCAGCAGCAGAGCGCCCAGCCGATCGGCCAACACCGGGTCCAGCTGCTGTTCGGTGAGGCCGCGCAGCATCTGCTCCATCGGGTTGCCGAGCGCGGTGCCGTGGGCCATTGCGACCCGCTCGCTGGCCAGAGTGCTGCGGGCCAGTCGCCAGCCGTCATTGACGGCACCGACCACCATCTCGTCGGGCACGAAGACGTCGTCGAAGAACACTTCGTTGAACAGTTCGTCGCCGGTGATCTCCCGCAACGGGCGGATCATGATGCCGGGTGAGCGCATGTCAACCAGGAAATAGGTGATGCCCTTGTGTTTCGCAGCGTCCGGGTCCGTTCTGGCCAGACACACCCCCCAGTCGGCCTTGTGCGCCGCCGACGTCCACACCTTCTGACCGTTCAACATCCAACCGCCTTCGGCGCGAACGGCTTTCGTTCGCAGCGACGCCAGATCCGACCCGGCCTCCGGCTCACTGAACAGCTGGCACCAGACGATCTCGCCGCGCAGGGTCGCCGGGACGAACTGAGCGATCTGGTCGGCTGTGCCCGCCTCGAGGATGGTGGGGACCGCCCACCACCCGATGACCAGGTCGGGACGCGTGACACCGGCGGCGGCGAGTTCGGCGTCGATGAGCAGTTGCTCGGCAGGTGAGGCGTCGCGGCCGTGCGGCTTGGGCCAGTGCGGCGCGAGCAGACCGAAGTCGGCCAGCGCGGTTTGACGCTCGGCCATCGGGAGTGCGGCCACCTTCGCCACCGCCGCGCTGATCTCCGGGCGTAGGTGAGCCACCGAGTCGAGATCGATGTGCAGATCGCGTCGCACCCCGCTGACGGTCAACTCCACCACCCGCCTCAGCCACCGCGCCTCACCGCCGATGAGCTGTGCAATTCCGTAAGCCCGCCGTAGATAGAGGTGCGCGTCGTGCTCCCAGGTGATCCCGATACCGCCCAGCACCTGGATGCAGTCTTTGACGTTGCCCTTGGCGGCGTCGATTCCGGCGGCCGCGGCGACGGCGGCTGCGATCGACAACTGGTCGTCGTCATGACCGGCGGCGGCGACGGCGGCGTCACCGGCGGCCACGGCAATCTGCTGGGACCGCAGCAGCATCTCCGCGCAGAGATGTTTGACCGCTTGGAAGCTGCCGATCGGCTTGCCGAACTGCTCGCGAACCTTCGCATACTCGGCGGCCGTCTCGAGTGCCCAGCGCGCAACCCCGGCGGCTTCTGCGGCCAGGACGGTGGCAGCCAGATCGTCGAACCGGCGGCGGCTCACACCCAGCCGGATGGCTGGTGTCTCCCGCAGGGAAACGCGGGCCAGTGGTCGGGAGAAGTCGGTCGCCGCCAACTGTTCGACGGTGACCGACTCGTCGGTGGAGTCGACCATCATGACGTGATCGCCAACCGGCAGGAGCAACACGCCGGATCCATCGGCGCCGAGGGTGTAGTCGGCAGAGCCCGAAATCCGCCCCGCCGTCTCCCGGAAATCGCCGTCGAGGGCGACGCCCGCAGTGAGATTTCCAGACGCAAGCGCCTCCAAGACGGCAGCATCCGTCACGACCAGGGTGGCCAGCGCGCTGCTTGCGACGGGACCCGGCACCAACGCCCAGGCCGCTTCCTCCAGCATGGCGCACAAGTCCTCGACCGTGCCGCCGGCTCCTCCGGCATCCTCGTCGACTGCGATGCCGAACAAGCCGAGTTCGGCGATGCCGCCATAGGGCTCGCGCCACGCGGTCGGATCGCCATGCTCGATGGCGCGTATCGCGGACGGCGCACCAGCGCCGGCAGCCCAGCTGCGAACCAGATCACGCGCGGCGAACCGCTCGTCGGTGATGGAGGCGGACACCTGCACTCCTCATGTCGGCGGAGTCGAGCTTCTGACCATTCACGCTTACTAGAACGTGTTCTAATAGTGGCAGCGATGAACCGTCAAGTCGACAGCGGCCAATCGAAGAAGGAGCGCAGCAATGTCGTCACCGGAGCAGCAATCCGCCGGTTCGCAGCCGCGCGAAGTGCTGCCGGTGTCGGTGCTCACCGAATCCGAACTCGGTTCGGAGGCTCAGCGGGAGCGACGCAAGCGCATCCTCGACGCCACATTGGCGATCGCATCCAAAGGCGGCTACGAGGCCGTGCAGATGAGGGCGGTCGCCGACCGGGCTGACGTGGCGGTCGGAACCTTGTACCGGTACTTCCCCTCCAAGGTTCATCTACTGGTCTCCGCACTGGGCCGAGAATTCGAACGCATAGACGCCAAGACCGACCGCGCGACGGTCCCCGGGGGAACCCCTTATCAGCGGCTGAATTTCATGGTCAGCAAGCTCAACCGGGCCATGCAGCGAAACCCGTTGCTCACCGAGGCGATGACCCGGGCGTACGTCTTCGCCGATGCTTCGGCGGCCGGCGAAGTGGACCACGTCGAGAAGATCATCGACAACATGTTCGCCCGTGCCATGAGCGACGGTGAACCCACCGAGGATCAGTACCACATAGCGCGGGTGATCTCCGACGTCTGGCTGTCCAACTTGCTGGCCTGGCTGACCCGACGTGCATCGGCCAACGATGTGAGCAAGCGACTGGATCTGGCCGTCCGGTTGCTCATCGGCGACGAGCAGGGCGGCTGGTAATCCCACCTTCTGGCTAACGGTCTCCACCGTAGGGCTACTGTTCGAAACGGTTGTCGTTTTCGGTTGGAGGGCTGCTGTGCAGAGGACGCGAGCTTTGGCGGGTTACGCGATCGCCGGCCTCGCCGCTGTCGTGGCAGCAGGCACCCTGGCCGGGTGTGCGAACGATTCACGCGACACTGGGCGGACCGGCCCGCCATCCGTGGTGGCCTCCACCGACGTATGGGGCAGCGTCGCTCAGGCCGTCGCCGGCGACGACGCGCGTGTCACCTCGATCATCACCAGCGGATCGGCCGATCCGCACTCCTTTGAGGCGAGCCCCGCCAACGCCGCCGCCATCGCCGATGCCTCGATCGTTGTTTTCAACGGGGGCGGCTACGACTCCTGGGTCCAAGCGGTCCTCGATAATCACCCGAGCATCCCGGCCGTCGACGCCTACTCCCTGCAGGATCCCGCGGGAGAGCCCAACCCCGCCAATGAGCACGTCTTCTACGACGTCGACACCGCTAAAGCCGTGGCGGGCGAATTGGCCACCAAACTCTCTGAAGCCGACCCCGCCAACGCGGCTGATTATCGTTCGCGGGCCGATGAATTCAGCCGCAACGCCGAAACCATCCAGGCTGCCGAGAAGGATCTGGCCAAGCAGTTTCCCGGAGCCGCTGTGGTCGCCACCGAACCGGTGGCTCACTATCTGCTGCGTTCAGCGGGTCTGGTCGACAAAACACCGACCGGCTTTACGAGCGCCATCGAGCAGGACACCGACCCGGCACCGGTCGATGTCGCCGCAGTGCTCGACCTGATCAGCGGCCGCCAGGTCGAGGTGGTCATCTTCAATGACCAGACAGTCACCGAAGCCACAAAACGGGTGCGCAGCGCCGCGCAGGCCGCGAAGGTGCCGGTCGTCGGCGTCACCGAAACACTGCCCGCCGGAACCGATTACCTAACCTGGCAGAACGACACCGTCAGCCGACTAGCGGCGGCATTGCGGGAGAGCCGCTAACAGTGGGCCCGGTCGTATCACTGACCGGCGCGCGACTGGCCTTCGGGGACCGCGTGCTGTGGGACCACCTCGACCTGACGGTGTCAGCCGGAGAGTTCATCGCCGTACTCGGCCCCAACGGGACCGGAAAAACGTCGCTCCTCAAAGTCCTGCTCGGCCAGTTATCGCTGAGCGCCGGGACCGCACTGGTCGATGGAACACCGGTCCGCGCAGGCAGCGACCGGATCGGCTATGTGCCCCAGCACCGCGGGGTGGACCGCGGTCTCACACTGCGCGGCCGGGATCTGGTCCAGTTGGGCATCGACGGCCACCGCTGGGGTCTGATGCCTCTGCACCGCGCCGCCCGTACCGGCCGGCAGCGCGCGGTGGATCTGGCGCTGGACCAAGTCCATGCCCGCGATCTCGGACAGACGCCGGTCGGGGTGATGTCCGGGGGTGAACTGCAGCGGGTGCGGATCGCCCAGGCTTTGGCCACCGACCCGGCGCTGCTGCTGTGCGACGAACCACTGCTGAACCTCGACCCCGCCAACGCCCGCCTGGTGGCCGGGCTGATCGATCAGCGCAGACGGACGGGGACCGCCGTGCTTTTCGTGACCCACGAGGTCAACCCGGTGCTTCCCTATGTCGACCGGGTGCTCTACCTGGTGGGCGGAAAGTTCCGGATCGGCACTGTGGCCGAGGTGATGACGTCCCACACGCTCTCCGATCTGTACCAGGCCGATATCCAGGTGGTCCAGGTCGGCGACCGCTACGTCGTCGTCGGCGAGCACTTCGATCACTCCGGACACACCCACGGGCACACCCATGAGTGACAAACTCACCCACCTCCTCGACAACCTGTTCGCCTTCGACGTCACGGCAGATCTGCTCACCCGTGACTTCGTCCAGCAGGCGCTGATCGCCGCAGCCCTCCTCGCATTGGTCGCCGGGCTGATCGGCCCATTCATCGTCATGCGGCAGATGTCCTTCGCCGTCCACGGCTCCAGTGAACTGTCCCTTACCGGCGCGGCGTTTGCTCTGCTCACCGGCCTGAACGTCGGGCTCGGCGCCCTGGTCGGAAGTGCTCTTGCCGCAATACTTTTCGGTGTGCTGGGCCAGCGAGCCCGCGAACGCGACTCAGCGATCGGGGTGGTGGTGGCTTTCGGGCTCGGTCTGGCGGTGCTGTTCATCCACCTCTATCCAGGGCGGGCAGGCACAAGCTTCGCTCTACTGACGGGCCAGATCGTCGGAGTCGGATACTCCGGCCTGGCACTGCTCAGCGTGGTCGCCGTGTTGGTGATCGCGGTTCTGGCGGTGTCCTACCGCCCGCTGCTGTTCGCCACCGTCGACCCCGAAGTCGCCGCCGCCCGTGGTGTGCCGGTGCGCGCACTCGGCATCGTGTTCGCGGCACTGGTGGGTGTGACCGCCGCCCAGGGAGTACAGATCGTCGGCGCTCTGCTGGTGATGTCCCTCTTGATCACACCCGCGGCCGCGGCAGCCCGAGTGTTCACCTCGCCGGCTGCAACCATCGCCGCCTCGGTGCTGTTCGCTGAATTGGCCGCGGTGGGAGGGCTGGTGCTCTCGCTGGCGCCTGGAGTGCCGGTGTCGGTGTTCGTCACCACCATCTCGTTTGCGATCTACCTGGTGTGCTGGGCGATCGGCAATCGGCGGGCCGCCTAGTCTGGAACGGTGGCTAGTGTCGACCTCAATGCCGACCTCGCCGAGGGATTCGGGGTCTGGGAACTCGGCGACGATGTCGCCATGCTCGATATCGTCACCAGCGCGAACCTCGCCTGCGGTTTCCACGCCGGTAACCCGATAGGCCTGGCACGGACCTGCCGGGCCGCGGCGGAGCGTGGAGTGCGGATCGGCGCGCAGGTCGGATACTTCGACCTGGCCGGCTTCGGCAGGCGCCAGATCGAGGTTGCGCCGGCTGAATTGACTGCTGACGTGATGTACCAGATCGGCGCCCTTCAAGCCCTGGCACGGGCCGCCGGATCGGCGCTTGCGTATGTGAAGCCTCACGGAGCGCTGTACAACACGATCGTGGACCATCGAGAGCAGGCCCGCGCCGTCGCCGAGGCGGTGCACGCAGTGGACCCCGGCCTTCCCGTACTCGGGCTGGCCGGCTCGGTGTTCTTTGAGGAGGCCGAGCGACGCGGACTGCGCACGGTCCCCGAGGCCTTCGCCGACCGGGCCTACCTTCCGGATGGACGACTACTGCCCCGCCGCGAACCCGACGCCGTGCTGCGTGATCCGGATCAGATCGCGGAAAGGGTGTTGAACATGGTTGACACCGGAACCGTCACGTCGGTCGACGGCACCGTGATCACGGTCGAAGTGGAATCGGTTTGTGTGCACGGTGATTCACCCGACTCGGTGGCGATCGCCACAGCTGTGCGGAGCAGGCTGCTGGGGAGCGGTGTCGAACTGGCGGCGTTCACCTGATGCGCGCCAAAGTCGGTCGGCCCGATATCGCGCGGTATCGCGAGTATTTCACCGTTCCCACCGCCGGAGTGGACGCGAAATTGACTGTGGCCTGGATGGGCGTGTCGACACTGCTGCTCGATGACGGTACCTCGGCACTGCTGACCGACGGTTTCTTCTCGCGGCCGAGCCTGCTCCAAGTCGGTCTGCGCAAGCTGACCCCCTCGGCGGCAAGGATTGACGAGGCACTCGACCGGGCTGGAATCCGCGGACTGGCCGCCGTGTTGCCGGTACACACGCATTACGACCACGCTCTCGACAGTGCAGTTGTCGCGGAACGCACCGGAGCATTGGTCGCTGGCGGTGAGTCAGCGGCCAATGTCGCTCGGGGACAGGGCTTTCCGGAGGATCGCATCATTGTGGCAACACCGGGCACCGCACTGACGCTCGGCGCTTTCGACGTCACTCTCATCACGTCCGACCACTGCCCGCCGGACCGATTCCCTGGCCCCATCACCGCGCCCGTCGTCCCACCCGCGAAAGCCTCTGCGTACCGCTGCGGAGAAGCGTGGTCGACCCTGGTGCTGCACCGCCAGAGCGGTCGGCGGCTATTGATCCAGGGCAGTGCGGGTTTCGCCCCGGGCGCGCTGGCCGGCCGTCGCGCGGAAGTCGCCTACCTGGGTATCGGCCAGCTCGGCTTGCAGCCTGAGCGCTACATCAAGCAGTACTGGAACGAAACGGTCCGGACAGTGGGCGCCCAGCGAGTGGTGCTGATCCACTGGGACGACTTCTTCCGCCCGCTGAGCGCACCGCTGAGGGCACTGCCGTACGCCGGGGATGACCTCGACGTGACGATGCATGTGCTGACGGCATTGGCGAACCGCGACGGTGTGTCGCTGCACATGCCCACGTTATGGGAACGGGCCGACCCTTGGGTGTGACTATCGGCGCCGGCGCTGGCGAGCGACCTCGGCCAGCACCACTCCGGCGGCCACCGCGGCGTTGAGCGACTCAGCCGGCCCGGCCATCGGAATGGACAGCACCGCATCGCAATTCTCCCGGACCAGCCGGGACAGCCCCTTGCCCTCCGACCCGACCACGATGACCAGCGGACCCGCAGCATCGAACCGGTCGATGGGCGTATCGCCGCGGGCGTCCAGGCCCACGACCTGAAGACCCGCCTCACCCCAGTCCTTCAAGGTCCGATTCAGGTTGGTGGCCCGCGCTACCGGAACCCGGGCCGCCGCTCCGGCACTGGTTCGCCAGGCGACCGCGGTCACCGACGCGGAACGGCGCTGAGGGATCAGCACACCGTGGCCCGCGAACGCCGCCACCGAGCGAATGATTGCACCCAGGTTGCGCGGATCGGAAATGTTGTCCAGGGCCACCAGCAAGGCGGGTTGCACATCGCTGGTTGCGCTCGCCAACAGATCGTCGGGGTGGGCGTAGGCGTACGGCGGCACCTGCAGGGCAATCCCCTGATGCAGCCCGTTGGCGCTCATCCGATCGAGATCGCTGCGCGGAACTTCCAGGATGGCGATGCCGCGGTCCGCGGCCAACGTCACCGATTCCGTCAGCCGCTCGTCAGCCTCGGTTCCCAACGCCACGTACAGGGCGGTGGCAGGCGCATCGGCCCGAAGACACTCCAGCACAGGATTACGGCCCAGCACCATCTCGGTCTCGTCAGACGGCTTTCCCGAAGGTTTACCGGCTGCCTTCCGCGCTTTGACCGCGGCCTTCCGTGCGGCCGGGTGGCCAGGTCGCATGAAGGCCGGTGGTGTTGCGCCCCGGCCCTCCAGTCCGCGGCGACGGACCCCGCCGGAACCCACCTGCGGACCCTTCTTCGTACCTTCTTTGCGAACAGCGCCGCGGCGCTTGGAGTTCCCGGCCATTAGGAGGATCCCCCTACTTTCCCCGCATCGCTGCGCTCCTGCCCACCGGCCCCCCGTCCCAGCAGGGCCCACTGCGGGCCGTCTGCGGTGTCGGTCACGTCCACTCCCGCTTCCTTGAGGCGGTCACGGATCTCGTCGGCCGCCGCCCAGTCCCGACGCTGGCGGGCTTGCACACGACGATCCAACTCCGCGTCGACCAGCACGCCGATCGCGGCCAGTGCTGCTGCCGTCTCGTCACGGGTCTCCCATCGTTCGTCAAGGGGGTCACAGCCCAGAATCGCTGTCATAGCGCGGATTTCGCCGGCGCGGGCCAGTGCCGCCTCATGGTCACCGGCCTCCAGGGCACGGTTACCCTCGGCGCGGGTGGCGTGCACTTCGGCCAGTGCCGCAGGGACAGCCAGATCATCGTCGAGGGCAGCGCCGAACTTCTCGGTCCAGGCGGTCGGTTTCACCGCACCCACCCGGGTGCGCACACGGTGCAGGAAATCCTCGATACCGGAGTAGGCCCGGGCGGCGTCCTGCAGTGCGGTTTCGGTGAACTCCAGCATGGAGCGATAGTGCGCACTGCCCAGGTAATAACGCAGTTCGGCGGGCCGAACTCGTTGCAGCACAGCGGGAATCGCCAGGACATTGCCCAGCGACTTACTCATCTTCTCGCCACCCATGGTCACCCAGCCGTTGTGCAGCCAGAAGTTGGCGAACCCGTCACCGGCCGCACCCGCCTGTGCGATCTCATTCTCATGGTGAGGGAAGACCAGATCCATTCCGCCACAATGGATGTCGAATTCCGAGCCAAGGTATTCGTGGGCCATGGCTACACATTCGGAGTGCCAGCCAGGACGACCACGTCCCCAGGGGGTGGGCCACGAAGGCTCACCAGGCTTGGCGCTCTTCCACAGGGTGAAGTCACGTTCATCGCGCTTGCCGGCCGCCACGCTCTCGCCCTGATGTACATCGTCGATCCGGTGACCGGACAGCCTGCCGTAGTCGGGGAAACTCCGGACGTCGAAATAGACGTCACCGTCTCCTTCCACCAGGGAGGGGTAGGCGTGTCCCCTTTCGATGAGACGCTCGATGAGTTCGACGATCTGGGTTATGTGACCGGTGGCCCGCGGCTCGGCCGAGGGCGGCAGTACCCCGAGTGCGTCGTAGGCGGCGGTGAAGGCCCGCTCATGGGTGGCTGCCCACTCCCACCAGGGCCGGCCGGCTTCGGCGGCCTTGGCGAGGATCTTGTCGTCGATGTCGGTCACGTTGCGGATGAAAGCGACGTCCAAACCCTTGGCAATAAGCCAGCGGCGTAGCACGTCGAAGGCCACCCCGCTGCGGACGTGCCCGATATGGGGCAGGCCCTGGACGGTGGCGCCGCACAGGTAGATCGACGCGTGGCCCGGACGCAACGGCTGGAAGTCGCGGACGGCACCGGAGTAGGTGTCGTGCAGGCGTAGGCCGGGGGTGGTCACGACGTGGCAGCTTACCGGGAGACCTGCATGACCAAAGCCGTCGCGACCGCGGCCATTCCCTCGCCCCGGCCGGTCAGTCCGAGACCGTCGGTGGTTGTGGCCGACACCGATACGGGCGCCCCGATGAGATCGGTGAGCAATCGTTGGGCCTCGTCGCGACGAGGCCCAACCTTGGGACGGTTTGCGATGACCTGGACGGCGGCATTGCCGACGGTGAATCCTGCAGCGGTGAGCAGGTCGCGCACGTGAGTGAGCATCTGGGCGCCGGTGACGCCGCGCCACTGTGGCTGGTCGACGCCGAAGACAACACCGAGGTCCCCGAGCCCGGCGGCTGAGAGCAGCGCATCGCAGAGCGCGTGCACTGCCACGTCGCCGTCGGAGTGCCCGGCACAGCCGTCGGCGTCGTCGAAGCGAAGACCGAGCAGCCAGCAGGGCCGTCCGGATTCGATCGGATGGACGTCCGTGCCGACACCGACCCGGGGCAGCATCACGAGGCCAACACCGCCCGCGCGAGAGTTAGGTCGAGAGCGGTGGTGACCTTGAAGGCCAGCGGATCACCGGCCACGGTGTGAACCGAAATGCCGATGTTCTCCACCAATGAGGCATCATCGGTCACCGCGAACGAGCCCGCCCGCTGGTAGGCGCGCCGCAACAGTTCGGCCTCGAAGCCCTGCGGGGTCTGGACGGCGCGTAGACCGGCACGCTCAGGGGTGCCCAGAACAACGCCGTTGGCATCGACGGCCTTGATTGTGTCGACTACCGGCAGCACCGGGATGACGGCCCGCATGCCCTCGCGAAGGGCGGCGACGACCCGCTGGATCTGGCCGGCGGGTGTCAGTGGCCGGGCGGCGTCGTGAACGAGGATGAACTCCGGATCCCCTGCCGCCTCCAGGGCGAGACGAACTGTGTCACACCGCTCAGGACCGCCCTCGACCACACTGACCCGCCCGTTCAGCAGCGCGGTGGTCTGTGCGACACGGTCGGCCGGGACGGCCACCACGACCCTGTCGATCACACCTGAGGCGAGCAGACCGTCGACCGAATACTCCAGCATGGTGCGAAGACCAAGCTTGACGAAGGCTTTAGCGATGCCGGCTCCGAGTCGTTCACCGCTGCCGGCGGCTGGGACTACAGCGACAGTCTCGGCCACCGTTATCCCTCTGCGCTGTTAATCGTTACAGCGCCTTCAGGAGGCGGCGGCCAGAACCTCGTCGAGGATGGTCGAGGCCTTGGCGTCGTCGGTGTTCTCGGCCAGCGCCAGCTCGCCGACCAGGATCTGACGGGCCTTGGCCAGCATGCGCTTCTCTCCGGCGGACAGCCCGCGCTCCTGGTCCCGGCGCCACAGGTCGCGAACGACCTCGGCAACCTTGTTGACGTCGCCGGAGGCCAGCTTTTCGAGGTTGGCCTTGTAACGACGAGACCAGTTGGTGGGCTCCTCGGTGTGCGGAGCACGCAGCACCTGGAAAACCTTGTCGAGGCCTTCCTGGCCGACCACGTCACGGACACCGACATATTCGGCGTTGTCCGCGGGCACTCGAACGGTCAGATCACCCTGGGCGACCTTGAGGACGAGGTATTCCTTCTGTTCGCCCTTGATGGTCCGGGTTTCGATCGCTTCGATCAATGCAGCACCGTGGTGCGGGTAGACAACGGTGTCTCCGACCTTGAAAATCATAAGATTCGAGCCCCTTTCGCTCTTCAATGCTAGCACGGGCGCCAATGGCGTGTGGAACAACGGTGCAGGTCAGGGGCACGACAGCGGGACACCAGGGGTTGACAACAGCGGAAATGTCTGTATCGCTGGGATTTCGGCTTCCGTCGAGACCGACGCACCGTGCCCAGTAATCGCCCTTGTCTACCGCGCAGCGGCACGACCTACTACTGTGCATAGTCGAACCGCGGCCGCTCTGTGCCGACCGCACGCCTGACCAGGAGGCTGCTGTGAACCGCTTGTCTAACCGCCTCATCACCGTCTCCGCAGGCCTGGCCGCCTGTGGACTTGTCCTCACCGGTTGCGGCGCAGGTCAGATTTCACAAACCGCCAACCAGCATGCGGCGGTCAACGGCAACTCCGCCACGGTCAAGAACATTGCTCTGCGCAACATCCACATTCAGGCCGAGCAGAGCAGCGACTACCTGCAGCCCGGCAAGACCGTGCCACTGGTCTTCGTAGCCGCAAACGACTCGGCCGAGATCGACGACAAGCTGGTCGGAATCACCTCCGATGTCGGTACCGTCGCGTTGACCGGCGACGGTTCCATTCCTGCCGGCAGAGCTCTGGTGGTGGCGCCCAAGGGCGAGGCCGCTGCGATGGGCAGCACTAAGCCGGCGGCTGCCGAAGTGACACTGAGCAAGCCGATCTCCAACGGCCTGACCTACAACTTCACCCTCAACTTCGAGAAGGCCGGGCCGGCCACGGTCGCGGTACCCATCGCGGCCGGCGAGGGCTAGCAGCGACCGGCCGCGCGTCGCCGGTCCCCCGCGCGGGCTGACGGGGATTGTCATAGTCAACCGTTAGCGTCGTTACGTGGCCAAAGCTCGCACGCAGTATCGCTGCTCGGAATGCCGCCATGTGACGGCCAAGTGGTTTGGCCGCTGCCCGGATTGCGGCACCTGGGGCACCGTTGACGAGGTGGCTGCACTGGCGACCGTAGGCGGATCCGCCCACCGAGGTGTGATCCCGTTGGCGCCGGCAGTTCCCATCACGGCCATCGACCCCGACCGAACCCGTCACCATCGAACCGGCGTGAGTGAACTCGACCGGGTTCTCGGAGGCGGGGTGGTGCCTGGTTCGGTGACACTTCTGGCCGGGGATCCCGGCGTCGGTAAATCGACGCTCTTGCTAGAGGTGGCACACCGTTGGGCGCAGGGCGGCCGCCGGGCCCTCTACGTCTCCGGTGAGGAGTCCGCCGGCCAGATCCGGATGCGAGCCGAACGCACCGGCTGCGCCCACGACGAGGTCTACCTGGCCGCCGAATCCGATGTTCAGACCGTGCTGGGACACATCGACGCAGTCAACCCCACCCTGGTCATTGTCGACTCGGTTCAGACCATGACCGCCGCCGAGACCGACGGGATCGTGGGCGGCGTGACCCAGGTTCGTGCAGTGACAACCGCCCTCACCTCAGTGGCCAAGTCGACCGGCGCGGCGATCGTCCTGGTCGGTCACGTCACCAAGGACGGTGCTATCGCCGGCCCGCGGTCACTGGAGCATCTGGTGGACGTCGTCTTGCACTTCGAAGGTGACCGCAACTCCGCTCTACGGATGGTCCGGGGCGTAAAGAATCGGTTCGGCGCAGCTGATGAGGTCGGCTGTTTCCTGATGCAGGACAAGGGCATCGAGTGCGTTGCCGATCCCTCCGGACTCTTCCTCGACCAGCGGGACAACCCCGTTCCCGGAACCGCTGTCACCGTCACCCTGGATGGCAAACGACCGCTGATCGGTGAGATCCAGGCCCTGTTGACCGCACCCAACCACGAGCGGGCGCCGCGGAGGATCGTGGTGAGCGGGATGGACCAGTCCCGCGTTTCGATGATCACCGCGGTGCTGCACAAGCGCGCCGGTGTCCCGATCGGCAGTCTCGACATCTACTTGTCGACCGTTGGCGGGATGCGGCTCAACGACCCATCGTGCGACCTTGCGGTTGCAGTGGCGATGTCCTCGGCCGTGGTCGGACGGGCGCTGCCGTCCACCCTGGTGGTATTCGGCGAAGTCGGATTGGCCGGTGATCTGCGCCGGGTGACGGGAATGGACCGCCGGCTGGCCGAGGCAGCGCGTCTGGGATTCACAACTGCGGTGGTGCCGGCCGGGTGTGGACCGCCACCGCCTGGGTTGCACACGGTCGAGTCGGCCACCATCAATGAGGCGTTACGGGCGGTGCTGTCCATCACGGGAGGCCAGGACACGCCGAGCGAGCGGCGCGCCGGCGGTGGGAGACGAAACCTACGGGCGGTAGACGAGAGTCACCCGGGGTTGGACGAGCTGTGATCTGCGGTGCGGCCAGGCAACGGCCGACTTAGGGTTAAAGCGACGACGCGGGCAGTCAGCCGGCCGGTGCCGGACCCGGCGGCGGCCCTGCCGGTGCCGCTTCCGGCTCGGCGGGCGGCAGCGGCGCGGGTTCCGCCGGCGGCGGCGCGGCGTCGGACAGCGTGAACGGAACGGCGGACGAACGCACATTGCCAAGTTGCACGACGAGGTTGTAGGTGCCCGGTCCGATCGGCTCCCGAGGCAGCGGGCACTGCGGCGCCGAACCCATGCCGGTCCAGGTGACTTCCGTGGTGACCTGCTCCCCCGGATTGAACGTCTTCACCAAGGTTTCATTCGAGGGCGCGCAATCGAGGTTGGACCACAACCGGTTGTTGTCCAGTGTGTACACGTATGCGGCCAAAACCGCGGCACCGACATCACGCTTGCAAGCGACCAGGCCGATGTTGGTCACGACCATGGTGAACTTTGGCTGATCTCCGATGACGTATTGCGGTGCGTTGGTGACGCCCTTGATCGCGAGATTGGAATCGGGGCAGTCGTCCCCGGCCTGGAGCACCGGCGGCGGCGCAACGGCAGAGGTGGGGGTCGGAGTCGGCTCGGTACTCGACTCGACTGGCGGGACCACCGGGGTCTTGTTCTCCGGCTGGGGCATCTGCGAGGTCTGCGAGGAGGCGGTGTCCTTGGGCGAATCGGACCCGCCGAAGAGCGCGAAGGCGATTCCCACGACCAGAGCGATTGCCAGCAACGCGATGCCGAGAGCCAGGCCTCGGCGCCGCCAGTAGACCTGACGCGGAAGCGGGCCATGCGGTTCGAGATCCAGCACGTTCCCACCGTAAGCCGAGGTCACCGCGAGGCGTCCGACCCCGCCCGGCGTGTCGCCTTGTTCGGCGGGGCCGGTTCGCTTATTCAGACCCAGCCAGGCCGATGTCGCCGAGGTGCTCACGTAGGACGATCCGACCGTCGGCCAACTGGTAGGTGACCCCGACGATGGCCAGCTCGCCGCTCTTGATTCGCTCGGCGATCGCCGCCGACCGGGCCAGCAGCTGGGTTCCGGTCTCGATGACGTGGCGTGTTTCGAACTCGTCCACCCGGATCAGTCCGTCCCGGCGGCCCAACATGATTGACGGTGCGACCCGTTCAATGACATCGCGAACGAACCCGCCGGGCACCCGTCCGCCGTCCAGGGCTTCGAGGGTGGCCTTCACCGCGCCGCAAGTGTCGTGACCGAGGACGACGATGAGCGGCACGTTGAGAACCGTGACGGCATATTCGATGGATCCCAGCACCGCCGAGTCGATGACGTGGCCCGCGGTACGAACCACAAACATATCGCCGAGTCCCTGGTCGAAGATGATCTCGGCGGCGACTCGGCTGTCTGCACATCCGAACACGACCGCGTTGGGCCGCTGGGTGTCGGCCAGGCCCGCCCGGTGCTCGATGCTCTGACTCGGATGCTCGGGGCACCCCGCGACGAACCGCTCGTTACCCTCCTTGAGTGCGATCCATGCTTGGGCCGGGCTGGTTTTCGCCATGGCCCGTATTCTGCACTGCGGCAGTGGGGTAACAGTGAGCATCCCGGCCGACGACGTCGTGCGCTGGTACGAAGGGTCGCGACGCGACCTTCCGTGGCGGGCACCTGGGGTGACCGCCTGGCAGATCCTGGTGAGCGAATTCATGCTGCAGCAGACACCCGTGGCGCGGGTGGAACCGATCTGGGTGGACTGGGTGACTCGTTGGCCGACCCCGTCAGCGACCGCCGAGGCCGGCGCTGCCGCGGTGCTGCGGGCCTGGGGCAAGCTGGGGTATCCGCGCCGGGCAAAGCGGTTACACGAGTGCGCGGAGGTGATCGCTGCGGAGTACGGCGATGTGGTGCCCGCGGACGTCGAAACGCTCCTGACGTTGCCAGGCATCGGTGCCTATACCGCGCGCGCCGTGGCCTGCTTCGCCTACGGCAGTCGGGTGCCGGTGGTGGACACCAATGTGCGCAGGGTGGTCGCCCGCGCGGTGCACGGCCTGGCTGACGCAGGTTCACCGTCGACGGTTCGCGATCATGCCGACGTTGCCGCGCTTCTTCCCGAAGGCGCTGCCGCACAGACATTCTCGGCGGGTCTGATGGAACTCGGCGCGACGGTCTGCACCGCTCGCTCACCCAAGTGCGGCAGCTGTCCGCTGACCATGTGCGCGTGGCGGGAGGCCGGCCATCCGCCCGGCGACGGGCCGGCCCGTCCGAAGCAGCGCTTCGCGGGAACCGACCGGCAGGTCAGGGGCAAACTCCTCGACGTATTGCGCAGCAGCCACGAACCAGTGGAACGCGCCCGACTGGATGCGGTGTGGCTGACCGATACCGCACAGCGCGATCGCGCCCTGGATTCGCTCCTGGTCGACGGCCTGGTGGAGCAAACCGCCGATGGCCGGTTCGCGTTGGCCGGCGAAGGGGGCTGACCCCGGCGAGACTGAAACGTCGGGGGAATGTGAGAGGCCAGTCCCCGCCAATGTTTCAGCCTCGCTGGGGCAGCGACGCCAGGAACTCCTCAACAGCCGCCCGGTAGGCCTGCGGATCATCGTCGTGGACAAGATGACCGGCAGCCGTGACCTTGACATAGGTGGCTCTGGGACCGGCCAGTTCAGCCATCCGCGACATCTGGCCGGGCGGTGCAACCGAGTCGCCGGCCTCGATCAAAAGCACCGGCGCCTGAACGGACCGCCACTGCGTCCAGTAGTCGCGGGTCCCCCATTCCGCCGCGATCGCAATCCACCGCTCCGGTAGGCCGTGCAGTCGCCATCCGGTCGGGGTGCGATCGAAGGCCTCCAGGAAATACCGGCCGGCGATCGGGCCGAATTCAGCGGAAACCGCTTCTGCGGAGTCGAATTCGGCCGGAAGGGCGTGCAGCCAGGGCTCCCACGCTCCCACGGTGCGGCCCATGAAGTCAGGAGCCATGTCTTCGATGACCAATGCATCGACCAGATCCGGCCGTGCGGCAGCAAGACACCATGAATGCAGAGCGCCCATCGAGTGCCCGACCAGAACCGCAGGCCCGCCTACTGACTCCACAGCCGCGGCAAGTTCGGCGACGAACCGTTCCGTGCTGATCGGTCCGAGGTCGTCCGCGGTGTGATCGACGTCGCGGCCGCGGTGCCATGGGGCGTCGTAGGTGAACACCGATCCGTGGTCGGCCAGCCACTCCCACTGCCGCGACCAGGTGCTACCGCGGCCCATCAGCCCATGCACCAACACCAACGGCCTCCCGGCGCCGCCACGGTAGGTCAGTGAACTCACCATCTCATCTTGCCCGCTGGCCCTGCCGGTAATCTGACCCCATGGCCGTGGTCAAGATCAACGCAATCGAGGTGCCTGCCGGTGCCGGTCCGGAACTGGAGAAACGGTTCGCCCACCGCGCCCACGCGGTCGACAACCAGCCCGGGTTCCTCGGTTTCCAGTTGCTGCGTCCGGTGAAGGGCGAGGACCGCTACTTCGTGGTCACCCAGTGGGACTCCGAGGAGGCCTTCCAGGCTTGGGCATCCGGACCGGCGATCGCCGCCCATGCCGGCGAGCGGGCCAACCCGGTGTCCACCGGTGCATCACTCCTGGAGTTCGAGGTTGTGATGGACGTTGCCAGGTCCAACCCCGAGTAGTTCGCCGTTGAGGGCGGCACTTGGCGCCGTCCTGGTTGCCGCCGCGTGCATGGCCTCCGGCTGCGCCACACCCCCGCCGCCGGTTGCCCATGCCGGGGTGCGGATCGAGAAGAACACACCCCAGGGCGTGCGGGCTCAGCAGGTCATGGACATGCTGAACTCCGACTGGCCGATCGGGACGCACAGCGTCACAACGCTGGCCGCTCCGGACATGGTGGATTCCATCACCGCAAGCCTCGACTCGATGTGGTGGGATCGTCCCTACACCCTGACCGGTGTCGATATCGGGGCCGGCTCAGCGCGACTCCACCTGATCAGCTCGTTCGGCGCACAGCAGGATGTCGAGTTGCGCACCGACGACCAGACGATGGTCACCCGCTTCGTGATGGATACCCGCAAGCCGGTGATCAATTCATGGCAGGACATCAACACCGCTCTCGACCGGACCGGGGCCCGGTACTCCTGGCAGGCGTCGAAGGTCGACGACGGCAAGTGCACGAAGGTCGCCGGAGCCAACACCTCCGAATCATTGCCGCTTGCTTCAATTTTCAAGACCTACGTGCTCTTTGCGGTCGAGGACGCGGTGCGGGCCGGCACGCTGCGCTGGGATGACCTGCTGACCATCACCGACGAGGCGAAGAAACTTGGTTCGTCAGGCTTCGACAAAGCCAAACCCGGAACCCAGATCACCGTCCGTCAGGCCGCCGGCAAAATGATCGCGACGAGTGACAACATGGCTACCGACCTGCTGATCGATCGCCTCGGCACCCGAGCGGTCGAGCGGGCGTTGGTCAACGCCGGGCATCACGACCCGGCCAGCATGACTCCCTTCCCCACCATGCGGGAAATCTTCGCAGTCGGTTGGGGCAACCCGGACGTGCGCGAACAGTGGAAATCCGCAGGGCCCGCCGACCGGGCAATCCTCCTCCAGCAGGCCAAAGACCGGCCGTACGAACCTGATCCGGAGCGTACACACTCCCCCGGGTCGGCCTACGGTGCGGAGTGGTACGGCAGCGCAGAAGACATCTGCCGGGTGCACGCTCGCTTGCAGCACAACGCCGTCGGCCCGGCGGCACCGGTGCGCGACATCATGTCCGAGGTGGCCGGTATCGACCTGGACCGCACCGAATGGCCCTACATCGGCGCCAAGGCCGGCAACCTGCCGGGTGACCTGACCTTCAGTTGGTACGCGGTGGACCGCACCGGGCAGGCCTGGGTGGTGAGTTTCCAGCTCAATTGGCCTCGCTACCACAGCCCGAACGCGGGCGGTTGGGTCATGACGATCATCAAACAGGTCTTCGGCATGTTGCCGCGCTACCGCTGAATCGTCGCCACCAGTCTCCTCACGGTGCCGCCTCATGACGCAAACCCCGGCGAGTTGCGGATGAAACCGCATACTCGCCGGGGCGCGTGAGGTACCAGGCGTTGCCGCTCGGACTACTCCGCGGCGGTGATCGCCGCGGCCGTGGCATCGGCCAGGTCCGACTCGATGACCGTTCGTTTCGGCCCACCGTGGAAGGTGAACTTGGCGTCCTCGCCCAAGCCTTCGCCGTCCCAGTTATCGACGTCAACAGTGACCAGCTGGCCCGGGCCGACCTCCTCGAAGAGGATCTTCTCGGACAGCGCGTCCTCGATCTCCCGCTGGATGGTCCGGCGCAGTGGCCGAGCCCCCAGAACCGGATCGAAGCCCCGCTTGGCCAGTAGAGACTTGGCCTTGTCGGTGAGTTCCATCTCCATGTCCTTGGCCTTCAGTTGCTTGGACACCCGGCCGATCATCAGGTCGACCATCTCGATGATCTCGTCCTGGGTCAGCTGGTGGAACACGATGATGTCGTCGATGCGGTTGAGGAACTCCGGACGGAAATGCTTCTTGAGTTCGTCGTTGACCTTCTGCTTCATCCGCTCGTAGTTGTTGTCCCCGCCGCCCTGGGTGAAGCCCAGACCGACGGCCTTGGAGATGTCGGAGGTGCCCAGGTTCGAGGTGAAGATCAGAACGGTGTTCTTGAAGTCGACCGTGCGACCCTGACCGTCGGTGAGACGGCCGTCCTCGAGAACCTGCAACAAGGTGTTGTAGATCTCGGAATGGGCCTTCTCGATCTCGTCGAAGAGCACCACCGAGAACGGCTTGCGGCGCACCTTCTCGGTGAGCTGACCGCCCTCTTCGTAGCCGACGTACCCGGGCGGGGCGCCGAACAGCCGCGACGCGGTGAAGCGGTCATGGAACTCGCCCATGTCGATCTGGATGAGCGCGTCGTCGTCGCCGAACAGGAACTCCGCCAGCGCCTTGGACAGCTCGGTCTTACCGACCCCGGACGGGCCGGCGAAAATGAACGAGCCGGACGGTCGCTT
>CAZADG010000065.1:0-19790 GCA_964483865.1 uncultured Mycobacterium sp. | reverse complement strand
GCCGGCACGATCGGACTCAAGGGCACCGGCGGCACCGGAGGCGTCGACGGCACCACGGGTGCCGCGGCCAACGGCGGTGCCGGCGGCGACGGCGGGACGGTGACCCAGACCGGACCCGGCGTCGTCGCCGTCGGCGGTGACGGTGGCGACGGCGGCACCTCCACGGGCGGTACGGGCGGCGATGGTGGCGCGGGCGGAGATGCCACCTCCAACGGCACCGCCTCGACCGCCCGAGGGGGCGCTGGCGGCAAAGGCGGGTCGGGCACCTTCGGCGGTGACGGCGGCAACGCGGGAGGGGCCACCGCCACCGGCGCCGGGGCCACCTCCGCCCTCGGCGCGATCGGCGGCAACGGCGGCAACGGGTCGGTGGCCGCCAACGCCGGAGACGGCGGAGACGGCGGCGATGCCCTGGTAAACGGGGACACCAACGGCGTCGCCACTGGCGGCAACGGCGGGAACGGCGGCAATGTTGGGACCGGCGGCTTGGGCGGTTACGGCGGCAAGGCCACCGCCGTCGGCGGCGGCACCGCAACCCCGGGCGCCGACGGCATCCCCCCTCCCCCGCCCTGATCCAGCGATTTCCGCTTTAAAGCCCCGGTCGGCTACCCTTGGCGACGCGTCACGGCGAGGGTGGTCAGGCCACCGTTATCGACGAGGCCCGGGAATTTCGAACCCGCCTTCGCTGTGCACTGACGATCCACGAAGGCAAGGAGCATCGAAGATGGCCAAGGGCGCCACCACCAACAAGCTGTCCGTCGAGGTCCGCACCCGTACCGGCAAGGGCGCCTCACGCCAGGCCCGCCGCGAAGGCAAGTTCCCCGCCGTCCTTTACGGTCACGGCGCCGAGCCTCAGCATCTGGAACTCAACGCCCACGACTTCGCTGCGGTGCTGCGCCACTCCGGCACCAACGCCGTCCTGAGCCTGCAGATCGACGGCAAGGAGCAGCTGGCGCTGACCAAGGCGCTCGACATCCACCCGATCAAGCGCAGCATCACCCACGCCGACCTGATCATCATCAAGCGTGGCGAGAAGGTGACCGTCGAGGTCCCCGTCGCCCTCGAGGGCGAGGCCGCTTCCGGCACGCTGGTCACCCAGGACGCCACCACCATCGAGATCGAGGCCGAGGCGCTGTCGATCCCGGAAAGCCTGACGGTGTCGATCGAGGATGCCGAGGAGGGCACCCAGATCCTGGCTGGCGAGGTCACGTTGCCGTCCGGCGTCACGCTGGTCAGTGACCCGGAGATGCTCGTGGTCAACATCGTCGCGGCCCCGTCGGCTGAGGAGATGGATGCCGAGGGCGGCGGCGAGGAAACCGAGGCCGCGGCGGACGAGTCCGCGGAGGCCGCCGAGGGCGAAGGCGAAGCCGCCGAGGCCGAGTAGCTCCCCGTGGCCGAGACGATCTTGGTCGTCGGCCTCGGCAACCCGGGACCGCAGTACGCCAAGACCCGGCACAACATCGGCTTCATGGTGGCCGACGTGCTGGCGGCCCGGATCGGTGCCGCATTCAAGGTGCACAAGCGTTCCGGCGCCGAGGTGGCCACCGGCCGCCTCGGCGGTCGGCCCGTCGTGCTGGCCAAGCCGCGCTGCTACATGAACGAGTCCGGCCGCCAGGTCGGGCCGTTGGCGAAGTTCTTTTCGGTCGCGCCGGCTGAGATCGTCGTCATCCACGACGAGCTCGACATCGACTTCGGCAGGGTCCGGCTCAAGTTGGGCGGCGGCGAGGGCGGCCATAACGGTCTGCGATCAATCGCTAACGCTCTGGGCAGCAAGGACTTTCAGCGGGTCCGGATCGGGATCGGACGTCCACCCGGGCGTAAGGACCCGGCGGCGTTCGTACTCGAACCGTTCAACAGCACAGAACGCGCCGAGGTTCCGACGATCTGCGAACTGGCCGCCGACGCGACCGAATTGCTGATCGACGCCGGCCTGGAACCTGCGCAGAACCAGGTGCACGCCTGGTAGACCGTGCGCCCCTTGCCGCGAGTGTGCGTGTCGGCACGGCGACACGCCGTAGCGGGCGTACCTCCACGCACGCTCGGCGGGTAACGAGGGGCAGCGATCAGCCTTACGTGACCAGCGACACCGACGTCGACCGGCGCAGCTTGCCCGAGGGGGTCTTCGGGATAGTGCCCGGCCCCAGGACGACGACGTTGCGCGGTCGGGCGTCAACCTCGGCGACCACCTCGTGAGCCACCGCCTTCTCGATGCGACGCACCTCGGCCGGGTCTTCCCAGGCGTTGGACTCCACCGCCACCGCGAAGGTCTCCCGGGAGTGCCCGGCGTCCAGGCGCACCGCGACGGCGCAACCCGGCCGGACCCCCTCGACCCGGCCGGCGGCCCGTTCGATGTCGGTCGGGTAAATGTTGCGCCCGGCCATGATGATGACGTCCTTGACCCGGCCACAGACCACGACGTGGCCCTCCTCGGTGAGGTAGCCGAGGTCGCCGGTGTCGTACCAGCCGTTCTCGTCCTGGGCCGCGACGAAGCCGCCCATGGTGATGTAACCGGGGGTCAATGACTCGCCGCGCAACTCGATGATCCCCACGCCGCGGACGGGCAGCACGGTGCCGTCCTCGTCGACGATGCGGGCCTCCAGGTCCTGCAGCAGCGGTCCGAGGCTGGCCAGTCGGCGGGTGTTGCCCTTGGTCGAGGGAATGGCGCGGCGGAGCGCGGCCAGCAGGTCGGCGTCGACCTCGTCGACCACCAGTCCGGCGCCGCACTCGGAGAACGACACGGCCAGCGTGGTCTCGGCCATGCCGTAAGCGGGCAGGATCGCCCCGGGGCTGAGTCCGAAGGGCTTGCCCGCGTCGATGAGGTCCTCGACGTCCGCGGGCTCCACCGGCTCGGCGCCGGACAGCGCGAAACGCAGTGTGGACAAGTCGAATTCGCCCGGCTTGGCCTGCCGGCGCAACCGCTTGGCGAACAGCGCGTAGGCGAAGTTGGGCGCCGCGGTCATGGTGCCCTGGTATTTATCGATGAGCTTGGCCCACAACAGGGTGTCGCGCAGGAAGTCCAGCGGGGTCACCTTGACCAGTTCGGCGCCGAAGTACATCGGGAGGGTCAGGAAGCCCACCATGCCCATGTCGTGGAAGCAGGGCAGCCAGCTGACCATGACGTCTTTTTCGACGTCGTACTTCGCGCCGATGAACATCGCCTCGGCGTTGGAGTAGATGTTGCGGTGAGTGATCACGACGGCCTTGGGAGAGCCGGTGGAACCGGACGTCAGCTGCATGAGCGCGACGTCGTCTTCGCCGGTCTCGACCGCATCGATCGGGTCGGAGGCCAGCAGGTCCTCGACGGTCAGCACCGTGAGGCCGCGTTCGGCGAGCACCGGAGCGGCGGGAAGGAACGGATCGGAGATGATGACGGCCTTGGCTTCGATCATGTCGACGACGTTGGTGGTGTCCTCGGCCCAGTGCACCAGGTCGGTGCGGGGGGTGGGCTGATGCAGCATGGTGATGCTGGCACCGCGCAGCCACAGCGCCTGGGCGGTCGGGGCGATTTCGACCGGAGCGCCGGCCAGCACGCCGACGGCGTCACCCGGCCCCACCCCCGCGGCCGCCAACCCGCCGGCGATGCAGCGGGCCCGCTCGTGGACCTCGCGCCAGGTGTGCCGGACCGGCTCATGCGGTTCGCCGGTGACCATGCCCTTGCTGGTGGTCAGGGCGTTGTGCACCATCTTGTCGGTGAATCGGCTCACGACGACCTCCTCGGCGTCCGGCACGGCCCCCGCATCACTGTGGCAACGGCCTGCATCCATGCTCCGCCCATCGGGGCTCGCCACCCGGGCGGCGCGCCCGCAGCGATTCGGAGCTTTTGATGTGTTCGCCGATGATCTTAAACTCTCCTTAAGATCCTGCACAATCTTCGGGCCACCCGGCCCGGCGTGTCACGCCCCGGCGGTCGATGTCGGCACCACCCGCGCCCCGTGCACCGGTCCGCTGGCCACCCGGACGGTCCGGCAGACGCCGGCGCCCGCCAGTTCGCCGGCGACGGCGATCGCAGCCTCGGCCGACGCACAGAGGAACGCACAGGTGGGCCCGGACCCCGACACGATTCCGGCCAGCGCCCCGGCCTCGGTCCCGGCACGCAGGGTGCGCCGCAGTTCGGGTTCCAGACTCAGCGCCGCCGGTTGCAGGTCGTTGCCGAGCAGCGGGGCCAGGGCGTGCGGGTCTCCGGCCGACAGCGCCGTCAGCAACGGCTCGGGGTCCCCGAGCCGGGGCGGGGAGCCGAACTCCCGCAGCCGGTCGATTTCGGCATACACCCGTGCCGCCGACAGCCCACCGGCGCCGAAGGCCAGCACCCAGTGGAAGGTGTTGCGCGCCAGAACCGTTGCCAGTTCCTCGCCGCGCCCAGTACCCAGTGCGGTCCCGCCGTGCAGTGCGAACGGGACGTCGCTGCCGAGTTCGGCGGACATGGCATGCAGGTCCCGGCGCGGAACCCCCAGTTCCCACAGCGTGTTCATAGCGACCAACACAGCGGCCGCATCGGCGCTGCCGCCGGCCATACCGCCTGCCACCGGGATGGACTTGTCGATGGTGATGTCCACATCGGGTGCCCGACCGACGTGCTCGGCCATCAATTCGGCGGCCTTCCACGCCAGATTGCGCGCATCGGCGGGCACCTCGTCGGCACCCTCCCCGATCATGGTCAGCGACAGCAGATCAGCGGTGCGGACGGTGACGTCGTCGTACAACGACACGGCGTGAAAGACGGTGACCAGCTCGTGGTACCCGTCGGGACGGCGGTCCCCGACGCCCAGAAAGAGATTCACCTTTCCGGGAACCCTGACGGTCACCGACCCGGTGGAGACCCAATCCACAGCGACACTGCCGTTACCTGGCACGCGTGCAAGGGTATCGGGTCAGCGCGCGTCAGCCGACTGTGACGAGGGCTGCGGCGGTACCGCCGTCCCCGACCGTTGCAACAGCCTGATGAAGTCGGCGACCGTCAACGTCTCGCCGCGGCGGGCCGGATCGATGCTGGCTGCCAAAAGCCGCTGAGCCGACTCGTTGCCGGTGCCCGCCCACTCCAGGAACGCGTTGCGAACGGTCTTGCGGCGCTGCGCGAACGCGATGTCGATCAACTCGAACACCTGCTTACGGAAGGCGTCATCCTGCGACCAGGCCGGAGCCTCGTACCGGTCGATGCGCACCAGTCCCGAGTAGACCCGAGGGATCGGCCAGAACACCGTCGGAGACACCATGCCGTAGCGGCGGACATTGCCGAAGAAGCGGATCTTGACGCTGGGTACGCCGTACTCCTTGCCGCCAGGTTCCGCGGCCAACCGTTCGGCGACCTCGGCCTGCACCATCACCATGGCGGTGCGGATGGACGGGAATTCGGAGAACAGGTGCAGCAGTGCTGGCACGGCGATGTTGTAGGGCAGGTTGGCCACCACAGCGGTCGGCGGTTCGGCCACGTCCTCACGCCGCAGGGTGAGGACATCTTGGTTGATGACGGTCAGTCGGTGGATTTCGCTGTGGGAATGCTCAGCGATCGTCCTGGGCAGCCGACCGGCCAGCACCGGATCGATCTCGACGGCCGTCACTGCAGCGCCACGATCGAGCAGGGCCAGGGTCAGCGACCCCAATCCCGGGCCGACCTCGAGCACGTGGTCACTCTTGTTGATGCTCGAGGAAGACACGATGCGACGCAGGGTGTTGGCGTCGTGGACGAAGTTCTGCCCGAAGGCCTTCCGCGGCCGGAAATCCAACTCCTTGGCGATGTTGCGGATCTCCGTGCGCGTCAGTAGCCGAATTGTCATGATGCTCCTTCACCGCAAACGGACCGCGGCCACCCAACTCGTCGGACCCGTCCAACTTCAGCGATCGCTAGCTGTTCTTCCCTGTGTGCCGCCCAGATCCGCTCAGCGTAGCGCAGCTCACCACCGCACTCCCAGAGATTCAGATCGTCGCGCATGTCCTTGAGGTACCCGTTTCCTGTGTCAATGGAGCACTCCGTTGCCGGTCCGGTCGCCGGCGGAACCCACCGACGGCCTTGTGACCGAGCCGCCGCACCGGATTGTCGAACCACCACCGCAGACATTTCAGCAACAGGCAATCAGCCGGTTTCCGACGCCCGCGACGACCTGAGTAGCAAAAGCCACGGCTTCGCACGCGGGTGCGCCACGATCGGTCCCGACCGTCGCCACGACGAAGAATCCACCACGCGCCCGTCCTCCACGACGATGGAAATGCTGCTTTACCCAGGGCCAGCAGAAAGTAACCAACTGCGCCGATGACGGCACCTGAAATCGCCGGTCTCTCAGCGGATGTTTAACGCAATCGGTAAATCCGGCGAGCAGTCTCTACGGATTCCGCAGCCAGTTGCTCGGCGGGACGGTCCAGCAGTTCGGCCAACGCCCGCACGGTGTAGGGCAGGCAGTACGGCTCGTTGGGTGCGCCACGGAAGGGATGCGGGGTCAGGAACGGCGCATCGGTCTCCACCAGTAGTTGACCTGGTGGAATCAGCGCGGCGGCAGCCCTCACGTCATGGGCGTTCTTGAAGCTGACGGTGCCCGACAAGCTGAGGACCCAGCCGGCGTCCAGACAGGTGCGAGCCATCTGGGGTCCGGAGGAGAAGCAGTGGAAGATCACTGCCTCGGGCGCCCCTTCGGCCCGCAGCACGTCAAGCACCTCGGTGTCAGCGTCGCGATTGTGGATCATCAGCGGTTTGCCGGTGCGTTTCGCCAGGTCGATGTGCCAGGCGAAAGCCTCCCGTTGGACATCGGGTTGGGCGCATCCCTCAAGCCTTCCCGGCCAATACAGGTCGATTCCGGTCTCCCCGATCGCCACCACACGCGGTTCAGACGCGAGTTGCTCGATCTCGGCTCGGGCCCCCTCCGTGAGCGCTCCGGCGCGGGTCGGGTGCAGCGCGACCGCGGCGTAGACACGGTGGTCCCACGCGCTCGCGCCGGCCACCCATCGCGCGGAGTCCAGGTCGTCGGCGATGGTGACCATCGCCTGGACCCCCACCGCTTCGGCGCGGTCGGCGATGGCTGTTACATCCTGCGCGGTACGGGCACCGCAGGCGTCGAGATGGGTGTGGGCGTCGATCAGCGGCGTCAACGGCTCCGGAGGCGGTGGTGCTGGACGCGTACTCACTCCCAACACAATAAGGTGATGGGCGACATGAGCACGGCCCCGAAGACCCCGTTCTACGTGACCACCGCGATCGCCTACCCCAACGGCACACCGCATGTGGGTCACGCCTACGAGTACATCGCCACCGACGCGGTCGCCAGGTTCAAGCGCCTCGACGGGTTCGATGTGCGCTTCCTGACCGGCACCGACGAGCACGGCCTCAAGATGGCCCAGACCGCCGCCGCCGAGGGCATTGCGACCGCCGATCTGGCCCGTCGAAACTCCGACGAGTTCCAGCGTCTTCAGGAGACGTTGAACATCTCCTTCGATCGGTTCATCCGCACCACCGATCCCGACCACTACGCAGCCTCGACGGCGATCTGGCAGCGGATGGCCGACAACGGCGACATCTACCTCGACAGCTACTCGGGTTGGTACTCGGTACGCGACGAACGGTTCTTCACCGAAGGTGAGACGACGGTCGGCGCCGACGGCATCCGGGTGGCTACCGAGACAGGGACACCGGTGACCTGGACCGAGGAGCAGACCTACTTCTTCCGGTTGTCGGCCTACACCGAACCCCTGCTGGCGCACTACGGCAAGAACCCGGATTTCATCGCCCCCGAGGTGCGCCGCAATGAAGTGATCAGCTTCGTCTCCGGCGGTCTGCGCGACCTGTCGATCTCCCGCACATCCTTCGACTGGGGTGTCCCGGTGCCCGGAGATCCCGATCATGTGATGTACGTGTGGGTCGACGCGCTGACCAACTATCTGACCGGCGTCGGGTATCCGGACACCGAATCGGCTCTCTACCAACGGTATTGGCCTGCCGATCTACACATGATCGGAAAGGACATCATCCGCTTCCACACGGTGTACTGGCCGGCTTTCCTGATGTCGGCGGGAGTTCCGCTACCGCGCAGGGTTTTTGCCCACGGGTTCCTCTACAACCGCGGCGAGAAGATGAGCAAGTCCGTCGGAAACGTCGTCGACCCGCTGGCGCTGGTGGACACCTTCGGCGTGGACCAGGTGCGCTACTTCCTGCTGCGCGAGGTGCCCTTCGGTCAGGACGGCAGCTACAGCGAAGAGGGCATCATCGGCCGGATCAACACCGACCTGGCCAACGAACTGGGCAACCTGGCGCAGCGCTCGCTGTCGATGGTCAACAAGAACCTGGGCGCAGCAGTGCCGCAACCGGGCGAGTTCAGCGCGCAGGACTCCGAACTTCTCACACTGGCCGACGGCCTGCTGGTCCGGGTCCGTGAGGCCTTCGACCAGCAAGCCATGCATCAGGCCCTGGAAGCGATCTGGCTGATGCTGGGCGCGGCCAACCGGTACTTCTCCGCCCAAGAGCCCTGGGTGTTGCGCAAGTCCGAGACCGAAGCCGACCAGGTGCGATTCCGCACCGTGCTCTACACCACTCTGGAAGCGGTCCGGATCGCCGCCGTTCTCGTACAGCCGGTGATGCCGACCTCGGCGGCAAGGCTGCTCGATTTGCTGGGCCAGCCGGCGGACGCCCGGGATTTCACCGCTCTGGGTACCCGGCTGGCACCGGGAACGTCCCTCCCCGCGCCCACCGGGGTTTTTCCGCGGTACGAAGCGCCGGACCCGTAGGGCCACACCTGCACCCGCGCCCGCGCCGCTCTTTGCGCGAGCAGCCACACTCGCACGATCCAGCCTCCGCCGGTGCGACTTTGCGTCTGCTCGCGGGGCAGGCAAGCTATGTCGATGCGCGTCGAGCGGCTGGGCAGGCTGGGCTCCCCCGCCGATGTGCTGCGCGCCCTCAGCGCCGGCGCCCGATCTACGGCACATCCGCCGCCGGCGGCCCTCATCGGCGAGTGGTTCGGCTCGAAAGCGGTGATCGCCCCCTCCCTCACCGCGGAACCGGTCGACCCCGCAGAGGCATTCGATGTCCGTCCCGGTGAGCGAACCGACGCCGTCGGCGGTGGCTGGATCGGCTACCTGTCCTATCCGGATTCAGGCGCCGACGGCGCACCGCCGCGGGTTCCGCGGGCCGCCGGCGGATGGACCGACTGCGTGCTGCGGCTCGACGGCGACAACGTCTGGTGGTACGAGACCCTGACGGGAACAGCGCTTCCCGGTTGGATCGGGTCGGCGCTGGCAAACGGCGCCGGGGGCGGGCGCTGCGAGGTGACCTGGCAACAGCCCGATCCCGCCGCGCACCGGGAGGGTGTGTTGTCGTGTTTGGACGCCATCAGGGCCGGAGAGGTCTACCAGGCGTGCGTCTGCACACAATTCACCGGAACCTTCTCCGGCTCGCCGCTGCACTTCTTCGCCGACGCGGTGGCCCGCACCATCCCGGCCCGCGCCGCCTATCTGGCCGGCGATTGGGGGGCGGTGGCATCGCTGTCGCCGGAGTTGTTCCTGCGCAGAGTCGGCGAAGACGTGAGTTCCAGCCCGATCAAGGGCACCTTGCCCTTGCACGCTGATCCCGCACTGCTGCGGGCATCCGCAAAGGACGTCGCCGAGAACATCATGATCGTCGATCTCGTGCGCAACGACCTCGGTCGAGTCGCCCGAACCGGTTCGGTCACCGTCCCCGAACTGCTGGCCGTCCGACCCGCGCCCGGAGTGTGGCATCTGGTGTCGACGGTGTCGGCGAAAGTGCCCGTGGACGTACCCAACGCCGACCTGCTGGCCGCCGCATTTCCGCCCGCTTCCGTCACCGGAACACCCAAAAGCCGTGCACGTCAGCTACTTTCGCAGTGGGAACCACACCGACGAGGTGTCTACTGCGGCAGCGTCGGGATGGCCTCCCCGGTGGCCGGTTGTGAGCTCAACGTGGCGATCCGCACGGTCGAGTTCGACGCGGACTCCGGCGCGGTGCTGGGGGTGGGCGGGGGCATCACCGCCGACTCCGACCCTGATGCCGAATGGCAGGAGTGCCTCGACAAGGCCGCACCCATCGTCGATCGCGACTATTCGCGCGCCCGCAGCACCGCCTCGTAGAGTTCGCGTTTCGACGGAGCACCCGGGTGTGCCGCGACGACCGTCGCACAGGCATCCTTGACCCGCATACCCTCATCGACCAAATCCGCGACCTCGGCCACCAGCGAATCCAGGTCAGCCACCGGCGTCGCACCGGCGAGCACCACGGTGATCTCCCCGAGTACCCCGCCGGCCGCCCAGGCAGCGAGCTCCCCGAGGGTGCCACGGCGGATCTCTTCGTGTGTCTTGGTCAACTCCCGGCACACGACGGCGCGACGCTGCTCGCCCAACTGCTCGACGGCATCGGCCAGGCAGTCCGCCAGCCTTCGCGGCGACTCGAAGAACACCGCGGTGCGCGGCTCACCGGCCAGCCCGGACAACCAGGTCAGGCGCGCGGATTGTTTACGGGGCGCGAAACCCTCGAAGCAGAATCGGTCCGAGGGCAGCCCGGAGACGGCGAGCGCAGTGGTCACCGCCGACGGCCCGGGCAGGCAGGCGACCGTCAATCCAGCATCGACGCACGCAACCACCAGTCGGTAGCCCGGATCGTTGATCAGCGGCATCCCGGCATCGCTGACCACCAGCACCGTCGCACCGTCGCCGATATCGGCCACCAGGGCCGGAACCCGGACGGCTTCGTTCTGGTCGAACAGGCTGAGCACCCGCCCACCGATGGCCACACCCAAGGATTGCGCCAGTGCCCGCACCCGCCGGGTGTCCTCGGCGGCGACGATATCGGCGCCCGCGAGCGCGTCGATCAGGCGTTTCGAGGCATCGGCCGGCTGACCGAGCGGGGTCGCGCCGAGGAGCAGCCGCCCGGCCGACACCGGCGGGGGGGAGCCGAGCGACTCGGGGTCAGACACCCCAACACCCTACGATTACATGAATGACCATCACGGCTGACGACCGCGACGCGCCCCAGCGCGACGTCCCCCTCGTCAGCCCAGCCCCGCTGGCTCCCTTCGCCGACTTCGGCCCCACCGACCGACTCCAGGGATGGGCCGCGGCCGCGGTGGTGGGTTCGCTGGCGGCACTGACCCGGTTCATGAGTCTGGGCTCGCCGACCGACGCCGGCACCCCGATCTTCGACGAGAAGCATTACGCACCGCAGGCGTGGCAGCTGCTGCACAACTTCGGGGTAGAGGACAACCCTGGTTTCGGCCTGGTGGTGCACCCGCCGCTGGGCAAGCAGTTGATCGCCATCGGCGAGTCGCTGTTCGGCTACACGGGGCTGGGCTGGCGATTCACCGCAGCGGTGTTCGGCGTCGTCCTCGCCGTTCTGGTGATGCGGATCGTGCGGCGGATCAGCCGCTCGACGGTAATCGGCACCATCGCCGGATTGCTGATCGTGGCCGACGGGGTGAGCTTCGTCGCCGCCCGGACCGCATTGCTGGACATCTTCATGACCGTCTTCATCGTCGGGGCGTTCGGTGCTCTGATGGTGGACCGCGACGAGGTCCGGGCCCGGATGCACGTCGCCCTGATGGAGGGCCGCATCGACGAAACCCCCTGGGGGCCAAGGCTCGGGGTGCGGTGGTGGCGGTTCGGTGCCGGGGTGTTGTTGGGGTTCGCCTTCGCAACCAAGTGGTCCGGGCTGTACTACATCGCGTTCTTCGGGCTGATGTCACTGGCCATGGACGTCGCCGCTCGGCGGGCCTACCGGGTAGCCCGGCCATGGGCGGGGGTACTACGCCGCGACGCCGGACCGGCCGCTTACGTACTGGGAGTGATCCCCTTCTTCCTTTACCTGCTGGCCTACGCGCCGTGGTTCGCGTCCGAGACTGCGGTCAATCGCCACGAGGTGGGCCAGTCGATCGGCGAACGGCAGTGGTGGCAGCCGCCGGACGCCGTGCGATCGCTGTGGCACTACACCTACAAGGCGTTCCACTTCCACTCCACGCTGACCAATTCCGCCGGAAATCATCATCCGTGGGAGTCCAAGCCGTGGACCTGGCCGATGTCGCTGCGGCCGGTCCTCTACGCCATCGACAACCAGAATGTGCCGGGCTGCGGCGACGCCTCCTGCGTCAAGGCCGTGCTCCTGGTGGGGACCCCGGCGATGTGGTTCGTGGCATTGCCAGTGCTGGGCTACGCGGCCTGGCGGGCATTGGTGCGCCGGGACTGGCGCTACGCCGTCGTCCTCGTCGGCTATCTGGCGGGCTGGCTGCCCTGGATGGCCAACATGGACCGGCAGATGTACTTCTTCTACGCCGTGCCGTTGGCGCCGTTCCTGATGATGGCGATCGCACTGATCCTGGGCGACATCCTCTACCGGCCGACCCGCAACCCGGAGCGCCGAACGCTGGGGATGCTGGTGGTCAGCATGTATCTGGCGTTGGCGATCACCAACTTCGCCTGGCTGTTTCCCGTGCTGACCGGTATCCCGGTGTCGCAGACGACGTGGAACATGGAGATGTGGCTGCCGAGTTGGCGGTAGGCCTAAGGTCGCGGCATGTTTCGCGCACAGCGCGGTGGAGTCGATCTGACGGGTGTTCCGTCCGCGATGACCGGGAGTCGGGTACCTATCGGCGAGATCATCGCCGCCTTGAGTGTCGGCCGGTCCACCTACTACGAACAGCGCGACGAGGGCCGACTGGTCAGTGCCGACAACCTTCTGCGACTGGCCGCAGAAACGGACCACAATCCAGTAGAACTGCTTCTGCACGGCGGATTGATCAGCCCGGAGTCCGTCGCGGAATGCAAGGTGACGACGGTTCCCGACGCTGCCACCGCCCGGCGGGTCCGACGACTTTACCGTCGCCCTGACGCCCGGCCCCATTAGCCGATTGCGCCCGCATCGGCTGGCTACACTGAGGGCGTCTGATCACCTAAGCGGTTGAGCCAGTAGGTAATTCGGCCAACCGACACGCCGAGTCCTATGCGGCCTTCGGCTCTAGAATCGGGTGCGCGGTGGCGTGCCGCCACCGGATCGCGAATCTGACCACGCGAGTCGACCAATCCTGACTACAGCGAATCCCTTGCCGCAGGGCACGACATGCACCGCGGGCCCCCGCGACCAGAGCCGAGTTCGGCAGCAGCAATCGTGAGCACCTCGATGCCGGCGTCGGCGAGTCGGGAGTTGGTCTCGGTGTTGCGCTCGTAGGCCACCACCACCCCCGGCGCCAGCGCCAGGGTGTTGTTGCCGTCGTCCCACTGCTCACGCTCGGCGGTGACCGGATCCCGGCCGGTGTCGATCACCCGCAGTCGATCGATACCCATCGCCGCGGCGGCGGCGTTGACGAACGGTTGCTCATCCAGGACTCGCACCCCACCGAGTGCGCGGGTGATGGTGAAGGCCGACAGCGAGTGCCGCACCGCCGGGTACATCACCACCGCGTCGACATCGACCATCGTGCAGACCGTGTCCAGGTGCATGGTGGCGCGCTGCTGTGCGATCGGTACGGCCAGCACCGTGTGGGCCAGCTCATCGTCGAACAGACTGCGCGCCAAGGCTTCCGCACCCGCGGCCGTGGTGCGCTCCCCCACCCCGACAGCCAGCACACCCGGGGCCAGCAGTAGTACGTCGCCACCCTCGACCGGCGCCGTGTGGGACTCGTAGGCCCGACGCACCCCGAGGAAACGCGGATGGTGGGCGTAGATCAGGTCGGTCAGCGAGGCTTCCCGGCTGCGCGCGGGTAGCGCCAGTGTGGTGATCGCGAAACGCGGACCGATCCAGAACGACGAGTCACGGGTGAACATGAGGTTGGGCAGCGGATCGATGACGAAGTCCCCGCCCTGGTGCATTCGCCGCACCAGGGAAGTGTCGGCCTGCGCCTCCGGTGGGAGTTCGGCGAACGTCATGCCTGCGATCAGCACCTGCGCCAAGTCGCTGGGGGCCATTGCCCGCAAATAGGCCGAAAGCTCCTGCACCAGATGGGGCCCTAGCCGGCGGCCGTCCACCGCCGCGGCGATGCCCTGGATCCGGGCTGCGCCGGAGGCCAGCGCCTCGCTCAGGAGGTCCCCCAGCAGCAGAACCTCGACCCCGCGGGAACTCAGAAGAGTCGCGAAGGCGTCGTGCTCCTCCTGGGCGCGGGCTACCCAGGGCAGACCGTCGAAGAGCAGGGCATCGTTGTTGCGGGGCGTCAGCCGCTTCAATTCCTCACCCGGCCGGTGCAGGATCACCGTGCGCAGCGTCCCGACTTCGGAATCGACACCGAGAACGGTCTCCGTCACGCAAGAACCGTATCCTCCCGGCGGATCGAACGCCTGTGCAGCACTAGCCGGCGGCCCAGCGAGAGTGCGTGCAGATCAGCAATTCGGACGGCGGACACCGGAAACTCGATCTGGGTGCGCTCTCGGCGGGGGCGCTACTTCCGAATGGCGTTGACCCCGGCGATCAACAGGTCGCGCGCCCGCTGGGTGTTCACCGGGACCGTCGGCTTATTCGGCAACACAAGGGGATTGGCCGAGACGATCACCTGGTAGTCGCCGAAGTGCGCGGAGTAGTTGAACACCTCGCCGGTGCGGGCCTTGCCGTCGGTGGCGAGGGTCTGGACTACCCGGTGCACCCCGATGGTGGTGGTGCCGTCGATCTTGGGCACCTCCACCGCTTCGACGGCGCCGCGTACGGCCCCGCCGTCGAAGGTGACCTTGCGGCACTTCTCTCCCGGCTCGACAACCGGGACGGGTTCGTTGGTCTGAACCGCGATCACGATGAAACGGTTGCCCTCACCCTCGGCCGAGACCGCCGCCATGTTGCCCTCGGTGCCGGTGGGCACCAGTTGCCCGGTAGCGAACTTCGCGCAGTCAGCCGGTTCGAACGTCATTCCGTCCGGCAGCTTCTGGCCGGTAAGGAACTTCGGATCGATGCCGGTCGGGGGCACTTCGGTAACCGCGAACTGCTTTCCGAAGCTCGATCTCAGCTCGGTGATCTTGCCGATATCGGCCGTCGGAGCCGGCTCACCGCAGCCCGCTAGCGCGGCGACGCAGCAGGCGACTGCGGCACACCTGGGGATCAACACCGGCGTCAATGTACCCGCAAACTGGTGACTGCTACGGCAAGCAGTCAGCGGTTGAGCCGCCAGATGTCGGCCGACATCACCGTGGCGAAGGTGCACCACAGCGGGTAGGGCGCCAGCGCGGCGCCGAACTTAGGGTCCGCGTCGGCGGCGCGGCGGGTCAGGTCCGCGCTGCTGATGGCCAGTGCGGCGGCCGCCACTGCGGCGGGTGCCAGTTGACGCTTACCGAAGAAGACCCAACTCCAGCCCGCGTTGAGCACCAGATTGGTCCCGAGCGCGGCGATGTACCGGCCGGCCTTGCCCTGCTGTCCGTCGGCGCGGAACCGCTCGATCACCGCCGCGGAGGTGGCGGCGATATCGACATATAGCGCGGTCCAGGCGATCGGGAATACCGCGTTGGGCGGCACATAGTCCGGCTTGCGGATCGTGGTGTACCAGCCTTCGACACCCTCGCGGCTCGACACGCTGCCAGCGATCGCCGCCGCAGCCGTGGCCAACCCGGTTCCCAACAGCACCTTCCGCATGGCCTCAACCTATCAGCGGTCAGCCGCCGGAGGCACGCACGACTTCCCTTGTCATAGCGCGGATTTCATCGACCCTCGTCGCATCGATCCGCAGATCCCCGGTATCCGGCACCGCGAAGTCCGTGGTGACCACGCCGGGTTCGTCGCGCTCCCACTCCACACCGAATCTCTCCAGGATGGCGCGCATGGCATGGTTCTCGGCCAGGCAGCGGGCGGTGAAACGCTGGACACCACCGACTCGGGCGGCGACGGCGATCGCATCCATCAGGAAGTTGCCGATCCCGCGGCCCTGGTAGGGATCGGCGATGATGAACGCGATCTCGGCCGACGCCGGGTCGCCGACGTCGCGGACGAAACGTGCGTCGGCAACCACGGGCCCGTCAACCCCGTCGGCGAGTACCCAGACGAAGTGGTCGATGTAGTCGACCTGAACCAGGTAGTTGATCAGCGATGGGCTGGGCGCCCGGGTGGACATGAACCGGCGGTAGAGGGTCTCGCTGGAGAACTCCGCCGAGGGGTGGTTGAGCCGCTCACTGTCACCGGGCAGCACCGGACGGAGGAGTAGCTCGGTGTTCTCCTTGAAGCCAACCGGGATCGGCGTGATGTATGCGGCCAGCCGCTGGCGTACGAAGCGCAGCATCCGTTCGCTGACCCCGGGGAGGTCGATCAGCGCGGCAAAGGCCTTCTCGTCGCCAATGAACCCGTTCAGCGCCTCGGAGACGGTGACGGTGGCGGTGCGGGGTCGGTCACGCAGCAGGGCGATCTCGCCGACGATCACCCCGGCCGAGGCCTCATCGATCAGCACCGTGCCGTCGTCGTTGGTGTGGCTGACGTCCACCCGACCCGACTGGATCAGGACGAAGAAGGCAGCCTCGTCCCCTTGGCGCATCAGCACCTGGCCCCGCTCGGCCCGCAGCGGACGCAGCCGTTCGGCGACGGGGAGCAACTGTTCGGCTGAGCAGTCCTCGAACAACCCCATCTCGGCCAGGCCGTCGACCCGCAGCGCCACCAATTCGGGGCTGTCGACCAGCGCCGACATCAGGCTTTCCCGGGCCTGGCCGCCGCGTTCGACGGTCATCGTCTGATCACCTGACTAGTAAGCCAGAAGATTGACGATTCCGCCGAAAACCCTGGGCAGTGCACTGGCCGCCGGCACGATCGCGGCTCGCACACCGGGGATTCCACTGGCCTGCAAAAGTCCCCCGGTCAGCAGTCGGTAGCGGCGAGACATCGCCCGCCACTGACTGTCGTAGTCGCCCGGGGTGTCGGCCAGCACACACTTGACCGCCAGTTCGGCGCCGCCGAAGGCGATGCCCAGGCCTTCGCCGGTGAGCGCGTCGACGTAGCCCGCGGCGTCACCGACCAGCAGCACCCGGCCCGACGCGCGGTTGCGGACCCGTTGGCGCAGCGGACCGGCGGCGCGGTCGGAGCCGTGCTCGATGCCGCTAAGTCGTTCGGTCAACGCCGGAAAGTCGAGCAGATGGTCGCCGAACTTGCCCTGCCGCGAGGTCAGGATCGCCACCCCCACCATGTCGTCGGCGACGGGGGTGACGTAGGCCTCGGTGTCGTGGGCCCAGTACACCTCGACGGTGTCGCTCCACGGTGCGACCTGGTAGTGCCGTCGGATGCCCCAGCGTCGGCGGGCAGGCGCCGGGCGATTAAGACCCAGCGACCGCCGGATCGGTGAGTGCAGACCATCGGCGGCGGCCAGGTAGCGGGCCCGCAGGTCGCCGCACCGCACCGAGTTGGCATCCTGGCTGACGTCGCCTATCTCCCCCTGAACGATGCGCACCCCTGCGGCGGTCGCGGTGTCGTGCAGACCCTCATAGAGCACCGTTCGCCGCACCCCCAGACCGGTTCCGGAGCGGAAGTACGCCGCGACGCGATGTCGTTCGTCCACGTAGGTGATACCCCGGAAAGGCTTACCGCGCAACGGGACACCGATAGCCGTGAGCTGCTTGACGGTATGCGGCATCAGCCCCTCACCGCAGGCCTTGTCGATCGGGCCGGGGCGGCGGTCGACGACAACCGCCTCCAGTCCGGCGCGGGCGGCGTGGATTGCGGTGGCCAGTCCGGCCGGCCCCCCGCCGGCGACGAGAAGGTCGATCATCCCAGCCTGGCCAGAGCCGAGTTCTCGACGCTGATCCGCTTGGTCAGCAGCAGTGCGTTGAGCACGGTGAAGGTCAGTGCCGTGATCCAGGCGCTGTGCACCAGTGGAAGCGCAACGCCTTCAGCGACCACGGCCACGTAGTTGGGGTGGGAGAAAAACCGGTACGGGCCGCCGGTGACGCGCTCGGCCCCGGGGATGACGACCACCCGGGTATTCCACCGCGGGCCCAGTGTTCTGATGCACCACCAACGCAAGCCCTGAGCCGCGACCAGGAGGGCCAGCATCGTCCAGCCCAGGGCCGGGATGAACGGCCGGTGCAGTGCGAAAACCTCGACCAGACAGCCCACCAGGAAGCCGGTGTGCAGCATCACCATCAAGGGGTAGTGCGACGCACCGAACTCCACGCCGCCGCGGGCCAGGCTCCAGGCCAGATTTCGCTTGGCAACGATCAGTTCGGCCAGTCGTTCCAGGGCGACCACCCCGATCAGGAGCGCGTACCAGTTCACTGGTCAATCCCAGTGCATGAGAACGAGTTCCGAGCAGAACCCGGGCCCCATGGCCATCATCATGCCCGGCCCGGCGGCCGGGCCCTTGGCGATGGTGTCACGCAGCACGTGCAGGACCGACGAGGACGACAAATTCCCGATGTCGGCCAGCGAACGCCAGGTGAGTTCCAGTGCATCGTCGGGCAATCCGAGGCTGGAGACGATGGCTTCGATGACCTTCGGGCCGCCGGGGTGGCTGACCCAGGTGCGGATGTCGCCCTTGGTCAGGCCGTGGGGACCGAGGAACCTCGCCACATCATCCGGCAAGTACCGGGCGACCACCTCGGGCACATCCGGCGAGAGCACCAACTTCAGGCCGTTGGCCCCGACGTCCCAACCCATCGTCCGCAGCGAACCGGGATACAGGTGGCTGCGGCTGTCGAGCACGGCCGGCCCGGTTATTCCCATCCGTTCCGCGCGTCGCTCACCGACAGCCACCACTGCCGCCGCGCCGTCGCCGAACAGTGCGGTGCCGACGAATCCGGCGATCGTGGGCTGGACCGCGGGGAAGGTCAACGAGCACAGTTCGACCGACAGCAGCACGGCCACATCGTCGGGGGCACCGCGCAGGTAGTCATGCAGCCTGGCCACCCCGGCCGCACCGGCCACGCACCCCAGCCCGAACATCGGCACCCGGCGCACGTCCGGCCGCAGGCCCAACCGCTCGGCCACCCGCGCCTCCACGGAGGGCACCATGATCCCGGTCACCGTCGTGGACACGATCAGGTCGACATCGGCTGCGGCGAGGCCGGCTTCGTCGAGTGCGGCCGACACCGCGGCGCACCCGAGTTCGACGGCATTCTCGATGAAGATGTCGTTGGCCTCGCCGAAGTCGGTGAGTTGCCAGTAGCGATCCAGCGGCAGGACAAGGTTGCGGTGTTCCACCCGCGCGGCCCGGTGCATCTGACGGACGATTTGCTCGTGCTCGGCCATAGCCGGAAGTGTCAGGAAGGCCTCGGCGATCTCTTCCTGGCTGAAGCGGTGCTTGGGCAGGGCACCCTGGACCCCGGCGACAACGCTCACGGGTCCGGCTGATTCCGGCCGGGATTTGCTCGACATCACTCCAGTATGCCGGGAGCACGCCCGGCCCGGCCCCGATGTTGCCCGAAACGGCAGGAGGTCGACAGCAGCGTCACCAATCCGTCAGGGCCCGTCGGCAGGGCGGAATCAACGTCTATCCCGGGGTATCGGAAGCCAGTACGGGACGGTTCGGGCGTACTCGTCGAAAGCCGGGCCGTACATTCGCCGGTATCGCGCCTCCTTCAGCATCGGCGCGGCCAGGCAGTACGCCGTGAGCGTGACTGCGAGCACGAGTTGGTCGGGCGTCCAGGTCGGGACGGTCCACAGCGTGAGAGTGAACGAGACGTAGATGGGCTGACGGGTGAACCGGAACAGCCCGTTAACCGGCATCGGCGGATAACTCGGCTTGCGGCCGTGAAACAGAGCCGTCCATCCGAGGGTTCCGGTCTGCAACCCCAACCCGGCATCGCGCATCGACTTGGCCAGGAACAGCCAGGACAGTGCGTACAACAGGCTCAGAGCCAACAGTGCCACTCCGTCAGCCCGCCACCACACGATGCCGCTCGGGGACCAGAAGGCGAAGAGTGCGAACACCTGC
>CAZADG010000064.1:0-20290 GCA_964483865.1 uncultured Mycobacterium sp. | reverse complement strand
CGAAGATGCTGGAGATGTTGACGACGTGGCCGTCGCCCGAGGCGATCAGGTGCGGGAGGAAGGCCTTGGTGCCGTTGACCACGCCCCAGTAGTCCACGTCCATCACCCGTTCGATGTCCTTGAATCCGGAGACCTCGACGTCTCCGGTAAACGCGATACCGGCGTTGTTGTAGATCTGGTTGACCTTGCCGAAGTGGTCTTTCACCTCGTCGGCGTAGATCAGGAAACGCTCTCGTTCGGTGACGTCGAGACGGTCGGCCTTGACCTTCGCACCGATCGCGGCGAGGCGGTCCTCGGTGACTTTCAGGCCTTCGGTGTCGACGTCGCTGATCGCCACCGAGGCCCCGGAGCGGCCCAACTCGATCGCCAGCGCCTGCCCGATACCGGAACCGGCCCCGGTCACAACTGCCACTTTGCCGGCGAATCCCTGCATGAACGCTCCTGGTTGACGGGTGTCGAGTCGCCTTGAAGGGTAACAGCGCGGATTCGTTGCCGTAACGCTCGTGAGCGTCCCTACGATGCCACCATCATGAAGCTTCGCGCTATGTCCGTGGTTCTCGCTGCCGGTGTGGCCAGTGCGATCCTCGCTGCACCGGCTCAGGCGGATACGGCCGACACGGTCGACGATTTCCTGTCGACCCTGGACCGCCTGGACATCACCGGAATCGACCCTGCCAAGGCAGTCGCGGTCGGCGAGTCGTTGTGCCCGATGCTGGCCGAGCGTGGACAGAACACCGCCGATATCGCGGCTAAGGTGTCCGAGGCCATCGGCCGTCCGCTGGGTGCGTCGACGATGTTCACCGGGGTGGCCATCTCGTTCCTGTGCCCGAGGGCAATCGAGAACGTCACCGACAACCTCTCCAGCGGCAAGCCGTTGCTGCCGCTATTCGGCGGCGACTAGGGGGCGAACGCCTCGTCGATGATCTCCTGCTGCTCGACGGCGTGCACCTTCGAGGATCCCGATGACGGCGCCGACATCGCCCGGCGGGAGATCCGTTTGATCCCCGTCAGCTTTTCCGGCACCAGTTCCGGCATCTCCAGCCCGAACGTGGGCCACGCGCCCTGGTTCGCCGGTTCCTCCTGGACCCAGCGGAACTCCCGCGCGTTCGGATACTGATCGAGGGTGTTGGCCAGCCGGCGCTTCGGCAGCGGTGCGAGCTGTTCGACCCGCACGATGGCCACGTCCTCACGCTGATCCTTGGCCTTGCGGGCCGCCAGTTCGTAGTAGATTTTGCCGCTGGTCAGCAGGATCCGGGTGACCTTGTTGCGGTCCCCGTCGCCGTCGGTGTACGTCGGCTCCTCCAGGATCGAGCAGAACTTGCGCTCGGTGAAGTCGCGCAGATCACTGACCGCGGCCTTGTTGCGCAGCATCGACTTGGGGGTGAAGACGATCAGCGGCCGGTGCACCCCGTCCAGGCCGTGGCGGCGCAGCAGGTGGAAGTAGTTCGCCGGGGTCGACGGCATCGCGATGGTCATCGAGCCCTCCGCCCAGAGCTGCAGGAACCGTTCGATGCGGCCCGAGGTGTGATCCGGCCCCTGCCCTTCGTGGCCGTGCGGCAACAGCAGCACGACGTCGGAGAGTTGTCCCCACTTGGCCTCACCGGAGCTGATGAACTCGTCGATGATCGACTGGGCGCCGTTGACGAAGTCACCGAACTGGGCTTCCCACAACACGATCGCTTCGGGGTTGCCCACCGAGTAGCCGTATTCGAAGCCCACCGCGGCGTACTCCGACAGTGGCGAGTCGTAGATGAGGAAGCGGCCCCCGTTGGGGGTGCCGTCCGGGTTCATCGTCAGCAGGTCCAGCGGGGTGAACTCGGCGCCGGTGTGCTGGTCGATGATCACCGCGTGGCGCTGGGTGAACGTGCCGCGCTTGGTGTCCTGGCCCGACATCCGGATCAGCTTGCCTTCGGCGAGGAAGGAGCCCAGGGCCAGCAGTTCGGCGAACGCCCAGTCGACCTTGCCCTCGTAGGCCATCTCGCGGCGCTTCTCCAGTACCGGTTTGACGCGCGGATTGACCGTGAAACCCTGCGGCACCGCCAAATACGCGTCGCCGATGCGGGCCAGCAGGGCCTTTTCCACCGCGGTGGTCATGCCGCGCGGGATCATCTGCGCGGTCTCGACCGACTCGCTGGGCTCGGCGGCGTGTTTCTCGAGTTCGCGGACCTCGTTGAACACCTGCTCGAGTTGGCCCTGGAAGTCGCGTAGGGCATCCTCGGCCTCCTTGATGGAGATATCGCCGCGGCCGATCAGCGCCTCGGTGTAGCTCTTACGGACCCCGCGCTTGGTGTCGATCACCTGGTACATCGCCGGGTTCGTCATCGACGGGTCGTCGCCCTCGTTGTGGCCGCGACGGCGGTAGCACAGCATGTCGATGACGACGTCCTTGTTGAAGGTCTCCCGGAAGTCCATCGCGAGTCGGGCCACCCACACACACGCTTCCGGGTCGTCGCCGTTGACGTGGAAAATCGGGGCGCCGATCATCTTCGCGACGTCGGTGCAGTATTCCGCCGAACGCGAGTACTCCGGTGCGGTGGTGAAGCCGATCTGGTTGTTGACGACGATGTGGATGGTGCCGCCGGTGCGGTAGCCCTTGAGTAACGCCAGGTTCAGGGTCTCGGCGACCACACCCTGCCCGGCGAACGCGGCGTCGCCGTGCAGCATCAGAGGCACCACGGTGAACTCGCGCGGATTGCCCTCGGCGTCGACGCGAGAGATCAGGTCCTGCTTGGCCCGGACCAGGCCCTCCAGCACCGGGTCCACGGCCTCCAGATGTGACGGGTTGGCCACCAGCGACACCTCGATGTCGTTGTCGCCGAACATCTGGATGTAGGTGCCGGTGGCGCCGAGGTGGTACTTCACGTCGCCGGAACCGTGCGCCTGCGACGGGTTGAGGTTGCCCTCGAACTCGCTGAAGATCTGCGAGTACGGCTTGCCGACGATATTGGCCAGCACATTGAGCCGGCCACGGTGCGGCATGCCGATGACCACCTCATCGAGGCCGTGCTCGGCGGCCTGGTCGATCACCGCGTCCATCATCGGAATCACCGACTCCGCGCCCTCCAGCGAGAAGCGCTTCTGCCCAACGTATTTGGTCTGCAAAAACGTCTCAAAGGCCTCAGCGGCATTGAGCTTGCTCAAGATGTACTTCTGCTGGGCGACTGTCGGCTTGTCGTGCGGGATCTCGATGCGCTCCTGCAGCCATTGCTGCTGCTCGGGTTCGAGGATGTGGGTGTACTGCACGCCGATGTGCCGGCAGTAGGCGTCGCGCAGCACGGATAGCACCTCGCGCAGCTTCTTGTGCTGCGCGCCTGCAAACCCGTCGACCTTGAACTCCCGGTCCAGATCCCACAGGGTCAGGCCGTGGGTGAGCACGTCGAGATCGGGATGCGTGCGGAAGCGGTTCTTGTCCAGTCGCAGCGGATCGATATCGGCCATCAGATGGCCGCGGTTGCGGTAGGCCGCGATCAATTCCAGGACCCGGGCGTTCTTATCGTCGATCGAGTCGGGATTATCGATGCGCCAGCGCACCGGCTCGTACGGGATGCCGAGGTCGAAGAAGATCTCGTCCCAGAAGTCGTCGGAGAGCAGCAGTTGGTGGATGGTGCGCAGGAAGTCGCCGGACTCCGCACCCTGGATGATCCGGTGGTCGTAGGTCGACGTCAGGGTGATCAGCTTGCCGACGCCGAGGTCGGCGATGCGCTCCTCGCTGGCACCCTGGAACTCTGCTGGGTATTCCATGGCGCCGGCGCCGATGATCGCGCCCTGCCCGGCCATCAAACGCGGTACCGAGTGCACGGTGCCCAGCGTTCCGGGGTTGGTGAGCGAGATGGTCACGCCGGCGAAGTCCTCGGCGGTGAGTTTGCCGTCCCGCGCGCGCCGCACGATGTCTTCGTAGGATGCGACGAATTCGGCAAATTCCTTTGTCTCGCAGTCCTTGATGGCTGCGACGACGAGCTGCCGGCTGCCGTTCTTGCCTTGCAGGTCGATGGCCAGGCCCAGATTGGTGTGCGCCGGGGTGACGGCGTTCGGCTTGCCGTCGATCTCGGCGAAATGCCGGTTCATATTGGGGAACTTCTTGACCCCTTGAACGATCGCGTAGCCGAGGATGTGGGTGAAGCTGATCTTGCCGCCGCGGGTGCGCTTGAGATGGTTGTTGATGACGATGCGGTTGTCGATCATCAGGGTCGCCGGAATGGCCCGCACGCTGGTGGCCGTCGGGATCTGCAGCGAGGAGTTCATGTTTTTTACGACGGCGGCGGCCGCGCCGCGCAGTACCTGCGCGTCGTCGCCGACGGGGGCGTCGGGGGCATCAGCGGCTCGGGCCGGGGGAGCGGCGGTGGGTGCGGGTGCTGGTGCCGGGGCCGGCGCGGGAGCCGGAACGGGCGCCGCAGCCGCGGGTGCCGGTGGCGGTGCCGGAGCGGGTGGTGGTGCCGGGACCGGGGCGGGGTTGGGTGCGGCGCCAGCCGACTGGGCGGCGGGCTGGCCGTTCCCGACCGGCTCGGGGTGGTAGTCCGCCAGGAATTCGTGCCAACTCGGGTCCACCGACGAAGGATCGGCGCGGAATTTTCGGTACATCTCCTCGACCAGCCACTCGTTCTGGCCGAAGGGTGAACTCGTGTTGCTCACGGAAACGCTCGCCTCGATTCTGTGCCCGTTGACGCCACCAGGCTATCTCGTCTGCAGTGTTCCCGAAGCACGTCAGGCACATGCCCGACGGGGGGCGAAATCGAGTGTTACTGGGCTCCCTCGATCGCCGGCTGATCGTCCATGTCGCTGTCGACGGCGGGCAGGACCCGCAATGTGCCCGGCCAGCGGGCGGGAGCGGGGCCGAACGCCTTGCGCGCGTTCTCGACGATCTTCTTCCCCATCATCCGGTTGCCGCCACCGCCGATGGCGGCACCGATGCCGACGGGCAGCATCTTGCCGAAAGCCATCGCAGCACGCTTCATCGTGTACTTCTTGACGAAGTACTGGGTCATCCGGGAGTTCAGCTGGGACACCACCGGCAGCGGCAGCAGTTCGGCCTCGGCCAACCAAGCGCCGCTGGTGCGGCTGGCGCCCAGCAGGTCCTTGACCGCGCCGTTACCGTCCTCTCCGACGAGCGCCGCGAGCACCAGGGTGCGCCGCCGCTCACGGTCCTCCACCGGGATTCCGTGCACCTCCGCGACGGCCAGCACGAACGCGGCGGTGGCCTCGAGGAACAGCACGGTCTCGCCGGCGACGGCGGACAGTGCCGTGATGGTTCCGATGCCGGGGAACGCAGCCGCGGACCCTACTGCGGCGCCGCTGGCCATCACCGCGGCGAGGTAGTGCTTCTCCAGTTTGGTGACGATCTCGGCGGGGCCGGCATCGGGGTTGCTGCGGCGTAGGCGTGCGACGTACGCCCTGACCGCCGGTGCCTGAACCCGCGCGCTGGACTCCAGGACGTGCGACAGCAACCGGGCGGACATGCCGGAGTCCTCAGGCTGGGCCGCCTGGCCCGGGTCGTTGCTGCGTGCCGGCAGGTTCTCCGGTGGCGTCTGCTTGCGGCGAAACCTCATGACGGCCTTTCTCTAGGCCCCTTCGCTCATGGGGCGTTACCCCAGGCTAACGAACGAGCACGCCGGTCAGTGCCCCGCTCTGCCGGGGTCCGAGCAGCCCGGTGCCCCGCTGTGCCGGGGTCGATCAGCCCGGTGCCCCGCTCTGCCGGCTCAGCCGATGTTCGGGTCGGCGTAGCGCAGCACCGCGGCCACCCCGTCGGCGGGGCTGAGGTGACCGTCGGCGGTCACCATCGAGGCACCGGAGGTCACGGCCAGCAACGGCAGTGCTTCGTCGGCCGGCAGCACCCGATCGGGGGATCCGCCGAGGCCCGAGACCGTCTCCGCATCGGGGCCGGACAGCATCAGCTGGTCGTGGTCGGCCACGATGGTGGTTTCGCCGAGGTCACCGATGATCAGGGTGTCCACCGAGCCGTCGCGGAGTGCGGCGGTCACCGCAGCCAGTCCCTCGGTCGCCAATCCGGCGCCGTGGCCGGCGTTGAACCGCTCGACGGCGTCGTGGATGACCGCCCGCCGACGGTTGGCGAATTCCGCGGCGATCTCGTGGGCCACCTCGGCGGGGTCGGTGCCGGCGGCGCGGCCGCCGCCCTGCAGCTGTACGGACTTGTCGGCCACCCGCTCGGGCAACTCGGCGAGCAGCTCGGCGCGCGCGGTCACCTCGCCGGTGATGAACACAACGTCGGCGCCGCTGTCGTCACAGACCTTGGTGACGTGCTCGGCGACCTCGCGGATGTTGCGGCGCACCGCCTCCTCGACGTGGCCCTGCGGTCCGCCGTAGCCGGCCGTCTCGGCTTTGCGTGCCGCGTGGACCGGGTAGCCGGAACCGTCGACGGATTGGTGTGCCGATCGGCCATTGTCGTGCAGCGAGATGTCGCCGCCAGTGCTGTCGACGGCCACCAGCAGATAGGCGGTGTGCGGAATACCGTGCTCGACCACTGGGAGGATGTAGGGCAGATCCGAGACCCGGATGATCGTCGAAACCGGCGGCACCGCGAGGTGCTGGTCTAGCACGATCCGGGTTCCCGCCGCGATCACGCCCCGGCCGCTGCGGCCGACAGGGGGGTGCTTGGCCCGCACCGCGGTGTCGATCGCCTCGATGACGGCCGGGTCGATCCGGCCCTCCGCGGCGGCGTCCTCGAGGTGTTTGCGAATGTCGCGCAGTCGCGCGTCCAGCTGCGCCGACGCATCGGCGGTGGCGTGGGTGTCGTCGAAATAAACCGAGACGAACGGCCCGGTGGCGTCGATCAAATGTCGGAAACGGTCCGCGTGCATGAAAACCCCCTTCAAGTCCGCGTCAAACCTAACAACCGTCGACACCCCAGCAGGAACCGGCCGTCGGTCTGCTGGCAGCATCAGCGACCATGGTGACCACGGAGTCCGGGCATCCGGTGAGTCCGTGGAAGGCGCTGTGGGCCATGCTGGTCGGCTTCTTCATGATCCTGGTCGACTCGACGATCGTCGCCGTGGCCAACCCCAGCATCATGGCGGCACTCAATATCTCCGACTACGAGACCATCATCTGGGTCACCAGCGCCTACCTGCTGGCCTACGCGGTACCGCTGCTGGTGTCCGGGCGTCTCGGCGACAGGTTCGGGCCGAAGAAGCTCTACATGGCGGGGCTGGCGGTGTTCACGGCGGCCTCGCTGTGGTGCGGCCTGTCCGACTCGGTCGGCATGCTGATCGCCGCCCGACTGGTTCAGGGCGTCGGCGCGGCATTGCTGACCCCCCAGACGTTGTCGACGATCACCCGGATCTTCCCGCCGGAACGGCGCGGCGTCGCGCTGAGCATGTGGGGCGCCACCGCCGGGGTGGCGACGCTGGTCGGTCCGCTGGCCGGCGGTGTGCTGGTGGACCGCCTGGGCTGGTCCTGGATCTTCTTCGTCAACGTGCCGATCGGCATCATCGGCCTGGTCCTGGCCGCCCGCCTGGTGCCCGCACTGGAGGCCCACCCGCACCGCTTCGACATCCCGGGGGTCATGCTCTCGGGAATCGGGTTGTTCCTCATCGTGTTCGGGTTGCAGGAGGGTCAGTCCCGTGATTGGCGGCCCTGGATCTGGGCGGTGATCGCCGCCGGCGTCGTGTTCATGGTCGCGTTCGTCTACTGGCAGTCGGTCAACCGGGGCGAGCCGCTGATTCCGCTGGCGATCTTCGGTGACCGGGACTTCAGCCTGGCCAACCTCGGCATCGGGGTGATGGGCTTCGCCGCGACGGCGATGATCCTGCCGCTGATGTTCTACGCGCAGTCGGTGTGTGAACTGACGCCCACCGGCGCCGCCTTGCTGACAGCCCCGATGGCGGTTTTCAGCGGAGCGCTGGCTCCGTTCGTCGGACGGCTCGTGGACCGCGCGCACCCCCGCCCGATCATCGGGTTCGGCTTCTCGACGGTGGCGGTCGCGCTGCTGTGGTTGTCGATCGAGATGACGCCGAGCACCCCGATCTGGAGGCTGCTGCTGCCACTGGCGGTGATGGGCGTCGGCATGGCGTTCATCTGGGCGCCGCTGAGTGCCACCGCGACGCGTAATCTGCCGCTCCGGTTGGCTGGTGCGGGTTCCGGGGTCTACAACTCGACTCGGCAGGTCGGCTCGGTGCTTGGCAGCGCCAGCATGGCAGCCTTCATGTCCTCCCGGATCATCGCCGAAATGCCTCCCGAAACACCCTCCGCCCCTGCGGGTTCGGCACCGCGGGGGGAATCCGACGTGACGATGATTCCGCCGTTTTTGCATGAGCCTTTTGCGGAGGCGATGTCCCAGTCGATGCTGCTGCCGGCGTTCGCCGTGTTATTCGGAGTTATCGCGGCGATGTTCCTGATCGGTCCGGCTAATCGAACAACACCGCTGGATTCAGGTATCCCGTTGGATCCAGCGCGGCCTTGATGCTGCGCATCACCGCGATGTCTGCCGCTGCGCGTGACATCCCCAGGTAGGCGCGTTTGCGGCTACCGACGCCATGTTCGGAACTGACGTTGCCGCCGTGGGCGGTGATGAGCTTGATGATCGGGCCGTAGATCCGCGCTTCATCGTCGGCCGCACACCCCAGCACGTTGAGATGCATGTTGCCCTCCCCGACGTGGCCGAAGAGAACCGGGGTCGCCTTGGGCGCGTGTTCCCCGACCAGCGTGCAGGCTGCGGCGGCGAACGGTGCGATCGACGAAAGGGGAAGCGAGACATCGAATTTGAGTGGCGGACCGAACAGTCCCATCACCTCGGCCATCGACTCCCGCAGCTGCCAGAGCCGTTGTTGTGCGGCGCCGTCCGCCCCGACTGCCGGGGCGCTGCACATCGGTGCCGTCGACAAGGCGGTCGCCAATCGTTCGGTGGGGTCTTCGTCACCGGCCAGTTCCACCAGTAGCAGCCAGTCACCCGGCACCGGCGCAGGCTGTGCCAGGTGCTCGGCGGCCAACCGCGCACCCCGGCCGTCGATGAGTTCGCACGCAGAGACGGTGTTGAGATCGCACAACTTTCGCCCGGTCGTCACGAGCGCGTCGAGGTCAGTGAATCCACACACCGCTGTCACCCGGTGGGCCGGAATTGGTTGCAGCGCAAGGTCCACGGCGGTGATCACCCCGAGAGTTCCTTCCGCGCCGACGAACAGCGAGGACAGGTCATATCCGGTGTTGTCGAGGCGGACTCGGGGGTGCCGGCGGACCACCGACCCGTCGGGCAGTGCGACGTCCAGTCCCAGTACCTGCTCGCGCATGGTCCCGTACCGCACGGTCCGCAGGCCGCCGGCGTTGGTGGCCGCCATCCCGCCGACGGTGGCCGAATCCCGTGCGGCCAGGTCGACTCCGAACAACAGCTGCGCGGAGGTGGCGATCCGCTGCACCTGCGCCAGTGTCACCCCGGCACCGACGGTGACCTGCCGTTCATTGGTATCGACCGGGCCGATGTGGGTGAGTCGCTCGGTCGACAGCAGCACGTCGTCGTGCTCGGGGACGGTACCGGCCACCAGCGAGGTGCGCCCGCCCTGGACGGTCACATAGGCGCCGGCGTCACGGCAGGCGGCCAGCACCGCCGCGACTTCCGCCGCGTCGCCCGGCCGGACCAGCATGCTGGCGGTGCCCCGATAACGGCCGGTCCAGTCGACACAGCGACCGGCCAGCACTTCGGCATCGGTCGTGAGGTGGGCGGGACCGACAATGGCGGCCAGGCGATCAACGGTCATGGGTTGGCAGAGAGGAACAGGAAGGTGGCCAGCAGGACCAGGTGGACAATGCCCTGAAGCAGCAGGGCGCGTCCCTCAGCCAACGTCAGCACCGAGATGATCACCGAGAGCGTCAGCAGCACGATCTGTGTCGGTTCCAGGCCCAGTGTGAGCGGACCCGGGAGCCAGATCATCGCGATCGCGATGACGGGGATGGTCAGACCGATCGAGGCCATCGCTGACCCGTAGGCGAGATTGAGGCTGGTCTGCACTTGGTTGCGGGCGGCGTTCCGGACCGCGGCGATGGTTTCCGGTGCCAGCACCACGAGCGCGATGACCACACCGACGACGTGGTAAGGCAGCCCGAAGCCGGTCACGACGTCTTCGATGGTGGGTGAAAGCAGTTTGGCCAGACCCACGACCGCGACCAGGGAAACCAGCAGCAACCCCAGGCTGATCACGGCGGTGCGCCGCGAGGGCGGATCGGCATGACCGTCGCCGTCCGCGTCGAGCAGCCCGGTGACCCGCCCGTACTGATCGGCGGCGACCGGCACGAAGAAGTCGCGGTGCTGCACGGTCTGGGTGAACACGAAAGCGCAGTAGATGATCAGGGAGGCGACCGCGGCGAAGGCAAGTTGAGGTGTCGAGTACTGCAAACCGGCGGCGCTGACGGTGAATGCGGGCAGAACCAGGCAGACCCCGGACAACGTGACCACGGTGGCCAGTGCCGCTCCCGACCCCGAGGCGTTGAAGGCGACCAGGCGGTGCCGCAACGCACCGACCAACAGGCTGATCCCGACGATGCCGTTGAGGGTGATCATCACCGCGGCGAACACGGTGTTGCGGGCGTAGGTCGAGGCACCGTCGCCGCCGCCCATCATCAGCATCACGATCAGTCCGACTTCGATCACGGTGACAGCGACGGCCAGGATCAACGAGCCCAGCGGTTCGCCGACGCGGTGGGCCACTACTTCGGCATGGTGCACCGCTGCGAGGATGGCCCCCACCAGGCATCCGGCGATAAGGACCAGGATCAGCGGATACTCATGTCGGCTCCAGGTGGCCAGCAGGACCGCCAGGGCCAGGATCGGAGCGGCCAGGGTCCACCGGAATTTCCGCTGTTCTCCGGGGCGCGCCGTCGTGTCCATTACTGGACCATAGTGAAGATCAGCCGGTGCGGTCGGTCAGGTTGATCATCGAGTGTTGCCGATCAACTCGACACCGTTGCCGTTCCACCGGAACTTCACCACGCTCTGAAGACCCATACCGCCGGCGAAGGTCAGTGCGACGGTGTCCCCGGTGCTCTGGGTGGCGTCGATCCCGTTGAAGCCGTACGTGTCGGGGACGCCGGTGGGGATGTACTTGCCGAGGTGGAACATGACCGCGCGGGTATTCGGATTGGGTTCGTCGGTGTCGGCCTTGATGATCACTGCCGACAACTGGGCGCATTCGTTGAAATTGCCGGCCACCGGTTCGGCCTTCCAGCCCCGGTTGCTTCGTGGGTCGCGCGGAAGTTCGGAGACCGCTTTGGCGATCGTCGGCGCTGCCAGGTCCACCGCGCATGGGTCGGGGCCGGGGGGTGCGGGCGGCGGGGGAGGGGCGGCCGCCTCGGTCGGCGCCGGGGCGGCCGAGGTCGACGGCAGCGGCGTCTTCGACACCGTCGAGTCACCCGAACTGCACGCCGCCAGGGTCGCCGCGGCCGCGAGGCACGCCGCTGAAATCGTCAGCCGCTCTCCCACACCGCAGCACGGTACCTGCGGGCGACCGGCCCGTACCGCTTCGACGCGCAGACCCAACTAGACTTCCAGCGCAATGACAACCGTTCAGGACGGCGCCGACTCGCCTGCTCAAACCTTCGAAGACCTGCACATTCACCCTGCGGTCCTGCAGGCCGTCACCGAGGTGGGCTACGAGACCCCGTCGGCCATTCAGGCGGCCACCATCCCGGCGTTGCTGGAGGGCTCCGACGTGGTTGGCCTGGCGCAGACTGGCACCGGCAAGACCGCCGCCTTCGCGATCCCGATCCTGTCCAAGCTCGACACCGCCAGTCGCCAGACTCAGGCGTTGGTACTGGCACCGACGCGGGAGTTGGCGCTTCAGGTCGCCGAGGCGTTCAGCCGATACGGCGCACATCTGAAGATCAACGTCCTGCCGATCTACGGCGGCTCGTCCTACGTTCCGCAGCTCGCCGGTCTCAAGCGCGGCGCGCAGGTCGTGGTGGGAACACCCGGTCGGGTGATCGACCATCTGGAGAAGGGCAGCCTGGACCTGTCGCACCTGGACTATCTGGTGCTCGACGAGGCCGACGAGATGCTGCAGATGGGTTTCGCCGAGGACGTCGAACGCATCCTGGCCGACACTCCGGAGTACAAGCAGGTCGCTTTGTTCTCGGCCACCATGCCGCCGGGTATCAAGAAGCTCACCACCAAGTACCTGCATGATCCGGTCGAGGTGATGGTCAAGTCGAAGACCCAGACCGCCGAGAACATCACCCAGCGCTATTTCCAGGTGTCCTATCCGCGCAAAATGGACGCGCTGACCCGGCTCCTCGAGGTTGAGCAGGGCGACGCGATGATCGTGTTCGTCCGCACCAAGCAGGCCACCGAGGAGGTCGCCGAGAAGCTGCGGGCCCGCGGGTTCGCGGCGGCGGCCATCAACGGCGACATTCCGCAGGCCGTTCGCGAGCGCACCATTTCGCAGCTCAAGGACGGCTCGATCGACATCCTGGTCGCCACCGATGTCGCGGCCAGAGGCCTTGATGTCGAGCGCATCTCGCATGTGGTGAACTTCGACATCCCGCACGACCCGGAGTCCTACGTGCACCGGATCGGGCGCACCGGTCGAGCGGGCCGGTCTGGTACCGCGCTGCTGTTCGTCACCCCGCGGGAACGGCACCTGTTGAACTCGATCGAGCGGGTCACCCGCCAGAAGTTGGTCGAGGGCCAGTTGCCGTCGGTCGAAGACGTCAACGCCCAACGGGTGGAGAAGTTCCGAGACTCGATCAGCGAAGCGCTCAACGCTCCCGGCTTCGAGATGTTCCGTCGGTTGATCGAGGACTACGAACGCGACAACGACGTGCCGATGGTCGACATCGCCGCCGCGCTGGCGCTGCAGAGCCGCGACGGTGCGGAGTTCCTGATGACCGAACCGCCGCCGGAGCAACGGCGGGAGCGCCCTGAGCGTGCCGAGCGTCCCGAGCGCGCGCCCCGCAAGGTGCGCGACGATTTGGCCACCTACCGGATCGCCGTCGGCAAGCGGCACAAGGTGAGCCCCGGTGCGATCGTCGGGGCGATCGCCAACGAGGGCGGTCTGCATCGCAGCGATTTCGGGCATATCAGTATCAAGGTGGACCACTCGCTGGTCGAGCTGCCGGCAAGGCTGCCCAAAGAAGCGTGGAAAAAGCTTGAGAACACCCGTATTCAGGGTGTGCTGATCGACCTCAAACCTGACCGCGGCCGGCCCGCGGGGCCCAGAACCACCGGCGGAAAGCCGCGCCGCCCGAAGCAATGACCACCGCCGGCCGCCCGACGGACCAGGCCGACCAGGGGGGACTCGAAGCCGTCTCCCGCGTCGACCGGGTGCCTGCACTCACCGGCATCCGGGCAGTGGCTGCGCTACTGGTCGTGGCTACCCATGCGGCCTATACCACCGGCAAGTACACCCACGGCTTCGTCGGACTGGTCTACTCCCGCATGGAGATCGGGGTGCCGATCTTCTTCGTGCTCTCCGGCTACCTGCTTTTCAGGCCGTGGGTGAAGGCGGCGGCAGCCGGCACCCCAGGTCCGTCACTGAAGCGCTACGCCCGCAACAGATTCCGGCGAATTATGCCGGCCTACATTGTGACCGTGTTGGCCGCATACGTGGTCTATCACTTCCGCGAGGGCGGACCCAACCCCGGCCACACCTGGTGGGGGCTGTTCCGCAACCTGACGCTGACCCACATCTACACCGACAACTACGGGTACGCACTGCTGCATCAGGGCCTGACCCAGATGTGGAGCCTGGCCGTCGAGGTCGCGTTCTATATCGCGCTGCCGGCGTTGGCCTATCTGCTGATGGTGACGCTGTGCAAGCGCCAGTGGCGCCCCGGCCTGCTGCTGGCCGGCCTTGGCGGGCTCTTCGTGCTCAGCCAGGGTTGGATCGTGTTGGTGCACGTCACCGATTTCCTGCCCGACGGGGCAAAGCTCTGGCTGCCCGGCTATCTCGGTTGGTTCGTCGGCGGCATGATGCTGACGGTGCTGGCCGCGATGGGCGTGCGGGTCTACGGATTCGTGGCGGTGCCGTTGGCGCTGATCTGCTACCTGATCGTATGCACACCGATCGCCGGCGAACCGCAGACCTCCCCGACCGGCCTGGCCCAGGCCGTGGTCAAGATGGTGTTCTATGCGGTGATCGCCACCTTGCTGATCGCCCCGCTGGCACTCGCCGACCGTGGTTGGTACTCGAGGCTTCTGGCGAGTCGGCCGATGGTATGGCTGGGCGAGATCTCCTACGAGATATTCCTGGTGCATCTGGTGCTGATGGAGGTCGCCATGACCGAGGTGCTGCATTGGATGGTCTACACCGGCAATACCGCTGGCTTGTTCGTGGTGACGATGGCGTTGAGCATCCCGGTGGCGTGGGTGTTGCACCGGTTTACCCGGCTGCGGTAGCCAAGGGTTGCCCGACTCTGCCGTTGCCCGACCGCACTGCTGCTGTTGGCCACCAGCCGTGCCGCAGATCGCGCTCGAGTTGACTGGCAGCGCGACTGATACCTGGTCTCATTCGGCCGCCAGCCCAGGTGGTTCCACGCTTGCCTGTGGGCATCGTCGTGCAAGCGTGGCAACAGCTTTGACCGCCTCATCGCGGGAAGGCACCGGGAGCACCCAGCTTGCCCCGGTATCGTCGCCGACCACGATGTGCAGGCCTCTGGTCGCTCTACCGTCATCCGACGACCATGACGCAAACGGCGCTGAACGGGCGACCAGCAGTCGTATGGAGCGGATGCGATTCGGGTCAGCCGCCAGCTGCCGTTGCAACTTCTCCGCATGTCGCCGCTGCCCCCGAACAGCGTTGTAGCCGGCCAACCCCGCCATCGCCGTGAAGACCACCAGCAAGGCTGCCCCAGCGGCGCGCCATCCTGCCCCGCTCTGCCACAGGCTGTCATCCAAGGCGGCGCCGGCCACGACGAGTAAGCAGAGAAGGGCCGTGACAGCCATAGCCAAACGAAGACGTCGTGAGGAGCGGGCCACCTGGTACAGCAACGCCTCGACGTCATCGCTCATGGAATCAGGTCGGGACGGTTGCGGTCAGCGAATTCCCTACCGGTGACGTCATTCCGGATCGCCTCGACCAAAGATTCCAGCGCGGCCGGACCGCCGGCCTCCCACATGTCGACTTCCTCGGGATTCAACAGGATTGTCCTGTTGTAGATGCCGACCGTGCCACACAGAACGTCAAGCAACAGCCCCTCGGGAATGCGCTCGAGTCGCCACGACCATGTCTCGTCGTGCAGGATCACTCGCTCACCTGACACGACGATCCTGACGCTGCGAGTGCCTTGATGTTGTGGCCCGAAAACCCGATTCGTCCTTTCGGGACACCTAAACCACCGCGCCCGGGTTGAGAATTCCGCCTGGGTCCAGGGCTACCTTGATCCGCCGGTTGAGGTCCATCGCCTCGGGCCCGAGCTGCCCGGCCAGCCAGGGCTTCTTGAGGCGTCCGACGCCGTGTTCGCCCGTGATGGTGCCTCCGAGTCCGATCGCCAGATCCATGATGTCGCCGAAGGCCTTCTCGGCACGTGCGGTCATCGCGGCGTCGGCGGGGTCGTAGACGATCAACGGATGGGTGTTTCCGTCGCCGGCGTGCGCGATCACCGAGATGGTCAGGTCGGCATCGGCAGCGATCCGGGCGACCCCGGCGACCAGATCGGCCAACCGGGGTAGCGGTACGCCGACATCCTCCAGCAGTAGCGAGCCTTTGGCCTCCACGGCGGGAATGGCGTAGCGGCGGGCTGCGACGAACGCCTCGCCCTCCACTGGGTCCGATGTCGAAAAACATTCGGTGGCACCGGCTTCGGTGAACACCCGGGCCATGAACTCGGCGTCCTCGGCTCCTGCCGGACCACGGTCGTCGGAGGCGGCCACCATCATCGCGGCGGCGTTCCTGTCCAAGCCCATCTTCAGTTTGTCCTCGACGGCGTTGATGGCGACGGAGTCCATGAACTCCAGCATCGACGGCCGGATTCTGCCGGTGATCTCGACCACCGAACCCGCGGCGGCCTCCACCGAGTCGAACGTCGCCACGACGGTGGCGGTGGTGGTTTGGGGTGGCAGCAGCCTCAAGGTCACCTCGGTGACAACCCCGAGGGTGCCCTCGCTGCCGACGAAAAGCTTCACCAATGAAAGGCCCGCGACGTCCTTGAGGCGTGGCCCGCCAAGGCGCACCGCGGTGCCGTCGGCCAGCACCACCTGCAGGCCCAAAACGTAATCGGTTGTGACGCCGTACTTCACGCAACACAGCCCGCCGGCATTGGTGGCGACGTTGCCGCCGATGCTGCAGATCTCATAGGACGACGGGTCCGGCGGATACCACAGCCCGTATTCGGCGACGGCCTTCTTGACCTCGGCATTGAGCAGGCCGGGTTGGACCACCGCGGTGCGGGTGATCGGGTCGACGGTGATCTCCCGCATCTTCTCCGTCGACAGCACAATCCCGCCGTTGACCGCCGTCGCCCCGCCGGACAGTCCGCTGCCGGCGCCCCGCGGCACCACTGGGACGCCGTGGGCGCTCGCCCAGCGCAGCACGGCCTGCACCTCGTCGGTTCCGGTGGGCCGCACCACAGCCAACGGGGTCCCGGCCTCGGGATCGGCTGCCCGGTCGTGCCGGTAGGAGGCCAGGATGTCCGGGTCGGTGACGAGCACACCCTCGGGGAGTTCGTGACGAAGACTTTCCAGCGGGGGATGCACGGGTCAATCGTAGGACGGGCGCGATTCTGTTGACAGTGCGCCGAACCGTCGCCGCAGCCGCGAATGTCGATGCCGGAACAGCAGGGGAACGGCCAGTCGATAGATCGCACCAAGGCCGGGGATTCTGCCCTGCCAGCTCAGGCGGTCGGTCACGCGGCAGCCACCGTCGATCTCGGCGACGGTGCGTTCGTGTTCCCAGCAGGATTGCGTCAGCATCGTCGATCGTTCTAGAAAGCGACGGCCAGGTCCTCGTTCAGCGATCGTCAGGTCATCGAAGTCCGCCGGGATGACGCCGAACAGCAGCAACCAACTGCGCCCCACGGGCCGACCGGGTGCCAGGTCGTCGATGCGGGTGTCCCTCAGCGCTGCCGGGATCGTCATCCGAACGAGCGGCATCATCTCCTGGTTGACACCGGCCATGCTGGTGACGAATTCCCAGACGGCCTCGGGTGCGGCTACCAGATCGGACGAGATGCGGTAGGCGTGCATCTGGTGATTCTGCGCCTGTCAGCGTTGGCCAGGTGGGTTATCCAACTCCCGCAGCGCAGAAATCCACGGGGCGGCCAATCCGATGAGCACGATCGGCACGGCCAGCACCAGGAATGTGATCTTCAGGCCGAACGCGTCCACCAGTGGTCCGGCCAGCATGAAGCCGACCGGGCCGGCCGCATACGTCATCGAGGTCATCACCCCGACCACCCGACCGCGCATGCTCTCCGGCGTACGGGTCTGCATGACCGAGTTGTAGATCGGGCCGATCGGCCCGTACACCAGGCCGACAAGCGCGCACAACACCAAGATGATCGGCAGTGGCGGCAGCACGGAGATGATCAGGCTCGCCACCCCGAAGGTCAGGACCGCGGTCAGCACCATGGTGCGGCGACTGGCGATCCGGGACAGCACCGTCCAACTCAGCGCGCCGACCAGGCCGCCGATGGACAGCGCCATCAGCACCCAGCCCAGCTGGGCGGGTTCGTCGCGGTCAGTGAAGTACTTCGGGAACAGCACGCTCTCCATCGGTAGGTACAGCGCAGTGACCGACAGATCGATCAGACCCAGGGTGCGTAAAACCTTGTTGTGCCACACGAACTTCAGGCCTTCGACGACGCCGGACAGCACACCCTCGGGTTGTTCGTCTGGATCAGGACGGTTGGCGCCGGCCAGGCGCAGGACGGCCATGGTGAGTATCGAGAAGCTGAATGCCGCGGCAGTGACCCACATGGTGTTCACGCCACCGATGGTGGCGATCAGCAGGCCTCCGATACCCGGTCCGGTGATGTAGGCAAGGTTGAAGGCAGCCTCGTAGATGCTGTTGGTGTGGTCGAGGGTCCATCCGGCACGCCCGGCCGCCTCGGGCAGCATGGACTGCCGCGCCGTCATCCCGCCCGGGTCGAAGAACGAGCCTGCCGCGGCCAGGCCGGCCAGCACCGCGGTGTTCAGCGCGTCGATGCCCATGGTCGCCACGATCACCGGGACCGCAGCCACCGAGGCGGCCGACATGAAGTCGGAGAGCATGGCCACCCGGCGACGCCCGAGAAAATCGACCGCGGTGCCGGCTACCAGGGTCGCGAACAGCAGCGGGAGGGTAGCCGCGGCGGCCACCACCGAGGCGTCGGTGGCACTGCCGGTGCGCTGCAATACCAGCCAGGGGAAGGCCACCATCGAGATGCCGTTGGCGGCGGCGGCCAGAAACGCTGATGACAGGATCAGCAGTACCGGTCCGCGTGAGGTGCCCACCGCAGGCAGCATAGAGAGATGGTGCTCCCACACCCGCGAACCGGCGCGGGATTCGCGTCTCCGGTGCCACCCGGCACGGGTTGGCCCGGAGACCCTGCGACGGCGGCGACTCCGGTCGCCCACGACGCTGCCGAGGTCCTGCTGCTGGCAGGTGACGCCATCGGTCTCGACGGCCTGTCCGCTGAGGTCAGCGTCTGCCGTGCCTGTCCCCGGTTGGTGGCCTGGCGCGAGGAGGTGGCGGTGGTCAAGCGGCGGGCTTTCGTCGGGGAACCCTATTGGGGACGGCCGATAACCGGGTGGGGTTCGGCACGGCCGCGGATCCTGATCCTGGGTCTTGCGCCGGCCGCCCACGGCGGCAACCGCACCGGGCGGGTGTTCACCGGTGACCGCTCCGGAGACCAACTGTTCGCCGCCCTGCACCGGGCCGGACTGGTCGACTCGCCGCTCAGCGTCGACGCGGCGGACGGATTGCGCACCAGCGAGATTCGTGTGGTCGCCGCCGTGCGTTGCGCACCACCGGGTAATGCCCCGACGCCACAGGAACGCAGTACCTGCGCGCCGTGGCTGGAAGCCGAATGGCGGCTCGTCTCGCCTCATGTCCGGGTGGTCGTGGCACTGGGCGGGTTCGCCTGGCAGGCTGCACTCCGACTGCTCGACGAAAAGCCCTCCGCTATAGCCAAATTCGGCCATGGCGTCGTCGCCGAGGTGGCGCACGGCGTTCGGTTACTGGGCTGCTATCACCCGAGTCAGCAGAACATGTTCACCGGTCGGCTGACCCCGGCCATGCTCGACGACGTCTTCGCGACCGCCACCACGCTGGCAGGGCTGCGGTGATTGGCCTCACCGAAGCACTGTTGTTTGTGCCCAGCTTCGCGCGACGCAGGGCACCCTTAGTCGCGCGGAGCTGGGCAAAAATCACTTCGGCGCCGACAGCGACGGACGTGGTCGGTGTGACTCGAAACTCCGCTACGGCGTCAGCCGGATCACCGGTATGGGCCGGGTGGTCTTCGCCTGGTAACCGTCATAGCGATTGGCGTTGTTCGCGTTGACGATTCGCCATAGCCGGGCGTAGTCGGGATCATCGGGCAGGACAGCGGAAGCGGTGACCGTTAGGCGTCGCCGACCCACGTTGATGTCCACCCGGGGATTGGCCTTGAGGTTGTGGAACCAGGCGGGGGAGCGCCGGTCACCACCATTGGACGCCACGACCAGGTAGTCGGCGCCGTCGCGCGCATAGGACAGCGAATGAGTGCGCTCCAGACCCGTCTTGGCGCCCACCGTGTGCAGCAGCAGACTGTTCGGCGCACCGGGGATGCGGTGCCCGACCCATCCGCGGGAGCCCTGATACACGGCGTCGTGTACCCGAACGAACGCCCCGAGTGCCTTCTCGGCCAGTGTGCTCATGACTGCGCCGCCAGGGCCTCGCGCAGCAGCCGACCCGTCGCCTCCCGATCCGGGTCGCGCCGCACCAGCATTCCCTTGACGAACGACACCTTGTCGCCGTCCCGGCGGGGGATCACGTGCAGATGGATATGGAAGACCGACTGGAACGCCGACTTTCCGTCGTTGATGGCGATGTTGTTTCCGGTCGCGGCCAGTCCGGAGGCCCGGGTGGCCTGGGCGATACGCTGCCCGACCGCCAGCATGCCGCCCAGTACGTCGGCCGGGGTGTCAGTCAGGTCCACGCTGTGCCGCTTCGGGATCACCAGGGTGTGGCCCCGGGTGAACGGGCGGATATCGAGGAACCCGAGGTACTCATCGTCCTCGTACACCCGTATCGCCGGGGCGCTACCGGCCACGATCTCGCAGAACACACAGGACATCGGACCACCGTAACGGTTTGGTGCCGGTGCCAGCGGCTACGCTGCCTTCAGTGGACGCCACCGACCTCGCCTTCGCCGGTGCCGCCGAGCAGGCCCGCATGCT
>CAZADG010000063.1:0-20947 GCA_964483865.1 uncultured Mycobacterium sp. | reverse complement strand
CGCGCAGATTCTCGAAGTTGACGCCTTTGACCACCCGGCCGGCGTCGACGTCCAGACATGGAATGACGCGTACTGCGACGTCGGTGGTCATTTTTGGCATCAGCGGTACTCCTCCGGTGATCCGACGCGGGCGAGAATGTCCATGATCTCCTCGTGCACACCGGGCGCGGCGGTCAGCGTCGATCGGGTGTCCACGGTCCACGGTCCGCCGTCGAGGTCGGTCACCATGCCACCGGCTGACCGCACCAATGCGACCCCGGCGGCATGGTCCCAGACCTTGCCGCCGAAACCGACTGCAGCGCCCAGGATTCCGGCTGACACGAAGGCCATGTCGATCCCGGTGGACCCGTGCATCCGCAGCTTGGACGAAACCCGGCTCAACTCTTCCAGTACCGCCACCCGGTAGCGGCCGGGAAACCGGCCGCCCCAGTCGATGTTGAAGGCACCGAAGGCAACCATGGAAGCCGACAGTCCGGTCGGGCGCAGTGGCGGCCGCGCGACGCCGTTGACGTAGAGCGGTCCGCCCTTGACGGCGGTGTAACGGTCGCCGGTGAACGGTAGCCAGGTCAAACCGGCCACCGGTTCACCGTCCCGCAGCAGTCCCAGCAGGATGGCCGCCATCGGCGAGCCGGCCGCATAATTGAAGGTCCCATCGATCGGGTCGACCACCCACACCAGCGGGCCGGACAGGTCGACTCCGCCGAATTCTTCGCCGTGCACGCCGATCCCGGTCGCTGCCTTCAGCTCGGCGACCACCTGCCGCTCGATCGCCAGATCCACCTCGGTGGCGAAATCGTTGCCGTGCTTCTGCACCGCGGACTCGGCCCGGTGACCCGCGACAAACGGCTCGGCGGCGCGGTCCAGGATGGCAGTGGCCTCTGCGACAAGCCCCTCGAGGTCGAGCACGTTAATGGGTCACCGTTTCATCGCCGCCAATGCCTCGGGCAGCGTAAAACGTCCTGCGTACAAGGCTTTTCCGACGATTGCGCCCTCCACGCCGCTACCGGTGAGCGTCGCGATCGCCCGCAGGTCGTCCAGGCTCGACACTCCCCCGGAGGCGATCACCGGGGCGTCGGTGCACTCGGCGACACCCTCGAGCAATTCCAGATTCGGTCCGGTGAGGGTGCCGTCCTTGGTGACGTCGGTGACGACGAATCGGGAACAACCCTCACCGTCGAGTCGTTCCAGCACCTGCCACAGATCCCCGCCGTCGGTCTCCCACCCCCGTCCGCGCAACCGGTGTTCGTCGTCGACGATCTGCACGTCCAGTCCCACCGCGACTTTGTCGCCGAATTCGGCGATGGCCCGGGCGCACCACTGGGGATTCTCCAATGCGGCGGTGCCGATGTTGACCCGTTCGCATCCCGTGGCCAGCGCCGCCCGCAGGGATGCATCGTCGCGGATCCCTCCGGACAGTTCGACTTTCACGTCAAGGGCTCGCACCACTGCGGCGAGCAGTTCGGCGTTGCTGCCCCGGCCGAAAGCTGCGTCGAGATCCACCAGATGGATCCACTCGGCGCCGTCGCGCTGCCAGGCGAGTGCGGCCTCCAAGGCGGATCCGTACTCCGTCTCACTGCCTGCCTTGCCCTGGACCAGGCGCACGGCGCGGCCTTCGACGACATCGACTGCGGGCAGCAGAATCAGTTCTGCCCCATCATTTTTCATGAGAGCCCCTCAACCCAATTCGCCAGCAGCGCCGCACCTGCGTCGCCGCTCTTCTCCGGATGAAACTGTGTGGCCGACAAGGGGCCGTCCTCCACTGCCGCCAGGAAGCGAACATGATGGTTGGCCCAGGTCAGCAGCGCGTCGGGTGAGCCCTCCCACCTCTGTGCGGCATAGGAATGCACGAAATAGAACCGGGTGTCAGCGGGCAGGCCCGTGAACAACCTGCTGCCGGGGGCGGCGTCGACGACGTTCCAACCCATGTGCGGGATCACCGGCGCGTCCAAGCGGGTCACCGAACCGGGCCACTGCCCGCAACCGGGGGTGTCCACACCGAACTCCACCCCGTGGGCAAACAGGATCTGCATGCCGACGCACACGCCCAGCACCGGCCGACTGGCCGCGACCCGTTCGGCGATGATCTCGTCGCCGCCGATCCCCCGGAGTCCGGTCATGCAGGCCTCGAAAGCCCCCACCCCGGGCACCACCAGTCCGTCGGCCGCCAGTGCAGCCGATCGGTCGGCGGTCACCGTCACGTCGGCGCCGACGCGCTCCAGCGCACGTTGCGCCGAGCGGAGGTTGCCGGAACCGTAATCCAGGACAACCACAGACGGTGCTGTCACAGAACACCTTTGGTGGATGGCACGCCCACCGCGCGCGGATCGGGTTCGACAGCTTGCCGCAATGCACGCGCCACCGCCTTGTACTGCGCTTCGGTGATGTGGTGCGGGTCGCGGCCGTAGAGGGTCCGCACGTGCAGTGCGATGCGGGCGTTGGCGGCCAGCGACTCGAACACGTGCCGGTTGATCACCGTGTGGTAGGGCACGCCAGACCCGGCGATGGTGAAATCCACCAGGTAGTCCGGTTCGCCGGTATGCACGAAATACGGTCGCCCCGAGACGTCGACGGCAGCGTGTGCCAAGGTTTCGTCCATCGGGATAAAGGCATCGCCGAACCGTCGGATCCCCTTCTTATCCCCGAGTGCCTGACCCAGTGCGGTGCCGAGCACGATCGCGGTGTCCTCAACGGTGTGGTGACCTTCGATCTCCACATCGCCGCGGGCGGTGACGGCGAGGTCGAAGCTGGCGTGGGTGCCCAGCGCGGTGAGCATGTGGTCGAAGAACGGCACCCCGGTATCGATTGCGACTCGGCCGGTGCCGTCGAGGTCGAGTTCGACGACGATGTCGGACTCCCGGGTCTTGCGCTCGACCCGGGCATGGCGGTTCTCTGTCATGTCGCTCCTAGTGGCTGGGCAAGCTCAGCGTTCGCCAACTTTTGGCTGGCGATGAGAAAGGCGTCGTTCTCTTCGGGCAGACCGATCGTCACCCGCAGGTAACCGGGGATGCCCACGTCGCGGATCAACACCCCGTCGGCCAGATAGTGCTCCCACGCTCTCGCGGCGTCGGCGAACAGACCGAACAATACGAAGTTGGCGTCGCTGGGGACCACCCGAAAGCCCATCTGCTCCAGGGCCGCACTGACCCGGTCACGTTCGGCGGCCAAAGCGCTCACCGACGCCAGGGTCTCATCGGCATGGCGCAATGCCGCTCGGGCAGCCGCCTGGGTGAGCGCGGACAGGTGATAGGGCAGCCGGACCAATTGCACTGCCTCGATCACCGCCGGGGCGGCCACCAGATAGCCCAGCCGACCGCCGGCGAAGGCGAACGCCTTGCTCATGGTCCGGCTGACGATCAGCCGCGCCGGGTACTCGTCCAGCAGTGCGACGGCGCTGGGCTGGTCGGAGAATTCACCGTAGGCCTCGTCGACTATCAGCACGCCGCCCGCCATGGTGTCCAGCAGCCGCCGCAGGTCGGTGAGCGGAATGCTCTGCCCGGTCGGATTATTCGGGCTTGTGACGAATACGACGTCGGGTTTCTCGGCGCGGATCGCGGCGATCGCGGCGTCGACGTCCAGGGTGAAGTCAGCCGCTCGCATCGCCTCGATCCATCGGGTCTGGGTCCCGTCGGAGATGATGGGATGCATCGAGTACGACGGCACGAACCCGATTGCGCTGCGTCCTGGGCCGCCGAACGCCTGCAGAAGCTGCTGCAGGATCTCATTGGATCCGTTTGCCGCCCAGACGTTGTCGACCGCGATGCCCACGCCGGTTCTCGCTGTCAGATACGCGGCCAGGTCGCTTCGCAGGGCTACGGCGTCACGGTCGGGGTAGCGGTGCAACTGCTTAACAGCCTCGCGCACCGCCTCGGCGGCGTCATCGATAAGCGCGGCACTGGGAGGGTGCGGGTTCTCATTGGTGTTGAGCCGCACCGGGACGTCGAGTTGGGGTGCGCCGTAGGCCGATTTGCCGCGCAAGTTCTCCCGCAGCGGCAGGTCGGCCAGACCCACCTGCTTGCCCACTGTCATTACCGCTCGAACCTCCGGCGGACCGCCTCGCCGTGCGCGGGGAGATCCTCGGCATTGGCCAGGGTGATCACGTAGCCGGAGACGTCCTTGAGGGCTGCTTCGGTGTAGTCGACGACGTGGATACCGCGCAGGAAGGTCTGCACCGACAGTCCACTGGAGTGCCGGGCGCAGCCTGCGGTGGGCAGCACGTGGTTCGAGCCCGCGCAGTAATCGCCCAGGCTTACCGGAGACCACGGGCCGACGAAAACCGCACCGGCCGAACGGATCCGGGCGGCCACCCCGGTGGCGTCGGCCGTCTGGATTTCAAGATGCTCGGCGGCATAAGCGTTGACGACCCGGAGGCCGGTGTCGACGTCGTCAACCAGAACAATCGCCGACTGGGGTCCGGCCAACGCCTCCGCGACCCTCTCCTTGTGCGTGGTGGTCAGCAACTGCTTGGCCAATTCCGCATCGGTGGCGTCGGCCAGCTCGATGCTGTCGGTGACCAGCACGCTGGCTGCCATCACGTCATGTTCGGCCTGGCTGATCAGATCGGCGGCTACGTGTGCCGGGTCGGCGGTGTGGTCGGCGAGAATGGCGATCTCGGTGGGGCCGGCCTCGGAGTCGATGCCGACTTGCGAGCGGCAGATCCGTTTCGCCGCAGTGACATAGATGTTGCCTGGCCCGGTGATCATGTCGACCGGGGCCAACTCGGACCCGTCGGTGTCGAGACCGCCGTAGGCCAGTAGCGCCACAGCCTGTGCGCCGCCGACCGCCCACACCTCGTCGACCCCGAGCAGTGCGGCGGCGGCCAGGATGGTCGGATGCGGCAGCCCGCCGAAGTCGGCTTGCGGCGGGCTGGCGACCACCAGAGACTCCACCCCGGCGGCCTGAGCGGGCACCACGTTCATGACCACACTCGACGGGTAGACCGCAGTCCCGCCGGGAACGTAGAGCCCGACCCGTTCTACCGGCACCCAGCGCTCGGTGACCGTTGCGCCCGGCGCCAACGTGGTGGTGGTGTCGGAGCGGCGTTGGTCGGCGTGTACCGCGCGGGTGCGCTCGATGGCCACCTGAAGGGCAGCACGCACCTCCGGGTCGAGACGACTCAGCGCGGCCGCGAGTTCGCCAACGGGAACGCGGACGCGTTCGGCCCGCACACCATCGAACTTCGCCCCGTACTCCAGTGCCGCCACCGCTCCCCGTTCGGCGATGTCCTCGACGATCGGGCGCACGGTTGGTACCACCGTGTCGACGTCGACACCGCCGCGGGGCAGGGCGGCACGCAGCTGCGCGGCCGTCATTGCGCCGCCGCGCAGGTCGATGCGGGAAATCAGAGGAACGCTCATCGCCTGCCATTGTCCCTGATCGGGGGATGGATAGAAAAATCCTTTAGGTATCGGTTGGGCCGCATCGGTTGAACAAGCCGGTGATAATGCCTCGATGCGCTGGGAGCTGTGGGTGGCGTTTCTGGGAGCGTCGGTGGCGATCAGCGTCTCCCCAGGTGCGGGTGCCATCCAGTCGATGGCTACCGGGCTGTCGCACGGCCTGCGGCGGGGCTGGTGGAGCGTCGCCGGCCTGCAGATCGGGTTGATGACCCAGCTTGCGGTCGTGGCGGTCGGGCTGGGTGCCGCGGTGTCGAGATCGCTGGTCGCATTCACGCTAATCAAGTGGATCGGCGTGCTGTACCTGATCTACCTCGCCGTTCGGCAGTGGCGAGCCGCCGCGGTCGAACTCGACGTGGGGTCCGCCGGAGACAGCGGCCGCCTGTCCCTGCTGGTCCGGGGCGTACTGGTGAACCTGACCAACCCCAAGGGCCTGGTCTTCCTGCTGGCGGTGCTACCCCAGTTCGTGGTGCCGACCGAACCTCTGTGGCCGCAGTACCTGGCGATTGGAGTCACCATGCTGGCGGTCGATGTGGTGGTGATGGGCGCCTACACCGGTCTGGCGGCCCGCCTGCTGAAGGCGCTGCGCACGCCGGGCCACCAGACCGCGCTGAACCGGACGATGTCCGGGTTGTTTGCCGCGGCGGCCGTCGCGTTATCACTGGTCCGCCGTGGCGCGGCGGCATGATGGAGCGTATGCGCCATCACCCCAACGACGTCCCCGGCGTGCCGATGAGGTTCCCGGTCTGGTTCGAGAACTTTCAGATCAGGTACATCAACCCCATCGCGGTGCCGATCGCGCGCTTCATGCCCGGCATCACCGTCATCAGGCACCGCGGTCGGAAGTCCGGCCGACAACTGGAGACAGCGGTGTCGGCTTATCGCAAGGGTGCCACCGTGGCCATCATGCTGGCGCACGGAAAAACCAACTGGGTCAAAAATATTCTGGCCGCTGGCGAGGCCGAGATCCTCCTCGGTGGTCGCGACGTCCACCTGGTCAACCCGCGGATCGTCGAGGCCGGCACCAACGACCCCTCGCTGCCATTCATGGCGCGGATGGCGGCGCGGCGCGGGGTCGGCGTGTTCGTCGCCGACATCGTCTGACTTCTCTCATCGGTGCGCAATCACGCAGAGTTCTGCTCGCCAGTGTCTGCGTGGGTCCTCGCTCGACGTCAGAGGTCCAAACCGATATCGAGTACCCGTACCGAGTGGGTCAGCGCCCCGACTGCGAGGTAGTCCACCCCCGTCCCCGCGTACTCCGCCGCGGTGTCCAGTGACAGCCCTCCGGAGGATTCCAGCAGCACACCTGGGGCGCGGGTGTCGCGGCGCTGAACCGCGATCTGGGTCTGCCAGACCGGGAAGTTATCCAACAGGATCAACTGCACGTCCTCGCCGAGAACCTCGTCGAGTTGCTCGAGGGTGTCTACCTCGACCTCGCACGGCAGATCCGGCGCGGCGGCCCGGACCGCACGCAGCGCCGCGACAACCGAACCGGCGGCGACGACATGGTTGTCCTTGATCAGCGCCGCATCGCCCAGACCCATCCGGTGGTTGACTCCCCCGCCGACGCGTACGGCGTACTTCTGCAGTGCCCGTAGGCCGGGCAGCGTCTTGCGGGTGTCGCGGATCCTGGCCTTCGTGCCCTCGACCGCGTCGACCCATGCCGCGGTCGCGGTGGCGATCCCGGAGAGGTGGCACACCAGGTTCAGCATCGTGCGCTCGGCGGTCAGCAGCCCACCGGTCGGGGCCGACAGACGCAGCAGTGCTTGCCCGGGTTGCAGCCGGGTGCCGTCCTCGACACGCTCGGTCACCCGATAGCCGTCAGCGCCTACCACCTCGTCGAGCACCATCAGGGCCACGTCGACGCCCGCGGCGACGCCGGCTTCGCGGGCCACCATGGCGGCCTCGGTCACCGCGTCGACGGGCACGGTGGCCGCGGTGGTCACGTCCGGGCCGTAACGCAGGTCCTCATCCAATCCGCGGCGGATGACTGCCAGCGCCTCGGACCGCTCCTCGGCGGTCAGGCTCATGACCGCGGCGCGGCGACGACGGACTGGTCGTAGACCATGCGACTGAGCGCCTGCGCCGGATCGGTGTCGGGGTAGTCGCTGCGGTGGTGGCATCCGCGGCTTTCGGTACGTGCCAGGGCTGCTGCGGCGACGGCCCGCGCCGTGGCGGTCAGCGCGACATCCTCGAAATCGGCGCGGCTGCGGATCGGGCGGGCCTCTGCTGCGTCGAGTGCGACGGCGAGTTCACGTAGGCCTTCGCCGTCGCGGACCACTGACGCCCACCGGGTCATGGACTGCTGCAGACCCGGACGACTCAGCGAATCATGCAGGGCAGCATCGACTTTGGCAGTCACTGAGCCCACTGACCGAGCGTGCTCAGCCCCGGCGCGTCCAGCTCGGCCACCGACGACCAGACCCTCGAGCAGGCTGTTTGACGCCAAGCGGTTGGCGCCATGCATGCCGGTGCGGGCCACCTCGCCGGCGGCCAGCAGGCCCGGCAGCTCAGTGCGGCCGTAGACGTCGGTGCTCACTCCGCCGCAGCTGTAGTGCGCGCCGGGTACCACCGGGATCGGCTGGCGGGTCGGATTGATACCGGCGGCATGGCATGCCGCGGTCACGGTGGGGAACCGCTGCTCGAAGCGCTCGACTGACCGCGCATCCAGGTAGACGCAAGCGTCGCCGGTCTCGCGCAGACGGGCGTCGATCGCCGCCGCGACCACGTCGCGGGGCGCCAGATCGCCCATCGGGTGCACACCGGCGGTCACCGAGTCGCCGCGGGCGTCCCGCAGAACCGCCCCCTCGCCTCGGAGCGCCTCGGTGATCAGCGGCCGCCGACCGCTGCCGAACCGGTCGAAGAGCATAGTCGGGTGGAACTGGATGAATTCGATGTCGGCGACGCCGACCCCGGCCCACAACGCCAGCGCCACACCGTCACCGGTCGAGCCCTCAGGGTTGGTGGTGGCGCTGTAGAGGTGGCCCACGCCGCCGGTGGCCAGAATCACCGCCGGGGCGTGGATCACGCCGACGCCGTCGGCGTTGCGCACCAGCACCCCGGTCACCCCGTCGCCGTCATGCAGGACCTGAAGAGCGACGTGATTACGGCGGATGTCGAGAGTGGCGGCGGCATGATCAAGAGCACGCTGGACTTCGGCACCGGTCGCGTCCCCGCCGGCATGCATGATCCGCCGCCGCGAGTGACCGCCCTCGCGGGTCAGCGCCCACTGCCCCGGCGCACTCTCGTCGAAACGGGCTCCGTCGGCGATCAAATCTGATACCGCCTGATAGCCGTCGGCGACGATCGACCGCACAGCCTCCGGGTCGCACAGCTCTGCCCCGGCCGCCAAGGTGTCGGCGACGTGGGACTCGACGGTGTCCTCGGTGAACGGCAGCACCACCGCGATCCCGCCCTGCGCGTAGAAGGTGGCGGTGTCGTCAGCCTTGCTCAACATGACGGTGCGCGAACCTTTTCGGTGTGCGGCCAGACCGGCGGCCAGCCCGGCCACTCCGGTACCGATAACGACGACGTCCGCGCGCTGCTGCCAGTCCAGCCCGCGGTAGCCCGCGCCGCAGGCCCCCGCAGCGCGGTTCATTCGCCGCCGCCCGGTGTGCCGATTTCGATCATCCGCTGGACGCTGGCGCGCGCGCGGCCGGCGGTCATGGCGTCGACGTCGACCTCATCGGCGCCCTCGACCAGACACCGCAGCAGCGCCGCCGGGGTGATCATCTTCATGTAGCGGCACGAGGCCCGGTCGTTGACGGCCTGAAAGTCGATACCCGGCGCTGCCCTGCGCAACTGGTGCAGCATGCCCACCTCGGTGGCGACCAGCACCTGCTTGGCGTGCGAGGCCTTGGCGGCATCGAGCATGCCGCCGGTGGACAGGATCTTGACCCGGTCGGACGGGAAGGCGCCCTCCCCGGCCAGGTACAGCGCCGAGGTGGCACAACCGCATTCGGGGTGCACATACAGTTCGGCATTCGGGTGGCTGCGGGCCTGGGCGGCCAGTTCATCACCGTTGATGCCGGCGTGCACGTGGCATTCGCCGGCCCAGATGTGCATGTTCTCCCGACCGGTCATTCGGCGCACATGGGCACCGAGGAACTGGTCGGGACAGAACAAGACCTCCCGGTCCGCGGGAATGGACTGCACCACCTCCACCGCGTTGGACGAGGTGCAGCAGATGTCGGTCAGGGCTTTGACCGCCGCGGTGGTGTTGACGTAGGAGACCACCACCGCCCCGGGATGATCGTCCTTCCAGGCCTGCAACTCCTCGGCGGTGATCGAGTCGGCCAGCGAACACCCCGCGCGTCGGTCGGGAATCAACACCGTCTTGTCGGGGCTGAGGATTTTGGCGGTCTCGGCCATGAAGTGCACACCGCAGAACACGATGGTGTCCTCCGGTGACTCCGCGGCGATCCGGGACAGCGCCAGGGAGTCCCCGACGTGGTCGGCCACGTCCTGGATGGCGGGCAGTTGGTAGTTGTGCGCCAGGATGGTGGCGTTGCGCAGGGTGGCCAGCCGGCGCACCTCCGCCGCCCACGCGGCGTCACCGTCGACGCCGGTGTAGCCGCCTGGGCCGTCGACGATGCGGTCGGCCAGCGCACTCACCATGGCGTCGGTCGGATCAACGACGGTCATCGCCGCCTCCTGTCGGGTCGGAGGTTTTCGATCTATGATCGAAAACATGAGTCATACTAGCACTCAACACGAAGTCCTCGCCGTCGTATTCCAGGTGCGTGGCCTCGAGTCCGGCAAACCCGAGTTGGACGTGCTCATGTGGCAGCGGGCCCTGGCGCCTGAACGCGGCAAATGGTCCCTCCCGGGTGGTCAGGTACGTGTGGACGAAGACCTCAGCAGTTCGGTACGCCGCCAACTCGCTGAGAAGGTCGACCTGCGAGAGGTGGCTCACCTCGAACAACTGGCTGTTTTCTCGGATCCGCAACGGGTGCCGGGCGCCCGCGTGATCGGGTCCGCGTTCCTGGGCCTGGTGCCCTCCCCCGCCACCCCGGCCCTACCGCCGGACACCCGCTGGCATCCGGTCCGAGACTTGCCGCCGATGGCCTTTGACCACGGCACGATGGTGGGCTACGCCCGGTCCCGGCTGGTCGCCAAGCTGTCCTACACGAACATCGGGTTCGCTCTGGCGCCAAAGGAATTCGCACTGTCGACGCTGCGCGACATCTACGGCGCGGCGTTGGACTATCAGGTGGACGCCACCAACCTGCAACGGGTGCTGGCCCGCCGCGGGGTGATCACCCGCACCGGCACCACCGCACACCCGGGCCGAAGTGGCGGCCGGCCCGCGGCGCTCTACCGGTTCACCGATTCCCGCTTGCGGGTCACCGATGAGTTCGCCGCGCTCAGGCCACCCGGCACAGCGACTGGATTCTTAGACCCTTCTTAAGGTATGAATGAAGCGATGACGAGCGCGGACGGGGCGGTCAGTCCCGAGTGGATCGGCCGAGCACCGCATGACGAGATTCAGCGCGGGACCCGGCCGGTCCTGCCGTCGAAAGACCCGTTTTACGAGCCTCCGCCCGGGTTCCAGCACGCCGCCCCCGGAACAGTGCTGCGCTCCCGTGACGTCCAACTCGGCTTCCTGGGCCTGATTCCCCAGAAGGTAAGGGCAACTCAGTTGCTCTACCGCACCACCGACCGGCACGGCGAGCCGGAGGCTACCGTCACCACCGTGTTGGTGCCGGCCGGACACACCCCCAGCCAGCCCCGTCACGTCGTTTCCTACCAGTGCGCCATCGACGCCGTCTCCTCGCGCTGCTTCCCGTCCTATGCGTTGCGCCGCCGCGCGAAGGCCGTCGGCTCGCTGGCCCAGCTGGAATACCTACTGATCGCTGCTGCCGTCGCCGAGGGCTGGGCGGTCTCGGTACCCGACCATGAGGGTCCCAACGGAATGTGGGGAACACCGCACGAGCCGGGTTACCGGGTGCTCGACGGTCTTCGTGCGACGTTGAGTTTCGAACGGTTCGGCATCGCGCCGGACAGCAAGGTCGGACTCTGGGGCTACTCGGGCGGCGGCCTCGCCAGCGCCTGGGCCGCGGAGGTGCACAACGACTACGCCCCAGAGCTCAATATCGTGGGCGCGGTGCTGGGTTCGCCGGTCGGCAACCTGGGTAACACCTTCCGTCGGCTGAACGGCTCGAAATTCTCCGGGCTGCCCGCGCTGGTCATCTCCGCGCTGGCCAAGACCTATCCCGGCCTTGAGCGTGTGGTCGCCGAGCATGCCACCGAAGAAGGCCGCGCGACGCTGCAGCGGCTCGAGCGGATGACCACTCTCGAGGCCATCATCCGGATGTTCCGGGCGGATATGGACGATCTCGTGCATCCGCCCCTGGAGCAAGTGCTGGCCATGCCCGAGGTCCAGGAGGTCTTCGACGCCATCCGGCTCGGCCGGACGGTACCTACCCCGCCTGTGCTGCTGGTGCAGGCGGTCCACGACTCGGTGATCCACATCGACGACATCGACGAACTGGCCCATCTCTACACCGCGGGCGGCGCTCAGATCACCTATCACCGAGACATGTTCAGCGAACACATGCTGTTGCACCCGATGTCGGCTCCGATGACGCTGCGCTGGCTCACCGACCGCTTCGCCGAGCGGCCGCTGGATGCCCACATCATCCGGACCACATGGCCGACGCTGTTCAACCCAATCACCTATCCGGGTATGTGGCGGCTAGGCGGCATCGTCGCCCGCGTCATGGTCGGTGGGCGGGTTCCGTTCCGTCCGCTCTAATGGGCCCGGCCGAGGGTGTGCTGTCCGGCAAGCTCTGCGGTAGCGGGAGGTATCGGTCGGAGGCGGGTGGCCATCCACCGAGGTCGTCACGGGGATTGGCCACCGCGAGGAATGCGTAGGTCAACGCCGCGATCGCGGCGGGAAGCAGCAGTGCAACCGCGATCTGCAGCGGATGCTGACCCGGAAAGACTGCCGGCGCCTCCGTGAAATAGGCCACCCGGTTCTCCGGGCTCAACTCGACGTTGCGGTCCGGTGTGCCGTAGCGCCAGTGCGCCAGCAGCGCGCCGGTTCCAGCGGCGGCCGCCGCTGCGACCACCTGTCCGATCCACAGCGCAGTGGCGAGCATCGGTCCGCGGTGGGCTCGCCACTGCCACACCGCCACCGCCGAGACGATGGCCAGGAAGGTCACCAGCCCGACCATGATGGCTAGAGCGACGAACTGATTGTCAGCCGATTTGCCGAGGAAGGCGTCCACCCGTTCACCTGACTTCGTCAGGCCGACGATGGTCTGGATGGGCGGAGCGATCCAGGCCCATGCCGCGCCGAGTGCTGCACCGCAAAAAGCCAGGGCCGCGACGACACTCAGGGCTGCTCTGGCGTGTGAACGGCGCGGTGGATCCGTCATCGGCGGCTGTCCAGGTCGGCGGAATCGACGTGGCCGTGCCGGGAGCACTCCGCCCACCAGCCGTCGGGGCGCACCTGAACCACCATCCGCCGGCCGCACTCGGCGCAGAATCGGGGCGGCTCCAAACCGAGTTGGGCGGTCAGTGGCACGATCTCGCCGTGCAGTGTGCCGGTGTAGATGTTGTAGTTGCCGGCGCCGACCGGTGCCGGGCGATGATCGTTCATCAGAGACTGGAGTTGAGAGCCTTGATGGGCATCTGCAGGTCCTCGAGCAACTCCAGATCGGACTCGGCCGGCCGACCCAGGGTCGTCAGGTAGTTGCCGACGATGACCGCATTGATACCACCGAGGATGCCCTGTTTGGCGCCCAGGTCCCCGAGGGTGATCTCCCGGCCGCCGGCGAAGCGCAGCATGGTGCGCGGCAATGCCAAGCGGAACGCCGCCACTGCTCTGAGCGCCTCCGCGGCCGGCATCACCTCGAGGTCGCCGAACGGCGTGCCCGGACGCGGATTGAGGAAGTTCAGGGGGACCTCATGGGGGTTCAGTTCAGCGAGTTCGGCGGCGAACTCAGCGCGCTGCTCGAGGGTCTCCCCCATGCCGAGAATGCCGCCGCAGCACACCTCCATGCCGGCCTCCCGCACCATCTGCAGGGTGTCCCAGCGTTCCTCCCAGGTGTGGGTGGTCACCACATTGGGAAAGAAGGAGCGCGCGGACTCGAGATTGTGGTTGTAGCGGTGCACGCCCATGCCTGCCAGACGCTCCACCTGCTCCTGGTTGAGCATGCCCAGCGAGCAGGCGATGTGGATCTCCACCTCGTTGCGGATCGCTTCGATTCCGGCGGCCACCTGGGCCAGCAAGCGCTCATCAGGGCCGCGGACGGCGGCGACGATGCAGAATTCCGTCGCACCGGTCTTGGCGGTCTGCTTGGCGGCCTCCACCAGGCTGGGGATGTCCAGCCAGGCGCTGCGGACCGGTGAGGCGAACAGTCCGGACTGGGCGCAAAAGTGGCAGTCTTCCGGGCAGCCGCCGGTCTTGAGGCTGATGATGCCCTCAACCTCGACCTCCGGACCGCACCAGCGCATCCGCACCTCGTGGGCCAGGGCGAGCAGTTCCTCGAGTCGATCGTCAGGCAGCAGCAGCACCTCGAGCACCTGGTCGCGGGACAGTCCTTCGCCCCGATCGAGTACCTGTTCACGGGCCTGAGTCAGGACGTCAAGAGCTGCCTGGGTCACGCAGGACAGGTTAGTGCACCCACCTCATCCGACCAGCACACGGTCGATCCGCTCGTCGCTGTCCCAGCGGCGCAGACCGGCAGCCTCGCCGGCGAGGTCATTGCCGGTGTCGTTGATCAGCGGGATAGCAGTACCGATCTGCTCGGCGGTCAATCGGCGTCCCAACGTGACATGGGCCGTCCAATGCCCTGGCTGGCAGTGTGGGAAGGGCTCGCCGGTCAGGTACGGCAGAGACAGCCGGTAAACCTCCTGGTGCAGGTCCAACAGTTCCGCCGACGGCACGATGAGCCGCGCCAAGGTGTGCATTGCGGATGCCGACCTCCGCTGCCGATCGTGGGGTCCGCCGAACACCAGCGGTGCGCCCACCGTGCACGAAACCGGGAACCGGTGTGCCAGTGGGCGCAGCACGTCGTCGACCTCGGGGCTGATCCGCAGTGCTGCCAGCAGAGTGACATGCGGGCGGTTGGTGGGCGATTTCACCTGCACCTGACTGGGCAGCCCGGCGACGTCCAACGCTCGCCACGTCGCCCCGACAGCGGCCTCGCTGTCTGCGTCGAGCAGCAATTCGATGGAGTGCGCCACCTCAGGCCAGCCCTGCGACCCACCCGGGATCAAACGCCCGCCGGCTCATCGCCGCGAACTGTTCCGGCGACAACATGCCCGCACCGTCGGGCAGTGCCGCCCGCAGGGTGCCCAGACGGGCGAGCGCCTCGAGGTTGTAGGTCTCCGCGGGTCCGGGTGCCGCGGGCCAGGACCCGATCACCAGGCCCGCGCACCGGAGCCCTTTGTTCGCCAGGGATTCGAGCGTCAACGCGGTGTGGTTGAGGGTGCCCAGCCCCGGTTGGGTGACCACCAGGACCGGGGCGTCCAGTTCGACGGCCAGTTGGCGCAGGGTCACGCCAGAGGCGGCCAGTTCGACCAGCAGTCCGCCGGCCCCCTCCACCAGTGTCAGCGCTCCGGGCCGATCGGCTGCCCGGATCGCCGCCAGAATCTGATCCGCCGATGGGAGCGGAAGCCCGGCCATCTCCGCGGCGGCCGCCGGGGCCAGCGGTTCGGGATAGCGGGCCACGGAGACCAGCTTGGTCACCCCGGCCAGACGGGCCACCTCGGCCAGGTCGTCATCGCCGTCGCCCGCCCGCCCCGATCCGGTCTGAACCGGCTTGCATACTGCGACCTCCAGGCCTGATCCGGATGCGGCCGAGGCCAGCGCGGCGGTCGCGATCGTCTTGCCGACACCGGTCCCGGTACCGGTGATCACCAGGATGCTCACCGGCGGATCATAGGCTCGGCAGAACCGTACCGAGCACCCGGCAGGCCAGGTCGAGTTCCGCGGCGGTCAGCGAAGCACGCGCCGTCAACCGCAGGCGCGATGTGCCGACCGGCACCGTTGGCGGGCGGAAGCAGCCGACCCGCACGCCGGCGTCCAGGCAGGCTTCAGCCGCCGCTACCGCGGATTCGGGGTCACCGAGGATCACCGACACCACGGCGGACGGCGGTGCATCCTCGACCCCGCAGGCGCGCGCCAACCTGCCCGCATGGTCGAGGACGGCCTGCGCCCGCCACGGCTCCGTGGCCAGAATCCTCAGCGCACCCAGCGCCGCGCCGACGGCGGCCGGGGCAAGCCCGGTGTCGAAGATGAAGGGTCGGGCAGCGTCGATCAGGTGGTCGCGGACCGCCTCCGATCCGAGCACCGCACCGCCCTGGCTGCCAAGTCCCTTGGACAGCGTGGTGGTCATGACCACGTCCGGGGCCCCCGCCAGGCCCACCTCGTGAAGCAGTCCGCGGCCGCCGGATCCGCGCACGCCGAGGCCGTGGGCTTCGTCGACGAGCAGCACGGCTCGATGAGCCCGGCAGACCTCGTGCAACCGCAGCAGCGGAGCCAGCGCACCGTCGGTGCTGAAGACCGAATCGGTGACCACCACCGCGCGATCCTCGGAGCGGCCGGCGAGCGCCGCCGCCACCGCGTCGACATCCAGGTGCGGGGTCACCACCACGCGGGCACGGGACAACCGGCAGCCGTCGACCAGCGAGGCGTGGGACAGGGCATCGGAGACGACCAGGGATCCGGGACCCGACAGACTGGCCAGCGCGCCGAGATTTGCGGTATAGCCGGACGAGAACACCAGGGCTGCCGGCACGCCGATGAACTCGGCCAGGGCTTGCTCGAATTCCTCGTGCAACTCGGTGTTGCCGGTGACCAGACGCGACCCGGTCGAACCGGCCCCCCAGGTGCGCAGCGCATGCACTCCGGATTCGATGACCTCGGGGTGCCGGGACAGCCCGAGGTAGTCGTTGGAGGCGAGATCCACCTCAGTCGCCATAGCCGGGCGGGGTCGCAGCGTCCGGCGCAGACCCGCCCGCCTCCGCTGGTGTTCCACACCGTCCAGCCAGGACAGCGGGGAGATGTCGGTTTCCGGACTCATCGGCAGCCAGCCTATTGCCCGGGGTACCTCGGGCCCTAACCGACGGCGCGGGCGACCGCGACCATTGCCGAGGTGATCTTGCTGACCTCGGCGTCGGTGCAGATGAACGGCGGCATGGCGTAGATCAGATTGCGGAACGGCCGAAGCCAGACACCGTGGTCGAGAGCCACCGGGGTGGCCGTCCGTAGATCGACGGGCCGGTGGGTCTCGATCACGCCGATCGCGCCGCAGACCCTGACGTCGGCGACCTGCGCCAGATCCGCGGCGGGGTGCAGTCCGGCGGTGAGCCCGGCGTTGATGTCGGACACCCGGGACCGCCAGTCGTCGCGCAGCAGCAGTTCCACCGAGGCTACCGCCACCGCGCAGGCCAGGGCGTTGGCCATGAACGTCGGCCCGTGCATCAGTGCACCGGCCTCGCCGCCACTGATGGTGTCGGCGATCCTTCTGGTACACAGGGTCGCGGCCAGCGTGATGTAACCACCGGTCAGGGCCTTGCCGACACACATGATGTCCGGGGTGACGCCGGCGTGATCGGCGGCGAACATCTCCCCGGTGCGGCCGAAGCCGGTGGCGATCTCATCGAAGATCAGCAGCACGTCGTTGCGGTCGCAGATCGCCCGCAGATCAGCCAGATAGCGCGGGTCGTGGAATCGCATCCCGCCCGCGCCCTGGACCACCGGTTCAACGATCACTGCGGCAAGTTCTGTTGCGTGGCAACGCAACTGGTCCTCGAAGGCGGCGACATAGCCGTGGTCGTAGTCGGCCGGCACGGCTGGGGCGAACACCTGATCGGCCAACACATCGCGCCACAGCGTGTGCATTCCGCCGTCAGGGTCGCAAACGCTCATCGGGGTGAAGGTGTCGCCGTGATAGCCGCCGCGCCAGGTCATCAGCCGGTGCTTGCCGAACCGGCCGTTGCTTCGCCAGTACTGCAACGCCATCTTGACTGCCACTTCGACCGATACCGATCCGGAGTCGGAGAAGAACACCGTGTCCAGGCCGGCCGGGGTGATGTCCACCAGCAGTTGGGCCAGCCGGGCCGCCGGTTCGTGGGTCAGGCCGCCGAACATCACGTGGTTCATCGTCTGCAGTTGCCGGGTGATCGCGGCGTCCAGCTCTGGGTGACCATGGCCGTGGACGGCGGTCCACCACGACGCCATCGCGTCGAGGACCTGCACCTCGGCGCCATCGCGGAGCACCGTCAGCCAGGCGCCCTGCGCCCCGGTCGCAACGACGGCGGGGATTGCCTCAGCCCCGATCTTGCTGTACGGATGCCAGATATGCGCGGCGTCGATGGCGCTGATCTGCTGTGGAGTCAACGCCGACACGCTGAGCAGCGTACGCCCGAGCGGGGTGCGGGCCCGCTCCGGCGGAAAGCAACAGACCCGCAAATTGATAGATTGAGCCCAACCATGGCCGCCCCCACCCTGACCCGGCCGTCGGATTCCACCGACCCGGGCCTGATCAAATCTGTGCCGACCGACCGGGCTCCTGCACCGGCGCGGAAGGCTCTGTACCGCCATGACCTGGACGGTTTGCGCGGTGTCGCGATCGCACTGGTGGCGCTCTTTCACGTCTGGTTCGGGCGGGTGTCCGGCGGCGTGGACGTGTTTCTGGCGTTATCCGGCTTCTTCTTCGGTAGTTCGCTGCTGCGGAGTGTGCTGGCCCCGGGGTCCTCCCTGTCTCCGGGCCCGACCGTCAAGCGATTGGTGCGACGGCTGCTGCCGGCTCTCATCGTGGTGCTCGCCGCGTCCGCGGTGCTCACTGTCCTGGTCCAGCCGCAGACCCGGTGGGAGACCTTCGCCGACCAGACCCTGGCCAGCTTGGGCTACTACCAGAACTGGGAACTGGCCGCGACCGCGGCCGACTATCGGCGGGCCGGCGAGGCGGTTTCACCGCTGCAGCACATCTGGTCCATGTCGGTGCAGGGTCAGTTCTACCTGTCGTTCCTGCTGTTGATCCTCGGGGTTGCGGCGCTGCTGCGCCGGCGGTTGGGTAGCCGTCGACTGCGGACGGTGTTCGTCGCACTGATCGGTGCGCTGACCGTCGCATCGTTCGTGTTCGCGATCATCGCGCACCAGAACGACCAGGTCACCGCGTACTACAACAGCTTCGCGCGGGCCTGGGAACTCCTGCTGGGGGTTCTGGTCGGAGCGATTCTGCCCTTCATCGCCTGGCCGATGTGGCTGCGGACGGTGCTCGGCGCCCTCGGCCTGCTGACGATCCTGTTCTGCGGTGCGCTGATCGACGGCGTCCAGCAATTCCCGGGGCCGTGGGCGCTCGTACCGGTCGGGGCGACCATGCTGCTGATACTGGCCGGCGGGAACCGCGCGTCCACCGCCGGCAAGCTGCCGCTGCCCAACCGTCTGCTGGCGACCCGCCCGCTGGTGCGGCTCGGCGCCATGGCGTACTCGCTGTACCTCTGGCACTGGCCGCTGTTGATCTTCTGGCTGGCTTATACCGGCGGGTCGCATGCCCAGTTCTGGGACGGGCTGGCGATCCTGCTGATCTCTGGGGTACTGGCCTATCTGACCATGCGGTTCATCGAGGAGCCGCTGCGCTACCGTCACTCCCCGAAAAAAACGGACATGCGGTGGCTTTCACGAATGGTGAGGCCGGCAGTCGTCGGTGGAACCGCCGTGGCACTGCTCGGTGTGGCCCTGACCGTCACGTCCTTCACCTGGCGTGTGCACATGGAAGATCTCCGCGCCAACGGTAAGGAATTGGCCACGCTGGACCCCAGTGGCTATCCCGGCGCACGAGCGCTGGTCGACGGCGCCAAGGTTCCCGATCTGCCGTTCCGGCCGACGGTGCTGGAGGCCGCCGATGACGTGCCGCCATCCACCAACGACGGCTGCATCAGCGACTTCGACAACATCGGCATCATCAACTGCACCTACGGGGACGCGTCGGCGACCCGGACCATCGCCTTGGCCGGCGGTTCACACGCCGAGCACTGGATCACCGCACTCGACATCCTGGGCAAGGAACATGGCTTCAAGGTCGTCACCTACCTGAAGATGGGCTGCCCGCTGACCACCGAGCCGAATCCGTTGGTGATGGGCGACAACCGTCCGTACCCGAAGTGCCGCCAGTGGAATGAGCGGGTGATGGCGAAGCTCATCAATGACCACCCGGACTTCGTCTTCACTACCTCGACCCGGCCGTGGAACATCAAGCCGGGCGACACCATGCCGGCCACCTACGTCGGCATCTGGAAAGCGTTCTCCGAGCACCAGATTCCGATTCTGGCGATGCGCGACACCCCGTGGCTGGTGCGTAATGGCAAGCCGTTCTTGCCGGCGGACTGCCTGGCTGACGGAGGCGACGCGGAATCCTGCGGTATCAAACGGTCACAGGTGCTCTCGGACCGAAACCAGACACTGGATTTCATAGGCAGGTTCCCGATGTTGAAGCCCTTGGATATGAGCGACGCGGTGTGTCGCGAGGACTTCTGCCGCGCCATCGAGGGCAACGTGCTGGTCTACCACGACGCCCACCACCTGTCGGCCTCGTACATGCGCACCATGACGCCTGAACTCGGCCGCCAGTTGGGTGAAGCTACCGGCTGGTGGTGACTCAGACCGGGAAAGGGTCGAGGAACGTCACGGTGTCCATACCTGCCGAAGCGTTGTAGGTCGACCAGGTGGGGATGTCGAGGATGGGCGTCACGATCTTGTAGGAAATCTTGGTGCCGGACTCCGACGGCAAGGACCAGTACGAGGTTCCGAACCCGGTGTTGCCGAATTGGAGGTAGTTCAGCACAGAGCCCACCGGCGGAATTTCCCCGATATCGCTTCCGGCGGTGCCCTCGGTGACCTTGGTGACGATGATTCCCTGGCTGGTGATGCCGAAAAGGTCCCACTGCTTGGCGACCATGGCGTCGAAGCTTCCCTGCTGAACACCCGTCCGGTCGTACACGGCGAACTGCTGGAAACCCTGCACCTGGACGTCGCGGGGCGGCAGTCCGTTGATACCGCTGGGAATCATCTCCGAGGTGGGAAGGATGCCGTAGCCGCCGGCGAACGGCAGCCGCTTGACGGCGGGAGGTGCAGATGCGTCAAGAATGTTCAGTGGGAACGCGGCAATGTTCGCCACCTTCCCGGGGCTGACCTGGATCATCGAGATCAGGTCACCGGAGGCCGACGGCATCGAGGTGTAGAGCCCGAAGTTTTCGTCATTGCCGCTGTAAATGACGTTGTAGACCGTCCCGGGCGGCGGAACCTGTCCGATACCGGTGCCGACGTTGTCGCCGTAGCTCTCGGTGACCAGGATCGCCTCGGTGTAGGTGCCCAGAATGTCCCAGGTGGTCGTCACCTCCGCATCAAAGGTCCCCACCGGGGTACCGGAGGAATCCCGGATATCGAACAGCTGTCGGGACTGAACCGTTTGGAAGAGCGGCAGGAATCCGCTTTGGCCGGTGAAGGTCCCGCCCGTGGGATCGGAGGGGGCCAGGCTGTACCCGTTACCGAGATAAACCGGTCTGTTGTCAACAGTGTGGTCTGCGATGCCCTGGGCGGC
>CAZADG010000062.1:0-21305 GCA_964483865.1 uncultured Mycobacterium sp. | reverse complement strand
GATGGCCTCTCGTGCGGTTTCCGGCAATCGGGCCGTCGATTTGTCGCCACCGACAAGGTCCGCACGGCACACGGTTACCCGAGCAGCGGTGTCACTGGGACTGCGTTCCACTCGACTCCGATTCGCGGCCACGCAACAGCACCAGGGCGGCGACGATGGCGACCGCCGGAACCACCGCCATGATCAGACTCACGTTGTGGATGGCGTCGAGCCAGCTACCGGTGGCCTCGGAGACCACCCATCGCGCCTGCTCCGGATCGAGGACCTCACTCCCAGCGGACGGGTTGGGCGCACCGCCGTGCGCCACCCGCAGGGCTTGCCGGGCCTGCTCTTCGGTGATGCCGGATCCCTCGAGTTTGGCGCGCGCCGAATGCAGGAACAACGTTGTGCCGACGAGGGCGAACAGCGCCGGGCCGAGGGAGTATGCGGCCTGCCCGACGGCGGGTTTGACGGCCGAGACGACACCACCCAATTCCGCCGGGGCACTGGACATCATGATCGTCGACTGCGGAGTCTGGACCACCGCTCCCCCGATCGCGTTCAGCGCAACCGCGATGCCCAGGACCGGAATGGGGGTCTGCCCGTCGAGTACCACCAGCATCAGGCAGCTGACCAGCAGGACCGCGAGTCCTGCTACCAGCACCGCCCGCTCCCCGAACCGGGTGACCGCCCGGCCCGCGGCGACCGCCGCCGCCGAGGCCAGCAGCATGGCCGGCACCAGCAGCAAGCCGAGCAACTCAGGTGATTTCCCGCGAATGGTCACCAGGTAGTAGGCGAACAGCAGGGTGCCGCCGCCGCCGAGGAAGTTGAAAGCGGCACCGGCGATCAGAGCGGCGTTGAACCGTCCCGACCGGAAGATCCGCATATCCAGGGCGGGCGCCGGCGCCCGCAGTTCCCACAGAACGAAAGCCGCCCCGAGGGCCAGGCCGACTGCAATCAACCCCAGCGGCCCGGCACTCAGGCCGCCCTGCAGTTCGGTGAGACCGTAGATGACGGTGATCAACGAGGCCCCGATCAGCAGGATGCCGGGGATGTCCAGCTTGCGTTGGTCCCGGACGGTCTCGGGGACGTAGCGCAGGGTGATCACCAGGGTCAGCACGGCCAGCGCCGGGGTGACCAGAAAGCACGTCCGCCAGCCGTAGAGGCCGGCCAGCCAACCGCCCAGCGCCGGCTGGAACACCGCTAGCGCATGTCCGGCGCCCAGGTAGGCCGCGATGGCGGCGGCCCGCCGGCCGGGCGGAAAGACGGCATTCACGATGGCCAACGACAGGCCCAGCACGAATGCGAAGGCAATACCGAGGCCGGCCCGGGCGGCAAGCAGCACGCCGACATTCGGGGCGACCGCACCGAGCAGACCGAAGACGATCGAGCCGGCGGTCCCGATGACGAACATCCGCTTCATGCCGGCCAGGTCGCCCAGCGCGCCGGCGCCCAGTACCGCAGCGGCCAGTGTCAGGGTGCACAGGCTGGCCAGGAAACTCGCTGTGGCGGGAGTGAATTCGAGCCCCCTGCGGATCTCGGCGAGATTCGCCGACAAGGTGGTCGGGTCGGCGGCGGTGATGCTGTAGCCCAGTCCCATCGCCGCGATGGTCATGGTGGCCGCAACGCCACTGACGTGGTTCTGAGCTTCGGAGCCCAGGGATTCCGGCATCGCCCGATGCTATGCCGGATCCGAGGCCGCCCGGATCCGGATCGGGCCACGCCACTGGCCGTCGGGTTCGAGCACGGCGCCGCGCTGCGTGACCTCGACCTGCCCGGCACGGGCCAGCGCTCTGGCCGCTTCCCGGACCGGCCCCATCAGGTCGCGCCACTGCTCGCCGCCGACCGACCGAGCCGCCTCCGACGGGCAGATACTGCCGACCCGCCGGTCGAGCAGATTGAGGATGACGGCCTGCAGGCGATCCAACTCTTCGGCTCCGACCACGTTCTAATGTTGCACCCATGACCGAAGCTGCCCACCCGGCGGACCTGCTGCGCCATCCCCTGCATGCCGGCCACCTGACCGCCGGCGCGCTCAAACGAAACAAGGACCGGCCAGTGCTGTTCCTCGGCGACACCACCCTGACCGGCGGGGAACTGGCGATGCGGATCAGCCAGTACATCCAGGCCTTCGAGGCGCTCGGCGCGGGAAGTGGGGCGACCGTCGGACTGCTCTCCCTCAACCGGCCCGAGGTGCTGATGATCATCGGTGCCGGGCAGACCCAGGGCTACCGCCGGACCGCCCTGCATCCGCTGGGGTCGCTGGACGACCACGCTTACGTGCTGTCCGACGCCGGCGCGACGTCGCTGATCATCGACCCCAACCCGATGTTCGTCGAGCGTGCGATCGGACTGCTGGAGAAGGTCCCCTCGCTCCGTCAGGTGCTGACGCTGGGGCCGGTGCCGCCGGAACTGGTCGAGGTGGGGGTGGACCTGATCGCGGCGGCGGCCGAATTCCCGCCGAAGCCTTTGCTGGCAAAGGACCTTCCGCCCGACCACATCGGCGGGCTGACCTACACCGGCGGCACCACCGGCAAGCCCAAGGGTGTGGTCGGCACCGTGAGTTCGATCCTGACGATGACGACGACGCAACTCGCCGAATGGGAATGGCCGCAGCATCCCCGCTTCCTGATGTGCACCCCGCTGTCCCACGCAGGGGCGGCCTTCTTCGTGCCGACCATCGTCAAGGGTGGGGAGATGATCGTGCTGCCCAAGTTCGACCCCGCCGAGGTGCTGCGAGTCATCGAGGAACGCCGGATCACCGCCACCATGCTGGTGCCGTCGATGATCTACGCGCTGATGGACCATCCGGACTCCCGTACCCGCGACCTGTCGTCACTCGAGACGGTCTACTACGGCGCATCGGCGATGAACCCGGTGCGACTGGCCGAGGCAATCCGCCGGTTCGGCCCGATCTTCGCGCAGTACTACGGGCAGTCCGAGGCACCGATGGTGATCACTTACCTGGCCAAAGGCGACCACGACGAGAAGCGGCTCACCTCATGCGGCCGGCCCACGCTGTTCGCCCGCGTCGCGCTGCTCGACACCGACGGAAACCCCGTTGCCCGTGGGGAGGTCGGTGAGATCTGCGTGTCCGGACCGCTATTGGCCGGCGGCTACTGGAACCTTCCGCAGGCCACCGCCGAAACGTTCCGGGGCGGCTGGCTGCATACCGGCGACATGGCACGGGAGGACGACGACGGCTTCTTCTACATCGTTGACCGAGTCAAGGACATGATCGTCACCGGCGGCTTCAATGTGTTCCCCCGTGAGGTGGAGGACGTCGTCGCCGAACACCCTGCGGTGGCGCAGGTCTGCGTTATCGGAACCCCGGACGAGAAGTGGGGCGAGGCGGTGACCGCTGTCATCGTGCTGCGTCCCGGACATCCCTCCGACGAGGATTCGGTAGCGTCGCTGACCGCGGAGATTCAGGCCGCGGTCAAGGAACGCAAAGGTTCCGTGCAGTCGCCCAAGCAGGTCGTCGTGGTGGACTCGGTACCGGTGACCGCGTTGGGCAAGCCGGACAAGAAGGCCGTGCGGGCGCAATTCTGGTCGGGCTCGGATCGGGCGGTCGGGTGACGATACGAGCGAGGCACGAGCCCGAGGAGGAGTCCGACCATCGGCCCAGTCGAGTGAAGGCTGTCCTGTTCGATTTCTCCGGCACCCTGGCCCGACTCGAGGAAGACGAGAACTGGTTCGCCGGTATGGGTTTGGACGCCGCGCGCCAGTCCGAGGTGATGGACCGGTTGACCCATCCGACGGCCGCCGTCACCCATCCTTCCTGGGAACACCGCGACCTTGACGCAACCATGCATCGGGACGCCTACCTCCATGTGTTGCGTGCCAGCGGGCTGGCCGACGATCAGGCCGAATCGCTGTACCAGCGCTGCATCGACCCTGCGCAGTGGCAGGTGTACCCTGACACTTCCCTGGTGCTGGACTGTTTGCGCGCCAACGGAATCCGGACGGCGGTGGTGTCGAATATCGCCTGGGATGTCCGCCAGGTCCTCAACGCCGCCGCGACTGATGCCGATGAATACGTGCTGTCCTTCGAAGTGGGGGCCGCCAAACCCGATCCGCGGATCTTCCAGGCCGCGCTTGAGCGGCTGGGTGTCGGAGCCGCAGAGACGCTCATGGTCGGTGACAGCGAGGAGAACGACGGTGCCGCCCGCACGGTCGGATGTTCCTTCGCATGGGTCGATCCGCTCCCCCTCGCCGAGCGGCCCACCGGATTGATCGACACATTGAGACAGCACGGCATCGCGCTCTGAGGCAGATTCAGGCGCTGCGTAGATTCCGGATCCGTCTGGGACTGGGTGCTCGGACCGCCTCGTAGTGCTCGAGCAGCTGATCGCAGATCCGTGGCCAGCCGCGGTTCACCACGCTGCGCCGCGCCGCCGACGAATAGCGCGGCCGTTGCGCTAGAAGATGATCGACGGATCTACCGAGTCCGGCCTCGAAATCCGCCGGAGACAGAAGTACACCCGTGCGAGACGGCGTAACGAGATCACGCGGACCACCGGCGTCGGGTGCAACCACCGGCACGCCGGATGCCAGTGCCTCTTGGACGGCCTGGCAGAACGTCTCGTGCTCGCCGGGGTGGACGAAGACGTCCATGCTGGCGTATGCAGCCGACAGGTGTCGGCCGTGCAGCTCGCCGGTGAACACCGCGGACGGTAGCAGGGATTGCAGTTTCGGGCGTTCGACGCCATCACCGACGATCACCAGTTGAAGGTCGCGACGGCGGGCCAGAACCGCGAGCCGTTCGACGTGCTTCTCGGGTGCGAGGCGGCCGACGAACCCTATGATGGGCTTACCCTCCGGGGACCACTCGGCGCGCAATGCCGCGCTGCGCGCCGATGGCGCGAAGCCGGTGACGTCAACGCCCCGGGCCCAGCGATAAACCCGTTGCACACCCTGGGATTTCAGTGCAGCGATGGCGGCGGTCGATGGCGCCAGGGTGCGGTCGCAGAGGGAGTGCAGGTGTCGAGTCCAGACGCGTGCCGCCGGGGCGGCGAACCGTAAGCCATAGCTGTTCGCGAAGCCGGCGAAATCCGTCTGGTAGACGGCCACTGTCGGTACACCCAGCCGTCGTGCAGCCAGCAGGCCCCCGTAGCCCAGTAACGCAGGCGAGGCCAGGTGGACGATATGGGGATCGAAGCTGCGCAGGGAGCGGAGAATGGCCGGCCTCGGCGCGCTCAACGGCAGCGACGTCACGCCGGGAAACATCCGCGACGGGACGCGGTGAATCCGGACGCCGTCATGGAGACGGGGCGCCGGTGGCTGACCGATCGGGTTGTCGGGAGCGATGACGAGTGCTTCGTGGCCGGTTCGACGCAGATGCTCGAGGATGCGCAGAACCGAATTCGACACACCGTTGACGTTGGGAAGGAAGGATTCGGTGACGATCGCAATTCGCACGGTTCCAGATTGCGCCGAGGAGGTGTCCGCAGGGTTGCGGCCGCTGATACGTTCCACGTCTAATAGCGGTCCAGCAACCGCGTCGAGGCCGCTGGAATTAGCCAAATTGTCTCTACTGCTTCATGTCTCGTTCACGTTACCCGCGGTACGGTCCCGCAACCGAACAAACCAGGGACCGTGTGGACCGCGATCTCGAATCACTGTCAGCGTCGCCGGCGTTCAACTGGCGAAGGCTGTGGGTAACAGTGCCGGCTTCCGCGGCCATCATCTCTGGCGCCACACTTCTGGTCCGCGCCTACCCCAACTCCGGCTATCAGGCGGGCTGCAACGCAGCCGTCAGCGTGGGCAGGTCCTCCGCCCAGGTCGAGGTCGATTCCGCCAACGGGACCGCGGTGTCGACCCGACCGATGCGCTGATGATCGGCGACAGCGAACAGAACGACGTGCTGCATGTCGCCGGGCACCATGCGAGAAGTTGTCCGCCTCCTAGCGAGTACCGGACGACACGGAGCGACTAGCAGACCGAGCGGCGGGAGCGACCACAAGACTGGGCGGCGAGTGTGACCGGCAGGTCGAGGCGGGGGGATTTCCCGGACCCTTGGTCGCTGACATCCCGGGCGCCTCGCCGGTCATTTTCCCAATGGCTGTGGTCGCCCGATTACCGGGTGACTTGTGGACACCTCTGGGCATGTGTCACGGTCCGCCCATGCAGCGACTCCTTCGAGGGACGGACCTGCGCTACACCCTGACCAGGACTCTCCAAGTTCTGGGACCAATGACCGTGTCGGACTTGTGCGCCCAACTCGCGGACTGGAACTTCGGCGTCGAGGGCAGGCCCACCAAGGTCGTGTCGGATGCGTTGCGCTGGGAGGTCGCCCGCGAGCGGGTGGTCCGCTTGAGTCGTGGCAACTACTGCGCCGGGTCGGCGCCCCGCGGGACTGAGCACCGCATCATCAACCGGGTCGAGTGCTTGCGACTTGAGGCGGAATCGCTGCAACGGGAGGCCGAGTCGCAACAAGCCACAGCAGAGTCGCGCGATGTCGTCGCGCAGTCGCTGCGAGGCGGACACAACGACACGCGTATTTTCGAGCGCGTGAGCGAAAACCCCTTCAACCCGGCCCTGTGGATCCCTGTAGCGGGCTTCGAGGACCTCACCGACATCACCTACCACCGCCACGTCGCCGACGATGTTCGGCAACCGACGGTGCGGGTGGCCTTCGACCGGCCCGAGGTGCGCAACGCCTTCCGCCCGCATACCGTCGACGAGCTTTACCGGGTGCTGGACCACGCGCGAATGTCATCCGATGTCGGGGTGGTGCTGCTGACCGGTAACGGTCCGTCGCCCAAAGACGGCGGCTGGGCGTTCTGCTCAGGTGGCGACCAGCGAATCCGCGGCCGCAGCGGCTACCAGTACGCCGCTGGAGAGACCGCAGACACCGTCGACCCGGCCCGGGCCGGTCGGCTGCACATTCTGGAGGTGCAGCGACTGATCCGGTTCATGCCGAAGCCGGTGATATGCCTGGTCAACGGGTGGGCGGCCGGCGGCGGGCACAGCCTGCACGTGGTGTGCGACCTGACCCTGGCCAGCCGGGAGCATGCCCGGTTCAAACAGACCGACGCTGATGTCGGCAGCTTCGACGGCGGATATGGCAGCGCCTACCTGGCCCGCCAGGTCGGCCAGAAGTTCGCCCGCGAGATCTTCTTCCTCGGCCGCCCCTACACCGCCGAGCAGATGCACCAGATGGGCGCGGTCAACGAGGTGGTCGACCACGCCGATCTGGAGAGCGTGGCGCTGCAGTGGGCGCAGGAGATCAACGGGAAATCCCCTCAGGCGCAACGGATGTTGAAGTTCGCGTTCAACCTGCTCGACGACGGCCTGGTGGGCCAGCAACTCTTCGCCGGGGAGGCGACCAGGCTGGCTTACATGACCGACGAGGCCGTAGAGGGCCGCGATGCGTTCCTGGAAAAGCGCGACCCGGACTGGAGCCCTTTCCCGCGCTACTTCTAAGCCTCCATAGACTCGGGGCTTGTGAACCCTCTGCGCCGCAAGCTGACCGAGTCGCTAGCCATGACCGGGATGCGGCCACCGTTTCGGGTGCCCACGACACCCCGAGTCAGCCTGCGCGGCAAACGGGTACTGATCACCGGCGCCTCATCGGGAATCGGCGAGGCAGGCGCGGAACGGTTCGCCCGGGAGGGTGCGGAGGTGATCGCCGTCGCGCGGCGCGGCGATCTTCTCGAAGCGCTGTCGGAGCGGATCGCTGAGGCCGGCGGCGTCGCCGCGGCGATCCCCTGCGACCTGTCCGACCTCGACGCGGTCGACGAACTGGTCGACACCGTCGGTACCCGCTTCGGCGGGGTGGACATCCTGGTCAACAACGCCGGTCGTTCGATCCGCCGGCCACTGGCCGAGTCGCTGGACCGCTGGCATGACGTCGAACGCACCATGTCCCTGAACTACTACTCGCCGCTTCGCCTGATCCGCGGCCTGGCACCGGGGATGATCGAACGGCGCGACGGCCACATCATCAATGTTGCCACCTGGGGTGTGCTCAGTGAGGCCTCCCCTCTGTTCGGTGTCTACAACGCCTCCAAAGCGGCGCTGTCGGCGGTGAGCCGGGTGATCGAGACCGAGTGGGCACGCAACGGCGTGCACTCGACCACGCTGTACTACCCGCTGGTCGCTACTCCGATGATCGCGCCGACCAAGGAGTACACCGGCATGCCGGCCCTGAGTTCCGGGGAGGCCGCACAGTGGATGATCGACGCCGCCCGGTACCGCCCGGTCCGAATCGCCCCGCGGTTCGGTGTGAGCGCCCGGGCACTCGACGTCGTCGCCCCCGGGGTGCTGAACGCGGTGCTCAAGCGTCAGCGGATGCAACCGTCCTGAGGTAAACAGAAGTATGGAGATTCTTGCCAGCCGGATGCTGCTCAGACCGGCCGACTACCCGCGCTCGCTGGCCTTCTACCGCGACCAGATTGGCCTTGCCATCGCACGTGAATACCCAGGCGGCACTGTATTTTTCGCCGGACAGTCACTGATCGAGCTGGCCGGCCACGGGCGGCCCGACGATGTCGGCAACAAGTTCGCCGGTGCGCTGTGGCTGCAGGTCCGCGACGTCTACGCCGTCCAGGAGCAGCTACGCGAGCGCGGCGTGGAGATCGCGCGGGAGGCACGCCAGGAGCCATGGATGCTCCATGAGATGCAGGTCCAGGACCCGGACGGCGTCACGCTGATCTTCGTGCAGGTGCCGGAGCACCATCCCCTGCGCCGGGCCGCCCCGATGAGATAGTCAGCGGTTGTTCTCCAGCGGCCAGCCCACCGAGGCCAAACGGGCGGCAACCTGGCGGATCTCTTCCGGGTTGGGCTCCTTCTCGATGACCGCCTGGATGGCATCCCTGATTTGCGACTCACTTACCGGAGTATCGACGTCAGCATGCCGGACTATCGTCCGCGCGGCCTTGACCACTTCCTCCTCGGTCAATGACCGCATCAACAGTGCAAGTAAGGGGAAGTAGTCCTTGGGGGGCACACCCTCGGGATAGCCGTCGTGGAGCCAGCCGACGACGTTGTCGATGAAGCCTTCCTGGTGCTCGACAGACATGCGCTACCTCACTTCTTCGGGAACATGGGAAACAGATCCACCCCGAAGTGGTGGATGATCGTCGCTCGAGTGATCCAGGCCACGGCGGTGACAATCACGAAGGCGACGAACGCGAACAGCAGAATGCCGATGAACTTCAGCGTCGGATTCGGCTTGTGGATGAGGTGGTCGGCCTCCTCTCCGCCCGCACCGAACGAGTAGGCCAGCATCCCGGTCGCGAACAGGGCGGGCAGACCGGCCCCGAGAAGAAGGCCGACGACGAGCACTTTGAAAATCGCCTCGAAGTAATGCATCAGCGCGTCCCCTCTCAGACCGGGGTCTTCGGTTGTGGTGTCGTGGGGGGGGTCGGTCCGGCCTTAGTGACCTTGGCGACCCGGACATCGGCGGGCACAACGGAATTCGTGGTCTCGTCCCAGTCGGCATTGACGTTGCTGTGGTCGACTTTCTGCTGCTGGGCCCGCCACCACATGTAGAACGAAGCAGACACCAGAACCAGGAAGATGACCCCGTCACCGCCAAGGCGCGATCCGGTGAGGTCCTTGATCGAGAAAGAAAGCCAGTATGACAGCGCGCCCACCAATGCGGCGGCCGGAAGGGTGACGAGCCAGGCCACGGCCATCCGGCCGGCAACCGCCCATCGCACCTGAGCGCCGGGCTTGCCGACACCGCTGCCGAGGATAGAACCTGTCGCGACGTGGGTCGTCGACAGCGCCATACCGGCCGCGCTGGAGCTGAGGATGATCGCCGCCGACGACGCTTCGGCAGCCAGGCCCTGCGGCGACTCGATCTCAACCAGTCCCTTGCCGAGGGTTCGGATGACGCGCCAGCCGCCGAGATAGGTACCCAGACCGATGGCGAACGCACAACTGGCGATGATCCACAGCGGGAGTCCGTCGTTCTTGACATCACCGGTCAGATGGCCGGTGGTTATCAGTGCAAGCGCGATCACACCCATCGTCTTCTGCGCGTCGTTGGTGCCGTGCGCCAGTGCCACCAGCGATGCCGTCGCGATCTGGCCCCAGCGGAAACCCGCTTCACGACGCCGGTGGAGCACCTTGCGGGTGATTCGGTAGACAAGCCATGTTCCGCACGCCGCGACCAGGCCGGCAATCAACGGTGCCGCCACCGCGGGGATCAGCACCTTCTGGGTGACGCCGGACCAGTTGACGCCCTTCAGTCCCAGCGCCGCAAGACCGGCGCCGATCAACCCGCCGAACAGCGCGTGCGACGAACTCGACGGGATACCGAACAACCAGGTCAGAAGGTTCCAGAGGATGCCACCGATCAAGCCGGCGAAAATGATGGTGAGACCCATCGATGCGTCGATGCCGGGCAACAGTTGGCCGGTCTTGGAGTCCTGAACCTTCAGCACCGACGTCGTGACCGTCACTGCGACCTCGACCGACAGGAAGGCCCCGACCAGATTCAGCACGCCGGCGAGTAGCACGGCCGCCTTTGGCTTGAGGGCGCCGGTCGCGATCGACGTGGCCATTGCGTTACCGGTGTCGTGAAAACCATTGGTGAAGTCGAAGGCCAGGGCTGTCGCGATCAACAGCACAAGGATGATCATCTCAGAGCCCATAGCCACACATTCTGCGCGCAACACCATCTTCCGGAGGAGTTACGGCCAGAGAAGTGACCTTGGTCCACCAGCGTGTTTGCCGGGCTATCGGGTGATGTTCACCTACCGTTCACCAAAGGTATAGTGTGAGGTTGACCGCCGGCCCAGCCCACCGTCCCGTGGGCGGCCGGCCGAACGGAGGTGACGCGAATGAGGCTGCTACACCGATTTATGTCCTGGCTTCAGGAGGGCTATCCAGTTGAAGTACCGCCGACTGATCGCGTGCCGCTGATCGCGCTGCTGACCAGGGAGATGTCCCCCGCTGAGTCCATGGTGGTCGCTGGCGGCGAGGTCGCTGAATAGCCCCCCTCCGCGCGCTGGTCATACCGGAGGGTCCGTCGGCACTCTCCCTACTGGCCGCTCTGGAAGGTGTCCTGGACGGCCGGGCCGCACCCGTGGTTCCGGTCCCGGCCGGTGATCTGCGGACCACGGAGTTGCTCACCACCGCGTTGCGGGTGGGTGAGGAAATCGACGACGACGTCGCCCTGGTGGTCGCTACCTCCGGCACCACCGGACGGCCTAAGGGCGCGATGCTGACCTCTGCGGCACTGATCGCCAGCGCCACCGCAACCCACGACCGCCTCGGCGGTCCCGGGACCTGGCTGCTGGCCCTGCCGCCGCAGCACATCGCCGGAATGCAGATCCTGGTGCGCAGTGTGCTGGCGGGCACGGTGCCTGCTGAACTCGACCTCTCCGCGGGCTTCGACCCCGCCGCTCTGCCCGCGGCGGTCGGCGAACTGGGCTCCGGTCGCCGCTACACGTCATTGGTGTCTAACCAACTGGCGAAGGCACTCGCCGACCCCGCCGCTGCCGAGTCGCTTGCGGAGTTGGATGCGGTGCTCCTGGGCGGGGGCCCGGCGCCGACGACAGTGCTCGACGCCGCAGCCGACGCCGGCATCACGCTGGTGCGCACCTACGGGTCGAGCGAGACCGCCGGCGGCTGCGTCTATGACGGGATCCCGTTGGACGGAGTCGAGGTACGCATCGACGACCTCGGCCCGGCCGGCGAAGGCCGCATCGTCATCGGCGGAAACACCCTGGCCATGGGGTACCGCAATCCGCCGTCGCCACCGGACCCATTCGGCGAGCCGGGCTGGTATCACACCGACGACCTGGGGATATTCGATGACTCCGGACGGCTCAGGGTGCTCGGCCGCAGCGACGAGTCCATCACCACCGGAGGGCTGGTCGTGTTGCCGGGCGCGGTGGAAGCGGTGCTGTCCCGGCACCCGGCCGTCGCCGATTGCGCGGTGTTCGGCCTGGAAGACGAACGCTTGGGCCAGCGGGTAGTCGTCGCCGTAGTGGCCTCGACGGCGGTTCCCCCTACCTTGGCGGAGCTGCGCGACTTCGTCGCTGCGTCCCTGGACCGCACCGCCGCACCCCGCCAACTTCACCTCGTCGACGAACTGCCCCGGCGCGGGATCGGCAAACTGGACCGCCTGGCGTTGCGTCGGCGGTTCGGTCCACGTGACGAAAGCCTGACGTAGGCGCAGGTCCCGGTACATCGCGGTTAGGCTCGGACCTGTGAATACCCGCGTGCTGATCGCCGACGACGACGCTGTGGTCCGAGACGTCGTCCGCCGCTACCTCGAGCGTGACGGCCTCGAGGTTCTGGTGGCCGGGGACGGCAACGAGGCGTTGCGGGTTCTCGGTACCGAGCGGATCGACGTCGCCGTGCTGGATGTGATGATGCCCGGTCCGAACGGATTGTCGCTGTGCCGGACCCTGCGCCAGGGGGGCGACTACACCGTTCCGGTGATCCTGCTGACCGCCCTCAGCGAGGAGGACGACCGGATCGCCGGCCTGGAAGCCGGCGCCGACGACTACCTCACCAAACCGTTCAGCGCCCGCGAACTGGCCCTGCGGGTGCGCTCGGTGTTGCGCCGCGCCCCGGCGGCGCCGACGGCGGTGCCGTTGGACATCACGGTCGGCCAGCTGCGGGTGTCCACCGCCTCGCGGTCGGTGACCGTCGCCGGCGATCCCGTCGGGCTGACCAACCGCGAATTCGACCTACTGCTGTTCTTCCTCACCCACACCGACACCGTGTTCTCCCGCGAGGAACTACTCAAACGGGTGTGGAACTGGGACTTCGGTGATCTGTCGACCGTCACGGTGCATGTCAAGCGGTTGCGCTCCAAACTGGGCGACCACCATCGGGTCCAGACCGTCTGGGGTCGGGGCTACCTGTGGCAGGGCGAAACCGGCACCGATGAGCGCGCCTTTGAGTGAGTTGATCCAGGATGCGCTACTGGCACTGAGCTGTTCACTGCCGGTGGTTTTAATCGGCGCGCTGGTCATCCGACTGGCGCGCGCATGGTCGCTGACCCTGAGCATGGTGGCCCTGGTGCTCATCCCGACGCTGGCCACCCTGGCCGGGGTGTTCTGTGCCAGCCGGTTCATGGCCGAACCGGACTTTCAGGCCGTCGCGATCGTGCTTCTCATGGTGGCGGTGGTCACCATCCCCTCAGCGGTGATGATGGCCCGATACCTGGCGCGGCGAACGGTGTGGGAGCAGGAAATTCAGGATGCCGAGGCAGCCGCCGAGCAGTCCCGAAGACAGTTGGTGGCCTTCGTCAGCCACGATCTGCGCACCCCTCTGGCCGGCATCCGAGCCCTCTCGGAGGCGATCGCCGACGGAATTGTCAGCGACGACGAGGTAAGGGTCCAGGCCAAACGCATCGAGCACGAGAGCGTCCGGCTTCAGGAAATGGTCGACGACCTGTTCGAGATGGCCAAGATCAACGCCGGCGCGGTGAACGCCCCCTACGAACGGGTGGCTCTCGACGAGGTGGTCGACGATGTGATGTCCGCCAACGGAATCGCCGCCGAACGCGCCGGAGTGGCATTGGAGGCCGAACTGCCCGCCAGACCGGTGCGGGTGATCGGCAGCGACCGGGCACTGGTGCGGGTGCTGTCGAATCTGGTGGCCAACGCCATTGCGCACACCCCCGCGGGCGGCACGGTGAAGTTGGCGGTTGGGGCAGACCACGAGGGGGCTTGGGCCCGGGTGGACGACACCGGGGTCGGAATCGACGCCGCCGACCTGCCGAAGGTTTTCGACGTCGCCTACCGAGGCTCCAACGACCGCGTGCCACGTTCGGATTCGTCACTGCCCAGCGGGTCGGGTCTGGGTCTGGCGATCGCGGCCGGCCTGGTGCGGGCGCACCGGGGTTCGCTGTCCGCGCGCAATCTGGATCACGGGGCACGGTTCGAGGTGCGGCTGCCGTTGGCGGCCGAATGACCGCGGGAACTTGTCGAACTAAGCGATAGCGGCTATTGCGGCGGTCAGTCGGTCTTTGATCGACTCGGGTAACGGCACATACCCGCCGGCGGTGAGATCAGACTGTCCCTCAGAGACCGCTGTTGCAAGGAAGTTCCTGACGGCAAGGCCGGTCTCCGGGTCGGGATAGCGGGAACAGACGGTCTCGTAGCTGATGATGGGAATCGGGTAGGCGCCCTGTAGCGTCGGCCGATAGGCAGCGGAAGCGTCGAGGATCACATTGTTCGACGTGCTCGTGATCCGCACTGACGCAATCGCTTTGCCGAGCGACTCCGCCGAGAGCATCACCGGCTCGCCGCCCGCTGAAGTCACCAATGCGGCCGTATCCAGACCGTTCTTCTTGGCGAACGGCCAGGCGGTGTAGGCGATGGAACCGGCCGCGGCGCGCATCGCCGCCCAGACACCCTCGTTGCCGGCGGCGGATCTGCCCGGGACACCCTTGAACGTCTCGCCCGCACCCTGGTGCCACACTGCTGGCGCTGCGGCGGACAGATACCTCTGAAAGTTGTCGGTGGTCCCGGACGAATCACTACGCGAGACCACCCCGATGGGCTCCGCAGGCAGCGGCTGACCAGGATTGAGCGCCGCGACTTCAGGGGCATTCCAGGATCTGATGACGCCGTTGAAGATTTTGGCGATGGTCGGGGCATCCAGGACTAGCGAGTCGATCCCGGGGAGGTTGTAGATGATCGCGATGGCTCCGAAGACCAAGGGGAGGTTCCACGCCTCGCGGCCACCGCAACGCACTCGCGCCCTTTCCGCTTCGCCGGGTTCGACACCCAGCGGGGAATCGGTTGCGCCAAAATCGGCGGCGCCGCTGATGAACTCCGAACGTCCGACGGCCGACCCGGTCGACGAGTAGTCCACGCCGTAGCCCCGGCACGCCCGTCCGTAGGCGGCGCCGAAGTGCACCATCGCATCCACTTGGGCGGAGGAACCACTCGCCTGCAGCAACTTCTTGCCCCCGCAGGAGACGGCGATTGCTCCCGATTCCGGGGACGGCGCCTTGCTGAGAGGGACGCCACATCCGGCAAGTACCTGGAGTCCGACGACCACCACCGTCATGCCGGCCAGCCTGACCACGGTCATCCAAGCCCTTCTACGCCGGCGAGTTGGGTTGATTCGCAGAACCTTCCGGCTCAGTAGAACAACCGGACGCTGTCCAGCGTCAGTAAGTCTCCAAGGGGTTTGAGGACATTCACGTCTTGTTCACCGGATGTCCGTCGCGATTTGTGAATTCCGTTTCTAGGATAAAAGGATGCGGACCGCCTACGGTGCGAAACTTGCGGCTCTGACCGATCAGCTGTCGGAGATGTGCCGGCTTGCCGGCACCGCCATGGAATGCGCGAGCCGGTCCTTGTTGCAGGCGGATCTGCGACTGGCCGAGCAGGTCATCGGCGACCACGAGAAGTTAAGGTTCGCCAGCGCGAAGGCCGAGGAGTCCGGCTTCGAACTGCTCGCCCTGCAATCACCGATCGGACGGGATCTGCGGGCCGTTGTCAGCTCGATTCAGATTGTCGCCGACCTTGAGCGGATGGGAGCACTGGCTCTGCACGTCGCTGAAATCGCCCGTCGTCGGCATCCGCGGAGCGCCCTACCCGAGGAAATGACCGGCTACTTCGCCGAAATGGGTCGGATCGCCGTCGAATTGGCCAACAGCGCGCATCACGTGATCATGTCGTGCGACCTCGGCATGGCCCGGTATATCCGCGAGGCGGATGACGCGATGGATGACCTGCATCGGCATCTTTTCACCGTGATGATGGACCGGGAGTGGAAGCACGGGACGACCGCGGCGGTGGACGTGACTCTGCTGAGCCGGTACTACGAGCGCTTCGCGGACCACGCCGTGGAAATCTCCCGGCGGATCATCTTTCAGGCCACTGGCCAGATCTCCGGCGAGGCCCGGATCACGTATGCGAAGCGCGCACCTAGGCCGACAGGGTTATCCCGGTTGTCATCGGCCTGACGGTTGATCCGGGTGCTGTCGAATGCGACGTTGCGGCAGGGTGCACCGCCGACTCACAGAGCGCCGAGAGCCGACCCCGATCTGTGATCGGGATTTGAAGCGGGCGCACCTGGACGTGAACGGTGGTTCGGCGCTCCCGGACGATCCGAGTCACCGACGACCACAGGGAATCGGCACCGAGGAATGCCGTCACCGTCGACGGACCTCCATGAGCACAGTGGTAGGTCAGGCTCAACGGCTGGATCGGTCGGCCGGAATCGATAGCGGCCTGGAACAACGCAGGCCGGAACCGCCCGCGGTCCGGCCCACAGTAAGTGGTCCCTTCGGGGAACGCCACCACGGTTTTTCCGTCGCGGAGCCGCTCGACCATGCAGCGGATGACATCCGGCAGCTGCCTCAGGCTGCGCCGTTCTATCGGAATGATGTTGGCCATCCGCGCCGCCCGCCCCACGACCGGCCAGTCGACGAGATCGGCTCGGGCGACGAAGCAACCCGGTAGGATGGCACCGACCGCGAAGACGTCGACCCACGAGATGTGGTTACTGACGACCAGCATGCCGCGCACGTTCCGGATGGGCTCGCCCGATGACGTGAACCGAATCCCCAAGCAGCGCAGCACTGCTCGACAGTAGATCCGCTGAGCGTAGAACCGACCCGGGAGAGGAAGTGCCAGCAGAGGCAGTGCTGTCAGCACCAGCGCCGCGAGAGCGATCCTCCGGACGGCCCGCAGCGCCACCCACACCTGCTGCCCGGTCCGACCGGAACCGGTACCGACACACGCTTCGGTGCAGGACGTCTCGGGGAGCCAGGGATGGCCCGTCGCGATCATGCGCCTCGGGTTTGATGAACGGCCGCGGCCGACCGGAGCCGGGTGAGATAGCGTCGGTCGGCTTTTCGCTTATCCAGAAGGGCGGGGAAGTCGCCGACCCCGAAGGCTGGATCGTGGGCGGGTTGCCCGCAGATTCGGGCGCCCAGTCGAAGATAGCCGCGCATCAGCGGCGGGATCGTCGTGCGTACCGGCGGCTCAATGCTGTCGAGGTCTTTGCCATCGAGCACCACCGGCCGGTGGGGATGAACGGTGAATTCATCTGGAGCACAGTGGCGTCCGAGCACAAGGTCTCTGATACCGCGGAGTTGGCTTCCGGGCCTTCCTTCGCCGTGCGTGGGCACCGAGACGCAGCCCATGACGTAGTCGTAGCCGCAGCGGTCGAGATAGGCCAAGATGCCCGTCCACATCATGAGGATGACCGCGCCGTTGCGGTGATCTTTCCGCACCACTGCGCGGCCCATCTCGACCATCGACGGCCGGAGTGGATCCAGCAGTCGAATATCGAATTCCGTTGCCGTGTAGAGGCCGCCGGCCGCGATCGCGCCCGTCGGAGGGAGCATGCGGTAGCAGCCCACCACGTGCCCGGAGTGCTCCTCGCGGACAATCAGGTGGTCACAGAACTGGTCGAAGCGGTCGGCGTCGAGATGGTCGTCGTTGCGCAGGGCAAAGCCTGGCTCACCCGAGAAGACCTCGTAGCGAAGCCGTTGCACGGCCAGTACATGTTCCGGGTCGGTGGTCAGCAGGAGGGTGTAGCGAGGGTCCGTCTCGAGACGGGTCGGTTGGGGGGCGATGAGTACCGAGGTTGCGCTCACGAACCGAACGATGGCCACGACATCTGTCCGCGACTCAACGGACGGGTGATGTGTCGGTGTACAGGCGGTGACTTCTTAAGTCGGTGCTCCATCTGCTCGATCTAGATTGAATCGGGTTCCGGTCAGGGCGACGACGACCAGTCGACCCCCCTCGCCGTCGCGCCACAACCCCTCGTGGGTCAGGCTCCGTCGGCTGGCGACCCGATGGACGACCGTGCGCTGGTCGGGCGAATCGGCCAGCTGCACAATTCCTTTGACTCGGAGAACTCCCGAGGGCAGGCCGTCGAGTAGCCGTTCGAGTTCGGAACGTTCGATGGGCCTATCCAGCAGCACGCTGGTGGCGACGTACTCGTCGTCGTGGGACAGCGCCCCGGCCGACGGGATCTCGTGGTGGGAGAACCCCACAAGAGCCGACAGTGGCACCCGGCCCGCACGGGTGTGCAGCACCGGAACTCGCGGAGCGACTCTGACCAACCAGCTGTCGAGGTCGGTGAGCTGATTGCTCGAGACCAGGTCGATTTTGTTGATTACCAGTACATCCGCGGCGGCCAACTGGCGGCGGATGGTGCGCCCCACCACCGGGTGGCGCTCGCGGCGACGCACCGTCTCGGCGTCGAGCAACACCACGACTCCGTCCAGATCGAAGCCGGGGGTCAGCGCGTGGTGAGCGATGGACGCCGGGTCGGCGATCCCACTGGCCTCGATGATCACTTGGTCGGGCGGTTCGTCGCGGTCGCGAACCGACCACAGCGCTGTCATCAGGTCGCTGCCGATCATGCAGCACACACAACCGTTGGTCAGCGTGACGGTGTCGCCGTCTGCGGCGGCGATCAGGTCGCTGTCGATACCGATGTCACCGAAATCGTTGACCAGTACCGCGATCCGGCGACCTGCTGACTGGGCGAGAAGTCCGTTGAGCAGAGTCGTCTTGCCCGACCCAAGGTAGCCGCCGATAACGGTGACCGGGATGGGCGCCGGCGGGGTCACCCGCGCGCAGCCTCGAACGGTATACCGCCCACCACCGTCCCCCACACCTCGACGTCACGGATCACCATCGGGTCGACGTCGAGCGGGGATTGAGCGAGTACCGCGAAGTCGGCGAACTTGCCCGCCTCGATGGAGCCGATCTCATGGTCCATGTGCAACTGGAACGCGGCGCCGATGGTCGCTGCATGCAGCGCCTCGTACGGGGTGATCTTCTCGTACTCACCAAGCACACGCCCGCTGGGCGTGACGCGGTTGACCGCACACCACATCGTCATCAGGTGGCCGATCGGTGTGACCCCGGAGTCGGTGTGGAACGAGAGCGGGACCCTGTTCTCCAGGGCTGTGCGACACGCCCACATTCCGCGGGTGCGTTCGGGCCCCATGGTCTGCTCGTAGTGCTGGTCGCCCCAGTACCAGATGTGGTTGGTAAAGATGTTGGCGCAGATGCCCATCCGGCCCATCCGGCGGTACTGCGCGGCCGTTGTCATCTGGGAGTGCTGCAGCACGTGGCGGTGGTCCAGCCAGGCGTCGGTGCGCAACGCCTCTTCGACGGCGTCGATGAAGATCTCACCGGCGCCGTTACCGTTGCAGTGGCAGTGCACATTGAGCTTGCGGGCGTGAAATGCCCGGACCGCTGCCAGAAGATCCTCCGGCGAGAACATCAGCAGCCCGTGGTCCTCCCCGGTGAAGTAACCGGGTTCGTTGACCACGGCGGTCCAGCCCTGGATGGAGCCGTCGGCGACCAGTTTGATGCCGGGCACCCGCAACTTGTCGGACTCGATCGCGCGCAGTTCGACCGCCGCGTCGGCGACGGAGTCGTAGTCGGCGGCGCTGCCCGGCATGGTGGGCAGGTTGTAGAGGACCATCCGGACCGGGAAGGCGGGGTCGTTGACGGTGTCCTGCCACACCTGTACCTGGGTGGCGTCGATGAGCAGCATGCCGACCAACTCGGTGGAGGTGGTCACCCCGGCGTTGCGGCACATGGCGGCGTGGATCCGAATCGGTTCGGCGCCGACGCTCTTCGACATCGCCTTCGCGAAGGCCGCCTTGGCCAGCATCATGGCCGGAGCTTCCTGCAGTTCACCGTTGAGTTCGCCGTCAGCGTCGCGGCCGACACCCGGTGTCGGGGACTCCTTGGTGATGCCCTCGGCATCGAGGAGGGCGGTGTTGACGGTGGCGAGGTGACCGCTGGCGTGCCGGACGAAGACCGGCCGGGTGGTCGAAACCTGATCGAGTTCACGCTTGGACAGCCGCGGCAGGTCCGGGAAGTAGATCGGATCAAAACCATTGGCCACCAGCGGCTCTCCGGCCGAGAGTTTGGCGTCCTCATCTTTGAGGCGCGCGATGAGGTCGTCGTAGCTGCGGATCGGGGTGGTCATGGTTCCGTCCGACAGCGGGTACGGGTAGTAGCCGACGAACGGCATCAACTCACTGGCACTGTCCATCGTGTGGCCGTGCGCTTCGACGAAACCCGGAACCAGAACGTGGCCGGCGAAGCGGTCATCGATCGTCGCCTCACCCCAGTCCTGGCATTCCTGGAGGCTTCCGGCGCACACGATGCGCCCGTCTCGGACCGCGACCGCTTCGGCCTCCGGATTGGCCGGGTTCATCGTGATGACCTTGCGGGCCGTGAAGATTGTGTTCACGGCCACCGAATCTAGGCGAGCTCAGTCGTCGAGGGTGCGGAAAAGCCGTTCGGCGGCATTGACGTAGTCCTCGATGAACTCCAGCACCACCTCGCGGGCGGGCTTGATCTTGTTCATCAGGCCCACACCCTGGCCGACCCAGTAGGTGGACAGCGCCTGCGCTCCCGGGTGGCCCGTCTCAGCGAGTTTGTCGATCCGGCGCAGGGCGGGTTCGGCGATCATCGCCTGCAACGGCAGCGGCAGCGGCTGGCGGCCCTTGGGGTTCGGCGCCCACGCATCGGTCCAGTCCGAGCGGAGCTGGCGCGACGGCTTGCCGGTGCGGCCGGCCGAGCGGATGGTGTCGCGGGAGGACGCCGACAGCATCTTCTGCTTGGTGTAGGGCGCGGTTTCGGCTTCCTCGGTGGTCAGCCACACCGAGCCGGTCCAGGCGCCGGCCGCGCCCATGGCCACGCACGCCGCCATCTGACGGCCCGTCACGATGCCGCCCGCGGCCAGCACCGGAACGTCCTTGCCGCCGGGGATTTCGGCGATGGCCTCGAGCACCTCGGGGATGAGCACCAGCGTCGTCACCTCGCCGCAGTGCCCGCCGGCCTCGGTGCCCTGCACCACGATCAGGTCGACGCCGGCCTTCACCTGCTTGATGGCGTGTTCCTTGGCGCCGACGAGCGCAGCCACTGGGATTCCGCGTTCTTTACCGGCCTCGATCATGTAGTCCGGCGGCACGCCGAGGGCGTTGGCCATCAACGCGATCGGGTGGTTGAGCGCAACGTCGAGCAGACCCTTGCCGGTGTCGCCGCCGAGCGCGGAGGACCCGACCCGCAACTCCTCGAACTCGATGTCGTGCGCTTCGAGAAGTTCGTTGATGAATTCGCGGTACTCGGCCGGAATCCGCTCGGCGAGTTGGTCGCGGGTGAGATTCTCGCCCTTGCCCTCGTATTTGGCCGGGACGATGATGTCCACGCCGTAGGGCTTTCCATTGACATGGTCGTCGATCCAGGTCAGTTCCTGCTCGAGCTGATCGGGCCGGAACGCCACCCCGCCGAGCACACCCATTCCGCCGGCATTGGTGACAGCGGCGACGACATCGCGGCAATGGCTGAACGCGAACAGCGGGAACTCGATGCCGTACTGCTCACAGATCTGCGTCTTCACAGCGT
>CAZADG010000061.1:10680-22630 GCA_964483865.1 uncultured Mycobacterium sp. | reverse complement strand
TCGGTCTCGAAGTCCCACATGGTCACAGTCAACGGTTCGGCCGACGTCGGCGCAACCGTTTCACCCTGGAAGAAGATGAAATTCGACTATCAGCCGGGTAACTTACGCGGGACATGGAGAGGTCTTGAATCCAGCAACCCTTAAGGCCGGTGACCGGATATGGCCCACAGTGTCCATAAACATTTCAGGCTCGCTCGCAAGGGAGACGAGGCTGCCAACCCTATCGAACTGATCCTCGATGTGGTCTTCGTCCTGGCATTCAGCGAGTGCACCGCGTACGTTGCGCACGGGCAAGGTTGGCTGAGCGTCATTGACGCCGTGTTCATTCTCGCCCTGCTATGGCGCGGATGGACAGGGTTCGCCTGGTACACCAGCGCTCTCAACCCTCAATCAGTAGTCGTCCGACTCGCTATTTTCACCGCAATGGGTGCATTCGGGGTGATGGCATTGAGCATCCCGGACGCCTTCGACCATGGAGCGTTCTGGTACGCCGGCAGTCCGGTGATGTACGAGTTCATCTCGGCCTACGTAGTGATCAGGTTGGTGCACTTCACCCTCGGGCTGCTCGCAAGTCGAGGTGAAAAACTATTGCGCACCAGCGTGGTCTACGCCTCAATCGCCGGCGTGATCGCTGTGGTCCTGCTTTATAGCGGTGCTGCCGTCGAGGGCGGCCTCGGGTACGTCTTGTGGGCCCTGGCCATCATCGCTGACTTCGCGATCGTGGTCATCGTCAGTCGTTTCGGTTTGCGGCAGGGGGTGCGGCCGTACCGCCCGAGTCTTGCCGCCCCCGGACACTTTGCCGAGCGGCATGGGCTGATCGTGATCATTGCTCTGGGCGAGACGATTATGTCAACCCAAACCGCTAGATTGAACGGCAGCACGGTGCTCCTCGTTCTCACCAGCGTGGCCTTGCTGGCCTCGGTATGGGGTGTCTATTTCGATGGAACCGACGACGCTGCGCGAAACGCACTCATGCACGCACCAGCCGGGATTGAGCAGAACACGCTGGCCCGCCGCGGTTACTCACTGCTGCATTTCCCGCTGTTGGTCGGGACCGTACTGCTGGCTCTCGGCCCGCATGCCGCGTTGGTACGGCCGACGGAACCCTTCGAGACGCACATCTGCGGCGCGTTCTTCGGGGGGCTCGCACTCTTCCTCCTGAGCCACGTCGCCTTCGTCTACATCATGACGAGACGGGTCAACGGCCTACGGCTTGTGGTGGCCCTACTGATGGTCGGGCTCATCGCGTTCGGCAACGTTCGACCGGCGTGGGAGTCGCTGGTGCTTGCGACGTCGATCATGTGTGTGATGGTCTCGGGACAGCGCTGGTGGGAAGCGCGTTCCCGGGCCTGAGCCGTCCTACGGCACTACCACCGCCCGGCCGGTCACGCGGCCCTCATGCAGGTCCCGGTAGGCCGCCGCGGCGTCATCCAGCGAGTAGACCGTGCGCTCGGTGGACACCTGGCCGTGGGCGGCCAACGCCAGCAGTTCAGACAACTCGGGCCGGCTGCCCCAGTAGGTGGTGGCGATGCTGACCTCGTAGGGCTGGGAGAAGAAACCGAGTGGAACCTCGCCGCCACCGATCCCGACGATGGTGACGTCGGCCATGGTGCGGGCCACGGCGCGGGCCAGGTTCATCGTCGGGGTGGCGCCCACGAAGTCGATGACGACGTCGGCTCCGCGGCCGCCGGTGAGTTCGCGGACCGCCTCGGCGGCGGTGTCATTGGACAGCACCGCGTGGTGGGCGCCCACCTTGCGGGCCAACTCCAGCGCTTCGGGCTTGACGTCGACGGCGATCACCTGGGCCGCGGTGGTCGCCCGGGCGATCTGCACGCCGATGTGGCCGAGACCGCCGACCCCGATCATCACGCAGGTGGCGTCGGGGGTCAGCTTGGGCCAGGACCGGCGGATCGCGTGATAGGGCGTCAGGCCGGCGTCGGTCAGCGGAGCGGCCACCACCGGATCCAGGCCCGCCGGCAACGGAACCAGATGCCGCTGATGGGGGACCAGCAGATAGTCGGCCATGCCGCCGTCCACGCCCAAGCCCGCGCCGCCGATCACCGACGGCCGCTCGCAGTAGTTCTCCATGCCGACCGCGCAGCGCTGGCACACCCCGCATCCCCACGCCCCGTAGACCGCGACCGGGTCGCCCTCGGTCAGACCTTCGACCCCGCTGCCCGTCGCGTGCACCCAGCCTGCGGTCTCATGACCCAGCGTCATCGGAATCTGCCACACGGCCGAGGCGTCGAGTTCGTAGAGCACGTGCAGATCGGAATGGCAGGCCCCGGCCCCGCCGACCTTCACCACCACTTCACCCGGACCGGGTGTGGGGTCGGGCACCTCCATCAATTCCGGTTCGCGTCCGAAGCCCACCATCCGCAATGCCCGCATTGCTCGATTAGATCAGTGAATACGGCATGCTGTGAGCCGTGTTGCTGCTCAGCCGCCTGACCGGTCAGCAGGTGTCCACACCGGACGGTCGGGTGGTGGGGCGGCTGGCCGATCTGACCGTGCGGTTGGACGGCGTCCAGTTGGTGCAACGGTTGCTGGTTCGGCTGCCGGACAGGTCACTGGCGATGGTCGGGTGGGACGCGGTCAGCGAGTTCCACCCGGGCCGGGTCGTCGTCACCGCCGCACCCGGCGGATCCCACGACGGCCCACCCCCGTTGGCCGACGATGAGATCCTGCTGGCCCGCGATGTGCTGGACACCCAGATCGTCGATGTCGTCGGGCAGCGGCTGGCCCGGGTGGCCGACGTGCTGCTCGCTCGGACCCATGACGGCCGACTGGAACTGTGCGGAGTGGACGTCGGCTTCACCGGGGTGCTGCGTCGGCTCGGCCTTCGCCGGGTGCCGCCCAGCCAGGACATCGTGGCCTGGGGCGATCTGCACCTGACCTCCGAGCGCGGTCACGCCGTCCAGCTGTCCACACCGCGGGCGGCGGTGCACCGCCTCGATGCCCGGGGCCTGGCGGCGCTGGTCAGCCGGGTGGACGTCGATACCGCCTCGGAGATCCTGGCTGTGCGTGATCCGCAGGTGGCCGCCGACGCGGTGCGGGCGGTGCATCCGGAGGTCGCCGCGCGGATCCATCGCCGCTCACCGTTGATCGGCCGGCGTTTCTTCCGCTCGGGGGTGTGGCCGCACCGTCGCCGTCTGATCCGCCGCCGGCGCGCATGACGCGGCTGCGTACCCGGTGGGCGGCGCTGCTCGCCGTGCTGGGGCCCGGACTGCTCGCCGGCCTGTCCGACGACGACCCGGCCGGGATCACCACCTACTCGGTGCTCGGAGCCGATCACGGCTACCAGCTGCTGTGGGTGCTGCTGTTGTCGACGCTGGCGCTGGTGGTGTTTCACGGTCTGGCCGCGCGGATGGGGGTGGTCACCGGCCAGGGGTTGGTCGGACTGGTGCGGCAGCGCTACGGGGTGCGGGTCGGCGGGGTGGTGCTGGTCGCGCTGGTGGTGGCCAACATCGGAACCACCTGCGCTGAATTCGCCGGTATCGCAGCAGGTTTCGAGATTTTCGGGGTGAGCCGCTACATCAGCGTGCCGGTGGCGGCGGTCGCGGTGTCACTGCTGGTGCTGCGGGGCAGCTTCCACCGGGTGGAGCGGGTGCTGCTGCTGCTGTCCACGGTGTTCCTGGCCTACATCGCCTCCGGGTTCATGGCCCGCCCGGACTGGGGTGCGGCGCTGCACGGCACGTTGGTGCCGAGCATGCCGATGACCGGTGAAGCGGTCGCGATCGTGACCGCGACGCTGGGCACGACCCTGGCGCCCTGGGGGCTGTCGTTCATGCAGTCCTATGCGGTGGACAAGAAACTGCGCACCGAGGATCTGCGACTGGAGCGCGTCGACGTGGTGACCGGTGCGGTCCTGACCGGGGTGATCGGCTTCTTCGTGGTCGTCGCCTGCGCGGCCACCCTGAATCGCGACGGGCGCAGCATCGCCGACGCCGCCGACGCCGCGGTGGCCCTGCAACCCCTGGCCGGGGAGGCCGCCTCCACGCTGTTCGCCGTCGGCCTGATCGGGGCGTCGCTGCTGGCCGCGTCGATCCTTCCGCTGTCCACCGCGTACTCGGTCTGCGAGTACGCCGGGGTGGAGGCCGCGCTCGACGATCCCTACAGCGAGGCCCGCACCTTCTATCTGACCTACGGCGCCATCACCCTGATCGGCACGGCGCTGGTGTTGACCCCCGACGCCCCCCTGGTGTCGATCCTGGTCGGCACCCAGGTGCTCAATGCGGTGCTGCTGGTTCCGCTGCTGCTGGCGATGGTCGGACTCGGCCGCGACCGCGACCTGATGGGTGAGTTCGCCACCGGCCGGGCGGGCACCGTCGTCTACGGTCTGACCACCGCCGCGGTGGTGTCGTGTGTGGTTGCGCTGGGCGTGACGGTGCTTATCTAGGCGTCCTCGATTAGCGTTCGACGGATGCCACCCGAGGTGCGACCCGCTCACCGGACCGATGTTGCGGCCCTGGCCCGGACGTTGGCCCGGGCTTTCCAGGACGACCCGGTCTTCTGCTGGTTGCAGCCCGACGCCGCCCGCCGGGCCGCGGCGTTGCCGGGCTTCTTCGCGACCATGGCGCGCCACCATTTCCTGGCCGGCGGCGGGGTGGAGGTCGCCACCTTGCCGGCCGGCGCGTCCGGGTTGGGGGCGGCCGCGCTGTGGGATCCGCCGGGCCGGTCGTTGCAGAATCCGCTCGGGCAGATCGCGATGCTGCCCGCGCTGGTGCGAACCTTCCGCGGCCGCTTGGGGGTGGCACGCGCGCTCAGCGAGGAGATGAAGGCCAACCACCCCGAGGAACCGCACTGGTATCTGGCGATGATCGGCAGCGACCCGGGTGTGCGTGGCGGGGGTTTCGGTGCGGCCCTGATGCGTTCGCGGCTGGACCGCTGCGACGCCGAGGCGGCGCCGGCGTATCTGGAGTCGAGCAACCCCGACAACGTCCCGTACTACCTGCGGTTCGGGTTCGAGATCACCGGTGAGATCGCGATGCCGGGCGGCGGGCCGCCGCTGATTCCCATGTGGCGCCAGCCACGCTGACCCCGCTAGGGAAGGGGAGCCCCCAGAGGCGGCACGCCGCCGAAAGCACCGTCCGTCGGCACCGGTTCGACCGGCGGCGGGGGCGGCGGGGGAGGCACATGGATGTAGGTGCCGGCCGGGCCGACGACGAAACCGACCGGGCCGTTCACGCACGCCACCGCACCCGCAGCGTCGGCCCCGCAGAAGATCGAGCGGAAGCTCAGCCGGGTGCCCGGCGCCAGCGGCCGCACCGGGCCGGCGGCGGCGTAGGGCGCCTCGCTGGTCCCGAAGGCCGGTGGTCCCGACACCCCGCCGCTCACCAGGTTGACCCCTTCGGGCGCGCCGGGGAGAGGCCCGCTGCAGCCGTAATTGCCGGCCAGAACGTCGATCGCGCAGACCACCCCGGCAGGCCCGGCGAATCCCAGCCATTTGCCGCCGTTGACGCTGTAGTCCGCCGGATTCACCGGCATGTAGGACACGACGTCGGGCAGGGCCGGACCGGAATCGGGTGCGGCAGCGGCGGTGGCAGCCGCCGAGAGGCCGGCACCCGCAATCACCGCCGTGGAGAGAAGGCTTCGCACTAGCACCTAGCCACTGTAGCCAGAGAGCCTAGGTGGTGTCGTCCAGCGTGACCCTGAACTGCATCGACCGGTACGGCCACCCCCGCGCGGTGTTCCACTGCGACACCACCAGTCCTACCCCGCCGAGGACGTCCAGCCGGCTACCCGGCAGCACATAGCCGCCATACAACTGCGCCACCCGGCACCCGTCGTGGTCCTCGCTGTCCCAGCCGCAACCCAATACCGGCCGCTGCACCGGAACGTCGTCGAGGTCCGACGCCGGGTGGGCGACGGTGCGATAACCCAGCGCATAAGACGACGACAGGAATCCGCCCAGAACCCATGTGCCGCACTCCAATCGGCGCAGTGACAGCTCACCCCAGGTCTCGCCGGGCGGGGTGATGACGTCGGCTTCCGCGCCCCACCGGCCGCCCGCCCAGGCGAGGTAGCGGTCCTGGTCGCCGATGTGGGCGGGCCGGACCCGGCGCAGGATGAGTCCCTTGTTGCGCTGGAAGCCGGTCGACACCACATAGACCCAACCGTCTGACGGGTCGTAATCCCAGGTCCAGCACTGCGCATGCCCGCGATACAGGCCCGCCGGGATCCTCGCCGGTTGGCCGATCTTTCGCCAGGACGTGCCGTTGTCGTCGGAGCGCCAGATCTCGGTCCAGGCCACGTTGTGCAGGCCCTGATTGACCATGGCGTGCAGGTACAGGGTGTCGCCGACGCGCAGCAGGTCCGAGGGGATCACGGTGCTGATTCCGCGCCGCAGCAGACCGGGGTGGTGGCGGTGCCGGTAGTGCCACAGTTGCCGGGCGTAGCGCGGGTCGGCGCCGGCGGCCTTCCGGTAGACGATGGGGTGGGTGGCGTCCCCGGTGCCGATCAGGATCACCGGTGAGCGCCAGTCCCCGGAGCCGACCCGGTTGCCGGAGAAGGTGTCGCCGAAGACCGACACCAGATTGCCGTCGGCGGCCCGCACCGTGGCGCCCAGGTCGGTACACGTGACACCGAACTGATCGGTCAGTCCGGGCCCGGTGAGGTCTGTGACCTTCCCGGTGAACTGGGAGCGTTCGACGAGTGCCATCAGCCGCGCAGTGCACCGATGATGAGGTGGCCGAGTTCGCCGATCAGGATCACCACGATCAACCGGTAGACCCACCTGGCCGCCCCCGGGACCCTCGCCACTCGCGCGGCCAGCAGGCCGCCCGCCAACGACCCGACAGACATCACCCCCGCGGCACCCCAGTCGACGTGGTCGCCGACGGCCAGTACCGGCAGGGTCACCGCTGCGATGGTGGCCATGATCGCCGCCTTGGCCGCGTTGGCGCCCAGCACACTGAACCCGACCGAGAAGACCAGCAGCAGAAGCAGATACGTGCCGCCGTCGAGAACGACGAAACCCGTCCAGATGCCGATGAGGAAGACCAGAACCAGTTGAACCGGGCCCACTCGCGGATGGTCGCCGGTGGCGTTCACCCATCGCGACGGCCGAATCAGCAGCAGCACCAGGGCCACGCACTCGGCGGCCACGATGGCCAGATGCATCCGCGAGGGCGAGAGGATCTCGGAGATTCGTACCCCGATCAGCGAACCGACCGCAGCGGAGGCCATCAGTGGTATCACGATGCGCCACTGGATGAGTCGTGCCCGGGCGAAGGACGTCACTGCCGCAAGGGCGCCCACCAGGACCGCGACCCGGTTGGTGCCGTTGGCCAGTTCGGGTTGTAGTCCCAGGCCCAGCAGAATCGGAAGTGACAGCGCCGAGCCGGAGGAGGCGAGCGCGTTGGCGAAGCCCAGCCCGAGTCCGGCCACCACAAGAAGGAGCAGCGTGATCTCAGCCGACACGGGTCAACGCATCACGTAGTCGGCGGGATCGGGCGCACGCGTCCACGCCCAGAAGTCCACCAGTCGCCATGGGCTCAGCGAATGCACCACGCCGCGGGCGTCCTTATAGAAGCTGTGGGGGATGCTCGGCTGTGACCACACCATGGTCTTCAGTTCCGCCTGGCATCTCTGGTACCAGTCGTCGTAGGCCTGCTGCGTCGGTTCGATGGCCTTCTTGCCGGATGCCAGCAGGAGGTCGACACAACCCATGATGTAACGGATTTCGCACTCGGAGTGGAAGATCAGGCTGCCGCCGCTGGCCAGATTCGTGCCGGGGCCGTACATGCAGAAGAAGTTCGGGAAACCCGGGACGGTGATGCCGAGATAGGCGGCCGGGCGCTGCCCCCAGGCGTCGTGCAGCTCGACGCCGTCGCGTCCGGTAACGGTCAGCGAGGACAGGAAGTCGTTCACCCGGAAACCGGTGGCGTAGACGATCACGTCGGCGTGATGCCGGTCGCCGTGACTGTCGACGACGCCGTGCGCGTCGATGCGCTCGACGCCGCCGCGAACCAGTTCGACGTTGTCGCGGCGCAGGGTCTGCAACCAACTGCCGTTGTCCTGAAGGGTGCGCTTGCCGGTTGCCGGATAGTCCGGGATCACTGCGGCGGCCAACTGTTCTGACTTCGGGGAGCCGTCGAGTTGGCTGGTGATCCACTGCGTGAACATCATCCGCGCCATGTCGTTGGCGGCGCTGACGGCGTGCTGCTGGTCAGGCCAGTCCGGGTCCACCTTGGCTGCGGCAAGCCCGGTGTCGCAGCCGGGCCAGAAGATCAGGAACCGATACCAGCGGCCGTAGAACGGAAGATGCTTGATGGCCCAGCGCATTCCGGGACCGACGGCGGCGTGGTAGTTCGGGTTGGGGAACATCCACTGTGCCGTGCGCTGGATTATGGTCAGACGCCCGACGGTGTCGGCGATCGCCGGGGCGATCTGGAAACCGGTGGCGCCCGCACCGATCATCACCACGTCCTTGCCGGTGAGGTCGACGCTCTCGTCCCATCGGGCGGTGTGGAATGCCGGGCCGTTGAAGGTGGCCATACCGGGGAAGTCGGGGATGAAGGGCGCGTTGAGTTGACCGACCGCGCTGATGACCGCTCTGGCGCGCAGTGTTTCACCGGTCGACAGCGTGACCGTCCACGTGCCAGTGTCGTCGTCCCAGACCAGCGAGGTCGCCTCGGTGTTGAACCGCACGTGTTCGCCGACACCATGGCGGGCCATCACGTCGGCGAAATAGGTCTGCAGTTCGGGTTGGCGGGCGAAGAACTCGCTCCAGTGGTCGGCCGGTTCGAAGCTGTAGCAGTAGAAGTGATTTCCCACATCCACCCGCGCGCCGGGGTAGCGGTTCTCCCACCAGGTCCCGCCGACGCCGGCGTTCTTCTCGATCACGGTGAACGGCACCCCCGCCTGTTGGAGGCGGATCGCGGCGAGCAGTCCGGATTGGCCGCATCCGATCACGATCACCGGGAAGTCGGCACGGGCGGCCGGATCGGAGTGCAGTTCATCGCTACGGGCGTCACCGCCGTCGAGTTCCATCTCCTCGAGCATCATCGGGACGTACTCGTCGGGCACCTCGGCCGCGGCGATCCAGTCCATCATCCGCTTCAGCAGCGCCGGTGGCACCGGCGCGGGTTCGGGACAGCCCCGGTCCCGGTAGTCGGTGATGATGTCCAAGGCCAGGGTGCGGGCGGCGGCCTTGTCCTCCTCGGACATGAAGCCCTGCACCTCGTTGAGGAACAGTCCGGCAGGCCGCAGCGGTCCGTCGAGGATCGCCAAGCGCACCGCGTCGTCGTCGGTCATGTGCACGCACGACATCAGCAGCGCGGGGATGGACACGTCGGCCAGCGCGGCGGCGATCTCGGCGTCGGAGTCGGTGAACGGCTCGCCGGCGTGCGGGTTGCGCATAGCTCAGGCTAGGGCGAACCGCACCCCGGCGGAGGGCTTCTAGCAGTCGGTGGCCGCGCGAAGCGTGTGGCACATCTGGTGAAGGCGAACCGGGGACAACCGAGTGATCCGGCGCCGGAAGGCAGACCGGGGTTTCCAGGCTGCCGCGAACTCGGCCGGAGGCGTGTGAACTCGATCGACTCGTGGTGGGTGTTGCACCACATGACGAACGACCCGGCTCAGGCGGTGCTGCTCCGCCAGCCCGCAATCCCGAGGGCGATCATCCGCAACTGCTTGACCGCGGTGCGCTTGATCTCCGCCACCGCCGTCGCGTCGTTCGCGTCCTCGAGGGCCTCGGCGATGATGATCATCGAGTTGACGAAAAGGTTGGCCAGGATGGTGAGATCCTCGGTGCTCCAGACATTCAATCCGGGGAAGCGGGCCAGGTCGGTGGCCAACTCGGAGGTGATCAGGCGGATCTCGGTGCGGATGGCGTAGCGCAATGACGGGACGCCGCTGGAGCGTTCCCGGCCGATGAAGCGCCAGTGCTCGCGCTGCTCGGTGACACTGGCGGTGAGGATGTCGACGCTGGACTCCATCACCCGGCTCAGATCGAGATCGCCCGCGCGGGCGTTGCGCAGCATGTCGCGCAGCGACCGGAACGACTCGTCGATGAGCACCAGTCCCAGGGCGTCCATGGAGTCGAAGTGCCGGTAGAAGGCGGCGGGAACGACGCCGGCCTCGCGGGTGACCTCCCGCAGACTCAAACCGCTGAAGCCCCGGTCGCCGAGCAGCGTGAGGGCCGCGCCGATCAGCGCCCGCCGGGTCTCCTCTTTGCGCTCCCCCCGGGTCGGGGTAACGCGGGAGCGCGACCGGGACCTGCCCGATCGACCATCGCGAATTGGGGTACGAGGATTCACCGATGTGAACCGTTGGGCTGCACCAGGATTCGGATCGGATTACCCTCGCCCCGCTCGAGCATCTCGATACCCTCGCGGATGTCCTCGAGCGGGATGATCCGGCTGATCGAGCGGGACAGATCGAGCCGCCCCATCGACACCAGCCGAGCCAGCGTCTCGATGTCGGCATTCTTATAGCCCAAGTGTCCCAGCACCTTTCGCTGGGTGAAGCCGAACAACGATGTCGGACCGACGGACGGTGACTCCGCGCTCATCCCGACCGCCACCAGCCGGCCGCCCACGGTCAGGCAATTCAGTGCCTGTTCGAACGTCGACGTCAATCCCACCGCGTCGAACGCGATGTCCAGGCCGCGGCCACCGGTGATCTCGGCGAGGCGTTCTCCCACCTCGGAGTCCGCTGGGTCTAGGGCGAAGTCGGCGCCCAGTTCGAGCGCCCGCTCCCGCACCGCCGGGTTGATGTCGAGGGCCACGATCGGCGCGGCCCCCACGAGGCGGGCCAATTGCACGATGTGGGTGCCGATCCCACCGATGCCCCACACCCCCACCGACTCGCCGATCCCGACCGTGCCGGTGTGCACCACCGCGCCGTACGGGGTGGACACCGCGTCGGCCAGGATCGCGGCCTGCTCCAACGGGACGTTGTCGGGCACCCGGGTCAGCCCGGCGGCAAGCGCCACCGTGTACTCCGCCCAGCCGCCGTCGTAGGCGAAGGCCATCAGCTGCATCCGCAGGCATCCGCTGACATCCCCGCGGCGGCAGTTCGGGCAGTCACCGCACGGCCGTCCGGCGGCCACCACCACCCGGTCGCCCTCGGCCCACCCGGTGACGTCGGGGCCGATCTTCGCGATGGTGCCCGACGCTTCGTGCCCCTGGGTGACGACGTCGCGCTGGGAGGGGAAGGCACCGGAGATCAGACTGAGGTCGGAGTGGCAGATGCCGCAGAACGCCACCTTGACCAGCACCTCGCCGGGACCGGGTTCGGGGATCGGGACATCCTCCACCGTGACGGTTCTGGTGTCGGCGTAGAAACGTTCGGCCCGCATCGTTGAACCAAGTGAACCCATGGACCCCATCCAACCGCATTAGCCTGGGGTCATGTGGCTGCGGCAGCGCGACGGGGTGACCTGCGGGCCGAGTGTGGCGGTGATGGCGCGGGCGATGCTCGACGCCGACTACGGTGCGGCCCTGCAGGCCGAGCGGGCGCAGCAGTGGTTCGACGCCGAGCAGGGCCGGGTGCACCGGGCGGTCAACGTCGTGTGGCCCCGCGCGCTGGGTACCACCCCGGCGGGTGTGGCCCGGGCCGTCAACGCGCACAGCGCCGTTGCGTACCGGTGGCGCGCGATGCGCCCGCGCGACGGGCTGACCGACGTGTGTGCCGCGGTGGGGGAGGGCCGGCCGGTGGCGATGCTGATCGGGTCGGTGATTCCGCGGCACTGGGTGCTGTTGACCGAGATCACGGAGTCGAGGTTTCGGTGCTACGAACCGTCGTCGGGCCGTCTGGTTGAGGTCGAGTGCGACGCCATCCGGTCGGGCAGGCTGCAAGGGCTCGGCTTTCCACGGCCGTTCGCGTTCGTGCTGCCCGCCCGCTGACTTTCGCGGCTGAACTCAGCGCCCCGCCAGCAGCGCCGCGGCCACCGCCGCCGCCGGCCCGATCATCTCCGCCACCGGGCGGCCGTCCTCGACGGTCT
>CAZADG010000061.1:3059-10580 GCA_964483865.1 uncultured Mycobacterium sp. | reverse complement strand
ACCGCCGCCGCCGGCCCGATCATCTCCGCCACCGGGCGGCCGTCCTCGACGGTCTGCGCGGTCAACTCTCGAAGCCCCCCGACCAGAATCACCGCCGCCGTCGACGACAGCGGGGCCACACCGGCGGCACCGAAGCCCGGACCGCCGGTCAGTTCGACGATCGCCTCGGCCAGGCGCCCGGTTCCGCGGCGCATCATCGGCCGCGCCCCGGCGCCGAGTGCGGGCAGTTCCCGGATCCAACTGAGCGTGAGTGCCGGGGCGGCCTCGATGGTCCCGACGTAGGCCGCGACGGCCTGCCGCACCTGTTCGCGCCACGGTGCCGCCGGGTCGACGGCGGCGCGCAGGGTCGCGACGAGATCCTCGTTGTTGGTGTCCAGCAGTTCGAAGAAGCACTCCTCCTTGGTGGCGAAGTGGTCGTAGAACGTGCGCTTGGAGGTCCGGGCGTGCCGGACGATGTCGGCGACCGTGGTGTCCCGGTAGCCGCGCTCCTCGATCCCGGTGGCCAGACCGTCAAGCAGGCGTCGCCGGAAGTCCTGGCCGGGCGCGGTCTGCTCGGCGACCGGTGCGCTCACCCCGATCCTCCCTTGTCAACGCGTGGTACTCAACGGTACCGTAGCGGACGACTATCTGGTACACCTCGGTACCGCAGGAGGATTCAATGAGCCAGGCGCTCCAGACGGCCGTCGGCGACGGAGCCAAGCTTCCCCCCTCGCCCCGCACGCCGGACCCGCTGATCGGCCTGGCCTTCATCGGGGCCCGCCGGCCCTTCATCCAGTGGCTGACCCGCACCCAGGGGCGCGCCGCCACGGTCCGGCTGCCGGTGTTCGGCAACGCCGTCATCGTCTCCGACCCCGCATTGGCCAAGCAGATCTTCACCACCAGCCCCGAGGTTCTGCACAACATCCAGCCCAACCTCAGCCGCCTGCTCGGCAAGGGCTCGGTGTTCGGGCTCGAGGGCGCCGATCACCGGCGCCGCCGCAAGTTGCTCACCCCGCCCCTGCACGGCAAGAGCATCGCCGTCTACGAGCGCATCGTGGAAGAGGAGACCATGCGCGAGATGGCCTCCTGGCCCGACGGCGTCGAGTTCGAAACCCTCGAACCGATGATGCGGATCACCGTCAACGTCATCCTGCGCGCAGTGTTCGGGGCCGACGGCGTCGAGTTGCAGCAACTGCGGGAACTCCTCCCCAAGTGGGTGACGCTGGGATCCCGGCTGGCGCTGTTCCCCAGCCCGGCGCGTCCCCCCAGAAGCTGGAACCGGTTGGACCCGTGGGCCAGACTGGCCGGCTACCGCCAGACCTACGAGTCGATCCTGGACAAGCTGATCGACCGGGCGCAACGGGATCCGCATTTCGAAGACCGCACCGACGTCCTGTCGCTGTTCCTGCGTTCCACCTACGACGACGGAACATCGATGAGCCGAAGCGATCTCGGCGACGAGATGCTCACCCTGCTGGCCGCGGGGCACGAGACGACGGCCTCGACGCTGGGCTGGGCCTTCGAGCGGATCTCCCGGCACCCCCGGGTGCTGGAGCGTCTGGTGGCCGAGGCCCAGGGGGACGACAACACCTATCGGCAGGCCACCATCTTCGAGGTCCAGCGCAACCGGACCGTCATCGACTTCTCCGGTCGCAACGTCGCCGCCCCGATGTATGAACTCGGGGAATGGCGGCTGCCGCAGGGGTATTCGATCCTGATCAGCCTGCTGGAGTTGCACCGCGACCCGGACGTGTACCCGGATCCGGAGCGGTTCGACCCGCAGCGCTTTCTCGACGAGAAGCCCAACACGTTCTCCTGGGTCCCGTTCGGCGGCGGCACCCGCCGCTGCGTCGGCGCCGCCTTCGCCAACATGGAACTCGACGTCGTCCTACGAACCGTGTTGCGGCATTGGACCATCCGCACCACGTCGGCTCCGGGGGAGAAGTGGCATCACCGCGGTGTCGCCTTCACGCCGAAGAAGGGCGGCCGGGTGGTGCTCTACCGCCGCGCCGCCAGACAGCCGTAAAGCCCCAGCCGAAAGACAGCCGAAAGCACTGTGGGCCCCTCCGTCAGGAGGGGCCCACAGTGCTCAACGCGTCAGACGATGTCGAACGGGTTGTAGTACTCCACCGGAATCCGGCCCACCGGGGCGGTGACCGGAGTCAGCGGGATGACCCCGAACGGCGTCAGGAACTGGAACGCCCGCACCTCGCCGGTCGGCAGGGGGGTGATCGAGTTGGAGACGCCGAACCGGCCCTGGGTGGCGTAGATGACGTTGACGACGGTGCCGACCGTCGGGACGTTTTCGGCATCCGCCCCGGGGTTGCCCTCCCGGACCTTGGTGATCAGCAGCGACTTGCTGTGCAGTCCGTAGCTGTCCCACTGGGAGACCACGTCGGCGTCCACCTTGCCGATGACGTTGCCGTCGGAGTCGAGGACGTCGAACTGCTGGTAGCCCTGGATCTGCACGTCCCGGGGCGGAAGCCCGTTGACGCCGGCGGGCAACTGCTCGGAGGTGGCGATGAAGGTCTTTCCGCCGGGGGCCACGATGTCGAGCGGAGGCTCCACCGAGGCGTTCAACCGGCTGGGGAACTTGATGTTCCCGAACGGGGTCATCAGCACGGCCTCGATGACGGTGCCGCCCTCGATCGGCTTCGACGAGTAGAGCAGCACCGAGCGGAGCAGATCCAGGTAGGCGACGTTGTAGACCGAGCCGACCGGCGGGACCTCCCCGGGACCGGTGCCGACGTTGATGCCGTCGTTGGCGGTGACCCGGATCGCCTCGGTGTAGATGCCCAGGACGTCGCCGGTGACGGTGAAGTCACCTTGGAAGCTGCCCTGCGAGACCTGGTTGGAGTCCACCACCTTGAAGCGCTGGTTGCCCTGCAGGCTGTTGAACAGCGGCAGCAGACCCGACAGGGCGGTGATGGTCTCACCGTCCGGATCCTCAGGCACGATGCTGAAGCCCTCGGTGACGTCGATCGGCTTGTTGTCGAAGGTGTGATTGACGATGCCTTCGGCCGCGTCGTAGTTGAAGAACGGGACGGTGATGTCGCCGAACGGGGTCACCGCCTTGAACACGACCTTGTTGGTGTCCGGTGACGTCGGCATCGAGGAGTACTTCCAGCCGAACATGCCCAGCAGCGTCCACGACGAGATGATGGAGCCGACCGGCGGGATCTGCCCGGCCTCGATGCCCACGTTCTGGCCGTCGTTCGCGGTCACCAGGAGTTCGACGTACCTGGTCCCCAGCGAGGTCGGGTCACCCTGCTGCACCAGGGCGGTGAAGTTGCCCACCGATTGCTGCGTGACCGGGTCGACGAGGCTGTAGTCCTGCACGCCCTGGGTGGTGCTGGAAACACCCGGCCAGTAGGTCCACTGACCGTAGAAGTTCACCACGGTCTCGATACCCGCCGGAACCACGTTGTAGCCGTTGAGATTGAGCATCACCGGGAGGGTCTCGGCGTTGGTCTGAACCAGGTTGGTGGCGGCCGCCGTGAGCGGCTGCTTACGCGCGAACGCGGCCAGCAACCAGTTGGCCGGGGACTCCGTCGCAGGGATGAACGGCGAACCCGTGGCCAGGGCCTCCACGATGCGGGCCACCGCGTTGTTGACGGCGGTCGTGAGGCGATCGGCAACCGTCGCCAGCGTGGTGCCGGGGGCCGGAGCCGGCTTGACCGGGAGAATGACCGGCTTGGCCGGCAGCAGGGAGGTCAGCTTGATCAGCGCCGGCGGCAGGGTGAACTGCGTGGGCTGCGAAGCGGCCGGGGCCACTGTGATCGCGGAGGTCGTGACCGCTACCGGCACCTCGAGGTCGGTGGCCGCCGCCGCGGGGACCGCGGGGGCGCTCACCGGGGAGGAGTTGGCCGGCGTGGCCGGCGACGCGGCGGCCCGGAGAACCGCGGCGTTGTTCGCGGCCCGGTTGCGGCGCGGACCATCGACCTGCGGGGCCGTCGCGGCCGGGCCGGCGTCCACCGAAGGAGCATCGACCGAAGGAACGTCCGCTGAAGGAACGTCCGCTGAAGGAACGTCCACCGCGGAGTCGGCTCCCGAAGCGGCCGCCGCGCGGCCGGTACGCACCCGTCCCGGGGAGGCCGTGCTGGTATCCGACTTGCGGGCACGCGGCGAATCGCCCCGGCTGGGAGCCCCGTTCGAGGCCGAGCTGCTCTCGGAAGCAGCCGAAGGAGAGTCCGTTTCGGCCCAGGCAACCGCCGGCGCGGTGAACATCGCGACACCGATTCCCAGGGCGGCCGCCAGCCCCCCGACGCGGCCAACATACTTAGACGGACCCATGGGCCTCCCCTTCATTGTTTTAACGGGTTTCTGCGCTTCTTCATAGCAAATATTCAGGCTTTTTCAAAGCCGCAGAGGTCAGAGAAGGGAGGCGTCGCTAACCGGAAAGAGTTATCCGGCTTTTCCGGGCAGTTGGAAGGTGTCGTAGATGAACCCGAGGTCGTGCCGGATGCGCTCGGGGTCCAGGTTGAACTTCTCCGGCGAATGCTGGTGCTTGCTCTTGTAGGAGCGCTGCTTCTCCGCCTGGGCGGCGATCTCGGCGACGAACTCCGGGCTGGGTTCGACCTCGATGAAGTCCAGGATCCGCTTCATCGTCGGCTCCAGGTCGTGCAGTAGGTCGGTGTAGCGCACGACGCAGAGGTTCTTCTCCGGGATGCGGCCGGCGACGTAGTCGTCGTGGAAGGAACGCAGCATCTGGCAGGAGGCCTGGTAGAGGTTCTCCACCCAGCGCTTCTGGTCCTCTTCGCTGGTGTTCTCCCAGACGTTGTAGCCGTTCTCCAGCACGCCCGAGACCAGCGACATTCCGGACGGGATGACCTCGACCGGGTCGCGGATGATGTAGACCAGCTTGCAGTCGGGGTAACGCTCGAGCAGTTCGTCAAGCCGGAACGTCAACATGCTGGTCTTGGCCAGCACGCGGTCGGCCTTCTTATAGGCCAGGTTCCGCTGCCAGCAGTTCTCGTGGTAGGAGAAGAAACGGTCTTTCTCGCGCTGGCTGACGCCCTCCACCCCCATCTCCCGGCGGCACAGTTCGCTGCCCCAGGTGTCCTGCCAAGCCAGGAAGTACGCCCAGGCGAACGGGCCGTCGAGGGTGCGGAAGAACCACAGCACATCGTCGGTCTCGATACCCCGAAGGTTGGTGTCGTGGATATCTGAGGGGTGGTAGCGCGCCGGCGAGAGCCGGTCGAAGCGCGGGACGATCCGGCCGAGCAGCTTGCGTGCCGTGATTGCCGGGAACAGCATCTCCCACAGCTCGAACGCCGCCAGATTGCCCGATCCGAGCAGCAACCGATGCAGGAAGGTGGTGCCGCTGCGCGGATTGCCGACGATGAAGATCGGCCGGTCCAGGGGCTTTTTGCGGAATCCCGGGAAGAAGACGCGATCCAGCCCGAGGGTCAGTCCGGAGATCGCCTGACGAAGTTGGAGCACGGCGAAGGTGCCGAGCGGCCGAACCTTGAATCCGAAGGACTTATTGATGGTCCGGTACAGCTCGATGTAGTGGCCCAAAACTCAGCACTCCCATTCCGCGGAGGCGGCGACCATGGTGAATCCGGCCGCGGCACTTCCGATGACGATTTTGTCGCCGGCGGCGACGTTGCCGCTCCGCAACCGGTGATCCAACGCGAAGGCCCAGGCGGTGCTCGCCGTGTTCCCGTAGAGGCTGTGGGTGAAGATACCCGCCTCGGCCTTGGCGTCGAGTTCGCCGAAGATCTTCTTCAGCACCGCTTCGCTGGGCTGGTGGAAGGCGTAGTGGTCGATTTCCTGCGGTGTCCAGTCGGATTTGGCCAGCAGATCCCGAACCAACGGCACCACGTGAACCGACAGCGCGAACAGTTCCTTGGACTGGGACATGAAGTGCCCGTCGACCGGAGCCCGGCACAGTCCCCAGTTCTCCGGAAGCGACTTGTGGGTGATCTGCTCGAGGCGCGCCCCGCCCAGGGGCAGCGCCGCGCGGGTGATCAGCAGTGCCGCGGCGCCGTTTCCGATGGTCAGGCCCGCGACGCCGACCATCAGTTCCTCGGCGGTCTGCATATCGAAGGTGATCCGGTCCCGGGTGATCTCCCCGGCGCAGATCAGCGCGGTGTCGATGTCGTCGTGGATGGCGAAGTACCCGGCCGCGACGTGCAGGGCCTCGATGAGTCCGGCGCAGGCGCAGGTCACGTCGAAGGTGATGGCCGGTGTCGCCCCGATACGCCCGGCGACCTCGGTCGCGGTGGCCGGTTCGAACGCGTCCCGGGCCACACCGCCGTAGATCACCAGGTCGACGTCGCCGGCCGCGACCCCGTTCTCCTCAAGGCATGCGGCCGCCGCCCGGGCGGCCCACTCGCCGGGGGAGGCGATCTTGTCGTCGGACTCGTAGTAGCGGACGTGGGTGTTGCACCTGTCGAACACGTAGCGCACGCCCGCCTCGACCATGTCCCATTCGTTTGCCGAACCGCCGAAGGACTCCTTCACCCGGGCCAGCACCGTGTCGTTGTCGACGGCGAGATCCGGTAGCACGGTCGCGGGTCTGGAGAAGTACAGACGTGGCAGCATGGTCCCGTTCGTCCTGGTAGTCCGATTGCCGCGTGAATTCCGTGGCGAATTTTCAAGGGGGAATCACCCCCACCTCGCCGCTCGGGCGGGCAGTCCCAGCGACTATACCAGCGGTTACGAGAGTTTTGCCAGTGACGATTGGCCGCTTCAGGCCCGGACGTGGGGGCTCAGCGACACCTGCAGTGGGAAGGTCTGCTCGGGGTGGACGGCGTCCAGGCGCGAGTAGAGGCCCAGGCTGTAGATACCCGGGGACGAGAGACTGATCGGCAGCTGCTGCAGGAAGACCCGGAACTTGACCGCGGTCTCCGGGTTGTCCTCCCAATGCCAGCCGAACTGCATGGCGCTGGCGCGCTCGCCGTCGGGCCCCTTAACGATGAGGTACCGGACCGGGTCGTAGTCCTCGCCGGCCAGCGCGCACACCCCGAGCACAACGCTGATGGTGATCTCCGCCGGCAAGACGTCGACGTAGCACGTGGTCATCGGGAAACCCCCGGCGCTGACCCCGCCACCCTCGTCTTCGGTCGCGACAAGTGCCGGCGCGAAGGCGACTACCCGCATGATTCTCCCTGCTTCTCAGTTTCTCTCAGTGTCGCAGACGGGCCCGGCGCTTAGCTGCGGGACCCTTCATTCAGTTAGCTATGCCTTGGTCGCGCCGAACCGTGGGCCGGATTTCCTTTCACATCTTCGGTCTGTCGAAATCGTTTCCGCAGGTAGTTAGACCTGCGGTTATCTGCCCCCACCGCTGATCGTTGGGGAACGGTCGCGAACCGCGCGAAAGATGATTTAGCCCAAGTTCGCCAAAGAAGGTGACAAAGGCCTTGCGAGCATGCATACTCACAGACGCGTCTCAGCAATAGGAGCTGTGACGTGGGGACGCGGAGTAGGGGCTTCGCGCCATTTGCCTATTTGAGGAGCAGGAATGTCCGCAGCAGATTCGTCGCAGCCCGTCGGCCGTAATCGCCGTTCGGCTAGGGGTCGAGTGCGCTCGATCGA
>CAZADG010000061.1:1397-2959 GCA_964483865.1 uncultured Mycobacterium sp. | reverse complement strand
GACCCCGCTCCAGCGCGTGGTAGCAAGCGTGGATCGGCGTCGGCGGACCTCCCCTCCCCGCGTGATGACCGGTCCAGCATTTCGGAAGCGATTTCGTCCTCGGCCGGCAACAGTGGTGCGACGCGCAGCGATGATGCTGTGTCGGCGCCCGCGGCGTCGGTGACCGCTCCTGCTCCGGCGGTCCAGGTCGAGTCCGTGAAGAAGAATTCCTCGCCCGCGGCAGCTGCAGCTGTCGCGGCTCCTGCGTCTTCGGCCCCGGTGTCGGTGGTGGCCTCGGCGGCTGCTGCTGAGGCGCCGGCGATGACCGCGCAGTCGGGTGCGGTCTCGGGTGTGAGCCGTGGTCTGTTGTCGTGGTTGAACGCCGGTGGTGATGGTGGCGCTCCGATCGCGGCCCCGCTGGCGTGGACGGCGTTGGCGTTTAGCCGTCGTGAGCTGGGTAAGAACTCGACTGCGGGTGCGGCGGCGTCCTCGCTGGGCAGTGGTCTGTTGCTGCCGAAGGCGAATGCGACGTTCAAGCTGTTCGGTAACGGCACTGCCGATAACCCCAATGGCGGCATCCTGATCGGTAATGGCTACACCTACACCCAGTACGAGGGTGCGTGCACCAGTGGTGCGTGCAACGGCGGTAACGGTGGTCTGATCGGTAACGGTGGCGGCGGCTTCGCCGGCGGCGCGGGCGGTTCGGCGGGCTGGTACGGCCGCGGCGGTGCCGGTGGTGACGGTGTTGTCGGTGTCAACGGTGGCGCGGGCGGTAACGGCGGTAACGGCGGTCTGCTGCTCGGTGACGGCGGTAACGGCGGTTCGGCGGCGCTGGGTTCGGCGGCCAACGGCGGTAACGGCGGTAACACCGGCATCCTGTCGAGCTACGGGCGTGGCGGTGACGGCGGTGCGGGCGCCTCGGGTGTGGGTACCGGCAAGGCCGGTAACAACGGTGCCGATGGCACGGCGATCATCCCCAACGCCGGTAACGGCGGTAACGGTTCGGCCGGTGCTGCGGGCGGTAACGGCGGTAACGGCGGCAACGGCGGCTGGATCCTCGGTGTCGGTGGTAAGGGCGGTGCTGCCGGTAGCGGCGGTAACGGCGGTGCCGGCGGTAACGGCGGTAACGGCTACAACCCGTTGCAGGGTGGTCTGCTCAACGAGAACGGCGGTAACGGCGGTAACGGCGGTAACGGTGGCGCCGGTGGTGCTGCGGGTACCGCGGGTGCCGGCGGCAAGGGCCATGTCATCTTCATCCCGAACCAGGCCGAGTCGGGCACCGCGGGTAAGGCCGGGGTCCAGGGTGTGGGCGGTAACGGCGGTAATGGCGGTAACGCCCAGAACGGTGCGGCCGGTTCGGCGGGCACGGCGGGCACGAACCTCAACCGTGACGGCGGTAACGGCGGTAACGGCAGCGCCGGTGGCAATGGCGGTAACGCCGGTGTCGGCGGCACGGGCCTGACCTCCGGGAACAACGGCAAGGCCGGTACCGGTGGTAACGGTGGCGCCGGTGGTGCCGGTGGCGACGGCTACACCCCGACCGCCCTGCAGGGTGGTAACGGTGGTAACGCCGGTAACGGCGG
>CAZADG010000061.1:0-1297 GCA_964483865.1 uncultured Mycobacterium sp. | reverse complement strand
ACGCCACCAACGGCGGTAACGGTGGTGCCGGTGGCATCGGTGGTGTCGGTGGTGCCGGTGGCACCGGGTCGACCGCCGGTGCTGATGGCACCGGTGGTGCCGGTGGTCTGGGCGGTAACGCCGGTAACGGCGGTAACGGCGGTAGCGGCACGGCCGGTGTCGATGGGACCGGTTCGCTGGTGGCGGGCACCAATGGTGGTGTCGGTGGTGCCGGCGGTAACGGCGGCCAGGGCGGTATCGGTGGCGCTGGTGGCGTCGGGGCCGGCAACGCGGGTAACGGCGCTGATGGTGCCGGCGGTAACGGCGGTGTCGGTGGTACCGGTGGTGCCGGTGGCCTGGGCGGTAACGGCTACACGGGTGTGACCGCCGGTGAGGCCGGCAGCGATGCCGGTGACGGCGGTAACGGTGGTGTCGGTGGTGTCGGTGGCGCTGGTGGCGCCGGTGCGGGCAACGCCGGCAGCGGCAGCGACGGTGTCGGTGGTAACGGTGGCGCCGGTGGCGGCGCGGGTGTCGGCGGTGACGGCGCCAACGGTGTCGATGGTGTCGACAGCACCACCTTCGGTGTGGATGGCACCGCGGGCGGTAACGGCGGGGCCGGTGGTGACGGTGGCTTCGGTGGTGTCGGTGGCGCCGGTGGCGCCGGTGGCGGCAAGGCCGCGAACGGTGTCCAGGGTGTCGGCGGTGCCGGCGGCAACGGTGGTGTCGGTGGTGCCGGTGGCACCGGTGGTGACGGCTTCAACGCCGCGGCGGCCTCGGCTCAGGCCGGCAGCAATGCGGGCAAGGGCGGTAACGGCGGTGTCGGTGGTGCCGGCAACGTCGGTGGCGGCGGTTCGACGCCGGGCACCGACGGCAACGGCGGTAACGGCGGCAATGCCGGTAACGGCGGCGCGGGCGGTAACGGTGGTTCGGGTAACTCGGTGACCACGACCGGTGGTGCCGGTGGTAACGGCGGTGGCGCCGGGACCCGGGCTGCCGGTGGTGCCGGCGCGGTTTCGGGCAATGACGGTGCGGCCGGTAACGGCGGTAACGGCGGTAACGGTGGTGCGGGCTTCGCGTCGGCCACCGCTGGTGTTGCCGGTGGTAACGGTGGCGCCGGTGGTAACGGCGGTACCTCCGATGCCGGGACTGCCGGTAACGGCGGTACCGGTGGTGCCGGTGGTCTGGGCTTCACCGGTTCGGCCGGGACGCCCGTGGTGTTGGCCGGCAACGGTACCGCCGGTGGTAACGGTGGCGCCGGTGGTACCGGTGGCGCGGCGACCGCGGCCGGTGGTACGGCCGGTGTCGGTGGCGCCGGTGG
>CAZADG010000060.1:0-24179 GCA_964483865.1 uncultured Mycobacterium sp. | reverse complement strand
GCCCCGCGGAACACCCGCGTCGCATCCTGGAAGCTCACAGCAGCCAATGTCGTAAACCCTTTGCTTCAAGTCCATTTCGGGTCATGCGGCGCTCTCCTCTCACGTCGCCGCCTCCGCCGCGATGTGGGCGAGTAACACGGCGACGGTGTACCTGAGTCCAGGAATGCTCCGGCCCCGGACAGCAGCGCGATCTTGCGGCGCAAGCACGACAGCTGCGGAGTGTCCAGTATCTGGAACATCACCCTGTCCTCTCGAAGTGGTTAGGACGGGAGAACTTTGCGCGGTCGCGTTTACGTTGACGTGACCGCGGCGCCAACGCGAAATGAACAGGGCGCTTCCGGCCGACGATCACCCGGCTTGGGGCACACCTTGGGGCCGGCCACCGCTACTGTGCAGCGCGCAGGCGTTCAGGGCCTCGTCGGCGATCGAATTCAGCTCGGTGGCCGACTCGTTGAGCCGGTCACCGCCGCCGCGTAAGCCCATGACTACGAGGAGCTTGGTCGCATGCAGCGACCAGGACTGCATTGGATCGGACACCTCCGCGGGAATACCCACCGTCCGTGCGGCGCTCAGCGCCGCGGCCGCGGACTGCCGCAGGGCGGTGCGGCCCACGACATTGGTGTAGGCCACATTCGGGTCCTGGTAATTGACGTAGTTCCCGGTGCCGGCGGTCGCGTAAGCGAACTCACCGTAATTGGCCGCGGCGACGTTCAGGGCGGCGGCGAACGAAGTGCAGGCATCCATTACGGGGTCACCGCTTGGGCCAGGGGAAGGCAGAGCCGCAGATGCCGGGGCGCTGTCGGCGGGTTGGGGGTCGGGTACCGGATTGTCGGGTTCGGCGGAGCCTACGGGCGCGCACACGACGGCACAGGTCAGCACCAGGCCGAGAGGGCCCGGGCCGACAAGACGTAGCAGGTTGCGGACCATGACCGGGCTCCTCGATCGACTGCGTGAACGGCGGCGAGGCTACTCCGCATCTCGGTCGAATGGCGACTTGCTTTCCTGCCCAAACCATCTGGACAGCAAGACGGCAGAAGTTGTTTAAGGAGCGTTTCCCTGCCGGAAACTTTCGCAGCAGACAGTTATGCCGCGCCGATGACACGACGGGGTCTCAGCGGTGCGACCGTCCGGTCACGATCGAGAGGCGCCGAGATATCCGATGATCAGCCGCACCGCTGCCCTGTTCGGCGCCTGCCTGCTGGCCGCCGTCTCAACCAGCCCTCGGGCCGTCGCGGACCCGCCCGCGGATGCTCCGGCCGAACCGGTCGCCAACGTCGCCCCGTCCCCCGCACCGGTCCCGGCCGAGGCGCCGATCGCATCAGCCCAGCCCAGCACCCTCACCACACCTGACGGCTGGGTCCTGTCGGTGGTGGCGACCAACGAGTCGCTGAAGTCGGTGGCTCCGCTCACCAACTCGCCATGGTCGCGCGAGTACCTGGTCGACGGCAGCTTCGAGGGCACCGTGACCGGAGCCGGCACCACCAAACTGGCCGGCGGCACGCTGGAGGCGGGTTACCAGATCGGCTGCGGCATAACCCAGGACACGCTGCAGTCGCAGTCGGCCGTGACTGGCATCGCCGGTATCGGCCTTCCGTTTGCCACCGGATCGATCTTTCCGTTGATTCTGGGTGCCCAAGCGGGCAACAACCTGACGATCAGCCTCAAGCCGGGCACGGTCAACGTCGTTCAGATCGGCAAGAAGTCGTTCAAAGGCACCACCTCGCACGTCAACATCAACCGTCTGCGGATCAAGATCGACGGCTGCGCCGGCCAGTCCTTCATCCGTTCGTACGCGACCTTCACCAGTTCCACCGACAACACCGACGACGTCGTCAACTACGTGGGCGTCACCAGAGCCGTCTGAGCGAAAGGCCACACCGACCAATGCCTCGCCTCGTACTCCTCACCGCCTGCTTCTGGCTCGCCGTCGGCGCAGCGCCGGTGACCCGGGCCGACCCGCCGGCTGACCCGCCACCCCCGCCACCGGCGGGACCCGCGGAGGTGGTGCCGGTGGCCAACAGCGCGCCGGTGGACACCGGCGCCGTCGCCTCCGAAGTACCGGGGATCGCCACAACCCTCGACGGGCGGACGATCACCGTGGCTGCTAAGGACGAGTACCAGTACCCGGTCCCGCCTCTGACCACGTCCCTGTCCTCGCGGGACTGGATTGCCGGCGGTACCTTCACTGGTTCAACCACCGGGAGTGTCGCCGGCGGCACCCTCGAGGTCGGTTACCAGATCGGCTGCGGTGTGGAGATGGACAAAGTTCAACTGGGCGGGACGTTGACCGGCATCCTGGGCAACACCAACTTCGGCGCCGCCGGGGTCATCCTCCCGCCTTCGCTCTCAGTGCAGGGGGCCGGCCAGTTCGCGGTCAGTCCGCGGCCCGGTACCGTCACCAACGTGGTGGTCAACAAGAAGTCCTTCAAAGGCACCGAAGTCCGGGTGACACTTCGCGACATCCACATCAAAGTCGACAATTGTGTGGGTGCCTCGTCGCTGCGGTCGTACGCGATCCTGACCAGTTCCTCCACCGATGATGACGACATCGTCGGCTATTACGGCGTGGCGAAGGTGTTCTGAGCGCAATGCCGGAAACACCGCGCATCGACGCCCGGAGAGTGTTCGAGTGTGTCGCCACTGCGACCGTCCTCGGACTGGGCGCGTGGGCGGGTGTCGCGCCAGCCGCCGCGGAGCCGGTCGGTCCGGCGGACCCGATCGTTCCGCTGCCGGCCGCCTCGGACGCTCCGCCGCCGGCGGTCCCGGTTCTGCCGGCCGAGGCCGTACCGCCCGCACCGACGCCGACCAACATGCTCGGCCAGTTCGCCCAGGTAGCCGAGTCCAACCCGGTCGGTGCGTTCACCGACATGCTGGCGAAGTCACCGCAGCCGCCGGTGATCGGTCTGGCGCCGGTGCCACCGGAGACGGTGAGCAGTGGGCCTGCCCCCAATCCGCTGGCGTTGCTTCAGATGCTCATGCCACAGAGCTACCGGGTGCCCGCTGCAGAACAGGCCTCGCCGTACCCCTTGGCGCCCAACGTCACACCGAGCCCATTCGCCCGGATTGACGCCTGGAAAGGCATGTATGCACTGGGCCGGGCCGGGTTGGGCCGGATGCCCGGCGATGAACTGGGCCAGCCACTGCCCGGTACCGCCCCTCCCCCCGGCAGCAATCTCCCGCCCGGGCTGGAGCAGTTCTACGAGCCTCCGGCTGATATCCCGTCGGGCGACACTTTGCTCTCTCCGCCGCCTGCCCCGCCCGGCTGAACCGGATCTGCTCTACTGTCTACGTGATCGTGCGCAGCGCTCTGAGTGCCGGACTGACGGTGGCTGCGCTCTGCTGCGCCTGGCCGGCGACGGCTGATCCCGCGTCGCCGTCTCCCACCCCGCAAGCGCCGCCGTCTCCCACCCCGCCCGCGCCGGCCGAGATCATCCCGGCGATCGGCAACATCCTGGCCCAGACCGGTGATCAACCGACCGGCCCGTTGGGCCTGCCCGACCTGTCGGCCTACGGCAGCAACCTGCTGCTGGGCCAAACCGCCCAGCCTGCGCTGCCCGGAACACCGGCGGCGAACATCCCCGATCTTCGTGCCTTCAACCCCGAATACCTGCTGTCCCAGAACTCCGCCCCGGCTGCGCCGGGCGAGGGAACGCCGGCCGCCGGACTTGCCCCCAATGACGACATCGATGGCACCGGCCGGATCGCCTTCCTTCGCAGGATCTACGAGATGTACCAGGGCGGGGCGCTGAAGGGAGCGCTGCTGGGGCAGCAGCCCGCGGCGGAGTTCGTCGTCGAACCGGCGCCTGCACCGCCCGGCTGAGCGGCATTCCGGCGAGCCCTAGGGCTTTTCGAGGACTCCACCCCACCACGCGAGGGTGAATCCGTTGGATCCGCTGACACAGGTCAACGAACCCTGATACCCGACGGCGCACCACGCATCGCCGTTGGCCAGACGGTGCCCCTCGGGCAGGTCGTCGACGGCGCGGGTGAAAGTCGGTGCGTTCGATTGGACGTACCGGGCGGGCTCCTGCGGGCCCACCACGGTCTGGTTGGTGCCGGGGGGCGGCGGCGGGCAGTACAGGTCACCGCAGCCGGGGCCGGTCCCTCCCCAGGGACCAGAGGGAACGTGGTCGCACCCGATAGTGCCGTCGGGCCCGATACCACATCCGTACTGCGCGGCACGCGATCCGTCGGCCTTGGGTCCGGTGGCGCCGGCCTGGTGGAAGAACGGCTTGAAATACACCCACCCCGGATCTCCCGGGCTGGTGAAATTCCCCTCGGCCAGCGGCCAGGTCTGCGGTGGCTGGCCCGCGCAGGTGTTCGCCGCGCCGGGCACCGGGTCGCAGGTGGCCGGATCAGCGGTCGCCGTCGGCATCGCAGCAGCGGCCGCGGCGATCACCACCGCGGACGACAACCTCACAACCCATGAGTCAGGCTTCACCAACGGATCGTTGCACGAATCCCCGCCGCCGCATAGGCCCGACAATCGGCAGGGCCGGGACGCACGCGGGCGGTCTGGCGCGAGCCGTAAAGCAGGTGCACGCCGCTGCTCGGATAAGTTCACATTGTGCGAGTCGACGGCCGTGAGATCACCGTAACCGGTGACCTGTTGCAGCCGCTGACCCGCCGGACCAACGAGATCGTCCGGGTGTGCCTGGCCGGACTGTTCCTGGCGATCGTCATCTTCAGCTCGCTGATCACCCGCAGCGACTGGGTGGGTCTGGAGAAATCGATCTCCCGGATCGTCGGGGTACTTACTCCGGCGCAGTCCAATGCGGTGTATCTGGTCTACGGCATCTTGATCGTCGCGTTGCCGTTCGTCATCCTGATCGGCCTGATCGCCGGCCGGCAGTGGAAGCTGCTCGGGGCCTACGGCGCGGCCGGGTTGATATCGGTTCTGGCCCTGTCGATCACCGGGCAGGGCATCACCGCCCCACGTTGGCATTTCGACCTCACCGATCGGCTGTCGACAACGCTGTCGCAATTCCTCGACGACCCGCGCTGGATCGCCATGCTGGCGGCGGTGCTGACGGTGTCCGGCCCCTGGTTGCCAGGACGGTGGCGCCGTTGGTGGTGGGCGCTGCTGCTGGCGTTCGTGCCGATCCACCTGGTGGTCAGTGCGGTGGTCCCGGCCCGGTCGCTTCTCGGTCTGGCGGTGGGCTGGTTCGTCGGCGCGTTGGTGGTCCTGGTGGTCGGCACCCCGGCGCTGAACATCCCACTCGACGGTGCGGTGCGGGCGCTGGGCCGCCGGCACTTCACCACCACGGCGTTGACCGTCGTCAGACCCGGCGGCAACGGGCCCCTGGAGCTACTCGCCACCGACGACTCCGGCCGCCACGCGATCGTGGAGCTGTACGGGCCCAATCAGCGCAGCGGCGGGGCTGTCCGGCAGTTCTGGCGCTGGTTGGTCCTGCGGGACAGCGAGACCGCACCGCTGCAGATGTCGTTACATCGCGCCGTGGAGCACCGGGCACTGATGACCGTCGCCGTCGGCGACCTGGGTGTCGCAAACACCAGCACCCTGACCCTGGCCGGGCTGGAACGGGGCTGGACCATGTTCGCGCACAGCCGGCCGCGCGGAATATCCCTTGAGCATGTCGACGACGACGCGGTCGCCGCGGTGTGGGAATCGTTCGGCACGTTGCACCGCCACCAGATCTCGCACGGCGACCTGCGTCCCAGCGAGATCACCGTGGACTCCGGCACCGCCTTGTTCGGCGGCTTCGGAAACTCCGAGTACGGCTCCTCCGATGAGCAGCTCCAGGCCGACATCGCCCAACTGCTCGCGACGACGACCGACCGGTTCGGCGCGACGGCGGCGGTACGAGCCGCAATCAATGTGCTGGGAACCGACACCGTGCTGGCCGCCTCGCGTCGACTGACCCGTTCGGCGATGCCATCTCGGATTCGCCGGAGCCTCAGTGACCCGAAGTCGGTGCTCGCGGCGGCGCGCGACGAGGTCAAGCTGCAGACCGGCGCCGAGGCGATCCAGACCGAATCGATCACCAGGTTCAACCGCAAGCAGATCATCCAGTTGGTGCTGCTGGTGGCGCTGGTCTACGTCGCCTATCCGTTCATCAGCACGGTACCGGCGTTCTTTTCCGAACTGCGGCACGCCAATTGGTGGTGGGCGCTGCTCGGCCTAGGCGTCTCAGCGATGACCTATGTGGGGGCGGCAGCCGGACTATGGGCCTGCGCGGGCGAGGTGGTGTCCTTCCGGCACTTGGTCATCATGCAGTTCGCCAACACCTTCGCCGCCACCACGACCCCCGCCGGCGTGGGCGGTCTGGCACTGAGCACCCGATTCCTACAGAAGGCGGGATTGGGCACTGTGCGGGCCACCGCCGCAGTGGCGGTGCAGCAGGCGGTGCAGGTGATCACCCACGTTGCCCTGCTGATCTTCTTCACTGTGGCTGCCGGCGCTTCGGCCGACCTGTCGCACTTCGTGCCTAAGCTCACCTTGCTCTATCTGATCGGCGGCCTGGCCCTCGGCGCCGTCGGGGCGTTCCTGTTCGTGCCGAAACTGCGCCAATGGCTCGAGACCGCGGTGCGGCCGAAGATCAACGAGGTCGGCAGCGACCTCGTCGAGTTGGTACGCGAGCCCAAACGATTCGCCCTGATCGTATTGGGTTGCGCTGGAACGACTCTGGGCATGGCGTTCACCCTGTGGTGCAGCATCGAGGCGTTCGGCGGCGGGACAAACTTCGTCACCGTCACCGTGGTGACGATGGTCGGCGGGACGTTGGCCTCGGCCGCACCCACCCCGGGCGGCGTCGGTGCGGTCGAAGCGGCCCTGATCGGTGGCCTGGCGGCCTTCGGCGTACCGACGGCAATCGCCGTTCCCTCCGTTCTGCTCTACCGGGTGCTGACGGTATGGCTGCCGGTCTTCGCCGGCTGGCCGATCATGCGCTGGCTCACCGCCCGGGACATGATCTAGCTCCCCCGACCCGAAGGATTACTCGTGACCCCCTGGCATGATCTGACCGGACACGTCGCGCTGGTGACCGGCGGCAACAGCGGGATAGGCAAGGGCATGGCGCACGGCTTGCACAAAGCCGGTGCGGCAGTGGCGATCTGGGGCACCAACGTCGCCCGCAACGAGGCCTGCGTCGCCGAATTGACCGGTGACGGATCCGGAGCGCCGGTCGCCGCGTTCACCGTCGACGTCGGCGATGAGGATGCGGTGACACGCGGCGTCGAGCAGACGCTGGAAACCTTCGGTCAGATCGACTCCTGCTTCGCCAACGCCGGCGTTCCCGGTCGGCCGTCGCCCATCGACGCCATGACCACCGAAGAGTGGCGGCGGGTCACGTCGGTCAATCTCGACGGCCAGTTCTTCACCGTGCGCGCGGTGGCCGCCCACATGAAAAGCCGGGGCAGCGGCTCGATCGTGTTCACCAGCAGCGTCTCGATGAGCGACGGACTGCCCTTCGCCACCCACTATGCGGGCGCCAAGGCGGCGCTGACCGCAATGGCGCGGGGACTGGCAGTGGAGTTGGCCCGCAACGGTATCCGCGTCAACGCAATCGTGCCGGGCTGGACCCGGGCGGCGATGACCGAGGATCTGCTCGACTCCCCCGCGGCCCAGAACAAAATCCTGCCCCGGGTACCGCTGCGGCGATGGGGCACCCCACAGGACTTCGAGGCCGTGGCGGTGTGGCTGGCTAGCCCGGGGTCGAGCTATGTCACCGGGCAGACGGTGGTCATCGACGGGGGGTACAGCGTCTTCTGAGCGCTGAGGTTAGCCCTGGCTACACCGGTTCAAATCCGGAAACCAGCCATTGGCCTCCGACGCGGGCGAGGGTGACCTTGACGCTGGATGCGGTGTTTGTCGGCATGTCGTCACCAACGCTCACTGCCTGATTGACAAAGATGAGCGCGACAGCCTGATCGGGCGTGGCGGAGACTGAGGCGGCTGCGGGCACCTCGGCGACGGCGGAGATCTTCTTCTCCCTGGAGCCGGGAATGACGACCTCGTTGACCAGTTTCGTGTATTCAGCGAGAAATGATCCGGTGAGTCTCTCCCGTGCAGCGGTGAGATCCTTTTCAACAGTGTCGGCGTTATAGCTCAGCATGGCCGTCGCGGCTTCCCGGGCCGCGGCGACGGATTCAGTGGCAGCAAGGGTGGCAGCACGGTGAAATGAGCTTTGCCAGTTGAGGTATCCCGCCAGGGCGCCGAGGGCGAGAGCGATTGCCGGCAGAACGACGAAGACCAGTCTTCGTTGCCCGTCAGCGCGACGGGATTCGGTCGCCGGAGTGTCCTGTCGCGTGTCGTCGACAACGGTGTCGGATGATTCAAGCCCGTCGCCGCCCTCGGCTGGCGTTCCTGACAACGGGTCCTCAAACGTGTCGGCGCTCACGGGACGAAGTCCACGTTCGCCACTTTGGCACCGCCATCCTGTTGGGCGACGGTGATTCGCATTCGCCAGTAGCGGGGTTGTTCGTCGGGCTTTCCGTTGCTGGTGGTCTTGACCGTGACAGCGACCAGAACCTGGCCTTGCCCGCCGTCGAGGGATTCAAGCCCGGCCTCGGTAACGGTGCCGACGGATTTCGACTTCGCCTGCTTCACCACGTCGACGAAAGGACCGGAGCGATTGTGAAAGTCCTCGCGAAACGGGCCGGTGGCAGAATCGAGGATGCGCTGGACATCACTGTCGGCGTGCTCGTAGTCGATCGTGGTCAGATTGACGGCACCCTGCTTGGCGACCTGAACCAGCAATGCGCGCAGTTGGGCGTCCTGACGCGCCTGGTGGGCCTGCCAGCCCAACCATCCGCATAACGCGGTCAGGACGACGACCAAGCCGAGTCCGACGACGCGGCCGAGCCGAACCGGTGACGAGAGGGCGGCTTCTTCCATTCGCTCTGGCTTCATGATGTTTGCGTGGCCACTCCGCGGGCGATCACGAGCCGCTGAATCTGGTTGGTGCCTTCGAAGATCTGGGTGATTTTAGCCTCGCGCATGTAGCGCTCGGCTCGGTAGTCACGGGTGTAACCCACCCCGCCGAGAACCTGGACCGCGTCGGTGGTGACTTTCATCGCCGCGTCGGTGGCGATGAGTTTGGCGATACTGGCCTGCTGGGCGTAAGGCCGCCCCGCATCTCTACGCCGAGCAGCGTCGAGGTAGGTGGCTCGGGCGCTGGCGACTGCGGCGGCCATGTCGGCCAGGAGAAAACCCAATCCCTGGTGGTCGATGATCCTGCGGCCGAAGGTGCTGCGCTCGTTGGCGTAAGTGGTGGCCTCCTCCAGGGCAGCCTGGGCGAGTCCCACGGCGACTGCCGCTATGCCAAGCCGGCCCGCATCCAATGCGCTGAAGGCGATGTGGAGGCCCTGGCCCTCCTCCCCGATGCGCCGGTCGGCGGGTACGCGCACGTTGTCATAGAACGCCGCGGTGGTCGGTACCGCGCATAGGCCCATCTTGTCTTCGGGCTTTCCGAAGCTCAAGCCCTCGATGCCCGCTGGGATCAAGAAGCAGGAGACCCCGCGGGGGCCTTCGCCGGTGCGGGCGAACAGGGTGTAAAAATCGGCGATGCCGCCGTGGGTGATCCAGGCCTTCGAGCCGTTCACCAGATAGCCGTCGTCGGTCGGCTTCGCTGAACACCGCAGGGCGGCGGCGTCGGAACCGGCCTGGGGTTCGGACAGGCTGTAGGCGCCGATCTGGCTGCCCGACAGCATGCCGGGAAGCCAGGTGTTCTTCTGCTCGCCGTTGCCGAAGGCCAACAATGCATGGCAGGACAGCACGTGGACGCTGACCGCCACAGCGACCGCCGCCCACCGCGCGGCCAACTCTTCCAACACTTGGAGATAGACCTCGTAGGGCTGCCCTCCCCCGCCCCATTCCTCGGGTTGGGGCAAGCTCAGCAGGCCTGCGTGACCCAGTTGGGCGAACACGCCTTCGGGATAGGTTTCGGTCCGCTCGTGCCCGTCGACGATCGGCGTGAGCAGCCTGTCGGCGATATCGCGGGTCAGCGCGATGAGGTCGGCGGCATCCTGGTCGGGCAGCAGTCGGTCAACCGCCACGGTGGCTCCTAATCCTGTCTGTTGCGACGTCTAATCCTGTCTGTTGCGACGTCATTGTGCGGCGGCGGCTTTGGCGACGGCACGGCTGATGCCGCCGAGCCCCGAAAGTCCCAGACCGCCGTCGACGACGATCCGGGATCCGGTGACGTAACTGGCCAGCGGCGAGGACAGGACGACGGCCATGGCGGCGATCTCGTCGGCACGGCCGAACCGTCCGAGCGGAACGGCATCGGTCCAGGATTCGACGCCGACCGGCGCGGTGAGCCTGCGCATGCCTTCAGTGTCCTCGATCGGCCCCGGCACGATCGAGTTCGAGCGGATTCCGTGGTGGCCCCACTCCAGGGCGAGGTTGGCCATCAGGTTCTCGATGCCGGCTTTCGCGGCGCCGACGTGGCTCTGGTGGGAGAACGGCAGGTAGGCCTGGCCGGCCGACACGAACAGGATGCTTCCCCGGCTGGCCTTGAGGTGATCGAACGCGGCTCGCGCGGTGTGGAAGCTGCCGAGCAGGTCGATCTCGACGACCGTTGTGAACCCTTTCGAGCTGATCGCTTCGGCGGCGCAGAAGAAGTTCCCCGCCGCACCGGCCACGACGGTGTCCAATCGGCCGAACTCCTCGGCCGCGGTATCGACCGCGGCCCGCATACCGTCGTAGTCCCGGACATCGGCGGGTGCGGTGACTACCCGTACCGCATGTTCGCGACGTAGTTGATCGGCGGCGTTCTCGAGCTTCTCGGGTGTCCGTCCGCAGAGGGCCACGTCGGCGCCCACGGATGCGAAACCGTGTGCGACAGCGAGATTGATTCCGCTGCCCCCGCCGGTGATGAAGACCGCCTTACCTGCCAGCAACGTCGGGGACAGCAGCTGATCCAGCGGAACAGCGCTCACTGTGCTGCCCCGGTCCGGAATTGCTCCTTGAGTTTGTTCTTGACGAGTTTTCCGGTCGGAGTGCGCGGCAGGTCGTCGACGAAGCTGACCGACCGCGGCGCCTTGAAATGGGCGATACGCTCACGCACGTAGTCGATGAGTTCACCTGCCAAGGTTTCGGATTCAGAGATACCCGCGGAGAGTTGCACGACGGCTTTGACTTCTTCACCCATCTCCGCGTGCGGAACGCCGATCACCGCCACATCGTGGACAGCGGGATGCAGCGCCAATACGTTCTCCACCTCTTGCGGGTAGATGTTGACCCCGCCGGAGATGATCATGAACGATTTGCGGTCCGCCAGGTAGAGATACCCGTCCTCATCGACGTAGCCCAGGTCACCGACTGTCGTCCACGTCGGATGGGCAGGGTGCTGCGCCTGTGCGGTCTTGGACGGATCCTGGTGGTATTCGAAGGGGATCCGGTCACGTTCAAAGTAGACGGTGCCGATCTCTCCGGTCGGCAGCTCGTTGCCGGCGTCATCGCAGATGTGCAGAACACCGAGCACGCTGCGGCCCACTGAACCGGGATGGGTCAGCCAGTCTTTGGAATCGATGAAGGTCATGCCGTGGGCCTCGGTGGAGCTGTAGTACTCGTAGAGCACCGGGCCGAGCCAGTCGATCATCGCCTGCTTGACATCGACCGGGCATGGGGCAGCCGCATGAATGAGGACCCGCAGACTGGACAGGTCATAACGGTCGCGAAGCTCACCCCCGAGATCGGAGTCGAGCTTGAGCAGCCGAACGAACATCGTCGGCACCATCTGGGCGGCCGTGACGCGATACTTCTCAATGTATTTCAGCGTCGCTTCGGCATCGAATTTCCGCATCAACACGACAGTGCCGCCGATGGCCTGGACCATACCGCACCACCGCAACGGGGCCGCGTGATAGATCGGGGCCGGCGAGAGATAGACGTCCGACGGCCCCAGCCCGTAAAGCTTGCCGGCGATCGCGGCGATCGGGTCACCGGGTTCATCGACGCTGCGTTGCGGCAGAGGGGGTTTGACACCCTTGGGGAAGCCGGTGGTGCCCGACGAGTAGAGCATGACGGCGCCGCAGGGTTGTTCGGTCAACTCCGGCCCTGCTGCTCCGAGGGCATCGTCGTAAGAGGCGAAACCGGGCACTTCGCCGCCGAAGGCCAGCAGCATCTCGACGGTGTCTAACTGTCCTGCCACCTCGGCGGCCAGATCCCGAAGGGCTGCGGAGACGATCAGTGCGCGGGCACCGGAGTCTTTGACGATGTAGGCCGCTTCGGCGGGGGTCAGATGGTGGTTGATCGCGGTGATGTAGAGGCCCGATCGGTGCGCGGCCCAGTAGACGTCGAACACTTCGGCGGCGTTGTCGGACAGGACAGCCACCACATCCCCACGTCGCAGACCGGCGTCGTGCAGCACGGTGGCCAGTGCGGCTGAATTGCGGTCGAGTTGCTGATACGTCACCACCTCACCGCTGTCGGCGAGAATGACCGCGGGCTTGTCGGGAGTGGTGCGGGCGTGCAGACCGGGATACATCAGTGGTCCTCCTGGGTGACGTTGGGTTGTTCTCGAGACAACGGAAGCGTCCTCACGCCCCCGGGGGCACCAGCATCGACTGCCACGTCTTCTCGGCCGGCGCGGTGGTAGCCAAGTCCGACTGGGTGTACTGGCGTCCGTCGGGTCCGACGTAACCGCCGGTGGCTGGGTCATACAACACCCCGGCGATCGGCGGAGGTGGTGGTCCCTGCGGCGGCGTGCCTGGTGGCATGTGAGGGATGTCCTGTCCGGTCACCGTGGCGTTGGGGTCGCCCTTCCAGTTGTACCCGTCGTTGAGCGGGACGTAGGGTTCGTCACTCTCGCACAGCTTCACGGTCGCCGCCCGTTTGCCGGGTCGGGTCGCGCAGGGGATGTTGCGGGCACCTCGCACGTTGAAGGCAGAGTCCTGTGGCACCCGGCAGTACAGGTCACCTGGGGCGCGTTCGGGATAGTCCACCAGCGCCTGGGAACGGGTCTGCTGGGCCGGCAGGAAGCCGGTGGTGCAGGTGGGCGGCAGGTTGAGGTTGAGGTTGAAACTCAGGTAGGCGCCCTTGTAGTCCTGATTGGTGTTGACGTTGGCCAGCATTGATCCCTGTTCGATGGCAACCAGTTGGGGCAGCAACACCAGCAGCTGCTCGATGCTGTTCTGGTAGGCCAGGCCGACCTGTCCGACACTGGCCAGATTGGCCATCAGGATCGGCAGCGTGGGTTGCAGCCGCTGCACGAGTTGGCGAGCCTCGTCGAGCGCCGGTCCGCCGCTTTCAAGGAGGCCGGCGACTGCGCCGTCGTGGTCCTTGAGTTGCCGGGTCACTGCTGCCACCTGCGACGCCCAGGCGGTGATCGCCTGCGAGGTGCGGGTTTGGGATTCCATCACCGGTTTGGCATTGTCGATCAGCGCCAGCAGCGGATCGAGGTTCTCCCGGGCGTCCAGCGAAAGTTTTGCGGTTCCGTCGACGATGCTCGACAGCTCGGGGCCCAAACCGCCGACGGCAGCGTAGGACTCGTCGATCACCGTCTTGAGGTTGTCGTTCGGTATGGCTGCCAGGCCGGTCCGCACGGCGTCGAGGACGGCGTTGATATCAGTCGGCACCGAGGTGTCGCGCAGGCCGATGATGTCGCCGTCCTTCAGCGGCGGCGCGGTGTCGTTGCGGGGTAGCAGTTCGACGTACTGTTCCCCGATGGCCGACTGGCTGTGCACTTCGGCCTTGAGGTCGCTGGGAATGTCGATCCCGGACTTCAGCGACAGTTCGGCGACTACGCCGGAGTCGGTCAGTCGTACGGCCTGCACCCGGCCGACTTCCGAACCGCGGTAGGTGACGTTGCCGGTCACGTAAAGACCGCCGGTCCGCGGCAATTCCATGGACACCACGTAGTGACCGATCCCGAACAGCTTCACCGGCAGCTTCATGTAGCGCAGCCCCATCACGGTCAGCGCGACCAGCGCGATCACCGTGAAGACGACCAGCTGGATTCTTGCCTGGCGGTTCAGATGCACGGCTACGGCCCCTGATCCCAGCGGTAGGGCGCGGTGAGTGGGTTGGCCGGCGCCGAAGCCCTGCCGTCCAGGCACGGGCTCGGGAACTGTCCGATAGTGCGTCCCCATTGCAGTTCAAGCTGGGTCAGGTTGCATTCCCATCGGGTTCCGGTGAACAGCCCGGCGTCGAGTCGGCTCAGGGTCAGGTCGATGACGGCGGTGAGGTTGGCCGAGTCGCCGCGTTGCCATTTGTCGATGTTGGCATTGGGGAACGGGTAGGTGGGCAGCACTCCCAACGAGCGGGTCAGAGCTGGGCCGGCATTGGCCAGTGATTCCAGGACCGGGCCGGTCTGCTGAAGTTCCTTGACCAAATTCTCCTTGCTTCGGTTCACGGTGTCGGTGGTCAGTGCGCTGAATTTGGTGAGCTGGTCAGCGGCCTCCACGAGGTTGTTCTGCTGACCGTCCAGCACCGCGAGGGCGTCGGGAATGGTCGCGACGGCGCGGTCGAGTACCGGTTGCTGGGCGGCGAACTTGCCGACCAGGTTGTTGAAACTCTCGGTCGCCGCGATGATGTCGCCGCTTTGCTCGTCGAGGTTGGTCGCAAACTTCTCGGACTGTTCGAGCAGGCTGCGCAGGTCCTGCTCCCGTCCGCGGAAGGCGGTGCTCAGCGCCTGGGTGATATCGCCGGCCTGTCCGACGCCGCCACCGTTGAGCACCAGCGACAGTGCAGCCAGGGTCTGCTCGGGCGTCGGCGATGCGGCGCTACGGGACAGCGGGATGAGCCCGCCGTTGCCGAGTGTGCCCTGGGGCGCTTGGTCGGTGGGAGGTGCCAGTTCGATGTGCAGGGATCCGAAAATTGTCGTCAGCCCGACTTTCGCGGTGGCGTTGGCGGGTAGCTCGACGTCGCCGTTGAGCATCATGGTCACCAGCGCGTGGTTGCCTTCCAACTCGATTTTCGAGACGTGCCCCACGGTCACGTCGCCCACCCGGACCCGTGAATTGGGTTGAATGTTGCTGACGTCGGGCATCTGCGCCCGGATCGTGAAGGCTCCCGGGCCGTTGCCCTCAGTACCGGGCAGGGGCAGCGAGTTGAGTCCCTGCCAGTCGCTGCATCCGGTCACGGTGGTCAACAGCACCGTCGCCACCGCACCGGTCGTGAACCGTTGAAGCCGGCCGGGTTTCATCGGCCACCGCCCGTCGGGTTCATCAGGCCGGACAGACCGGCCGAAGGGTCGACGGCCACCGCAGCCGGCGTTTCAGGTATCCGCGCAACCGGATCCGGTTGCGGCGGACCGAAGTCCGGTCGCATCCAGTCCTCGCTGTAGGTGACTTCATTGGGTCTGGCCTGGGCACCGACGAACAGGTTCTCTCCCAGCGGGGGGAAGTTGTACTGCCGGTTTTTCACGATGGGTGCCAGGTACTGGACGCACAATTTGGAGGCCTGTTCGGCGCCCATCCTTGATGCGGCCTCGATCGCCCCGCACAGGAACGAGATCGGGTTGGCGAAGTTGTTGACCTGCAACGCCCCCGTGAGGGATCCGTTGGCTGGCTCGTAGATGTTGTTGAAGTTCACGGCGACGTTGGGGGCGACGTGCAGGAATTGCTTGACGTCGTCGAGGCTGGCCGCGACAGCGTTGCTGATCGAGGTGAGTTTGTCGGATGCGGTACCGATCGGTTCGCGGTTCTCGGCGACGAAGCTCCGGACGTCCCCGATCACTCCGTTGAGATCCTCGATGGCGCGGCCCACCTTGTTCGGGTCGTCGGCCAGCAGTCCGGACACCTGCGCGAGGTTGACGTTGAGCGCAGCGAGCAGTTCGCTGCTGTCTCGCAGCCCGGACACCAGTGTCGACAGGTTTTTGATGGTGCCGAAGACATCGCTGCTGTGGTCGTTGAGGACCGAGACGGTCTTGGACAGTTTGAGGATGGTGGCGCGGATGTCCGCGCCCTGTCCGGCGAGATTGCCGGCCGCCGAGTTGATCGCGGCACCGAGTGAACTGACCCCACCGGGCTTGGTCGGCTGCAGCATGTCGGTCAATCGCTGGAGCTGAGTGCGGATGTCGTCCCACTCCACCGGAACGGCGGTGCGGTCCTGACCGATGACCGCCCCGCCGGCCATGGTCGGGCCGCCGGAGTAGGGCGGGGTGAGCTGGATGGCGCGACCGGTCACCAGCTGGGGCGAGAGGATGACGGCCTTGGCCTCGGCGGGCACCTTGTACTTGCGGTCGAACCAGAACGTGATCCTGCTCCGCAACGGTTCAGGCTCGATCCTGACGACCTTACCGACGCTGACCCCTCGGATGCGGACGTCGTCGCCGACGAACAGCCCGGTGCTGTTGTCGAAGTACCCGACCACGGTGGCGCGTGAGGACTTCTCGGCCAGGATGTTGGTCGATACCAGGCCGCCCACCAGCAGCACGACGAGCGCCGCAGCAAGAAGGACCCGCGGTGTAGGCCGCCACGCGATCACGGGTTGTCTCCATTCGAGCGGGGTTCGCCGGGCGCGGGCACGAAGACCGGCGAGGGCGAGGGCAGCGGGGTGGACGCCTGGCCCGGCGACGCCACCGGCGGTCCGGGGGGCGGGCCGCCGGGGGCGGGGGCGGGGGGCTCAGGTCGATAGGGGTAGCGACCCGGGTACTGGGCGGGCAGGTGGGGGTCGGAGTTGCCGGTGATCGCGTCCGGAAGCGTCAACCGGGGATCGCCGCCCTGGCCGGTACGCGGATAGGGCACAGGAAGCGGCGGGGTTCCCGGCTGGCCGGTCTGAGGGTCGGCCAGCTGCGAGGGCAGCATGGTGGCCGGATCCAGCCCGAGGTCGGAGAAGGCGGCATCGATGAAAGGCTGGACGAATTGTCCGGGCAGCAGATTGACCACGTAGGCCTTGAAGAAGGGCCCCGATGAGACCGTCTCCCCCATCGCCATCGCGTAGTTGTTCAAACCCTTGATGGCTTGCTGGATGCGCTCTTTGCGGGTATCCACCAGTGCCAGAACGTCATTCAGTTTGTCCAGCGTCGGCTTGAGCTGCTGGCGGTTCTCGGAGATGAACTGCTTCAACTGCGTGGAGACCGCCGAGATGTTTCCGGTGATCTCGTCGAGAGCTGCACTCTGGGTCTGCAGCGCCGCCAGCAGGGCATTGGTATCACGGACCAGACTGACGATGCGGTCGGTTCTTTTGGCCAGCACGCCGGTGGCCTTCGCCGCGTTGTCGAGCAGGGTGCGCAACTGGGCGTCGCGGGCGTTGAGTGTGTCAGCGAAGCGGGCGACGCCCTGCACAGCGCTACGCAACTGCGGCGGGGTGTCGGCAAAGGTCTGCGCGAGGGTCGCCAGGGAGTCCGAAAGCTGGTTGGTGTTGACGCCGCTGATCGTTGTGGCCAACTCCCCCAGGGCATCCGGGAGTTGGTAGGGCGACTGGGTGCGGTTCATCGGGATGGGACCGCTGAGCTGCCCCTCGCCGCCTGGAAGGACGTCGAGTTCCTTGGTGCCCAGAAGGCCCTTGGTTCTGATCGCCGCTTGGGTGCTCTGACCGAGATGAATGTTCTCCGGCACCGTGAAGGTGACGAGCACTCCGGTGTCGTCGAGTGAGATGCCGGAGACCTTGCCGACCGGGTAGCCCGAGACCTGCACGATAGCGCCCTCGAACAAACCGCCGGCGTCGGCAAAATAGGCGGTGTAGCTCTTGTTGTCGTTAAGGAATGACAGCTTCTGATTGCCCAGCGCCGCCGCCACCATACCGACCAGTAGGGCGATTCCGATAGCGCCCAGCACCAACGGGTTTCGCTCCGAAAAGCTCTTTCGCATCCTCACTTCGGCGCACACCGCCCAGAGCTCTGGCCGGCGACCTTGACGAAAACCGGCTGTCCGCCTTTGCCGTTGAGCTTGAGAACGACATCACAGAAGTAGAAGCTGAAGTAGTCGCCGTAGATGCCCTGCCGCCCGAGCATCCTGTACTTCTCGGGGAGGGTGTCGAGCAGGTTGTCCACGTAGTCCCGGTCGGCAAGAACGGCGTCGCTTACCCGGCCGGTTTCGGCGATCACCTTCTTGGTCGGCTCTCGGGCCTGGCTGAGCAGGTCGGCAATGGTTCCGGTGGCGGCGTTGGTGTAGGCGACCGCGTTGGTGATATCGGTCCTGCGCTCGGCCAGCCCGTGCACAAGGTCCGACAGCGACGTCACTGCCTTGTCGAGCTGATCGCTCTGACCGCCCAGCGTGCCCAGCAGCACATTGAGGTTGTCCACGACCTGGCCGATGAGCACATCGCGGTCGGCCAAGGTGTTGCTCACCGACGCGGCACGACTGAGGAACGAGGCGATCGTGGGGCCTTCACCCTGGAATGCCTGGAGGAGCTGGCCGCTGAGGTCGTTGACCTGGTCGGGCTCCAGTGCGCGGAACAGCGGGCGGAAGCCGCCGGTGACCGAATCCAGGTCGAGGGCCGGTTGGGTTCGATCCAGCGGGATGGTGTCGCCCGGCTCGAGGACCGTGGTGGCACCCGGGCCCTCGACCAGCGCCAGGAATCGGCCGCCGATCAGATCGTCGTAGCGGACTTCAGCGCGGGTCCCTTCGGTCAGGACCGCCGCCGGGGCGGCGGTGAACTCCACCCGGACAGTGGCGTCGTCGTTGACGTCGATGTGTGTCACCTTGCCGACTTCAACGCCGGCGACGCGGACCATGTTGCCTTCCCGCAGTCCCGAGACGTCGGTGAACCGTGCGCTGTAGGACTTGGCATCGCCTGCGAATCGGGTCTGGCCGAACACGATCATGACGATGCCCAAGGCCAGGGCGCAGACGGTGAGGAACAGGCCCAGTCGGACCGCGACGCCGGTCATCGTGCGGTTCACGGCGGGGTCCCCGTGCCATCGGCAGCGCGCGCGGGAGGCACACCCGGCCAGAGCGGCTGGCCGCCGGGGCCGTAGAGGGCGGCACCGTAAGGCGGCGAGCCCGGATAGGGCTCGGGTCCCACAGCCGGTCCCGGCAGGCATTGACGGATACTGGGCTCTTGGGGGATCGCCCTGGTGACTGGAAAATAGTCCGCCCAACACGGATAGCCGATACCGGGGTTGGGCCTGATGTCGAGTCCGGTTCCCCAGCCGGTATTGGTGATCAGCTGGCGCACCGGGAAGTTCTTGGTGGCATCGGGAAGCGATCCGCATCCGGGCTTGCCGCCGGGACCCCCCTTGGCGGCGACGATAGGCAGGTTGTCGGGAAAGCGGTAGGGATCATTGCCCGGCAGCAGAGCCACGTCCACGACGAAAGTTCTGCCATCGCCGCCGAAGACCGGGTCGGAATGATCGACGATCCATTGGGCGCCCTGCAACATGCAGGTGTAGGTGGAGCTGTAGGTCTGCAGCAGCTTCGTCGTGGGCTCCAGGCTGTTGATCGCCGACAACAGGCTGTCCCTGCTCGTACCGAGCAGGGTGGTCCCCTCCCGGGACAGCCCGATGGCGTTGAGAAGCACAGTGTCGAGCTCACTTTGGTGGTTGACGACGGTCGTGCTGGTGGTGCTTGCCGAGTCCAGGATTGTCAGGATGTCCTGCGCCGCGGCGCCATAGGTATCGCTGAGGCTTGTGAAGGACCGCACGTCCTCGCGGAAGACGTCGTTGCGGGCGTTGAGGGCCGTCAAGACCTCATTCAAGGCACTGGTTGCCTGGCCGATCCGCTCGCCGCGGCCCCGCACCGCGTCGGCGACTGCGGTCAGCACGGCGTTGAGCTTCATCGGGTCGACCATCTTGAGGAGGTCGACGACGTTTTCGAAGACGGTGTTGACTTCGGTCGTGACGTTGGAGGCGTGCAGCACCGCACCGGCAGGTATACGTTCGGCTTCGGGCTGTTCCGGGTACACCAGTTCGACGAATTTTGCGCCGAAGACGGTAGTCACGTTGATGCGCGCCCCGACGTTGGCGGGAATGTAACGCACCTGATCGGTGTCGATGTCGAGCAGCATGCGGGCGGCGCCTTGCCCGCCTTCGATCGTGCGGACGCGGCCGATGTCGACCCCGCGCATCTTGACCTTGGCACCGGTCTCCAGCACGAGGCCACTGCGCTCGGAGGTCAACGTCACCGGCACCGAGGACCGGAACGTGCCGAGGAATGACGTCGCGGTGGCAAAGACCAGCACCGCGATAAGTGCGAGCAGGAACAGTGGCCACCACTTGGTCGCAATACGGTGCTGGCCGCGTCTGGGTTGCATGCGGCTATCCGGCGAGGCGGAAGTTGCCGGACTGGCCGTAGACAGCGAGGGTGACGGCCATCAGGACGAAGGCTCCGACCACCATGGAGGCACGAACCGCGCGTCCGACGGCTTCGCCCACCCCGGCCGGACCACCGGCGGCGGTGTAGCCGTAGTAGGTGGAGACCAGCATCACCACGACGATCATCACGATGGTCTGAAAGAACGACCAGGCCAGGTCGGTGGTGTTCAGGAAGGTGTCGAAGTAGTGGTCGTAAACGCCCGAGGGTTGCCCGTAAATCCAGGTGGTCCCGACCCGGGCGGCCAGAAACCCCATGATCAGCGCGATCGCGTACAGGGGAATGACGACGATGGTCCCGGCCAGCACACGGGTGGCGGCCAGATAGGTGACGCTGCGGATGCCGATGACTTCCAGGGCGTCGATCTCCTCGTTGATCCGCATCGCACCCATCTGGGCAGTGGCGCCGGCTCCCACTGTGGCGGTCAGCGTGACCTGTGCGGTCCCGGGCACGATGAGTCGCGGAATGAAGAACGCCGATGCGAAACCGGTGAACGCCTCCACACCGACCGATTGGAACTGGGTGTAGCCCTGGGCGGCAACCACCGCCCCGGTGCTGATCGTCATGAAGCCGACGATCACCACCGTTCCACCGATCGTCGCCAATGCCCCGGTGCCCAAACCCATCTGAGCGATCAGCCGCAGCACCTCGGTCCGGTAGTGAATGGCGGCGTCTGGGATCGCGGCCAGCGTCATGACGTAGAAACGGGTCTGTTCACCGATCCGCAGCCACTCCGCGACCAGCTTGGCTCTCATTCGCGCCAGGCGCGGAAACTGTTGTGCGGGAACGGCTGTGGTCGCCTCGGTCATATCGTCGGCTCCGGTTTCATTTCAGGGTGAATTGGACGCCGACAGCGGTGACGATGATGTTGATCGTGAACAGCACCATGAAAGAAAAGACCACGGTCTCGTTGACGGCGTTCCCCACACCGGCGGGTCCGCCGCCCACCGATATCCCCTTGTAGCAGGCGATCAGCCCCGCCGCCAACCCGAACAGGAACGCCTTGATCAGCGACACGATCACGTCGCCCAGGCCGGTGACAACAGTCATGCCCGCCACGAACACCCCGGCCGAGACGTGCAGGGCATACACGCAGAACACGAACGAAGCCACCATACCGACCAGCACGACCAGGCCCATCAGCGCCACCGAGACCGTCGTGGCGGCAAGAACACGCGGAATGACGAGCGCCTGAATGGGGTCGATACCCATCACCCGTTGGGCGTCGAGTTCCTCACGGATCGTCCGGGCACCCAGGTCGGCACACATCGCGGTGGCGCTCGCGCCGGCCGTCACCAGCACGGTCACCAGCGGTCCGATCTGGTTGACGTTGAAGAACGCGGCCCCGGCGCCGGAGAAGTCGGCTGCCCCGAATTCACTGAGCAGGATGTTGAAGATGAACGTATTGATCAGCGAGTAGGGAATGATCATCAGGACAGCGGGCAGCAGCGAGACCCGGGCGACGAACAGCGACTGGGACAGATACTCCTTCCACGCAAACCTGGTCGTGAAGATTCCGACGAAGACGTCCAACGACATCCCGATGAAGTAACCGACCGAGCGCACCGGCTTGATCAGAGGCGCCGCGTAGGCGGGCAGGGACATCACCATGGATCGCAGCGAACGACGGGTCGCGAGCATCGCATATGAGAACCCATGCGCCCCGTTCCAGCCGTAGTCGTTGACAGTGGTCACCAATGCAAACATCCCCCGCCGCGGTCGGTTAGAGGCCTAAAGGGGGTGTTTCCTCCACCGAACGGGGTAGAGCGGGTGCGCGGGATGCGCCGCGTATGACCAAGAGGGGCTATAGGTACCGCCCGTTCGAGCGATGGTGCGCGGCGGTCCCGACGCGTTTGACTGAGCACCGGGATCGAGCTGAAGGGGCGACGTGACTACCGACACCAAGCACTATCAAATGTTCATCAACGGCAAGCATGTCGACGCGGCGGAATCCGACGGGATCTACGACCCGGCGACTGAGCAGCTCTACGCCACGATCGCTCGCGGCACCGTCGAGGACGCCGATGCCGCTGTCGCCGCCGCCCGCGCGGCCTTCGAGTCGGGCTCGTGGTCACGTCGTGATCCGGCGGACAGATCCAAGGTGATGGTCGACATCGCCAACCGGATCGGCGAGGAGATGGACGACCTCATCGAGCTGGAGATCCACGCCAACGGAGCGACGGTGCGGCAGGCGACCGGGTTCCATGTTGGCTACGCGTCGCCGCATTTCATGTACTTCGCTGAGTTGGCGGCGTCCTACCAGTGGGAGCGGCAGGTCCCCACCGCGGCCTATCCGACTCTGTCGACCAACATCGTCCGCCACGAGCCCATCGGTGTCTGCGCGGCCATCGTCCCCTGGAATTTCCCTCTGCTGCTGGGCATCTGGAAAATCGCACCGGCTCTGGCCGCCGGCAATTCCGTGGTGATCAAGCCCGATGAAAAGGCGCCGCTGACACTGCTGCGCCTCTGTGAGATCGCCCATGAATGCGGCGTGCCCGACGGTGTGATCAACATCGTCACCGGCCCCGGCCCCACGGTGGGCGCGAGGCTGGCCGAGCACCCGGATGTCGACAAGGTGGCCTTCACCGGCTCGACCCAGGTCGGACGCGAAATCATGCGCCTGGCCTCGGCCACCGTCAAGCGGGTCTCTCTCGAACTCGGTGGGAAGGGCGCCCAGATCCTGCTCGACGACGCCGATCTCGACGTGGCCATCGACGGGGCACTGTTCGGCTGCATGCTCTACTCGGGACAGATCTGCGAGTCCGGCACCCGGCTACTGGTGCACGACGACATGTACGACCTGGTCGTGGATCGCCTTGTCGATCGGGCCTCCGCCCTCAAACTGGGAGACCCGGGAGATTTCGACACCGATATCGGGCCGGTGATATCGGCTAGACAGCGCGACCGCGTGCTGGGTTTCATCGACAGCGCCTGGCAGGACGGCGCTAAGGTTGTCCTGGGCGGCGGCAAGCCCACCGGGCCTCAGTTCGCATCCGGGTACTGGATCGAGCCGACGATACTCGCCGACGTCACCAACGACATGGCGGTGGCGCGCGAGGAGATCTTCGGGCCGGTGCTGTGCGTCCTGCGTTACTCCGATGTCAATGATGCTGTGGCGCAGGCCAATGACTCCCCCTATGGGCTCAGCGCCGGGGTGTGGAGCACCGACTACGAGCGCGCCCTCGAGATCGCCGCGCAACTGCGCGCAGGCACCGTCTGGATCAACAACTGGCACCAGATCGACCCCGCCCTGCCGTTCGGCGGCTACAAGCAGAGCGGGCTGGGCCGCGAGCTCGGCGAACACTCCCTCGATGAATACACCGAGACCAAACATGTTCACGTGGACCTCACCCAGAAGCTGGAGCGCCACATCTTCGATGCCCTGCTCTCCGAGCCACCGACCAAGAGGCTGCCCTCGAGCACATGAGCGTGCCCGAAAGCCGCGGTGGATCACCATATGTCCACCGTGAGCTGCACTGGGGCAGCACCGTGCAGGCGCGCTGACCGCGAAATCCCCTGCCCCTGCAGCCGGCCGAGCGTTATCAGTTCATTGCCGGCGGGATCGGAATCACACGATGATCCAGAAGGTGGACGCCCAGGGCGCGGGCTGGCGGCTGCCGTATGGGGAAGGCGCCGCTCGTCCATGGCCTTTCTGGATCGCGACAAGAACAAGGCGGCGGGCGACTGCATGATGATCTGCGTATCGCGCTCGCGTTCACCACAACTGGTCGTGGACATCTGAACGCTCTCCCCGCGCCGGAAGCACCGCTATCTCATTCGGGAGATGCACTTGTCTCCTGTGGCGGATCGTCAACGACGGCGTGGGCTGGCAGCGTCCTTACCCATGAGCAGCGTCGCCCTCCAGCACCCCTCGATCATCACCGATCCCGAGTTGGATCTGTCGGCCCGGTCGTTCTGGGCCCAAGACTTCGAGCAGCGCGAGAAGGCCTTCGCCCGGTTGCGGCAGGAACACCCCGTCGCCTACCACCGGCCCTACGAATCGACGTTGCTGCCCCCGG
>CAZADG010000059.1:0-24736 GCA_964483865.1 uncultured Mycobacterium sp. | reverse complement strand
TCCATGTCGTCAGTGAGTCCTACCTCGAACAGGACGCCGAAGCCGAGGACGCCGATGTCGAGGTCCTCGCGGGGAGCGCCGGCGAGGACATCGTTGCGGAGTCCACGGCCGAGCTGAGTTCTTCCACGGACCTGGAGGCCGACACCCTCTCTGTGGTGGACACGTACCCTAGCGCGGAGACCGAGAACGTCGATACCGAGGATTCGCCCGTCGGCGAGGAGCGCCGCGACCAGTGATCCCTCGCTTCTGAGAGGTTGTGCGAATGGGGATCGAATACGCCAGCGTCGTCGACCACCCACTCGATGAGGTTTTCGCCTGGCATACCCGCACGGGCGCAATGCGCAGGCTGGTTCCGCCGTGGCAGCCGATGAAGGTCGTCAAGGAGACGGAGTCGTTGGCCGACGGTACGGCGATCCTCGGCCTTCCAGGAGGTCTGCGCTGGATTGCTCGACACGATCCCGCCGGATATCACCCGCCCAACCAGTTCGTCGATGTGCTGTCCTCAGGCGGACCAATTGGCGGTCTGAGGACATGGCCGCCCCGGGTGATCGGTTGGTGGCGGCACACCCACCGGTTCAGCGAGGCGGGGCCCGGGAACACCCGAGTCCACGACGAGGTCGACACCACCGTGCCGGGCCTTGCGCTTCGCTCTACCTTCGCCTACCGGCATCGCCAACTCGCCGAGGATCTTGCCGCACATCGCGACGCGGCCACAGCCGGTGCCGGTCCTCTGGTCATTGCGATCACCGGCTCATCAGGTCTGGTCGGTACCGCACTGGCCGCCTTCCTGTCCACCGGCGGCCACCGCGTGATCCGGCTGGTTCGGGGCGAGCCCGCCAACGACGGCGAACGGCGTTGGGAGCCAAACAATCCGGCCGGCGATCTGCTGTCCGGGGTCGACGCGCTGGTACACCTGGCGGGGGAGTCCATCGCTGGCAGGTTCAACGATTCCCACCGACGGGCCATCCGTGATTCGCGCATCGAGCCCACCCGCAGACTCGCCGAACTCGCTGCGGCCACCCCTGGCTGCGGGGTGCTCGTGAGCGCCTCGGCCATCGGATTCTACGGATATGACCGCGGCGAGCAATTGCTCGACGAGAACAGTTCGCGCGGCGAGGGGTTTCTGGCCGACGTGGTGGCCGACTGGGAGGCGGCCACCGAACCTGCCGCCCAGTCCGGGTGCCGGGTGGTGAACGTCCGCACCGGAATCGTTCAGTCCGCCGCCGGCGGCACGCTGCGATTGCTGCGGCCGCTGTTCGCCGCCGGACTCGGCGGCCGACTGGGCAGCGGCCGGCAGTGGCTGTCCTGGATAAGCATCGACGACCTGCTCGACATCTACTATCGGGCCATCTACGACAGCCGGTTGGCCGGGCCGGTCAACGCGGTGGCTCCCAACCCGGTGCGCAACCTGGACTACACCCGGGCGCTGGCCGCGACCCTGCACCGTCCGGCGCTGCTGCCGGTGCCCTCGATCGGCCCCCGCATCCTGCTGGGCAAACAGGGCGCCGTCGAGCTGGCCGAAGCGAACCAGCGCGTCGCCCCCGCAGCACTTGAGGCAGTCGGGCACCGGTTCCGGCAACCGACCGTGGAAGACGCGCTGGCCCATCAACTTGGGCACGATCCCGCGCCCGGGGTGCTGTAGTCGGCGACTGCGCTGCAGTCAGTGACCTAAGCCCCCGGCAGACCTCGTCGATATCAGGCACGATGGGGGCATGGCTTGCGGCCCCGGGGGAATCGACGTCGCAGTGCTGGACGCACTGGACGATCTCGTCGAGGAACTGCAGCGGCGAAGCTTCCAGGTTGTGGGTCCGACTTTGCACGACAACGCGATCGTGCTCGCCGAGATCGACAGCGCCGCGGAGTTGCCCTACGGGTGGGGAGTGGACGTCGCGCCGGGAACCTATCGGCTGAAGCCCAGGACGGACCGGGCGGCGTTCGGCCATTCGGCGGGCCCGCAATCGTGGAAACAGTTTCTACATCCGCCCAGCCAGCGGGTCTGGTCCTCCGGCGCCCCGGACGATGATCCCGAACAACCCCGCTATGCATTCCTCGGTGTCAGGGGCTGCGACCTGGCGGCCATCGGCGTGCTGGACCGGGTGCTGGCGGGCGGCCGCCATCCGGACGGTCCCTATACCGACCGGCGCAATCGCACCTTCATCGTCGGCGTCAACTGCACCGAACCCGGCGGCCTGTGTTTCTGCGCGTCGATGGGCACCGGCCCGGGCTGTGCCGATGGCCCGGCGCACGCGCCGGGCTGTGCCGATGGCTCGGCGCCGCCGCCGCGCTACGACCTCGCGCTGACCGAACTCCTCGACGGTGATGCGATCCGCTATCTGGTGGAGGTCGGGACCGATGAGGGCGCACAGGTCCTCGAGGCCATCCCGCACCGTGTTGCGCAACCGGCGGACATCAACCGGGCGGCTGACGAAATCGCCTTGGCGGCAACCCAAATGGGCCGTCGGATGCCGGAGACCGACCTGCGGCAACTGCTGATCGACTCGCGCCAGTCACCGCACTGGTCGGAGGTGGCGAGCCGCTGCCTGACCTGCGGCAACTGCACCATGGTGTGCCCAACCTGCTTCTGCACCTCCACTGCCGACGTCACCGATCTGACCGGCGAGCACGCCGAACGCTGGACGGAGTGGGCGTCCTGTTTCGAGCTGGACTTCACCTTCCTCCACGAGGGGCCGGTCCGCAGATCCGGATCGTCGCGATATCGGCACTGGCTGACTCACAAGCTGAGCTCCTGGCACGACCAGTTCGGCAGTTCGGGCTGCGTGGGATGTGGCCGCTGTATCGCCTGGTGTCCCACCGGAATCGACATCACCGAGGAGATGGCCGCGTTCGACAGGCTGCGAAGCACAGATGACTGAGACGACGGTCCGCCCCGCGCAGACCTCGACCATGGCGCCGGTGCCCTACCGGGTGCGCTCGCGGGTGGTGGAGAACGCCGACTCGGTCACCCTGAACCTGGAGCCAGTGGCCGCAAGTCTTGAGCCTGGGGTGCCGGGCCAGTTCATGATGCTCTATGCCTTCGGAGTGGGCGAGGTTGCGATCTCATTCGCCGGGCTGCACGACGATGGCACCATCACCCACACCGTTCGTGCGGTCGGGGCGGTCAGTGCGGCGCTGTGTGCCGCCCAACCGGGAACCACCATCGGGGTGCGCGGACCATTCGGCACCGGGTGGGCACTGGATACCGCGGTCGGGCGCGACGTCGTCATCGTCGCGGGCGGTGTCGGTCTGGCTCCACTGCGGCCGGTCGTGCTCGAAGCGCTTGCCCAGCGTGACCGGTACGGCCGGGTGATCCTGATCGCCGGGGCCCGCGCTCAGCGGGAGTTCCTCTACCCTGCCGAACTGGCCGCCTGGCACCAGGACCCGGCTCTTGAGATGCACCAGACCGTCGATGTGCCCATCCAGGGTTGGCTGGGGGAGACCGGCTTCGTCACCGAACCGCTGCGCAGGCTGACCCTGCGGACCGACCGCACCACGGCGTTGCTGTGCGGTCCGGAACCGATGATGCAGTTCGGTGCTAAGGCCCTTCTGGACAAAGGTGTCGGCGCCCACGACATCAGGGTTTCGCTGGAGCGCAATATGCAGTGTGGCGCCGGTTGGTGCGGGCATTGCCAACTCGGCCCGCTGCTGCTGTGCCGGGACGGTCCGGTGGTGACCTACGACGTTGCCCGTCCTCTACTGGAAGTAGACGAATTGTGAAGCAGGAGAGGCAGGGACCCACCCTTGCGGTGTGGAAATTCGCATCGTGTGACGGATGTCAGCTGACCCTGCTGGACTGCGAGGACGAACTGCTGACGCTGGCCGACCAAGTCCGGATCGCGACCTTCGTCGAGGCGTCCAGCGCCATCGTCGCCGGACCCTACGACGTCTCACTGGTCGAGGGTTCCATCACCACTCCGGTCGACGAGCGCCGCATCGCCGAAATCCGCGCCCAGTCAGGCGTTCTCGTTGCCATCGGCGCCTGCGCGACGGCCGGCGGCATCCAGGCGCTGCGCAATTTCGCCGATGTCAGCGAGTTCGCCTCGGTGGTCTACGCGCGTCCGGACTACATCCAGACACTGGCGACCTCCACCCCGGCATCGGCACACGTGACGGTCGACTACGAGTTGCGCGGTTGCCCGATCGACCGCCGCCAATTGCTCGACACTCTGGCCGCCCTGCTGGTCGGCCGCAAACCCAAACTGCCCGCGGCGACGGTCTGTACTGAATGCAAACGTGCCGGGGTCACCTGCGTCACGGTCGCCGAGGGTATCGCCTGCCTTGGTCCGGTCACCCATGCCGGCTGCGGTGCGCTGTGCCCGCGGCACCACCGCGGCTGCTACGGCTGCTTCGGGCCGATGGCCACTCCCAACATGGGCGCCATGATCCCGCTCCTGCACCGCGACGGCATGTCCGAAGGCGATGTGGACCGGGTGTTCGGCACCTTCAACGTCACCCAGTTCCACGACGAACGGGGTACCTGATGACCGAGTCACGGACGCTGCGGGTGGGAGCCCTGACCCGGGTCGAGGGCGAAGGTGCGCTCCACGTCGAATTGCGTGACGGCGCAGTCGAACTCGTCGAGCTCAGCATCTACGAGCCGCCTAGGTTCTTCGAGGCCTTCCTGCGCGGCCGGGCCTATACCGAGCCACCCGACATCACCGCCCGGATCTGCGGCATCTGTCCGGTGGCCTACCAGACCAGCGCCTGCAACGCGATAGAGGACGCCTGCGGGGTGACGCTGGATCCCGAACTCGTCGCCCTGCGCCGCCTGCTGTACTGCGGGGAGTGGATCCACAGCCACGTCCTGCATATCTACCTATTGCATGCCCCGGACTTCCTCGGCGCGCCGGACGTCATCACCGTTGCCAAGACCCAGCGCGCGGCGGTGGAGCGCGGACTGGAGTTGAAGAAGGCCGGGAACCGTCTGCAGGAGCTCATCGGCGGCCGGTCCATCCACCCGGTCAACGTGCGGGTCGGCGGCTTCTACTCGGTGCCGACCCGGGCCGACCTCAAACCGATGGCCGAGCAGCTCAGGCAGGCACTCGACGACGCGCTGGCCACCGTCGAGTGGGTGTCGGGTTTCGAATTTCCAGACCTGACCATCGAGCATGAACTGCTGGCATTGACCGCCGAGCGCTACCCGTTGGAGAACGGCCGGATCGCCCGCAGTGCCGGCCCGTCTTTCCCCCTGTCGCAATTCACCGACCATGTCCGGGAAACCCACGTGCCGCACTCCACCGCTCTGCACGCCACCCTGGACGGGCAGCGTCACCTCACCGGGCCGCTGGCCCGCTACTCGCTCAACCACGACCAGCTCTCGCCGCTGGCCACGCAGGCCGCGGCAGCCGCTGGTCTGGGTGTCGAGTGCCGAAATCCATTCCGCAGCATCGTGGTTCGGGCCGTCGAGGTGGTGTACGCCGTCGAGGAGGCGCTGCGGATCATCGCCGACTATGAGCGTCCGGGTCGGCCATTCGTCCCCGTGGAGGCCCGGCCCGGCGTCGGACACGGTGTCAGTGAAGCGCCGCGCGGGCTGCTCTACCACCGCTACCGGATCGACGAGCAGGGGCTGATCGCCGAGTCCGACATCGTCCCGCCGACCTCGCAGAACCAGGCGGCCATCGAACACGACCTGGCCCGGGTGGTGGCCGCCGGTGTCTCGCTCGGCGATGCCGCGCTGACGACGCTGTGCGAGCGGGCGATTCGCAATTACGACCCGTGCATCTCCTGCGCAACGCACTTTCTCACCCTCACGGTCAACCGGCGGTGAACGCTGCCGCCGTCGTCATCGGTATCGGCAACCCCTTCCGTCGTGACGACGGGATTGGACCGGCAGTGGCGCGCGAGATTGCCCGGCAGGGCCTTCCGGGCATCCGAGTTCTCAGCTGCGCCGCAGAGCCGACGGCCATTCTGGAGGCCTGGGAGGGTGCGAATCGGGCGGTGCTCATCGACGCCGCGGTGGACGGCCGGCCGGGCCGGGTACGGCAGTGCACTCTCGATGACGTGGCCGATGCCGCCCTGCTGAGCTCCCACGACCTGGGTCTGCGGCAGACCTTTGAACTGGGCCGCGCGCTCGGTCGGGCGCCCGAGTCGGTCGTCGTGGTCAGCGTCGACGTCGCCGACACCGGCCACGGTGAGGGTTTCACAGCGGCCGTCCGGGAGGCGTTACCCGAGGCGGTGCGCGCTGTCCTCGCCACCCTCGGCACGGCACAGGAAGCCGCCCACCAGCAGCCTCAGCCGGCGGACCGCGTCGTCCACTTCGATCGCGGTCCGGGCGCGTAACTCCTCGGGATGCATCCCAAGCCGGACGATGTCGTTACCGCTGTCCTCGCTGATCCACTGATCCACCAGGGCGGCGTCGACCTCCGGGTGGAATTGCAGACCCAGCGCCCGTCCGTGTGAGAAGGCCTGCGTCGCCCGCGCGTTGCGGGCCACCTCGCGGGCACCGGGCGGGGCAGTGAAGCGGTCGAAATGCCATTGGAACCAGGGCCCTCCGGGCACCAGTCCGGGGTCCCTGCTGTCCACCTCGTGCCAGCCGATCTCGGGCTGCGGCGCACGACTGACCGTCCCGCCCAGGGCGCGGGCGAGCAGTTGCCCCCCGAAACACACCCCGAGCACGCCCGCGCCGGCGTCCAGCGCGCCGCGCAGCAGGTCCATCTCGGCGGCGATCCAGGGCACGCTGTCGTCGTAGGCCGCCCACCGGGCGCCCAACGAAATGATCACGTCGTATCTGCCGGGCTCGGGGAAGCGGACCTGCACCCTAGGGTCGTCGGGTCTGTCCTGCGGCAGCACATCGAATGTGCTTATCTCGAAACCTGATTCGGTGAAGACCTCACCGATCAGGGCTTCCGGCGCCGTCGGATCATTGCGGATGAACAACGCCTGACGTGGCACGCCGATCACGGTACGGCAGCGGACTAACGTTGTGGTGTGGGACCGCTGTTCCTGGCACTGGTATGGCTGGCGGTTGCCGCGCACTTCGTGTTCCTGGCCTATCTGCCGGCCGGTGGATTTCTGGCGCTGCGCTGGCGGCGCACCATCTGGCTGCATGTGCTCGCGGTGCTGTGGGGGACCGCAAGTGTGGTGTTGCGATTTGACTGTCCGCTGACGTCGATCGAGCAGTGGGCCCGTCGGCGCGCGGGGTTGCCGCCGCTGCCGGAAAGCGGATTCATCGCCCACTACGTCACCGGGGTGTTCTATCCGGCAGGGGGTACCGGGCACGCCCAGGCGGTGGTGCTCATCGCGGTGGCGGTGTCGTGGGCCGCCTACTGGTTCACCCGGTCCGGCGGGACGCTGGTAGGGACCCCGACTGGACGTGCGAAATGAATTTCCGGAACAATGGCCAACCATGGGAGTGTCCACGACGATCTGGGTCATCACGTGCGTCGTCATGTTGGGGTTGTTCGTCTTCGATTTCTTCGCCCATGTGCGAGTGGCGCACGAGCCCAGTTTCCGGGAGTCGGCGATCTGGTCGACGGTGTACATCACGCTCGCGGTGATCTTCGGCTTCTTTATCTGGTGGCACTGGGGCGGGCAGTACGGCGGCGAATACTTCGCCGGCTACGTCACGGAGAAGGCGCTGTCGGTGGACAATCTGTTCGTCTTCACAGTGATCATGGCCTCCTTCGCGGTGCCCCGGATCTACCAGCAGAAACTTCTCCTGATCGGCATCGTGATGGCGTTGGTGATGCGGGCGGGTTTCATCGCGGTGGGAGCGGCCGCGATCAACACCTTCAGTTGGGTGTTCTATCTGTTCGGTGCTTTCCTCATCTTCACCGCCCTCAAACTTGCCCGGGAGAGCGGCCACGAGCGCGAGGCGGAGGTGGAGCGCGAGAGTCGGTTGGTGAAGCTCGTCCGCCGTTTCGTACCCACTAGCGACGACTACGACGGCGACAAGTTCCTCACCCGAATCGACGGACGTCGAGCCGTCACCCCGATGATGCTGGCCTTGGTCGCGATCGGCTTCACCGATCTGCTCTTCGCGCTGGACTCGATTCCGGCCATCTACGGCCTCACCGAGGAGCCCTACATCGTGTTCACCGCCAACGCGTTCGCCCTGATGGGGCTGCGCCAGCTGTACTTCCTGATCGGCGGTCTGCTAGACCGGCTGGTCTATCTGTCGGCCGGTCTGGCGATCATCCTGGGCTTCATCGGAGTCAAGCTGCTTCTGCACGCGCTGCACAAGAACACGCTTCCGTTCATCAACGGCGGTAACTACGTCGATGTGCCGGAGATCTCGACGGGGATGTCCATCAGTGTCATCGGTGTGGTCCTGCTGGTCACCACGGTGGCGAGCCTGATCCGCACCCGTGGCCGCACCTCCGTCAAGTCCTGACCAGAAACTACTAGGCCCCGTCAACAGAAGAACCCCGGCCAACGCGGCCGGGGTTCTTCTGTCACCGGTGGTGTCCGAGGGGGGACTTGAACCCCCACGCCCGTTAATAGGGCACTAGCACCTCAAGCTAGCGCGTCTGCCATTCCGCCACTCGGACCGGGTGAACCCACGTGCAGTGGGCGACTAAGGCTATCGGATAGAAACACCTGGACCCAAACCGCAGCTCAGGCGGGGCCGATCCGGTCGGCGATCGAGCGGGCAATGGTCGCTGCCGCGGTGGTGGCGGGGGTGTCTAGCGCGCAGGCCTCCACATCGACGGCCACTTGGCCGTGGACCGTCAACGCTCGCTGGCAGGACCACCGCTGGGGGCTGCGCTGCTCGCGCGAGACCGTGAGGACATTGCCGTCTACGCCCACCGGGCCGACCGACCACACCTGCGCGGGCGCCAGTTGCTGCGGATAGGTCAGCTCGCGGTCCGAGCAGCCGGCCCAGGTGCCGCGGGAGCGCGCGAAAAAGTCTTCGGCCGCGCGCGCTGAATTGAACAGGACCACCGCCTGGGTAGCGAAATGCGACCAGGACGGAGACGTCGGAGGATCGCGCAACACCTGCCCGTGCACGGCGGTCCATCCGCTGTCGGCATAGACACCGCGCTGCGCGGCACCAGTCACGGCAAGGCAGCTCACCCCTTCGACCACCCGGGTGCTGTCTACCCAGAGTGACGTGACATTGCGGGTCACCACCATGTCCTTGGAAGACAGGGCCGCGCCGACGTCGGGGGCGGACAGCAGCAGATCGGCCAGGTTCTCCGCGGTGGCGGTCGCGGGAGCGGCGACCGGCATCGCGGTACCCGCCGTCGTGCTGGTACAGCCCGCGGTGAGAGGAGATAGCCCCGTCATGCACAGCAGCGCTGCGATGGCGGGCTTCCGGCTGTTCATCGCAGTAATTAGAACAATATGTTCGGCGTGTTGTAAATGTGATTGGAGTTAATAATGTGATAAGAGGGCCGACCCCGCTTGTTTCGCCCGCCAGTGGTAGGAAAGGAGCGTGACGCGGGGAAGCCTTAACGATGTGGCCAGCGAGGTGGTGGAACTCGTCAGCGCGCTGATCCGCTTCGACACCTCCAACACCGGCGATCCGGACACCACCAGGGGCGAGGCCGAGTGCGCCCGGTGGGTGGCCGACCGACTGGAGGAAGTCGGCTACCAGACCGAGTACCTCGAGTCCGGCGCACCCGGCCGGGCCAACGTCTTCGCCCGACTTCCCGGCGCCGACCCGTCCCGCGGGGCGCTTCTCATCCACGGGCACCTCGACGTGGTTCCGGCCGAGGCGGCCGACTGGAGTGTGCACCCGTTTTCGGGAGCGGTGTCCGACGGGTACGTCTGGGGCCGTGGCGCGGTGGACATGAAGGACATGTGCGGCATGATGCTGGCGGTCGCCCGCCACTTCAAGCGTGCCGGTGTGGTCCCGCCACGCGATCTGGTGTTCGCGTTCGTCGCCGACGAGGAGCACGGCGGCAAGTACGGCGCCCAGTGGCTGGTGGACAACCGGCCCGATCTCTTCGACGGTGTCACCGAGGCGATCGGTGAAGTGGGCGGCTTCTCGGTGACGGTGCCGCGACGCGACGGCGGTGAGCGTCGCCTCTATCTGATCGAGACGGCCGAAAAGGGTCTGCTGTGGATGAAGCTGACCGCCCGTGGCCGAGCCGGACACGGGTCGATGGTTCACGACGACAATGCGGTCACGATCATCGCCAATGCCGTTGCGCGGCTGGGGAACCACCGATTCCCCCTGGTGATGACCGATACCGTCGCGCAGTTCCTGTCCGTGGTCGCCGAGGAGACCGGCCTGGGCTTCGACAGCGCGGACCTCGAAGGTTCGGTGGCAAAGCTGGGGCCGATGGCTCGCATGCTGGGGGCCGTTTTGCGCGACACCGCCAATCCCACCATGCTCAAGGCGGGCTACAAGGCCAATGTCATCCCGGCGACCGCCGAGGCCGTCATCGACTGCAGGGTTCTGCCCGGCCGGCAGGCCGCTTTCGAGCGTGAGATCGACGAACTCATCGGCCCCGATGTCACCCGCGAGTGGATCTCCGAACTGCCCTCCTACGAGACCACTTTCGACGGTCATCTGGTCGATGCGATGAATGATGCGATCCTGGCCGTGGACCCGGAGGCTCGGACGGTTCCTTATATGCTCTCCGGAGGGACCGACGCCAAAGCCTTTGCTCGCCTTGGTATCCGGTGCTTCGGTTTCGCCCCGTTGCGGCTGCCGCCGGAACTGGACTTCGCGGCACTTTTCCACGGTGTCGATGAGCGGGTGCCCGTGGATGCGCTGGAGTTCGGCGCTAGGGTGCTCGAGCATTTTCTTGTGCACTGCTGAGACTCGTGAACCCAACGACAGGAGCGATCTGCCATGGCCTTTCCGTACAACCCGTACGACTTCCTGCCTGAACTGCCCGGATTCACGCTGACGAGTGACGACGTCACCGACGGCCGGCCGCTGAAGAATGCTCAGGTCAGCGGCATCATGGGTGCCGGAGGAGAGGACGTCTCACCGCAGTTGAGCTGGTCGGGCTTCCCCGAAGAGACCCGCAGTTTCGTGGTGACGGTGTTCGATCCCGACGCACCGACGGCGTCCGGGTTTTGGCACTGGGCGGTGGCCAATCTGCCCGCGACGGTCACCGAACTTCCGGCCGGCGTTGGGGACGGGTCGATGCTGCCCGGCGATGCGCTGACATTGTGCAATGACGCCGGGATGCGCCGCTTCGTCGGCGCGGCTCCGCCGCCCGGCCACGGCTACCACCGGTATTTCGTTGCGGTACATGCACTCAGCGTGGAGAAGCTGGATCTCAGCGAGGATGCCAGCCCCGCGTATCTGGGCTTCAACGTGTTCATGAAGGCCATCGCGCGGGCCGTCATCCACGGAACCTACGAACAGAAATAGCTAGCGGACCGCTGAGCCGACCGCCTCGCTCAGCGACGTGAACCCGCCTGCGTGCAGCCGTTCGGCCAGTCCGTCGTGAACGTGCTTGGCCCACAGTCCGCCGCCGTAGACGAAGCCGGTGTACCCCTGCAGCAGTGACGCTCCGCTGGTGAGGCGTTCCCAGGCGTCGTCGGCAGTTTCGATACCGCCTACGCCGATCAGCACCAACCGGTCGCCAACCCGGGCGTAGAGCCGACGTAGCACCTCGCAAGCCCGGCGCGCCACCGGCGGTCCGGACACCCCGCCGGGCCCGAGGTCGTCGACGTGGGGTGTACGTAGCCCGGCCCGGGACACGGTGGTGTTGGTGGCGACGATGCCGGCCAGGCCGAGTTCCACCGCCAGGTCGGCCACCGCGTCGACGTCGTCGTCGGACAGGTCCGGCGCGATCTTCACCAGGACCGGTGCTGCTGTCTCGGCGAGCACGGCGGACAGGATGGGCCGCAGCGACTCGACGGCCTGCAGATCACGCAGGCCCGGGGTGTTGGGAGAGCTGACGTTGACCACCAGGTAGGCGGCCAGTGGACCGAGCAGACGGGCGCTGGCGGAGTAGTCCTCGGCGGCCCGTTCAGGCGGGGTGATCTTGGACTTGCCGATATTGACCCCGATCGGTATGTCGGGTTCGTGGCGGGCCAGTCGGAGCGCCAGTTCCCCGGCTCCGCGGTTGTTGAAGCCCATCCGGTTCAGCAGTCCGCGGTCGGCGGGCAACCGGAACAACCGCGGTTCGGGGTTGCCCGGTTGCGGCTGAGCGGTGACGGTGCCGATTTCGGCATAGCCGAATCCCATTGCACCCCAGGTGTTCAGCCCCAGTCCGTCCTTGTCGAAGCCGGCGGCCAAGCCCAGTGGTCCGGGGAACCGCACCCCGAACACGGTGCTGGCCAGTATCGGATCGTGCGGTGCCAAGCTGCGCCGCAGGCCCCGGCGGGCCAGCCCGCTGGCGGTGGCGCCGCGCAAGGCAGCGAACACCAGTGTGTGGATGCGTTCGGGGGGTGCCTTGAACAACACCCGGCGCAGCGCGTCGTAGATCACAGGCCCGGCTGGTCTGCAGGCGCCCCGGTGGGATTGTCGAGGCGAGTCTTTTTGCGCCGCAGCAAAACCCGCCGGCTCCCATCTGTGTACAAGCGCACCCGGGTCAGCTCCCAGCCGCGGTATTCTGCCTCGATCGACAGCCTGGTCGAAGCGCTGATGCGGGTCACATCGGGGGGCAGTCGCAGCGGAATCCATTCGTAGTCGTCGGACAGTCCGACCTCCCACGCGGCGGGCATCCGCCCGCGGTATGCCCCGCTCACCGAGGCCTCGCCGCGGTGTCGATCACCTGCACCCCGGCGCCGCTGCCGGACAACACGTAGAGGGTGCCCGACGACTCGTCGTACGCCAGCGTGTTGGGTTGCTGCACGGTCGGATATCGCACCTTCTCGACGGGGATGCCTGTAGCCAGATCGTAGCCAACCACGGTGTTCGACGGGGTCAGTGCGACCCAGGCCAGGGTCGACGAGCCGGCCACCCCGTACGGCGACTCGCCGACCGGGTAGGCCTGCCGTTGGATCAGCGGGTCCACCCCGAAGACGAGTAGCTGCCCGGCCCTTGTGTCCACCACCAGCACCCGTCCTGCCGGGTCTGCGGCGATGGACGTTGCACCCAGTCCGGCACGCAGCGCCTGCGACCGGGAGCCGTCCGGCTTCAAAGCGGTCACCGATGTCTGACCGCGGTCGAGAACCACCGCGGTGTCACCCTGGGTGACGATGGCATCCACCCGGGCGAAGATGGCGGCCTTGCCGGCCACCGTCATATCGTCGGCCAAGGTATAGGCCACCCCGTCGGAAGTGCCGAGCACCAGTCGGCCGTCGGTTCGGCGGGCGATAGCGGTGAAGTCGGCACCGGCCGCCTCGTCGATCTGCGTCCGGGTCGGTGCCCCGCCGCTCAGGTCGACGGTGAAGAAGCCACCCCGGGTGCTGGCATAGACCGTGCCCCGACCATCGGTCGCGATTGCCGTGGCCGGCCCCGGCAGGGCGACCGGTCGCGCGGTGCCGGTCTTGTCGAACACCGTCAGGGTGGCGGGCGCTGCGGCATCGGCGCCGGGCGTCAACACCACCAACGACCCGTCGGCGACGACGGCACCCTGCGGGTCACCGGCGATCGGCAGTACCCGGCCCGCCGGTGTGGTGCCGGTCGGGGGCGAAGGTGCCGCCAACGCCGGCTCGACGGTGGGCGGGGCGCTGTCCAGCGGGTTGGACTTACACCCGCCGGCAACCAACGCGATTGCCAACAATCCTGCCGCGGCGCTGCGCATCGCAACGCGGTTTCGGTGCTGTGGCAAAGGGTAAGCCCCCGGGTGTGTTGGTCCGGTCAGTATCGTCCTCGGATTCTAGGTGCATAGTGTTCCCCGGAAGGATTCCGGATCTGGCCCACCGGCCCGTAAGAAGGGTTATGGTGGGATGATGACGCTGGCGATCGCCTCGCAGTTGAACCGGGCCGAGTTCGTCGTCGAGGACATCATCACCGGATCGTTCGCCAGCGGTTTCGGCCGCTTGGGCGACGGCCGCAGCTTCTCCTTTCACGTCTACCGGGGCCAGTTGGTCGTGGAGATTTACCGGCCCAGGCGTGCGATACCGGTGCCAGTGCCCGAGGATCTCGTCGCCGCGGCCACCCGCGCACTGGCCGGCGTCGACGTCGATGACGCGAGGAGCCTGTCGGCGGCCGTCCGCGACGCCGTCGCCGGCGCGGCGCCGGTGCGCTGACTGCGACCTGAAAATCACTCGAAGGTACGGTCAGCGGCGTGGATGTGACGCCGATGTCCTGGCTGCAGGTCGTGGTTCTCTCGATCGTCCAGGGCCTCACCGAATTTCTACCGGTGTCCTCCTCAGGGCATCTGGCGATCGTGTCCCAACTTTTCTTCCACGGTGACGCAGGCGCTTCGTTCACCGCGGTTTCGCAGTTGGGAACCGAGGCTGCGGTGCTGGTCTACTTCTTCCGTGACATCGTGCGGATCCTGAAGGCCTGGTTCAACGGGCTGCTGGTGAAGGCGCATCGCGACAATCCCGACTACCGGCTGGGGTGGTACGTCATCATCGGCTCCATCCCGATCGCGGTGCTGGGCTTCGCGTTCAAGGATCTGATCCGATCGGAGGTCCGCAACCTGTGGGTGGTCGCCACCGCGATGCTGGTGTTCTCGGCCGTCATCGCCGCTGCCGAATACTTTGGCCGCCAGAACCGCCACATCGGCCAACTCACCTGGCGCGATGGTCTTTTCGTCGGACTGGCGCAGTGCCTCGCCCTGATTCCCGGGGTGTCTCGATCCGGTGCGACGATCAGCGCCGGTCTGATCCGCGGCCTCGACCGGCCGTTGTCGGCGAGATTCGGCTTCCTGCTTGCCATTCCAGCGGTCTTCGCCTCTGGGCTGTTCTCGCTGCCGGACGCCTTCCACCCGGTGAGCGAGGGGATGAGCGCCACCGGAGCCCAGTTGGCGGTGTCGGTGGTGATCACGTTCATCATCGGGTACGCCGCGGTGGCCTGGCTGCTGCGCTTCCTGACCCACCACTCGATGTACTGGTTCGTCGGCTACCGGGTCGTCCTGTCCCTGACGGTGATGGCGCTGCTGGCGACCGGCGTGCTGGCCGCGACGTGACCGGCGCAGGCTCATGACCGTCATCCTGCTGCGGCACGGCCGCTCCACGTCGAACACCGCACACACCCTGGCGGGCCGGGCCGAAGGGGTCGAACTCGACGAGAAGGGCACCGCACAGGCCGTGGCGCTGGTCGAACGGCTGCAAGGCCTGCCGATCAAGGCGCTGGTTCGCTCCCCGCTGCTGCGCTGCCGGATGACCCTGGAGCCATTGGCCGCTGCGCTGGAACTGCCGCCCGTTGTCGAAGATCGGCTGGTCGAGGTCGACTACGGGGAGTGGACCGGGCGCCCACTCGGCGAGTTGGTCTCCGAACCTTTGTGGTCGGTCGTCCAGCAGCAGCCCAGTGCCGCGGTGTTCCCCGGCGGCGAGGGCCTGGCCCAGGTGCAGGCCCGGGCGGTGGCCGCCGTCCGTGAACACGACCGCAGGCTGGCCGCCGAGCACGGTGGCGACGCGCTGTGGGTCGCATGCACCCATGGTGACGTGATCAAGGCGGTGCTGGCCGACGCGTTGGGAACCCATCTCGACGCCTTCCAGCGCATCACCGCCGACCCGGCGTCGATGAGTGTGATCCGTTACACCGAACTGCGACCCTTCGTCGTGCATGTCAACCACACCGGCGCCCAACTGGCGTCGGCGCTGCGCGTCACCACCCGCCCGGCCGACGCGGGCGACGCGGTGGTCGGCGGATCGACCGACTGAGACCACAGCGCTGCAGGGCTGTGCCGGTATTTTGGATGGAACCATGACCCGCTCAATCCACATCTTCCGCACCCCGGACCGGTTCGTCGCCGGAACGGTGGGTCAGCCTGGAAGTCGGACCTTCTACCTGCAGGCCGTTCACGATCAGCGGGTGGTGTCGGTGTTGTTGGAGAAGCAACAGGTGGCTGTGCTCGCCGAGCGGATAGGCGCGCTGTTGACGGAGGTCCACCGGCGGTTCGGCACTCCGCTGCCGCCGGACGCCGAGGTGGCCGACCTCAGCCCGCTGGTCACCCCGGTCGACGCCGAATTCCGGGTCGGAACGATGGGCCTTGGTTGGGATGCCGAGGCGCAGAGCGTGGTGGTGGAACTGCTCGCGGTCAGTGACACCGAGTTCGACGCCTCGGTGATCCTCGATGACGCCGAGGAAGGGCCGGATGCCGTGCGGGTGTTCCTGTCCCCGGAGTCCGCACAACAATTCGCCGCCCGTTCCCAGCGGGTCATCTCCGCCGGCCGTCCGCCGTGCCCGTTGTGCGATGAGCCGCTGGATCCGGCGGGGCATCTCTGCGTGCGCACCAACGGGTACCGGCGCTACCCGAGCTACGGATCTTCTGAAGAGACCGGGGACGACACCGGGGACGACACCGGCTCGTGACGGGTTATTCGCCGGAGACGTTGCTGCGCGGAGAACTGTGCGTCGTGGGCCGGATCCGGTCCGCGAGCAACGCCACCTTTCTCTGTGAGGCAACCCTCGACTCCGATGTCGTGCAGTGCGTGTACAAGCCGGTCGCCGGTGAGCAGCCGCTGTGGGACTTCCCGGACGGCACCCTGGCCGGTCGTGAGTACGGTTCCTTCCTGATCTCACAGGCGCTGGGCTGGAATGTGGTGCCGCACACAGTCATCCGGGATGGTCCTGCCGGAACGGGGATGGTGCAGTTGTGGGTGGACCAGCCCGAGGACCCGGCTTCACCAGGCATTGTGGATCTGTGTCCCTCCGATCGTGTCCCGCCGGGCTACATCTCGATCCTCACCGCCTATGACTACGCCGGCGACGAGGTGACACTGGTACATGCCGATGATCCGCAGTTGCGCCGGATGGCGGTCTTCGACCTGATCGTCAACAACGCCGACCGCAAGGGCGGCCACATCCTGACCGCGGTGGACGGTGCGGTGTACGGGGTGGATCACGGCATCTGCCTGCACGTCCACGACAAGTTGCGCACCGTGCTGTGGGGGTGGGCCGGAAAGCCGGTCGACGATGAAACCCTCGACGCCTTGAGGGATCTCGACGACCGCCTGAGCGGGACGCTGGGAAGCCGACTCCGCGAGCACATCAGCGGCGCCGAACTCGCCGCACTACGGCGACGGCTGCGCGCGCTGATCGACGACCCGGTGATGCCGAGCCCGGCCGGCCGGCGCCCGCTGCCCTGGCCCGCTTTCTAGCCTGGCTACTGCCCGGTGGGCATCGGTTCCCAGTGCATGATGCCACTGTCGGCTTCCATCGACAGGTGTAGCTTCCCGTCGGCGAGCAGATAGCTGCGAACCTGGCCCAGGGCCGCCGCCACCTTCGCATCCTCCGACGGCTGCGGGCACATCATCCGGGTCAGCGCGATGGGCCCGAATGTCATCGTCCCGGAGTCGGTGGCCCCTTCGTTGGTGGTCCAGGTGGAGTTGCCGCGATTGCAGTCGACCCGGAAGCCGGCCTTCCCGTCTTCGCCGAAGGTCACCGTGTACTTCGATGGCTCCTGGATCTTCGTACTGGCCTGTTCCTCGGGACTCATCGACTCGATGCCGGTCAACTGCCAGGTCGTGCCGACCAGCGGATCTGTGGGGGTCGCCTTGCTGCAGCCGGCCGTTCCGAGTGTGAGGAGTACCGCCAGGGTTCCCGCGGCCACGAGAGTGCGCATGCCCGCAAACCTACCCGCGTGCGGCGGGGCCACGGGCGACGATGCGAGCCGATTCGGCAATACTGGCTCTCGTGAGTCGCACCGACGCCGAGCTGGCCGCCGATCTGGCGAATGAGGCGGGGCAGTTGCTGTTGACGATCCGGGACGAGATCGGCCACTACTTCCCGCCCGCGCTCGGTGATGCCGGCGACGTTCGGGCCAACGAACTGCTGCTGCGGCGGCTGCGGGCGGAGCGGCCCGACGACTCGGTGCTCTCCGAGGAAGCCCACGACGACCTGTCCCGGCTGCACGCCGACCGGGTGTGGATCATCGACCCGCTCGACGGCACCCGCGAGTTCTCCATGCCGCCTCGCGAGGACTGGGCTGTGCACGTCGCGCTATGGCAGCGCGGGGCCGATGGAGAAGGGGCGATCACCGACGCGGCGGTCGCCCTGCCCGCGATGGGCGAGGTGCACCGCAGCGACACCGTCAGCGCACCGGCGGCACCGCGACCGGGTCCGATCCGTATCACCGCCAGCGCCAACCGGCCCCCGGCTGTGCTCTGGCTGCTCCGCGACCGCCTCGACATAGAGTTCGTGGCGATCGGCTCAGCCGGTGCGAAGGCGATGGCGGTGGTGCGCGGGGACGCCGACGCTTACATCCACGCCGGCGGTCAGTGGGAGTGGGACTCCGCGGCTCCGGCCGGGGTAGTGCAGGCCGCCGGTATGCACGCCACCCGACTCGACGGATCCGCGTTGCGCTACAACCAGCCCGACCCCTACCTGCCCGACTTCCTGATGTGCCGGCCCGAGCTGGCCGGAATTCTGCTCGACGCGATGTGGCTGGCCAGCTGATGCAGTCCTGGCCCGCCGCCGAGATCCCTGAACTGCCCGGCCGCGCGCCGCAGTTGCGCCTCTACGACGGCGCCGACCGCCAGGTGCGCCCCACGGTTCCCGGGCCGACCGCCACGATGTACGTCTGCGGGATCACCCCCTATGACGCCACCCACCTCGGCCATGCCGCTACCTACCTGACCTTCGATCTGGTCTACCGGATGTGGCTGGACAGCGGTCACCGGGTGCATTACGTGCAGAACGTCACCGACGTCGATGATCCGTTGTTCGAGCGGGCCGACCGGGACGGCGTGGACTGGCGTGATCTGGGGTCGCGCGAGACCCAGTTGTTCCGCGACGACATGGCCGCCCTGCGGGTGCTTCCGCCGCAGGACTACGTCGCCGCCACCGAGGCCATCGCCGAGGTGGTCGAGCTTGTCGAGAAACTGCTGGCCTCCGGTGCGGCCTATGTCGTCGACGACCCGGTCAACCCCGACGTGTACTTCCGCACCGACGCCGACCCGCAGTTCGGTTACGAGTCCAACTACGACCGCGACACCATGTCGCGGCTGTTCGCCGAGCGCGGGGGAGACCCTGACCGGCCCGGCAAAGCCGACCCGTTGGATGCGCTGCTCTGGCGCGCTCACCGCCCGGGCGAGCCGAGCTGGCCCTCGCCTTTCGGTCCGGGACGGCCAGGCTGGCATGTCGAGTGTGCGGCAATAGCGTTGAGCCGCATCGGGTTCGGGTTCGACGTCCAGGGTGGTGGCAGCGACCTGATCTTTCCGCACCACGAGTTCTCCGCGGCCCATGCCGAGTGCGCCACCGGTCAGCGGCGCTTCGCCCGGCACTACGTCCACGCCGGCATGATCGGCTGGGACGGTCACAAAATGTCCAAGAGCCGAGGCAATCTGGTGCTGGTCTCGGCATTGCGCGCGCAGGGGATCGACCCCGCCGCGATCCGGCTGGGCCTACTGGCCGGGCACTATCGCACCGACCGATTCTGGACCGACGCCGTGCTCAGCGAGGCGATCGCCCGGCTGCGGCGCTGGCGTTCGGCGACGACGTTGGCCTCCGGCCCCGACGCCGCAGACCTGATCGGCCGGGTCCGCCGTTATCTCGCGGACGACTTGGACACTCCCAAAGCCCTTGCCGCCGTTGATGGCTGGGTGACCGACGCCTTGGAATACGGCGGTCGGGACACCGGTTCTCCGGCGCTGGTCGGCACCGCACTCGACGCTCTACTGGGCGTCCGTTAGCAAATTCCGGTTCCGGTCATGGGGTAGCGTGAACCATGCGTAACTGGATCGTCCTCGTCGCCGCGTTTCTCGTCGCCGCCCTCGCGGGCTGTTCCTCCCCGACCGAACAGGGAAAGCAGGCCGAGACCACGTCGGTCCGCGCCACGCCCGCCGGACCGCCGACCGCCGAGCAGGTCCGGGCCATCGCCAAGGAGGCCTACGTGTACGGCTTCCCGATGGTCGACAGCTACCGGATCCAGCACTCCTACTTCATCGATCCACAGAGTCCCGAGTACAAGGGGCCGTGGAACCAAGTGCACAGCGTTGCAAGGGTTTTCACGCCCGCAGACACCGCTGTCCAGACGCCCAACTCGGACACCCCGTACTCGATGCTCGGCGCCGACCTGCGAGCCGAACCGCTGGTGCTGTTCGTTCCGCCGATCGCCGATCGGTACTACTCGCTGCAGTTCATCGACGGCTACACCTACAACTTCGCCTACGTCGGCAGCCGTACCACCGGCACGGGAGGTGGTCTGTATCTGCTCGCCGGACCCAACTGGGACGGACCCAAGCCCGACGGCGTCAGTGAGGTGATCAAAGCGGATACCGACTTCGTCCTGGTGGCATACCGCACCCAGTTGTTCGGTCCCGAGGACCTGGCGAATGTCGCGAAGATCCAGGCCGGCTACAAGGCTGAACCGCTGTCGACGTTCGAGAAGTCGACCACGCCAGAGTTGCCGGCGATTTCGTGGCCGACACCACTGAGTCCGGAGGACCAGAAGACGTCGCTGAAGTTCTTCGATCTGCTCGATTTCCAGTTCACCTACGCGCCGACGCTGCCCGGGGAGCAGGACCTGCGGACCCGGTTCGCCTCGATCGGACTCGACGGGACGGGGACGTTCGACTCGGCCACCCTGACTCCGCAGATGCAGGAGGCGTTCAAGGCGGGAATGACCGACGCCTGGAATGAATTCGCCGCCTTCAAGAAGGACAAGATCGACACCGGAGAGGTGAAGTCGGGTCAGCTGTTCGGAACCCGGGAGGAACTCAACGGCAACTACCTGTACCGGATGGCGGGCGCAGTGATCGGGATCTACGCCAACTCCAACGCGGAGGCCATGTATCCGGTCCTGTCCACCGACTCCGACGGAGCCCCACTGACCGGCGCAGACAAGTACACGCTGACCTTCGCAGACGGTCAGCTGCCGCCGGTGAACGCCTTCTGGTCGGTGACCATGTACAAGTTGCCGGAGTCGCTGCTGGTGGACAATCCGATCAACCGCTACGTGATCAACTCGCCGATGTTGCCCGACCTGGCCCGCAACCCCGACGGAAGCGTGACGCTGTACCTCCAGAACAGCCCGCCGGAGTCCGACAAGCAGCCCAACTGGCTGCCGGCGCCCCCGGGACCGTTCACCGTCTTCATGCGCCTGTACTGGCCCAAGCCGGAAGCGCTGGACGGCACCTGGGAGCCGCCCAAACTGGTGAAAGTCCGGTCCTAAAGAACCGCCGTGCCATAGCCGCCCACCTGGCTGACCAGGTAGCGCAGGTGGTCGTCGGCTGAGCCGAAGGTCTGCTCAATCGCGGTGAGCCGTGCCGCGTAGTGCGCGATCGGATACTCGGCGGTGACGCCGATGCCGCCGTGCATCTGAATGGACTCCTCGGCGATGTGCTTACCCGATCGGCCGATCTGCAGCTTGGCCCGGGCCGCCACCATCGGGTCGAATCGGCCGTCGGCTACCGAGACCGCCAGGTAGTAGCTCATGCTCCGGGCCAGCTCCACCGACACGTACATGTCGGCGGCCCGCTGGGTCAGGGTCTGGAAGGCCTTCAGCGGAACCCCGAACTGCTTGCGGCTCTTGAGGTAATCCGTTGTCAGACGGAGGGATTCATCCATTGCGCCGACCGCCTCGGCGCACAGCGTCGACTGGAAACGGATCACCGCGGCTTCGATGGCGGCACCCGCATCGCCACCGGCGCCAAGCGGCTGAGCCGGGGTGTCGTCGAGCGAAACCTCTGCGGCGCGCTGGCCGTCGAAGGTGCGGTAGCCGTGGCGGGTCACCGCCGACCCCTCGACCAGGAACAGTCCGCTGCCGCCGCCCGGCAGGGCCGCGGTGACGATGAGCGTGTCGGCGTGAGAGCCGGCCAGCACCGGGTTCTTACGGCCGGTCAGCGTCCAGGACCCGCCTTGTTCGCTGGCCCGGGTAACCAGTTCGGCTGCGCCACGTCGGCCCGGTTCGGTGTGGGCGAAGGCCAGCAGACGATCACCCGCGGCCACCTCGTCGAGAAGCGCTCGCTGCTCGTCGGATCCGTGCTCGGCGATCACCGCGCCCGGGACGAGTGCCGCGGCGGCAACCGGTTCGGGGGCAAGCCGCCGGCCGATCTCGGTCATCACCACCATCACCTCGGTCGGGCCGGAATCCTCGTCGAAACCCAATCCGAGGATCCCGATCTCGGCGAGTTGCCGCCACACCTCGCGGCTCCACCCGAGATCGGATTCGACGACCTTGTTTCGCTTCTCGGTGTCGTAGCCCGACAACACATCCCGGGTGGTGTCGGCCAGCATCTGCTGCTCGTCGGTCAGGTCGAAATTCACAGCGGTGGCCCCTTACAGTCCGAGAATGGTGGACGCGATGATGGTGCGCTGCACCTCGTTGCTGCCGCCGTAAATGGAGGTTTTGCGGAAGTTCAGATAACGCGGCGCGGCATGCTGAGCCCAGCCGGGGGAGTCGACGGTGTCCCCGGCGTCGAACGGCAACGCGTCGGGTCCAGCGACCTCCACCAGCAGGTCGGTCACCGCCTGTTGCAACTGGGTGCCGCGTAGTTTCAGGATCGACGACGCCGGATTCGGCTTGCCGCCGGCCTCGTCACCGCTGACCCGGAGTTGGGTGAGCTCCAGGGCCAGCAGTTCGTTCTCCACCTCGGCGACCCGGGCGGCGAACAGCGGGTCCTCCATCAGCGTGCTGTCACCGAGCGGGGTCTTCGCGGCGCGCTCCTTGACCTCGGTTAGCCACACCTTTGTGGTGCCCACCCTGGCGATTCCGGTGCGCTCGTTGGAGAGCAGGAACTTCGCGTAGCTCCAGCCGGCGTTCTCCTCACCGACCAGCTGATCCACCGGCACCCGGACGTCCTCGAACCAGACCTCGTTGACCTCGTAACTGCCGTCGATCAGTTTGATCGGGCGCACGGTGATTCCCGGGGTGTTCATCTCGGCGAGGATGAATGAGATACCGGCCTGCTTCTTCGGTGCGTTCGGGTCGGTGCGGGCCAGCAGGAAGATCCAGTCGGCGTACTGGCCCAGCGTGGTCCAGGTCTTCTGTCCGTTGATGACGTAGTGGTCGCCGTCGCGGACGGCGGTGGTGCGCAAGCTGGCCAGGTCCGATCCGGCCTCCGGTTCGGAGAACCCCTGACACCACCAGATGTCGAGGTTCGCCGTGGCCGGCAGGAAGCGTTCCTTGATCTCCTGGGAGCCGAACTGCGCGATCACCGGGCCGACCATGCTGGCGTTGAAGGCCAGCGGCTCGGGCACGCAGGCCATCCGCAGCTCCTCGGCCCAGATCTGACGCTGCAGTGGTGTCCAGTCCTTGCCGCCCCACTCCACCGGCCAGTTCGGCACCGCCAGACCGGCCTCATTGAGGATGCGCATCGAGGTGACGGCGTCCTCGGGGTAGTTCAGGTTCTCGTTGCGGGCCCGTTCCCGGATGTCGGCGGGAAACTTGGTGGTGAAGAACTCCCGCAGTTCGTCGCGAAAGGCGGCGTCGGCTTCGCTCAGTGCGAGTCTCACGGTGACTACCTCGATTCGTTGGGTGCAATTGACTGCACGGTATCGCAGCCGTTCGAGGTGCCGGGACGGGCTAGCGCCCGCGGCGGCGCAGATAGCGCTCGAACTCCGCGGCCAGTGCGTCGCCGTCGACCTTCGACATCGCCTCGTTGACGTCGATCTCGGCGTCCCCGCGCGCTTCCAGGCTGGCCACGTAGTCGGCGATCTCGTCGTCCTCGGCGGTCATCTCGGTGACGGCCTGCTCCCACTCCTCGGCTTGGGCGGGCAGGTCGGCCAGGGGCACCTCGATATCGAGTACCTCCTCGACGCGGCGAAGCAGTGCCACGGTGGCCTTGGGATTGGGTGGCTGCGAGACGTAGTGCGGCACTGCCGCCCAGAACGTCACCGCCGGGATCCCGGCGGACACGCAGGCGTCCTGGAACACCCCGGCGATGCCGGTCGGCCCCTCGTAGCGGGACTCCTGCAGGCCGAAGAACTTCGCCGACTCCGGGGAGTAGGCGGCTCCAGACACCGGCACCGGCCGGGTGTGCGGGGTATCAGCGAGCAGTGCACCGAGAATCACCACGGTGTCCACGTTGAGTTTGTCGGCGATCCCGAGCAGTTCGGCGCAGAAACTGCGCCACCGCATGTTGGGCTCCACACCGTGCATCAGCACGATGTCGCGATCAGAACCGGGCGGGCGACAGTGCGAGATCTGCATCGCCGGCCAGACCAGTTCCCGGGTGACGCCGTCGACCTGCCGGATCACCGGCCGGTTCACCTGATAGTCGTAGTAGGCCTCGTCGTCGATCTCGACGAGCGGCTTGGCCTCCCAGATCTCGTCCAGGTGCTCGAGGGCATCACTCGCCGCATCCCCGGCGTCGTTCCAGCCCTCGAAGGCGGCGACGATGACGGTGTTGCGGAGTTCAGGCAGACTGGGCACCCCTTCGCCGGGGGCGCCACCGGCCCAGTTCCACGACGTCACACGTCCAGCCTAAGCCCTGCTCGGTCGCGATGAGCCGGATAGCACCGGCAAACCGCCAGCGAACGGATCCGCGGCAACCCCGTAGACTTGTCGGGTCGAGAGGCGTTGCAACGGCTATCCGCGGACAACCGGATATCCGCCACGCTCGGCAGAGTTAAGGACGCCTTCCGCCGAGGAAGGAGCGTCTGTGAGCGCCTTTGAACCCAATATCCGCCCGGACTGCACCGACGAACTGACGGCAACTCTGCGCACGCGGATCATGGTGATCGACGGCGCGATGGGCACCGCGATCCAGCGTGACCGGCCGGACGAGGCGGGCTACCGCGGCGAGCGGTTCATCGAGTGGCCGACCGCTCTGCAGGGCAACAACGACCTGCTCACCCTGACCCAGCCGAAGCTCATCGAAGGTA
>CAZADG010000058.1:3092-24974 GCA_964483865.1 uncultured Mycobacterium sp. | reverse complement strand
ACGCTGGCACCGCGGCGACCGGGGGTCGTCGGCTTGTACTTGCGAATTCCCATGGTGTGTCCTGAGTTGCTTTCTCACCGGCTAGGCCGGTGCTCCGAAGATGTCGATCGGCTTGCTGCCCTCGGCGAGGGTCACGATGGCACGCTTGGTGTCCTTGCGCTTGCCGTAGCCGAAGCGGGTGCGCTTGCGCTTGCCCTGTCGATTGATGGTGTTCACCGAATCGACCTTGACCGAGAAGATCTTCTCGATGGCGATCTTGATCTGGGTCTTGTTCGAGTCCGGGTGAACGAAGAACGTGTAGACGTTGTCCTCGATCAAGCCGTAGGACTTCTCGGAGATCACCGGCGCGATGATGATGTCGCGCGGATCAGTCAGGGTTGCCATCAGGCCGACACCTCCTGCTTGGTGTTGCTTGCGATCCAGGCGTTCAAGGCCTCGACGCTGAACACCACGTCGTCGGCGTTGAGCACGTCATAGGTGTTCAACTGGTCCGGCGAAATGATGTGTACGCCAGGAAGATTGCGCACGCTACGGGCACCGACCTCGTCGCTGCGCCCGATGACGACCAATACCTTGCGCCGATCCGTGAGAGTGCCCAGGAAACCCTTCGCGCTCTTGGTCGACGGGGTCTGGCCGGCGACCAGTTCGGTGACCGCGTGGATCCGATCGTTGCGGGCCCGGTCCGACAACGCACCGCGCAGTGCGGCGGCGATCATCTTCTTCGGGGTCCGCTGGCTGTAGTCGCGCGGCTGCGGTCCGTGCACGGTGCCGCCGCCCTTGAACTGCGGCGCGCGGGTCGAACCCTGACGGGCCCGGCCGGTACCCTTCTGCCGGTAGGGCTTCTTGCCACCGCCGGACACCATCGCGCGGGTCTTCGTCGCGTGGGTGCCTTGGCGCTTGGCGGCCAGCTGCGCCGTCACCACCTGGTGCATCAGCGCGATGTTGGGCTCCACGTCGAACAACTCGGCGGGCAGCTCGACGCTGCCGCTCGTCTTACCGTCCGGGGTGCGGACGTCAACCGTTTTCGTCATTACTTCTCACCTCGTTTGGCCTCGCCGCGTTTGACCGAAGTGCGGACCATCACAAGGCCGCCGGTGCGGCCGGGGACCGCACCCTTGATCAACAGCACGCCGTTCTCGGCGTCGACCTTGTGCACCAGCAGGTTCTGAGTGGTGACGCGGTCACTGCCCATCCGGCCGGACATCCGGGTGCCCTTGAAGACACGGCCCGGAGTGGAGCAGCCACCGATAGACCCGGGCCGGCGGTGCACCGCCTGGGCGCCGTGCGCGGCACCCTGGCCGCGGAAACCGTGCCGCTTCATGGTGCCGGCGAAGCCCTTGCCCTTGGAGGTTCCGGTGACGTCGACGTAGTTGCCGGCCTCGAAGATCTCAGCAGTCAGTTCCTGGCCGACTTCGTACTCGCCCGCGGCGGCCTCGTCATCGAGACGCAGCTCGGCAAGGTGCCGGCGCGGGTTGACTCCCGCGGCGGCGTACTGGCCGGTGACCGGCTTGTTGACCTTGCGGGGGCTGATCTCGCCGTAGGCCAGCTGGACAGCGCTGTAGCCGTCCTGGTCCTGCGTGCGGATGCGGGTCACGACGTTCGGACCGGCCTTGACGACCGTGACCGGGACGACGCGATTGTTCTCATCGAAGACCTGGGTCATGCCCAGCTTCGTGCCCAAAATGCCGCGCCGTGGATTCTTTGTGGGTGCCATGTTTTTCGCCGACTCCTACTGGATGTTCACGTCGACGCTCGCCGGCAGGTCGATGCGCATGAGCGCGTCGACCGTCTTCGGCGTCGGGTCGAGGATGTCGATGAGCCGCTTGTGAGTACGCATCTCGAAGTGCTCCCGCGAATCCTTGTACTTATGCGGAGACCGAATGACGCAGTACACGTTCTTCTCGGTCGGCAGCGGCACAGGACCGACGACGCTTGCGCCGGTACGGGTGACTGTCTCCACGATCTTGCGCGCCGAGGCATCGATGGCCTCGTGGTCGTAGGCCTTGAGCCTGATGCGGATCTTCTGTCCCGCCACGCTTCTCCTACCTTCACTCCTGGTGCGCACCCTCGGTTCGAGGGCGCTGGCTTGTCGCCGCCGCTGTTTACCTGTCCTGGTTCACCGGCCCCCGCGGTCGGGTGTGTCACCCGCACACAGCCTCACAACCTGGAATGACCCGCTTGCGAGGTGGGGACCGGATGCGCCGGTGTGGCGCTGGTCGGATGTCTCGGGCGGAACGCTCCACTGCGGGGGCGGACTCGGCTCAAGACAACCTGGACAGTATGCCTGACGGGAAGGGCCAGGACCAAATCCCCGGCGTTGACCCCGGAAAACTCCCCCGTAACAGTCCGAGAGCCTGTTCTGGGGAACGGATCACACCGGGGGGCTGATAGCCTGGGGACCTCGGCCGGAAAGTCTGGGAAACTCAGACACGCTGCTCAAATCACGAGCCACGGCGAACATCGGCAGACCGCCGTTGTCCTCAAAGGGGTGCCCGGAGTTCGTGACCAATCAACTCGGCCAGACCACATCTCATGATGCGTCGCCAGGTGGCCCCGCAAATCTGATCGCGGAGAACTGGGCGGCTTCGGTGCGGAGGCTGTCGGATCGACCTGGTAAAACGTCGGCCCTCATCGTCTCGCCCGTCGTCGCGGTCCTCTACGTCGCCATCGGTCTGATCACTCTCGGACTCAGCCAGATGAGCGGCCTTGCCTCACCGGTCTGGCCGGCCGCCGGTGTCGCCTTCGCCGCTGTGTTGCATTGGGGATGGCGCGTTCTGCCCGGTGTCTTCGTCGGATCATTCAGCACCAACATGCTCTGGCTGGTGCGGATGGGCGAGCACCACACGCACGACTGGCTCGCCGCCACCGCCATCGGAGTCGGCGCGACCCTGGGGGCCGCGGTCGGCGCGGCACTCGTGCACCGCTTCGTCGGCCCGGTCCGACGGCTCGATACGCCCCGAGCGGTCATGCTCACCCTGGCCCTCGGCGGCCTCCTGGCCACCATGATCGCGCCCACCATCGGCGTCGCGGCCCAGCTCTCGGCCGGACTGCTCGGCACCGGCAAGGCTTGGTTCGGCTGGCTGACCTGGTGGGTCGGCGACTCCATCGGCGTCATCGTCTTCGCGCCGTTGATACTCATGGCGATGCCCTCGCAGGCCGCGTACTGGGCAGGGCGCCGCTCGCGGATCGCCGTCCCGTCACTGCTGATCTTCGCCCTCCTGATGGCTGGCGTGGCCCAGAACAGCGCCCGCGAGCGGGCCCGGGTCGAGGGTGCGGCGCTGCGGCTGGGCGAAAATGCCGCTGCGGCCCTCTCCCAAAACATCGCCGTCCATGAGGAGGTTCTCAGCGGTTTACGCGGTCTGCTGAACGCGTCGGAATTCGTCACCGCGAAGGAGTTCAACGCCTACGTCAGGGATGTGTTCACCCGCTTCCCCAATTTGCAGGCCGTGTCATGGAACCCTCTGATCACAGCGAAGGATCTGGGCTCGTTCGAGGCGAGCCAGCGCGCGCAGCCCGGTCTCGGGAATTTCACCGTCACCGAACGCGACACCGCCGGCAAGCTACGCCCGGTGACACCCCGTCCCGCGTACGTCGTCGTGGCCTACATCGAGCCGATCACGAAAAATCGCGGCGCCCTCGGCTTCGACATCTACTCCAACCCGGAACGTGCCGCCGCCATTGATAAAGCCCGTGACACCGGAGCGACCACGGCCACCGTCCCGATCGACCTCGTCCAGGAAAGAGGCACGCAAAAGGGCATGCTCGCGCTCATGCCGACCTACACGGGCGGCTACGACCCCGGCACCGAGCAGGCACGGCGTGCCTCGCTGCGCGGCTTCGCCGTGGCCGTCTACCGCCTCAGCGACTTGCTCGCCCAGACCTTCCGCGGCTCGGACTGGGACGGCGTGGCGGTGACGCTCACCGACGTCAGCGATCCGGCGAAACCCATCACCATCGCCGATCTGCCCGCGCGCGACGCCACGACACCCGACCATGTCAGCGCTCCGACGGCGACCACATCGCCGCTCAGCGTCTACGGGCGCTCCTGGGAGCTCAAGGTGCATCCGACCAGCGCGGAGTTCGGCGAAAGCCGCAACGGACTCACGGCGCTCCTGCTGCTGGCCGCCTTGGCGGTGACACTACTGCTCGAAGCGTTCCTCCTGGTTCTCTCCGGTATGGAGTCAATGGCCCGGCGGCTGATGTCCGAACTCAACGGCGCCGCCCGATACGTCACGTCGATCCTTCCCCGCGACCTCGAGGCCCCGGTTTCCGTCACCTCGAGCTACGTGCCCTCCGAGGAACTCGGCGGCGACACCTTCGACTACCGGTGGATCGACGACGACCACCTCATCGCGTATGTGGTCGACGTCTCCGGCCATGGTGTCGCCCCCGCCATGTTCTCCGTCTCGGTGCACAACCTGCTGCGCTCGGGGACCCTCGACCACGAGACGCTGCTCAATCCCGGTCGGGTCCTCACCGAGCTGAACCGGCTGTTCCAGATGGACCAGCAGGCCGGTAACTACTTCACCATCTGGTACGGCGTGTACCAGCGCTCTACCCACATTCTGTCCTACGCGCGCGCCGGACATCCGCCGCCGATCATCCTCACCTCGGACGGCTCCGAACCGGTCCAACTGCAGTTCGGCTCCGTCCCAATCGGGGTCTTGGAGAACACCACCTACGAAACCCACCACCAACCGCTGCACCCGGGCGCGGACTTGCTGATCTACAGCGACGGCGCCTTCGAACTGGTACTGCCCGGCGGCGAACGCTGGTCCCTGGAGGAATTCATCCAGATGTGTGCCAGCACCGCACGCGCACCCCACTGGACCGTCGACGGCCTCGTCGACCAACTCCGGAAGCGATCCGAAACCGGCCGATTCGACGACGACTGCACCTTGGTCCGGCTCACCGTTCCCCTGAGCGGGCTGACCCCTGACCACAACAACGACGGGAGTGCGGTCAGATCGAATGTGAATCGAGATTCGCCGAAATTCTCGATCTGAGCGCACTCTGGGCCATCTCGATCATCCTTGAGGGATGTACCGAGTAATTCAGTGGGCGACCGGCGGCGTCGGTCGCGCCGCAATTCAGGCCGTCCTGCGCCATCCGGACCTGGAACTGGTCGGCTGTTGGGTGCACAGCCCGGACAAGGACGGCTGCGACGCCGCCGAACTCGCCGGCGAGACCCCGATCGGGGTGGCCGCGACCTGCGATGTCGAGGCACTCCTCGCGCTCGAGGCCGACTGCGTCATGTACTCCCCCCTGCTTCCCGACGACGCCGTGGTGGCCGCGATCCTGCGTTCCGGCAAGAACGTGGTCACCCCGGTCGGCTGGGTGTACCCGGACCGGCAGAACCCGGCGGTGCGGGCCATCGAGGCAGCCGCCCTAGCCGGCAAAGTCACGCTGCACGGTTCGGGGATCCACCCGGGCGGGATCACCGAACGGTTCCCGCTGATGGTCTCCGCACTGTCATCAGCGATCACCCACGTCCGCGCCGAGGAGTACTCCGATCTGCGGACCTACAACTCACCACTCGTGGTGCGGGAGGTAATGGGCTTCGGGCTGCCTCCGGAGCAGGCGATGGCCGGCCCGATGGCCGCACTACTGGAGGGCGGTTTCAAAGCGTCGGTCCGGATGGTGACCGACCAACTGGGGTTCGACGCCGAAGCGCGCATCCATTCCAGCCAGGAGGTCGCGGTCGCGGTGCACGGCACCGACGAGTTGATCGTTCCGATTGAACCAGGGACGGTGGCCGCCCGCAGGTTCCGCTGGGAGGCCGTCGTGGACGGCCGCCCGGTGGTCAGCGCCGCGGTCAACTGGCTGATGTGCGAGGTGGAACTGGATCCGCCGTGGACGTTGGGCGAGCAGGGCGAGCGCTTCGAGGTGGAGATCACCGGGGACCCCGACATTCTGCTGACCTTCAAGGGTCTGCAGCCCGAAACGGTGGCACAGGGCCTGATCCGCAACCCCGGCGTGGTTGCCACCGCCAACCACTGCGTCAGCGCCATCCCCTATGTGTGCCAAGCCCCGCCGGGCATCAAGACCTACCTGGACCTGCCGCTCGTGTGCGGAAGGGCCGCACCGGATTTGGGCATTTCCTTCGAACGGGGATGACGGAACCTTTGCTAGACTAAGCACCGCTTGAGCAACCAGGCGGACGACTGGTAAGTTTTTGCTGAGCGGCGATCTTCCGCCGATAGCCTGTAGATAAGGCGGCTTGAGCGGTTTTCATAACTTTGCTCAAAACTGCCGGCAGACCGTTGGAGGGGGCAAAACCGCGGTGCTGGACCTACCCGATCACCCCCTGCCCGAGGCACTCTCGGTCGGCGGCGCCGATCGGTTCAGCCGGGTCGAGCAACTCGCGGCACTGCTCGACGAGTTGGATGTCGGACTGGTGTCGGTCGACGCCGCCGCAGACTTCGCGAACGTCAACGGGGCGGCCGCCAAGCTGCTGAGCATCGCGCCCGGCAACACCACGGCGACAGAGTTCACCCAGATCATGGAGGACTTGGCCGGGCGCGCCGTCAACCACCAGGAAGCTGCCGCGCATCTCGCCGTGGTGCGGCAGGACCCGGTCGCCGCAATCAGAACGACGTGGACGTTCGCCGACGAGCCCTGCCACCTCGGAGTGGTCTCCAAACCCGCGCCCTACCCCGGATTCGACGGGCGCATCTGGGCCTTCTACGACAATTCTGTGCTGGCCGAGGCGATGGAGGCACGTCAGCGCGCCAAGGATCTGCTGCGCGCCAGCACGGACGGAATGCTGGACCCGCAGGTACTCCTGGAGGGGGTGTGGGTCGACGGGAAAGTCGTCGACCTGCTCTACCGCGAAGTGAACCAGGCGACCTGCGACTACCTGGGGTTGAGCCGAGAGGAACTCCTCGGCTTCAGCCTGTTGCGCTCTCTGCCCAATATCGACGGATCGGGCCTTCTGGCGCACTACACGCGCTGCGCGGAGACCGGCGAGCCGGTCATCCTCGACGGCTTCCCGTACTACAACGAAGTCCTCAGTGATTTCCGTTACTACGACGTCCGCGCGGCGCAGGTCCAACCGGGCTGGATGACGCTCACCTGGCGCGACGTCACTGAGCGTTCCGAATTGACTCAACGGATCGCATTGTCGGAAAAGCGTTTTCGCCTACTCGCCGAGAATATGGCTGATGTCGTCGTCCGCATCATCGACGACAGGGTGAGTTGGATCTCCAACTCGGTGGAGAACGCACTGAAGGCGCCCCCCGAGTACTGGATCGGGCGGAAGGCCGTTGACTTCATCGTCCCGGACGACCTGGACACCTACCGGGACGGTATCGGCGGGGTGACTCGCGGCGAGACCTTCATCGGACGGTTCCGAATCCTCGGCGCAGACGGGGGACAGCATTGGGTTCACCTGCATGCCAAGCCTTTTCACGAATCCGACGGCACCCCCAACGGTCTGGTCGCGTCGTTCCGCGTCATCGACGACGAAGTGGCCGCCGAACAGGCAGCCCACGAGCAGATCGCACAACGGGACGCCCAGAATCGCAGCCTCACTCGGCGACTGCAGGACCAGACCGACCGACTCCTCGCGGAACTGAAGAGCGCGGCCAGCTATGTCGAATCGATTCTCCCCAAGGATCTCGACGGGCCGGTCCGGACGTCGTCACGGTACGTTCCGTCGCGCCACCTCGGCGGCGACAGCTACGACTACCGTTGGGTCGACAACGATCACCTGATCTTCTACCTCCTCGATGTATCCGGCCACGGCGTGGAGTCCGCGATGCTGTCGGTGTCGGTGCACAACCTGCTGCGCTCGGGAACCTTCTCCACACAGAAGTTGCTGCAGCCGTCGGTAGTGCTCACCGAACTCAACCGCTTGTTTCAGATGGACCAGCACGGCGGTAATTACTTCACGATGTGGTTCGGCGCCTACCAGAAGTCCACCCGCCGGTTGCACTTCGCCTGCGCGGGCCACCCGCCGGCCCTCGCCTTCGTCCCGGATACCGGCGGTGGTGTGACCGCCACTCCCCTCACAGCGCCGGGACTGCCTATCGGAACGTTCGAGAACACCCAATTCCCCACCGCCACATACGTTGTGCCGCCACAGACGCAGATCGTGCTCTACAGCGACGGCGCCTTCGAGCTGGACCTCGAAGCCGGTCAGTGGGACCAAGAGACGTTCGCCGAACTGTGCACCCGGATGGCCGGATCACCGAAGTGGTCGGTCGACGACCTCATCAGCGAACTCGCGGCCAGCACGCCCACCGGCATCTTCGATGACGACTGCACCGTGGTTCGGCTGGTCTTCGACTGAGACGTTCAGCCCCGCGAAGCCCAGAAATCGCAGTGGTGGCGTTCCGCGAAGTCCCCGGTTAGCACCGGGGTGCCGGTCTGCAGCGAAAGACTCTGCGGCCGTTCAGGGTCCAGACGCGGCCACTCAGGCTGACCCTTGACGTCCGGGGCGCCAGTGGCGGTGAACCGACTCCAGTAAGCGATCATCTGATCGGCCAGGACGCGCTGGGCGACGTTGAGCGGCGGAGCACCACCCATGTCGAACAGATACCGCAACTCCAGGGCGTGGCCGGCGCCGATCCCGAACGGAACCGCCCGCAGCGGTTCCGGGGCCGGTGCGGTGCGGTCGTTGAATTCGTAGGAGTAGACGGGTTGGCGGCGGGCGAGACTCTTGGCCATCGAGTCGATCGGGCAGGAGAACACCCCGTCACCGACCGCGGCGGCGTAAGCCGGGCCGACGCCGTCATACCGGCTCGGTGGATAGCGGGCCGCCACCGCGGCCGCGTCCGCGCCGAAGGTGTCGGCCAACAACGTCCGATAGGCGGGTAGCCTGCCGCGGCTGAGGTACATCGTCGCCACGAAAATGGTGAACTCGTCGGCGGTGCTGCCGATCAGGACCGGAACGCGGGCCGTCATGCCGGTTCCCACGACGGCGGGCGGGGCCGCGGGCAGACGCCGGGTTCCGGTGACCGGGCCGGTCAGGATGTTGGTGCCGATGCGTGCGTAGCCGGGGCCGGACTCGAGTCGCGCGGCGGGCAGATCGCGCAGGCATGTCGCGGCCGTGGCCGGACTGCCGCATCCCAGCTTCCCGGCGAAGGCCGCACTGATCCGCTCGGCGGTCGGCAGCGCCGCCTGGGCCTGGCATGGACCGCTCTGCAGGATGGCCGCCCGGAACAGCCCGTAGGACTCCGGCGCCACGAGGTGGTCGCACACCGACATCGCCCCAGCCGACTCCCCGGCGATGGTGACCTTGGCCGGATCCCCGCCGAAAGCGGCGACATTGTCGCGGACCCAGCGCAGCGCCGCCTGCTGGTCGGCCAATCCGTAGTTGCCGACGGCACCGTCGGGCCCCGCCAGTGCGGGGTGGGCCAGGAAACCGAGCGCACCGAGCCGGTAGTTGATCGTGACGACGACGATGTCGCCGCGGGTGGTGAGCCGCCGCGAGTTGTAGATATCGGAACTTCCGTTGAAAAAGCCGCCGCCATGGATCCAGACCAGCACCGGCCGGCGGGATTTCGGGGTGGCGCCGTCCGGTGTCCAGACGGTCAGGTTCAGGCAGTCTTCGCTGGTGGCCAAGCCGAAGTCCGGGTCCAGGCGAACGTCCTGGATACAGCGTAAGCCGGGTCTGGTGGCGTCGCGCACCGACTTCCATGGGGTCGGTGGAACCGGCGGCTGCCACCGCAGCGGGCCTACCGGGGGGGCCGCGTAGGGGATGCCCTGAAAAACCCGGAAGCCGTGCCCGTCGAGCTTTCCGGCGACGCCGTGCACCGGCCCGTTGGCGGTGCGGACCACGGTCGGCTCTGGGGTGGCGGCCGGCGCCGCTGTCCCGCAGCCGGAGATGAGCACGGCAAGACTCAGCAGCGCGGCGACGTAGCGGATTAGTCGGCCGACGTAACGGGACGGCACGGGAACCGAGACTACGCGGATGCTCTGTCGCCGCCTCCATAAGCTTCGTTATGGTCAACCGTTGATCTTCGCGTCAACATCGCCCACACTGGGTGGCTGACAGCCGTCAAGTTTTGGTCGAGGCATGCCGAGGAGAGTCGATGAGTTCACGGATCATGGATCCCGCCGCCAAGGTCCTGGCCACTCCGCAGGCCTACACCGACGAGAAGAAACTGCACGAGGCCCTCACTCATCTGCGCGAACACGCTCCGGTGGCCTGGGTCGACTCGCCCCCGTACCGGCCGTTCTGGGCAGTCACCAAGCACGCCGACATCATGGAGATCGAGCGGCAGAACGATCTGTTCACCAATTATCCGCGGCCACTGCTGGCCATCGCGGAGGCCGACGACGCCTTCCTACGCGACGTGGAGGCGGGTATCGGTCTGCGCACCCTGATCCACATGGACGACCCCCACCACCGCGACGTGCGCAAGATCGGGGTCGACTGGTTTCGGCCGAAGGCGATGCGGGATCTGAAGATCCGCGTCGACGAACTGGCCAAGATCTACGTCGACAAACTGGTCGAGAAGGGCCCCGAGTGCGACTTCGTCCAGGAGGTGGCAGTCAACTACCCCCTCTACGTGATTCTTTCGCTGCTGGGCCTGCCGGAGTCGGACTTCCCCCGCATGCTCAAGCTGACCCAGGAGATGTTCGGCGGCGATGACACCGAGTTCCAGCGCGGTGGCGGGGTGGAGGACATCCAGGCGGTGCTGCTGGACTTCTTCATGTACTTCTCCGCGCTGACGCAGTCCCGGCGGGAGCACCCCACCGAGGACCTCGCGTCGGCGATCGCGAACGCGAAGATCGACGGCCAGCCGCTTTCGGACATGGACACGCTGTCCTACTACGTGATCGTGGCCAGCGCCGGGCACGACACCACCAGCGCGGCCATCTCGGGCGGCTTGTTGGCGCTGATCGAGAATCAAGGCGAACTCGTGCGGCTGCGCGCAGACATGAGTCTGATGCCGACAGCGGTCGAGGAGATGATCCGCTGGGTGGTACCGGTCAAGGAGTTCATGCGAACCGCGCAGCAGGACACCGAGGTTCGTGGCGTGCCGATCGCGAAGGGCGAGGCGGTACTGCTGTCCTACGTGTCGGCGAACCGGGACTCGGAGGTCTTCGAGGACCCGTTCCGCTTCGACGTCGGACGTGACCCCAACAAGCATCTGTCCTTCGGCCACGGCGTGCACTTCTGTCTCGGCGCGGCACTGGCCAGGATGGAGATCAACAGCTTCTTCACCGAACTCGTCCCGCGGCTGAAGTCCATCGAGCTGGCAGGCGACCCTGAGCACATGGCGACCACCTTCGTCGGCGGCCTGAAGCACCTGCCGATCCGCTACGAACTCAGCTAGCCCCTCGTCCCCCCGCGAGCGTGCGTGTCGGTACATCGACACGCCGCTAAAGCGCGCAGTTGGCGCACGCTCGCGGGTGGACGAAGGGGGCGTTGACGCCGTCAGACGAATTCCGCGGCGCGGTGGGCCAACATCGCGATCGTGGCGTGCGGCCCGCGGCGGGGAATCCGCGGCAGCACCGATCCGTCGATGACCTGGAGGCCGTCCACGCCGTGGACCCGGCACCGCTCGTCGACCACTGTCCCGATCGGAGCCGTCGAGCACAGGTGCTGGGAAGTTGACCAGACCGGCTCGCCCAGATCTGTTGCACCGGCGATGATCTGGGCGACCAGGTCGCAGCCCCACTGAAGGTCGTCGATATCGGCGGGCTCGCTGTCGTAGCGGTGCGCGATCCGCGGCGCCACCATCGGATCAGCCGAAGCAAGGGTGAGCCGGCCGCGTGCACGGGGCCGCATCAGCGCCACCCCTATGTGGGTTGTGGCGGACCCGAATCCCGTTGTGTACGGGCGTATCTCCAGTCCCCGGATGGCAAGAACCGCCTCCAGTACGGGGTGTCCCCGCGCAGCGGGCCAACCGGTCGCTATCAGCCGCTCCGGGTGGTCCTGAAATCCTTGACCGACCGGAAGGTCGGCAATCACCGGGATACCCAGTGCCGTCAGCGCTTCGACGGGACCGATCCCGGAGAGCATCAGCAGGTGCGCCGATTCCACCGCGCCGGCCGAGAGCACCACCCGGTCGGCGTCGATTCGGACTTCACCGGCCGGCCCGACCGCGTCGACCCCGGTGATGCGGCCACCGGCGACGCGCAGGCGGGCCACCCGGGTCTCGGGCAGCACCCGCAGGTTGGGTCGACCCAGGGCCGGTTCCAGGAACACCGCACCCGGTCCGCGACGGACGCCGCCGACGATGTTCAGTGGCACCGCGGCGACCGTGAATCCCGCCACCGTGGCGGCGGAGCCGAATGCCGTTGTGCTCTCGGCTAATTCACCCTGCAGGTGGGTGGGGATCCGGTTCTCGACGGCGCGGTAGTGCGGTTCGACGTCATCCCATGACCAGCCCGGGATGCCGTCATCGAAGTCGGCGGGTACCGCCCGCCAGAAGTAGCCGCCGTTGACCGCACCCGATCCCCCGATCACCGAACCGCGAACGATCTCCGCAGCCTCGGTGGCGGTCAGCGCGGTCTGGTAGCGACGGACGACGGGACTATCCGGTCCGATGGGAAGGATCGCGGCGTCATCGGTGAGCGCCCTGATGGCCGGGGCGGCGCGACTGGGACCTGCATCGACCACCGTGACCCGGCGGTCGGGGTCGGCGGAGAGCCGCTCGGCCAGAACCGATCCGGCGCTGCCGGCGCCCACGATCAGCACGTCGGTCACTTGATGTCCGGGCGAAGCGGTTGCAGGGTCCTCTCCCGCAGCACACCCCGCCACAGCCCGGCCCCATAGCCGAAGTCGTCGAGCCGTTTGAGTGCCATGTAGCTCAGCGCCCCGATCGGCCTGATCCCCTCATCGGGCATGTCGTTGCGGGTCATCCAGCCGTGGACGGCGTCGATGATCGCCGCGGCCGCCACCACCCGCCGGATCCGCCGAGACGTCAGCGCCGCGGCCGCGGCGATCGGCCAGTACGGTCGGCAGATCGCCGATGACAGCTGCAGGGCCCCGTAGCCCAGGCCACGGGCCACCAGTGCGATGGTCTCAGCGGCGCCGAGGTCGGTCCCCAGGTTTGCGTCAACCTTGCGGGCGTGCAGGCCGGCGAACACCGCGGCAGCCGGCAGGCCGGGCAGTGACCCGGTCGCCAATGACAGCCAGGCCAGCAGGCTGAACAGCGGGATGACCAGGGGTGCGGATTTCTCCGGGTGACGCAGGGCCAACGGTGCAGCCGACGCACCATAAAAGGCCCTGCGCGCCAACCACGCCCGAAACCCCGTCCGGTGTTCGTGAGCGACCAGCGCCACCGGTTCGAAACGCAACCGGGACCCGTTGTCCAGCAGCCGCCAGCACAGGTCGACGTCCTCTCCGGAGTGCAGCGCCTCGTCGAAGCCGCCGATGTCGACGACGGCGGCGCGTCGACACATGATCGCGGCGCTGGGCACATAAGACACCGGCCCGTATGGGACGACGGGGGCTTCGCGCTCGCCGAGGTCCAGCGCCGAATGCACGGCCTCGTAGCGGCCGATCGTACTGCCGCCGGGGTGCAGTGCCACGATCCGCGGCGCGGCCAGCGCCACCGTCGGGTCGCTGAAGTGTCCGAGCAGCGCCTCCATCCAGCCGCGCCGGGGCACCACATCGGCGTCGAGGAAGGCCACCAATTCGGTGGTGCAACGGGCCAGTCCGGTGTTGCGTGCGGCCGCCGGTCCCCGGCTGCTGGGATGCCGAAGGATCTCAATGCCGGGGCTGTCGAACTCGGCCCAGGTCACCGGGACCGTCGAGCCGTCGTCGACAATCACCACCCTCACCCCGCGCAGCGACCGCACCAACCGGGACAGGCCGACGGGGTTGTCGCGCACCGGGATCACCACGGTGACGTCGCGGTGCGACGGCCCGCCGGCTGGCCGCGGGTGGGCCACGGTGGCATCGAGCAGTGCCCGGGCAAGCTGGGCGCTGGCGTCGTCGCGAACCTGTAGCCGGCCGCCGTCGAGCAGGCGTCGGGCGGCCGGGGCCAGTCGCAGCAGCCGGGTCGGAGATCCGCCCAGCAGCGCTGATCCCCCGGCCACCGTCCTGACCCGGCGGTCGACCTGGACCGCGAAGCCGTCCGGCAGGCGGGTCATGTCAGCATCCCGTCAGTTCCGGGTGCCCAGCGCTGCACCCGGCGCACGCACTCGGTGACCATCGCGGTGAAGATCCGCTCCCCCTCCGCTGCCGTTGCCGTGGTGGGATCGCCGAGCACCCCGGAGGGACTCACCGCGGCGACGCCGCCGCTGCGCAACCGGGGCATCAGCGCGGTCAGCGACTCGATGTTGCCGGCGGCCAGCCTGTCACTGCGCACGGAATCGGGGCAAAGGTGGAGCAGAACAGAGGTTTCGGTGTGGCCCGCATGGGCGTCGGCCGCTTCGGCGTAACCGCCGACCCACACCACCTCCCGGCCCTCCGCGCGGAGTGAACCCACCGCGGACCGCAGCGCATCCAGGTTCCCGCCGTGCCCGTTGAGGAAGACCACACGGGCGGCCCACTCGCAGGCGGACCGCCCGAACTCCACCAAAACCGTTGTCAGCGCGGCGGTGCCGATCGAGACGGTGCCCGGGAAGCCCTGGTGTTCGCCGGACGCGCCGTATCCGATGGCCGGTGCCAGCAGGTAGCCGAGGCGATCGGCGATGTGACCGGACAGTGCCGCCGCGATGCGGGTGTCGGTGTCCAGGGGAAGGTGGGGGCCGTGCTGCTCAATCGACCCGACCGGGACGACCAGGGTGGGTGTGGTTCCGGCAACCTGGCTGGAGGTGTACTCCCCCAGATCCATTAGCCACCCAGTGTTCGGGTGAATCCGGCCGGGATCAAGACATCCTCACGTGTGAGGTCGTGGACTGAGGACTTGCCGAGTCCGCGAAGTGCGGAATCGATTCCGCCGCTGAGGATATCGAGTACGTTCTCCACACCGGCCTGCCCTGCGGCGGCAAGACCCCACAGATAGGCACGGCCAATCATCACCGCCCGCGCCCCCAACGCCAGGGCCTTGACCACGTCACTACCGCGACGGATACCGCCGTCGAGCAGCACCTCGATCTGGTCGCCGACGGCGTCGGCGATGGCCGGCAGTGCGCGGATGGAGGCCGGAGTGCCGTCCAGGTTGTTCCCGCCGTGGTTGGACACCGAGATGGCCGAAACACCGGCATCCACGGCACGTTTGGCGTCGTCGACGCGCATCACTCCCTTGAGCATGAACGGTCCGCCCCAGAGTTCGCGGATCCAGGCGATGTCCTCCCAGGTGGGCGGCGGGGTGCCGATCCACTCGCCGTAGGCCTGGAAGAACGGGGGGCCGTCCTCGCCGCGGGCGGCCTGGTTGGGAACCGTGAGCGAGGGCGGTTTGAGCGTCTTGGCCCACTCCAGGAACCACCGCGGCCGAATGAGGCCCTGCGGCGACATCTTGATCGCCGTGAGGTAGTCCATCTTCTCAGGGATCTTCGGGCTGCCCCAGTCCCGTCCGTGCGAGAAACTCCAGTCGGTCGTGACGATGAGACCGACCGCCCCCGCGGCGCGGGCGCGTTCGACCCGGCGGGTGATGGCGTCGCGATCACCGAGCCAGTAGATCTGGAAGAACGTCTTGGGGTTGACGGCGACAACCTCTTCAATTGGCTTACTGGCGAAGGACGACAGCCCCATCGCGGTGCCGCGAGCGGCCGCGGCGCGGGCGACGGCCACCTCACCATCGGGATTGACGGCCTGCACACCGGTCGGGGAGATCACCACCGGGAACGGGATATCCTGTCCCAGAACGGTTGTCGCCTGATCACGCTTCTCGGTGGCGCCGATGACGTGTGGGGCGAATCCCAGCTCGCCGAAGGCCGCCACATTGTCGGAGTAGGTGACGCCCTTCTCGCTGCCGGCCAGCAGGGCGGCGTAAACCCCTTTGGGGAGTCGCTTTTTTGCGCGCTCCTGCGCGACGGCGACGGTCTCGAACCACAGGTCACGGGCCATTAGACGGGACTTTCGTTGCAGGGCTTGGCGGGTGGCTTGGCCAGCGTCAGCAGCACGGTGCGGGAATGGTCCACCCGGGGCCTCGGGGTTTCGCGGTCGGTGGCCAGGGCCGCTTCGCCGTACCCCTGCACGCACTCGGGGTCGGGTCCATCGATCGGCAGACCGGTGAAGAACTTGGCGGCCATACAGCCGCCACGGCAGCTGTCGTAGTGACCGCAGCCGGAGCAAGCGCCCGCCGACTGCGGAGAACGTAACTCGGTGAACAACGCCGAGTTCCGCCACACTTCACCGAAGCCGCCGTCGGACAACACATTTCCGGCGAGGAATCGGTCGTGGATGGCGAACGGGCAGGCGTAGACGTCCCCCACCGGGTCGATGAGGCACACTACCCGGCCGGCGCCGCACATGTTCAGCCCGGACAGCGCGCCGGGCTGCCCGAGACCGGACAGGTGGAAGAACGAGTCCCCGGTGAGCACCCGCTCACCGTTGGAGACCAGCCAGTCGTACAACTGCACCTGCTGGGCGGCGGTGGGGTGCAACTCGTCCCAGACGTCGGCGCCCCGCCCGGAGGGCCGCAGCCGGGTTATCCGCAGAGTCGCGCCGTAACGGTCGGCCAGCGCCTTGAACTCGTCGAGTTGGCCGACGTTGTGGCGAGTCACCACCACCGAGATCTTGGGATCCGAGAAGCCCGCGGCGGCAAGGTTTTCCAGCGCGCGGATCGCCATGGCGAACGAGCCCGCGCCCCGCACGGCATCGTTGACGTCGGCGGTGGCGCCGTCCACCGAGATCTGCACGTCGACGTAGTCGCTGGCGGCCAGCCGAGCGGCCACCTCAGGGGTGATGCGCACTCCGTTGGTGGAGAACTTCACCCCGACGTGGTGGGCGGTGGCGTAGTCCACCAACTCCCAGAAGTCCGGCCGCACCGTGGGCTCGCCGCCGCCGATGTTGACGTAGAACACCTGCATGCGCTCAAGTTCGTCGATGATCGCCTTGCACTGGGCCGTCGACAGTTCCCGGGGGTCACGGCGCCCCGAAGACGATAGGCAGTGCACGCAGGCCAGGTTGCAGGCGTAGGTGAGTTCCCAGGTGAGGCAGATGGGCGCGTCAAGTCCCTGCTCGAACTGGGCAATAAGGCCGGAGGTCATCGGGGCACCAACATGTTCGATTCGACGAGCACGGACAGGGCGTTCAAGTAGGGGGCCCGCTGGCCGGGTTCGACACCGGCGGCGGCCAGAGCCGAGGCGACGTCGGGGTGGTCACCGAGGGACTCCACGACGGTCACGATGGTGCGGTTCTTCAGGAACGACAGCTTGCGGGTGCCGAAGTGGTAGAGCAGCGCCCCGAAGGGTTCGGGGCGCACGGCCACCTGCGGGTGCAGGCTCAGACCGGTTGACGGGTCGATCAGTAGACCCCGCACATCCCGTCGATGGAGACCTCTTCGACCATGCTCTCGGTCACCAGTTCTGTGGCGGTCGCGGTCTCGTTCTGTGTCGGCTCCATGGACGGTTCCTTTCGGGAATTCTCGACATTCGGACGTCGCAGCAGCCAGAATATGGCATCAGGTGCCGAAAAGGGAAGGTTTTGGGATGCAGACAGCCCCGAGCGCAGCCCCGCGGCTCGGCCGCCGCCGCTCGACCACCCAGGGCCACATCGCCGAGGTGGCACTGGAGTTGTTCGCCACCTATGGATTCGGTGACGTCAGCGTCGACGACGTCGCGGTGGCGGCCGGCATCGCGCGGCGCACCCTGTTCCGCTACTACCCCTCCAAGAACGCCATTCCGTGGGGTGACTTCGACTCGCATCTGAAGCACTTCGCCGCCCTGCTGGACCGCGCGGACCCCGGGCTGCCGCTGCGCTCAGCGCTGCGGTCGGCGCTGCTGGACTTCAACACCTTCGACGGTTCCGAGGCCTCCCGGCACCGCCAGCGTATGCGGGTGATCCTGCAGACAGCCGAACTGCAGGCCTACTCGATGACGATGTACGCCGGGTGGCGCGGCGTGGTCGCCGAGTTCGTGGCCCGCCGAACCGGTTGCCAGCCCACGGATCTGACGCCGCAGACGCACGCCTGGCTGATGCTCGGGGTGGCGCTGGCGGCCTACGAGCACTGGCTTGCCGACGACTCCGTCGAGTTGCGCCAAGCGCTCGCCGACGCGTTCGACGCCGCCGCAGTCCTGTTCAGCTGAGCACCTCGCCGATCGGCGCACCGGCGGCGACCTTGGCCCGCGCCTTCATCACCTTGCCGGGCATTCCGCCGCCCACTACGGCGACGAGCACCCCGTCGCGCTCGTAGTAGGCGAGGAACTTGCGCCCGTCGTCCTCGACGACATGCACGACGTCGTCGGCCTCCGGTTCCCCGAGGCACTGAATCTTGACGTCGTACTGGTCACTCCAGAAGTAGGGCACCACCACCGGCGTCGGCACTTCCTGGCCGAGCAGTGCCGGCACCAGAACCCGGGCCTGATCGGCGACATTGCTCCAATGCTCGACGCGAACCTGATGGCCGGCCGCATCGCGCCACGAGGCGACGTCGCCCAACGCCCAGACGTGCGGTTCGCCAGTGCGCCCGACCTCGTCGCACACCACCCCGTTGTCGAGTGCGACGCCACTTCCCACCAGCCAGTCGGTGGCCGGACGCGATCCGATGCCGAGCACCACGAGGTCGGCGTCGAGTTCGGTACCGTCGGTCAGAGCTACACCTTCGACGTGGCCTTTCCCCGGGTCGCTGCGGACCTCAGCCACCCCGACGCCGGTGCGGACGTCGACCCCTTCGGCGCGGTGCAACCGGGCCACCAGTTCGCCGATCCGCTCACCGAGAACACCTGCCAACGGGGTGGGCTGGGGCTCAACCAGCGTCACCTGCACGCCCAGCCTGCGCAGGCTGGCCGCGACCTCGCAGCCGATGAAACCTGCGCCGACGATGACCGCCCGGCGCGCCGAGCCGGCGTGTTCACGCAACTCCGACGCCTCATCGAACGTGCGCAGCACCCGGATCCCGTCCAGGTCGGGAAACGACGGAATGCGTTTGGGCACGAGGCCGGTCGCGATGACCAGATCGTCGTACTCCAGCATCTCGCCGTCGGCCAGGGTCACCGTCCGAGCGGCGATGTCCAGCGACCGTGCGGCGGATCCGAGTCGCAGCGTGATGTCGCTGTCGGCGTAGAACTCCTCAGGTTTGAGCGCCAGATCGGTCAGCCCCTTGGCACTGTCCTGCAGCACGTCCTTGGACAGCGGCGGCCGGTCGTAGGGCAGGTGCTGCTCCTCGCCGACGATGGTCACCGGGCCGGTGTAATCCGACTTGCGCAGCTGCTCGGCAGTCCGAATGGCAGCCAGTCCGCCGCCGACGATGACCACTCCCCTTGTCGAGGTACTCACCGAACTGTTCTTACACGATCCTTTCGGGCGGCACCCTCAGCGGGGCGGCAGGTCGTTGGCGAGCCGTTCGCAAGCGGACCTGCCCATCACAGCCCATAATCGGCACATCCGAGAAAGCAGGAGGACCCCCGGTGTCGGTAATCGAGCAGATGCTGCGGCGCCGGCCTGTCGGCGGGGGTCCGGTGGCCCACGGCGCATCAGAGAGTCTCAAGCGTTCGATCGGTACCTTCCAGCTCACCATGTTCGGCGTCGGCTGCACTGTCGGCACGGGTATCTTCTTCGTGCTCTCCCAGGCCGTTCCGAAGGCCGGCCCCAGCACGGTGATCTCGTTCCTCGTGGCGGGCATGGCGGCCGGACTGGCGGTGATCTGTTACGCCGAACTGGCCTCCGCCGTTCCGGTGTCGGGATCGACGTACTCCTATGCCTATGCCACCCTCGGCGAAGCTGTCGCGATGGGCGTGGCCGCCTGCCTGATGCTCGAGTACGGGGTCGCCACGGCCGCGCCGGCAGTCGGCTGGAGTCAGTACGTCAACAAACTTCTGGAGAATCTCACCGGGCATCCTCTGCCGCAGGCGCTTTCCGCCGCGCCATGGGACGCCAACCCGGGGATCGTGAACCTGCCGGCCGTCATCCTGGTCGGCCTCTGCGCGATGCTACTGATCCGCGGAGCCAGCGAGTCCGCCACCGTCAACACCGTCATGGTGATCATCAAACTCAGCGTGTTGGCACTGTTCGCGGTGATCGCGTTCACCGCCTTCAAGGCCGACCGGTTCGCCGACTTTGCACCGTTCGGCATCAGCGGCATCGGGGCGGCCGCGGGCACAATCTTCTTCTCCTACATCGGAATGGATGCCGTCTCCACCGCCGGTGACGAGGTCAAGGACCCGCAGCGCACGATGCCACGGGCGCTGATTACCGCACTGCTGGTGATCACATCGTTCTACGTGCTCGTGACGGTCGCCGCTCTCGGCGCGCAGGACTGGCCGGAGTTCGCCGACCAGGAGGCCGGCTTGGCCGCGATCCTGGACAAGGTCACCGGTTCCCGCCATTGGGGAACGGTGTTGGCGGCCGGCGCGGTGATCTCGATCTTCTCGGTGACGCTGGTGACCATGTACGGCCAGACCCGCATCCTGTTCGCGATGGGCCGCGACGGGCTGCTGCCGTCACTATTCGCCAGGGTCAACCCGCGCACGATGACCCCGGTCAACAACACCATCATCGTCGCGGTCGTGGTCGCCTTACTGGCCGGCTTCGTCCCTCTGGACTACCTGGCCGACCTGGTGTCGATCGGCACCCTGACAGCGTTCATCGTGGTGGCCCTCGGAGTGATCATCCTGCGTCGACGAGAACCCGACCTCCCGCGCGGCTTCCGAGTTCCCGGCTACCCGGTGACTCCGGTGCTGGCGATACTGGCGTGCGCCTACATTCTGGTGAGTCTGCCCTGGTACACCTGGCTGGCCTTCCTCGGCTGGGTCTCGGTGGTGCTGGTGTTCTACTTCAGCTGGGGCCGCCATCACAGCGCGCTGAACCATGGTGGCGAGCCTGCCTCTGCCGCGGCCATTCTCACCGACATCGAGGTAATCCATCCACCGAGGGAACAGCCATGACAGTCGTCGTCGGATATCTGGCCGGCAAGAGCGGCACCGCTCCGCTGCGCTTGGCGTGCAGCGCCGCACGCACCCTGCGCACCTCGCTGACGGTGACGACGGTCGTGCCCAAGCCCTGGACCTTCCCGTCCCCGGCCAAGGTGGATGCCGAGTACGCGGCCTGGGCCGATCAACTCGCCGCCGACTCCGCAAGGGAGGCAGAGCGCGAGCTGGCCTCCATGCTCCAGCCGGATGAGGTGACGTTCCGAAGCCAGGCCCACCGCTCGGTGTCCGGCGGCCTGATCGAGGTGACCACCGAGCTCGAGGCCGAACTGCTGGTGCTGGGTTCGTCTGCGAGCGGTCAGCTCGGGCAGGTGGTGGTGGGTTCTACCGCGGACCGGCTTCTGCACTCATCTCCGGTACCGGTTGCAATAGCTCCCCGTGGCTACCGCGGTCCGCAGGGCGGAAAGCTGACCCGGATCACCTGCGGCTACCCGGGAACGCAGGGATCGGAGGAGGTAGTCCGCAGAATCGCCACACTCGCCGAACGACTCGAGGTCCCGATGCGGGTTATCACTTTCGCGGTTCGCGGTCGCACCATGTATCCCCCGGAAGTCGGCCTACACGCCGAGGACTCGATCCTGGCGGCGTGGGAGTCTCAGGCCAGCGAGATGCTGGCTCAGTTGCGCACTGACGGAGTGGTAGGTGCGGACGTGGCGCTTCAGGTGGTCAGCGGAAACGGGTGGGGTCAGGCCATCGACGACGCAGAGTGGCAGGAAGGCGAAATCCTGGCGCTAGGCACCTCGCCGCGCGGCGGAATAGCGCACGTGTTCCTCGGCTCGCACGGTAGCAAGATCATGCGGGTGAGCCCCGTGCCGGTGCTGGTGCTGCCGGGATAGACCGGAGGATTCGGCTCTTCATCACCGCACACCGATGGGGTGATTCAGTACTTCATCACCGCACACCGATGGGGGCGATTCAGTACTTCATCACCGCACACCGATGGGG
>CAZADG010000058.1:0-2992 GCA_964483865.1 uncultured Mycobacterium sp. | reverse complement strand
GATTCAGTACTTCATCACCGCACACCGATGGGGGCGATTCAGTACTTCATCACCCCGCGGTCGATGGAGATCTGCGAACCCGACAACAGACCGGAGCGGTCCCCGGCCAGCCAGACGACCACTTCGGCAGCCTCCTCGGCGGTCATGAAGTCATTGCGCTTGGCTTCTTTGGAGGCCTTGGCAGGCGGCTGGTAGGGCATCGGCGCGAAACTATGCAGGAACGCCGGGTGCTTGCCGAGAACCGCCAGCATCGCGTCGTTGAGGATCATCGGGGTGGCGATCGAGTACGGGTGCACGGAGTTCACGCGGATGCCGTACTCGCCCAGTTCGATCGCCAGGGTGTTGGTCAGCGAGGTCAGGCCGTGTTTGGAGGCGGCATAGTGACCGTTGCCCGGGGTGGCCTTCAACCCGGCCGACGAACTGACGATCACGATGGACCCGCCGTTGCCGGCCTCGATCATGGCCGGGATCACCGCGCGCAACGTGCGCCAGGTGCCGGTGAGGTTGACGTCGATGACGGTGTTCCACTGCTCGTCGGACAGTTCCCACAACCGGCCCCAACTCAGCACGCCGGCGTTGGCCACCACGACGTCGAGGCGGCCGAAGCGCTCGACCCCGTCGGCGACCAATTGGTGCAGCGCGGCGTCGTCACGGATGTCGACGGCCCGGGAGAGGACAGCACGCCCCTGCGCCTCGACCATGCGGGCCGTCTCAGCCAGATCGTCGGGCGTGGAAGCCTGGTAGGGCACGGTGCCGGAGACGGGCGCACAGATATCGCTGATGATGACGTCGGCGCCCTCCTGCGCCAACCGCACCGCGTAGGCACGGCCCTGGCCGCGAGCAGCCCCCGTTACGAATGCGACTCGTCCCGCCAGATCGCCCATCGGGCCAGGCTAGCAAGGAAACTGGAACGTGTTTCAGTTTTACCTTCGGTCTTACAGGTCGGTGAGGATCTCCCGGCGCTTGGCGGCGTACTCGTCGGGGGTGATGGCGCCGGTCGCGCGCAGGGTGTCGAGTTGGAGCAACCGCTGGGACACGGTCAGCCCTGCCGACGCCGTGGGCACCGGGGGCGGCTCACCCGTCGACGCGGCTGCGGCGCGAACGATCGCGCTGACCTGTTCGTACACAATCGGATTGGACCGGATGTCCACCGCGGCGTCCAGCGGAATGCGGTTGTGGTGCAGTACATCGAGTATGCGCATCAGTGGCTCCCTCCGGCCGGTCAGGTCGTAGGTGATGCCGTCCTCGGCGATGGTGAACTCGGCGGGGATTACCCCGGCCACCAGAGCACTCGCGTTCCAGTCGATCTCGTAGTTCGTGGTGCCTGGCTCGACCAGCACAACCAGTCGATGACCCGTGAGGGTCTGCATGCGGGTCGGGCTGGACACCATGGTCTGCTGATCGGTGAACGCCGGCATTCCGTGCGGCTCGATCCGAAGGTCGACCTCGATCATCTGCTGGTCGTTGACGAACACCGGGGTGTCGGAGATGCCCGTCACCCGCGCGGTAGCCAGCACTCCGGTGCGGCTCAGGTGCTCGTGGCGGGCGGCCGACCGGGCACTGCGACCGGCCAGAGCGAGCGCGGCCAGCACCCCGGCAGCCGTCACCACCAGCCCGGCCCAGAACATCCAGTTCAATTCCGGGCGGGCCATCGGACCCAGCGCGAAGAAGACGATCAGAAAGATCGGGCCCACGAGCCCGCCACACAGCAGCACCAGGAGTTGTGCCTTGAGATAGCGAGTGAACATGAAGCGCAAATCTAGTCAGACCGAAGCGGCCTCTTCCATCAGACGGGCAACTCCGACCCGATCAGAACGGGAGCCCGATCAACCGGGTGATACTGGGCAGCCCGAATGAGGGCAGTCCGATCGGCGGCGGGGGCGGCAGTCCGATCTGCGGCAACCCGAACGGCGGCGGGGGCGGTAGCGGCGGCAACCCGAGCGGTGGCAGGGGCGGCAGCGCGGGGAGCGACGCCAGTGCCGGCAGTCCAACGGCCGGTACCGCCAGCGCGGCGGCGATCTGCTCGGGAGTCGGCAGTGGCGGCAGCCCGGGCGGCGGCGCGGGAATCCCCAGCGGAGGCTGAGCGGCGGCCGCGGCGAACGCCGAGGACAACCCGCTCAGATCCGGCGGCGGCGGCAGGGCGGCGACGGCACCGGCCGGCAGGGCCGCGGCAGCGGCGCCCTGAAGTTGGGACATCACCGACTGAGGGTTGTTGTTGAGGGCGGCGTAGAGCAGCAGGTCGCCGGCGGCCACTACGGCAGAGTTCAGCGCCCCCACCCCGACGCCGGCCGCAGTACCGGTGATCGAGGTGGCCATGTCGGCCGCGATGGCGTCCCGTTGGCTCTGGATGTAGGGCAACAGCGCGGCCTGCCAGTCGATGGTCGGGGCGGGCTGGAACTGCGGCACCGGAGGCAGTTGTACGGGCGGAAGGGCCGGCGCGGCAGGCAGAGCGGGCGCCCCGGGCAGGGAGGGGGCGCCTGGGAAAGCCGCCGACCCACCGGACGGGACGCTGCCCTGGCTGAGCATCGATCCGGCGTCGGCCCCGGCCACGCCAAAGGGATCCGTCAGCGACGGCATGTCCGAGTCGGACTCGGCCGGGTCGGTGGTGTCGGGGGCAGGTGCGCTCGCGGGCGGTTCCACCGGCTGTAGCGCTGCCGGCGGGGGCGGCGTCTCACCGGAGAAGAGCAGAACCGTCACTCCCCCGACCAGGGAGAGGGTCAAGGCCGCCGCGGTGGCGGCGGCCACCCGCTTACGCCGGACCCCGTTGACTTCCACGCCCATGTGAACCTCTTCCGAATGACCTCCGATTTTACCACCGCCGGAACATGAAAACGGCGCCCGTCAATCGACGGGCGCCGCTTTCGTGCAGGTCAGACCTGCTTGTTAGATCACTTGAGGATCTTGGTCACACGGCCGGCGCCGACGGTACGGCCACCCTCGCGGATGGCGAACCGCAGACCCTCGTCCATGGCGACGGGCTGGATCAGCTTCA
>CAZADG010000057.1:0-25695 GCA_964483865.1 uncultured Mycobacterium sp. | reverse complement strand
ATCGGCGTCGCAGTGTTCTCCTGGTGGTAGAACGCCGCGTCGGAGGTCGACAGCCTGGTAGCCACCCTGACACGGTATCGGGGTTCCCGTATCGAGCGTGACGGACCGACGCCGAACCGTCGCAGCCGGGCCCGTGCGCACACGGCTGGCTATAGTTACGCCCTAGTTCTTTCCAGGAGGCGACAGTGACCAGCACTCAGCCGGAAGCGACCGTTTCCGTTGTCGTCTGCGCCTACACCGACGCGCGCCGTGAACTTCTCGACAATTCGATCGAGGCGATCCTGGCCCAGCTCGGCCCCGCCGATCAGCTGGTCGTGGCGATCGACTACAACGACGAACTCCTGCAACGGGTTTCGGCCCAGTTCGGAACACGCGCCACGGTCGTCGCCAACACCCAAGCGCCCGGTATCTGCGGCGCCCGCAATTCGGGTATCGCGGCGTCCCGATGCGACGTCGTGGCGTTCGTCGACGACGACGCCCAGATCCAGCCCGGCTGGCTGGAACGCCTGCGTGCGGACTACCGCAACCCTGCGATCGCCGGCGTCGGCGGCAATGCGGAACCGGTCTGGCCGACAGAACGGCCGCCCTGGTTTCCGGCCGAATTCGACTGGGTGGTCGGCTGCAGCCACAAGGGACTGCCGGTGACTTCGGCGCCGGTTCGCAATCTGCTGGGCTGCAACATGTCGTTTCGCCGCGATGCACTGGACAGCGTCGGCGGGTTCAACTCCGGGATCGGCCAGGTCGAAGGCAGCCTGATGCGGTGCGATGACACCGAGTTGTGCATCCGGCTGAGTCAGACGTCGCCGTCCACGCTGTTGCTGCTGGATCCGGACGTCAAGGTACGACACTGGGTCACCGATGACCGCACGCGGTTCTCCTACTTTCTGCGCCGATGCTTCTGGGAGGGCGTATCGAAGCAGATTCTCGGCACGATGGTCGGCCAGTCAGACGCGTTGAGCACCGAACGCAAGTTCGTCTATTCCGTGCTTCCGGTCTCCTTCGCCCGGGGACTGGTCTCCGCTCTCACGACACCGGGCCAGCGCCTGGCCCACCTCCGTCGCAGCGGCGCACTGTTGATCGGTCTCGCAGCAACGACCTACGGGTACGGGCACTCCCTGATCACGTCACAGTGTCGCCGTCGTGGGTAAAATTCAGACGATGCGACTGTTACTGCGACAACTCACGGCGTTCGCAGGGGTCGTCGCCATGCTCGCGTGGGCGCCGGCCGTCGGCGCCGAACCGGTCGGCGGCGAGCCGACCCCGACAACACCGACCCCCTCAGCACCCGCCAGCCCCCCCGGACCGGGGGTCACCGGTCCGCTCGAGCCTGCCAGCCCGGCCACTGCGCCGGCCTCGGCTCCCGCCGACTCGACCACGCTGGCGCTTCCCGAGCTGGGCTCGTCGGACACCATCCGGTTCGACGCGCGAGCGAACACCTCCAGCAGCACCATCTCCTTCGTGATCCCCCGCGGTCTCGTGCCGACATCGTTGAACGCGACCGTCGAACTGCCGGTCAGCCTGAGGTTCGGCTACATGACGGTGACCCAGGACGGCCGAACCATCAGCCGCCTGGCGCTGCCCGTCGACGACCGGGCGCCGATGGTCATCCCGCTGGCCGGGCTGGAGTTCTACGACGGCTGGGCCAGCATCACCTTGACGGCGACCGCCCTGCCAAGGGAGGACGCCTACTGCTGGGATCCGCAGACCCCGATCCGACTGGTGAACGGGTCCGTCACGTTCACCGGCCGGGAGGTCGCTCCGAGCACCGTCGCGGAGTTCCTGCCGCCGACCCTGCGCAGGGTGGCTATTGCGATGCCCACCACCCCGTCGATGGCCGAAGCCGAGGCTGCCGTACAACTCGCCGCTGCGATGACGACGAAGTACGGCTGGCAGAACACCGCCATCGACGTCGTCCCACTGCCCAACGCCGCAACCGCGCTGCCGGAACCGGCCCCGCCCCGGGAGCGGCAGATCATCGTCAAGGAAGGCCCCGAACCGGGGCTCGCCCTGCAGCCGACCGCAGGTCTACCAGCCCTGCTGATCACCGGCCCGGGCGCCGAGCTGACCAACCAGACCCGCCTGCTGACCGACGACTCACTGCAGTTCGCCCTCAGTCCCAAGGCCGTTGCCGGTCCGCTTATCACCGTTCAGCGGCCGGTCCGGGAGAACACCACCCTGGCCAAGCTAAACCAGAATCGACTCAGCGCGGAATCACTGCGGCCGGAGGTCGACGTCACCCTGGACCAGAGCATGTTCGCCCAGCCACTGGAGGGCATGCGGGTCCATCTGCTCGGTTCCTACACGCCCCTGGCCGGCAACTTCAACGGTGAGGTGACCGCTGAGATTTTGGGCGAGGTGGTCGATCGGTGGCCGGTCAACGACGAGGGCACCATCGACCGCTGGGTGGACATTCCCGACCGCCTCCTGCAACGGTCCACGGTCCTCAAGATTCGCCTGCACACCACCGGTGATCCCGGTAACTGCAACGACTACCTGAACCTGATGCTCCGGATCGACGGCAGCTCCGAGGTTGAGGCGAAACGGGCCAGTCCACCCGTGCCGCCCGGTTTCCGTTCGCTGCCGCAGGCGCTGATGCCCCGGGTCCAGATCGGCATCGGTCCCAACACATTCGGCGACACGGTGCGCGCCGCGAAGATCATCGTCGGCCTCCAGCGCAACAGCGCCATCCCCCTGGTGACGGCGGTGAGCACCCTGGAGCAGGCGATTGCCAGCGGCGAATCGGCGATCCTGGTCTCCCCGGACGGCTGGACGGACGGATCGCTGACCCTGCCGTTCAGCGCCGACCTCGGCACTATCACCATCGAGGCATTCAGCGAGTCCGGCGACCCAGCGACGTTGACGCTCGATCCGTCGATCAAGTACGGCTCGCTGCAAACCATTTTCGACGGGCAGCGCACAGTCCTGGTCGCGACGTCCAACGGTGCCTCCGCGCAACTCGATGAACTTCTCCGATGGCTTTCCGACAAGCGCGGCCGGTGGTCCGATCTGCAGGGCCGGGCGATCATCTCTGTCCCCGGTTCCGAGCCGGTGACCGTTCCCAATCGGCGCACCGACCTGCCGGAGGAGCGGCAGTCCGCGGGCGGCGGGCAGAGCGGTCAGAGCTGGATCTGGTGGGCCGCCGGCGCGATCGCGGTCCTTTCCATGATCGGTGCCGTGGTGATCGTCCGCAAGACGGCCACGCCGGAGAAGCCGGCAGCGGAAACGGAATCGGACGCCGATGAGCATGAGCCTAGACATCAGGCGTGATGCCAGCGGTCAGGCAGGTTGCCAATGCACCCAGTCGACCAGCATGGTCGCCGGGAACGGGGTCGAGTCATCGGGCGGCCCTGCCCAGTCTCCGCCCACCGCCAGATTCAGGATCAGGCAGAACGGTTTGTTGTACACCCATTCCGCGGTAGGCGGCAGACCGTCCGGGGTGAAAACTCCCCATACGGTGTCGTCGATCCCCACGGTGATCTTGTTCTCGGCACGCTGCACCCAGTAGTCGTGGAAACCCTCGCTCAGGTCTGGGCCGGTGTTGACGAACTGCCGTTGCAGGTAGTCGGGCACCCCGGAGATCGGACCGTGGATCGAGGAGTAGGCGGTCCGCGGGTCGGAAACCACCTCCACCACATCGATTTCGCCGGCACCAGGCCACGGATTGGTGTCTTCGTCGGCGCCGAGCAACCAGAAAGCCGGCCATAATCCGGTTCCCGAAGGCATCTTGATGCGCGCGATCAGGGTGCCGTAGCCGAAGCTGGCCTTCCGTCTGGTCTCGACGCGCCCCCCGGTATAGCCCCCATCGGCCTTCTGTGCGCGGAGTACGAGGTTGCCGCTACCGTCGAGGACCGCGTTGTCGGAGGTGTAGTTCTGGATCCCCCGGTCCCATCCGGTGCCTTGGATGACACTCCAGGTGTCCGGATCGGGCGGGGCGCCCGCCGGACCGTCGAAGCTATCGATGACCTGTGTCGATTGCCGAAACTTGACCGGTGGCACGGTGGACGCGGGCGCGTTGGCGACGTCCCAGGGTTCACTGCATCCGTGCGGTTCGGCCCGTGCAGTGCCCGACCCCGGGTTCGCGCAGCCACCGACGATGAGCGTCACCGTCAGCGCCGCTGCCACTCCCGTGCGAATCCCCGCCGTCACTTGTGCGCACCGCCTTCCGGAGCCCGGCTTGTTCCCTCCACCGAGTCTCCCAAACCGCTCAGGGTGTTCTGCACTGAGATGCTGGCCACATCGACCCGGCCGCAGTAGGCCCGCCATACCAGGGGGGCGCACACCACAACCTCGACGGCGACGGCAGCCAGCCAACCCACGCTCAACCCGACCAGGCCCCCGCGCGTGGCACCGATCGCGGCCCCGACCAGTTCGCCCGCACCCAGGACCATCATCAGCAGCGCCTCTCGTCCGACGTGCCCGGTGATCCGGGCCACCGCAACGTGGTGGTCCCGAATGACCAGACCTAGCCCGCCGAGGCACAGGATGATCAGCGCAATGCGGCCGTTGTCGACGTAAGCCGGACCGAACACCCCCAACGCCAGCCCGCCGAGCGGCAGGATCAGCAGGTTGGCGACGACACTGGCCACCATGGAGTTGCGCAGCGTGAAACGGAACTCCTTGAGAATCGTGCTGGAGTCCTTGGCGCCGGAGGCGAACAATGCCATCGACATGGCGATCGGCAGGACGAAGACGAACCCGGCCAGCGACCACGTCGCGTAGAGGTAGCCTGCCTGCTCGGAGCCGAGGATCACGTTGGCGACGATGGGCATCGCGAAGAACGGCACCGTCAGCGAGAGGTTCAGCAGGTGGTGCTTGGCGGCGTGGAATCGCATCCCGCGCAGAGCGGACAATCGCGGTCGCAACCCACGCACGGGCACCTGGTATCTCACCAGCAACCAGACCCCGACCGCGGCGATGGAACCGACCGTTGCGATGAACCAACTCGCGAAGATGCTCAGCGATCCGTACCGCGAGATCGTGTGCGCGAAGCCAATCAGCAGGATCAGCTTGGTGACCGCATGCATCGCGTTGCGCGCGAGTTGGACCCCACCGCCCGCGACGCTCAGCAGCGCGGTGTCGAGCATCATCGCCACCGAATGGGCCCCCACTCCACCGGCGAAGAGGAGGGTGGGACCCACTTCGTGTCCGATCCCGGGTATCCCGAGGAAGCTGTCCGGCAGCAGGACCCCGCCCAGCACCGCTACCAGTCCCCCGACCACGGCGCAGACGAGCGCGGTGGTCGCCACCAGTTGAGCCCGGCCGTTGCCCATCGTCGGCAGCTTGAATACCAGCGCCGTACCGAATCCGAGCACCGTGAACTGCGCGATCAGGCTCATCGCCGAGATAGCCGTTGCGGATTGTCCGACACTTGTCGCCGGAAACATCCGCGCGGCGACAGTCCAGTAGATGAAGCCCAGCCCGGATGTCACCACCGAGGAGGACACCAGCGACGCGGCGTTGCGGACCAGGGACTTGAGCTTGTGGTGGTGCTCGGCGTGGGCTTCGCCCGTCATGGCTCTTCCATGTCGACGTGCACGGCCGTCGGGTCATCGAGGATCTGCTGCACCCGCACGACGTCCTGGCGCGCCGCATCCAGGACCGCAACTCCCATGACGGCGGCGAGTGGTACCGCCAGCAGGGCAGCGTTGCCGACTCGCCGCCAGGTCAGGGCCGTCACACCCGATCGCAGCAGGTCTACGGATCTGGCGGGGTTGGCCACGACGACGACCAAGGCGGCGGACAGCACGGTCAGCGGAGTCAGCCAGACATGCGCCAGCAGCAGCCCAACCGAGACCAGACACAGACCGGCCAAGACCACCGCCCCCGTCAGGGCGGCACCGGCGGCACGCCGCAGTCCGATGGCCTGCGCGACGATGCGGGGCCAGAACCGGCTGCGGATGACCACGCCGAGTAGCAGCCCGACCATCAGACCGACCGCCAGTTGTTGGACCGGTCCTGCCCGTGGGGTAGCGCCCACCCAGCCGTTGCGGTACTCCGGCAGGCCCAGTCCCTTGAGGTCGTAGATCGAGACCGGGCCATGCCGATAGATCAGCTTGATGGCCGGAACCCTGTCGAATTTCGTGAGCTGGGCATCGGTGAGCTGGCGGCCGGCGTCGATCTCGCCGGTGGCGAAGTAGTACCCGAAGGGCGGCGGCTGTTCGGCCAGCCGGCGATCGACGTAGAGGTAGCGGATCTTCAGGGCGCCGGCCAGGTCGGTCTCGCGTAAGCCCCATTCGTCGGCGACGAAGAGCTCTGGGGTCTTGACGCCGCCGAGCCCCTCGTAAACCGGCCATAGGCCGGCCCGGGAGGCCAGCAGCGTCGAGCTGACCCGGTCGGCTCCGATCCGGCTCCCCGGCGGGAGTTCCTGGTCGGCCCATGCGACGGCGGCGAGGTTCTCCGGATCCATCGACCGGGAGTCGGCGGCGGGGATGTAGGGACCCGGCAACCGGGCCCAGGCCGGGCCGCTGCCCAGCACATAGCCGCCGAGGAACACCCCGGACATCAAGACCGCTGCGACGACGTGGGCCTCGACCCGCTGCCGTTTGGTCGGCGCAGGTCCGATATCCCCCGGGGGGCGGTCGCCGAGCGCCAGGTGCCACCAGTCCAACCGCCGCACGTAGTTGACAACCACGAAGCTCAACGGCAGGAACAGGAAGCTGCTGGAACGGGTGAAGATCTCCACACCCTTGGGAACGATTCGCGCAGCCAGGAGCACGGGGATCGCCAGGCTGAATGCCAGGACCAGCAACTGCGGGTTCCAGTAGTGCAGGTCGTGTAACCGCTGCCGTTGCCAGCGCAGCGTCAGCAGAAGCAATGCCAGCGCGGTCATCGACAGTGCCACGGCGTAGTAGAGCAGCAGGATCTTGTCCACCAGCGGTGTCGCTGTGCCCGCCGGGTCCTCGAAGGCTTGGCGTCGCACGCCCCCGGTGAATTCGGTGGCTATGTCGTTGAGCATCGGCCCGAAGTACTGCTCCAGGGTGGAACGCTGCACGATCGCCCACGCCACCGTCGAGGCAATCCCCGCGAGCGCCCCGTAGGCGACCCGCATCCGGGCTGCGCCCGGCTGAGAGATCGTCCAGAACAGCAGAAAAAGCGTCAGCAGGAAGCCCGTCACATGGTGGGTCACGGCGACGGCGAGCATGCACACGGTGGCGCCGCCGAACAGTGGAAGTGGGTTGTCGGCGTGCCGGGCGCGGCCGAGCAGGCTGACCGTCGCCAGCGCCAGCGGGATCGAGAGGGTCTGGTAGGAGAACTGCGAGTTAAACCAGACAAACTGCGGGGACACCGCGTACACCGCCACCGCAAGTCCGCCGGCCCGGCTGCTCTCGGTCAACTGTTCCACGGCGTCACACAGCACCGCGACCAAGACCAGGCGGGCGGCGAGGATGACCACGAGGGCCGCGACCATCACCGGCAGGCCGACTTCGTGCAGCAGGACGGTGACGGCCTCAAGGCCCGGGTACCGGGGACTGATCTCGAGCACCGGGTTGGCCTCGAACAGTCTGTGCGAGGCGACGATGTCACCGAGCGTGCGCATATGTAGCTGCTCGTCGAACCCGGTGAACAGCAGCGGATCGGTGGCCCGGGACATCAGAGTGGGCGTCACGGCCAGGCAGCCCACCGCCAAGTTGCGGGTCCGCCGGGTCAGGTGCGGTCCGATGAGTAGCCAGACCACGCTGCCGAAGCAGACGGCCATGCTCACGTTGGAGAGGTGCTCGGCGACCGTCGCGTGGCCCTGCCGCGCCAGATACACCGCAGTCACCTGGCCGGTGAGCGCTGCGAGCTGCCAGGCCAGCAATGAGACGCGGCCGACGTGTGCCCGTCGGTCTGGTTGTTGGCGCCTTGACTTGGGTACCAGGGTCTTGCGAGTCAGTGTGCTGGACCCTTCCCCGTCAAAACCGGTCGGCGGCCGCATCGAACCTCACGTCCTCAGCGCACCTCACGTCCCCAGCGCACCACTATATTGCAGGCATGGTGCGCGATCTGCTCTGTGAGCGGCGGCTGCCTTGCGCATCCTGATGCTGATCGACTCCTACCCGCCGATGATCGGCGGGGCGCAACAGTACGTTCGCAACCTCAGCATCGCCCTTGTCGCGCGCGGCCACGACGTCTCCGTAGCTACCCTCACCGGTGACGGTTTGGCGTCCTACGAGGAGGACCACGGTGTGCGGGTTTACCGGCTGCGGGGAACCTTGCAGCGCGCGACCAGGGTCTTTCGCGACCGCACCTACGCTCCGCCCATCCCGGATCCGGAACTCGTTCGCGCGATCCGCGACGTCATCCGACGAGAGCGGCCGGATGTGGTGCACGCCCACAACTGGATGGGCCGCTCCTTTCTGCCGCTCAAGCGCTGGAGCGGGGCGAAGTTCATCGTCTCGGTGCACGACTACAGCCTGCGCTGCGCGACCTGGATCCTGATGCGCGACGGCCGACCCTGCAGCGGGCCGAGCCTGAGCAAGTGCCTGCCGTGCTCGGCCCAGCACTATGACGGGCGAGCCAAAGGGGCCGCGGTGACGCTGGGCAATTGGGCGATGGCTGCCCCGGAACGCGCGTTGGTGGACATGTTCGTCCCGGTCAGCGACGCCGTTGCCACCGGCAACGGCATTCCAGGCGGCACCCGGCCTTACCGGGTTATCCCAAACTTCATCCCTGATGACATCGGGGAGCTCTATGACGAGCGCTATCGCGCCCAGCTACCCCCGGACGGCTATCTTCTCTTCGTCGGTTCGCTGACCCGCCAGAAGGGGATCGAAACGCTGTTGGAGGCCTACGCGGGTCTCTCCGGCGCACCGCCTCTGGTCCTGGTCGGCTACACCATGCCCGAAAGCCCGACCTCGTTTCCCCCGAATGTGATCGCGCTCAAGAACTGGCCGCACGCGGCTGTCATGACCGCCTGGCGGCACAGCCTGGCGGGCATCGTCCCGTCCATCTGGCCGGACCCGTGCCCGGGGGTGGCGATGGAGGCGATGGCCACCGGTCGGCCGGTCATCGCCGCGCGCATCGGCGGGCTACCGGAGATCGTCGCCGACGGAGAGACCGGGCTGCTGGTCCCGCCCGAGGACGCCGACGCACTGCGGGCGGCGATGGCGCGGCTGATCGCCGACCCGGCGCTGGCGGCCCGGATGGGTGAGTCCGGCCGGCAACGGGTGCGCAGGTTCCACGCCAGCACCGTCGTCGGGCAGATCGAGTCGGTGTACGACGAGGTGTGCGGAGTCCCGGCATGACGTTCCGGCCGATCAGGATGCTCGACGCCGAGATCGGCGCCCCGCTGGCCGCAATCGGCGCGGCCACCGACCACCAGGGGCAGTTGTACACCCGAGCCTGGGTGCTGGTGCGCCTGCATGACACACCGCTCGGCCTCATCGAGGTCGACCTGCCCGACGGCAGCTTGCCCGCCGATGCACTGGCCTCGGCGATCTGGGCCGGGTTGGCCGGGGAGATCAACGCGCATCTGCGCGACGACGGACTCGCGAGGGTGACGAGACTCGACGTCGCCGGGCTACCGGGCCAGGAACTGCCGGCCTGCCTGGCAGCGCGCCGCGACGCGGTGGCCGGGACGCCGCTGATATCGGTCGTCATCGCCACCCGGGACCGTACCGAAAGCCTGGCCGAGTGCCTGGCAGCGCTCGAGGCCGTCGACTATCCGCACTATGAGGTCGTCGTGGTGGACAACGCCCCGGCGACCCGGGCCACCGCGGACCTGATCGCCGACCGGTACGCCGATGACCCCAGGATCCGGTATGTCACCGAGCCGCACCCCGGTCTGGGTTGGGCGCACAACTGCGGGCTTGCACACGCCCGTGGCGAGATCATCGCGTTCACCGATGACGATGTCATCGTCGACCGGCACTGGCTCTCGGAACTGTTGCGGGGTTTTGCCCTGGGACCCGATGTCGGCTGCGTCACAGGTCTGGTGGTTCCGCAGGAGATCGAAACTCAGTCGCAGTACTGGTTCGACACCCACAGCGGTTTCAACAAGGGCTTCCGACGACGAGTGTTCGACCTAGAGCGCAACCGCCCCGCCGACCGGCTGTTCCCCTACCGCTCCAGCATGTTCGGCACCGGGGCGAACATGGCGTTCCGGGCGGCGGCGCTGCGCGCGGTAGGCGGCCTGGATCCGGTGCTGGGGCCCGGCACCGCCGCCAAGAACGGCGAGGACCTTGACATCTACTTCCGGATCATCAAGGCCGGCTACCAGCTCGTCTATCTGCCCTCGGCGTTCGTCAGGCACCGACACCGCTCCGACTACGCCGCGCTGCGCGACCAGTTCTATACCTACGGGGTGGGTTTCACCGCCTACCTGGCCAAGCTGATCGCGACCAACCCACTCGACGGCCTGCGCATCCTGGCCCGGATCCCGGCCATTGTCGCGTTCTCCCGGGGCAAGAGACATGCGACAGACTCGACCCCCGGTGTGCAATACCCGGCCGAGCTTGCCAAAGTCGAGTTGCGCGGCCGGTTCTACGGCCCGCTGGCCTACGCGCGCAGCCGGTGGCGGCACCGCAAGACACTCCGCGCCGACCGGCGGGCAGCTCAGTCCGGGTAGCCCGCCGGGTTACGCTCCTGGAACCGCCAGGCGTCGGCGCACATGTCGGCGAGGTTCCGGCGGGTGCGCCAGCCCCACGCCCGTTCGACGCTGGCCGGGTCAGCGATCAGCCGGGCGACGTCCCCGGCCCGACGGCCGACGATGCGGTACGGAATGTCCTGACCGCACGCCCGCGAGAACGCGGCGACGAGCTCGAGCACCGATACCCCTGCGCCGGTGCCGAGGTTGAACACCCGGAACCCGGACTGATCATTGAGATGATCCAGCGCCACCCGATGGGCGTCGGCGACATCGACGACGTGGATGTAATCCCGGATCGCGGTGCCGTCGGGGGTCGGGTAGTCCCCGCCGAACACGCTCAACTCGGTCAGCCGGCCCACGGCGATCTGGGCCAGGTAGGGCATCACGTTGTTGGGTACGCCGAGCGGGTCTTCACCGAGCAGGCCGCTGGGGTGCGCGCCGATTGGATTGAAGTAGCGAAGCGCGATCACCGAAAGGTCCGGCAGGTGCCGGCAGGCCTCGGCAAGCAACTGCTCACAGGTCCATTTCGACAGCGCGTAGGGGTTGGTGGGGTTGGCCGGGGCGGACTCCCCCAGGGGGACCGCATCAGTGTCGCCGTAGATCGAGCACGACGAGGAGAACACCAACCGCGAAACCTGATGCTGGTGCATCGTCAGCATGAGGTTGGTGGTGCCGCCCACGTTGATGTCGAAGTACTCGAGCGGAATCTGGGTCGACTCGCCGACCGCCTTCTTGGCGGCGAAGTGGATGACCGCGTCGATCGGATGCTCGTCGAACACCGCCGATAACCCTGCGTGGTCGCGGAGGTCGACCTGGTGGACGGTCAGCGACCGTCCGGCGATCTCACCGACCCGGTCCAGAGCGGCCCGGTGGCTGTTGGAGTAGTCGTCGATCGCGACCACGTCGTTGCCTGCATCGAGCAACTCGACGCAGGTGTGGCTACCGATGAAACCGGCCCCACCGGTCACCAGGACAGTCTGGGATCCCATTGGCGGGGCCGCTCCTTCACGTCGTGTCACTGGACTGGGTTGCTAGCGTAAACCCGCAGCGCGGACGAAAGAGAGACCATGCGGCCACACGCGGTACTGACCGGCGGCGCCGGGTTCCTGGGTTCCCACCTCGCCGAGCGCCTGCTGGCGCAGGATGTGGACGTCACGGTGCTGGACAACTTTTCCACCGGGTCCCCCGACAACGTCGCGCACCTGCAGGGCAACAACGGCTTCCGGCTCATCAAACTCGACGTATCGAACTACATCTCGATCGCGGGACCGGTCGACTACGTGCTGCACTTCGCCTCGCCGGCCTCTCCTGTCGACTACGCCGAACTGCCGATCCAGACCATGAAGGTCGGCTCGCTGGGCACCTTGAACACCCTCGGTCTGGCGATGGAGAAGGGCGCCCGATACCTGTTGGCCTCCACCTCAGAGGCCTACGGCGATCCACTGGTGCACCCGCAGCCCGAAAGCTACTGGGGCAACGTAAACCCGGTCGGCCCGCGCGGCTGCTACGACGAAGCCAAGCGTTTCGCTGAAGCCCTCACTACCGCCTACCGAACCAAGCACGGCGTGAACACCGCGATCATGCGGATCTTCAACACCTACGGCCCCCGGATGCGCCCGAACGACGGGCGGGCCATCCCAAACTTCATCACCCAGTCGCTGGCCGGCGAGCCGATCACAGTGCAGGGCGACGGCAGCCAGACCCGCTCGGTCTGCTACGTGGACGACCTCATCGATGGGGCGTTGCGACTGCTGTTCTCCGACCTCGCAGGTCCGGTGAACATCGGCAACCCGCACGAGATGACGGTGCTCGAGCTTGCCGAGCTCATCCGCGAGCTCACCGGGTCATCCTCGCCACTGAATTTCATTCCACGCGCGCAGGACGACCCTTCCCAGCGCCAGCCCGACATCACCCTGGCCCGCGCGGAACTGGGCTGGGAGCCCCGGGTGGATGTCCGCGACGGACTGCTGCGCACCATCGCCTGGTTCCGTGATCGAACCAGCGGTCCCGCACCGCTCCCCGCCGAGGTGCCGCCGCCCAAGCCCCGACACAAGGTCGCCGTCATCGGCACCGGCTACGTCGGCGCCGTCACCGCCACCTGCATGGCATTCCTCGGCCACGATGTCTGCGGGCTGGATAGCGACCCCGTTCGCGCCGGTCACCTTGCGAACGGCGAGGTGCCTTTCGTCGAGCCGGGACTTCCGGAGATCCTCGCCTCGACGATGTCGTCGGGGCGGCTGCGGTTCACCGACAACCCCGCCGACGCGCTACCGGAGGCCGACTACGTATTCCTGTGTGTGGGCACCCCGCCCGGCCCGGATGGCGCGCCGAACCTCGAACAACTCGAAGACGCCATCCAGTCGCTGGCGTCGCACCTGCGCCCGGGTGCAGTCATCGTCAACAAGTCCACCGTGCCGGTCGGGTCGGGCAACTGGACGCGCACCATCCTGGAGGACGCGCTGCTGGGCAACCGCGAGCTGACTTTCGGCGTGGTGTCCAATCCGGAATTCCTCCGGGAGGGCTCGGCGATCGACGACTTCCTCTACCCGGACCGGATCGTGCTCGGCGGGCCCGCCGCCGACGTCGCCCGGGTCGCCGAGTTGTACCAGCCGGTGATCGACCAGTCCTTCGACGGTGGACGACGGGAACTGCAACCGGCGTTGATCACCACCGGACTCACCTCCGCGGAGATGATCAAGTACGCCGCCAACGCCTTCCTGGCCACCAAAATCAGCTTTGCCAACGAGATCTCGCAGATGTGCGAGTTGTTCGGCGCCGACGTCCGCGAGGTGCTGCCCGCCATCGGCGCCGACCATCGGATCTCCAGCGCCTTCCTCAACCCTGGAGTCGGTTGGGGCGGTTCATGTTTCGGTAAGGACGTCTCTGCGCTGATCTCCTCCAGCCAGGAGTACGGGTACACGCCCTCGATGCTGCAGGCAACCGTGCGGATCAACGAAGCCCAGCGGGCCGCGGCGGTACGCAAGCTGCAGCACGAGCTGCACTCGCTCAAGGGCCGCCGGATCGCACTGCTCGGGCTGGCCTTCAAGCCCGGGACGGACGACCTGCGCGACGCCCCCGCCCTCGATATCGCTGCGCGGCTGCTGCGGGCCGGCGCGGCCGTGTCGGCATTCGACCCGGTCGTCAAGGCGCTGCCCGAGGAGCTCTCCGACGTCCGGCTCACCGATGACGTCTACGCAGCGGCCGAACGGGCCGACGCGGTGGTGCTGGTCACAGAGTGGCCGGAGTTCCGGCTGATCGACCCGGCGGGGTTGCGGCGGGTGATGCGCGGCACGCTCGTGATCGACGGCCGCAACTGCCTGCCGGAGAGCGCCTTTGCGGGGTCGGATCTCAAACTGGTGGGGTTCGGCTGGTGACCCGGTGATGGCGGATTGACACTCCGGATGGCGGTCTACCTGGTCGCCTGGTTCGCCACCGTGGTGGCGGTGGTGGCCTTGGGCGCCAGGTACGTGCCGGTGGTCGATCACGCAGTGCTGATGGTCGCAGCGCTGTCGCCCTATATCGCGATCGGCGCGAGTGGGCTGGCGGCGGCGCTTCTGTTCAGGTTCTCGCCGCGACTCGCGGCGGTCGCCCTGCTGGTCACGGTCGTCGCGGCCAGCGTCCAACTGCCGCTGTTCCTGGGTGCGGGTCGCCCTGACGCGGACACCGTCGCTCTCCGGCTGCTCACCGCGAACCTCAAGGAAGGGTCGGCCGACCCGGAGCGGTTGGCGGATCTGGCGGCGGACCGCGCGGACGTGCTTTTGGTGCAGGAAATCACCCCCACCCTCGCCACCGCTCTCAACGCCCGGCTGGACTCGAGCTTTCCCTTCCGGGCTCTGGAGGTAGAGACGGCGGCCCACGGTGTTGGCATCTGGAGCCGCCACCCGATTGAGCACACCACCAGCGATCCCCGATTCCAGCTCGGACTGGTCACGGCCACGCTGCGGGTGCCGGGTGTGGCGCCTGCGGTGACGGTCGCCTCCGTACACGTGGTCGGCCCGTGGCCGCAGCCGATCGACGACTGGCGGCGGGAAATCGGCACCCTGCCGCAGGCGCTGGGCGTGATGGCCGACGTCGCCGCGCAACGGCCCATCGTCGTCGCCGGCGACCTCAACGCCACTTCCGACATGCAGCCGTTCCGGCGGCTGCTCAGGGACGGCTTTCGCGACGCCGCCGAGCAGTCCGGCGCCGGCTTGGTGCGCACCTTTCCGGCCGACCGGTCGCTGCCGCCGTTGATCGGCATCGACCACATCCTGGTCCGCAACTGTTCGGTCACCAATGTTGCGGCAGTCCGGGTCCCGGGTTCTGACCATCTCGGCGTGACGGCCACGATCCATCTACCTCGACAGGTGAATACCGGCTAGCCGCGAGCTGTGCCATCCTGGCGCTTCACCGTCCCAGGAGGGCCCATGTCCGCCGAGTTCGTCGCCCACGTGATCGACTACGAGCCGCCGGCTTTCGGCGGGCCGCCGGTGCTGCCGCGTGTCACCACCCCGCGACCTCGGTGCACCGCGCCCGCCCGGCCCCCGCGCGGCGCGCCCGGCGGGGATACCCCCGTGCCGGCCGCCGCCTCGTTCGCCGACGCCGCGCTGCGTCGGATCCTGGAGGTCATCGACCGGCGCCGTCCGCTGTCACAGCTGCGGCCCCTGCTGGCGGTGGGCCTGGCCGAGTCGCTGTTGGCCGGGCGCATCTCCCGTGAACCGGCCCGGCTGCGCCGGGTGTGGGCGCAGCCGATCGGACCGGAAGGTCAGGCCGCCGAGGTGTCGGCGCACTACACCCGGGGCGGGCGGGTGCACGCCATCGCCTGCCGGGTCGAGAAGGTCGACACGCCGACCGGTCCACGGTGGCAGGTGGTCGCCCTGCACCTGGGTTGAGGCCCTGGATTCAGCGGCGACGCAGCAGCTTCTTTTCCTTGGTCTGCTGACGGGCGACCTGACGCCGTTCCCGGCGGCTGACCTTCCCGGGCGCATCCTGACGCTGCACCTCGGCGTCGCCGTCCTCGGACGGGCCGACGTAGGTCAGCGGCCGGGAGTCGTCCCCGTCGAGGCCGCGGGCCCGCAAACCCTCGGGCATCGCCTGGGTGGCGACCGCCGGCGTCTGCGGGGCACCCTCGACCTGGACGTTGAACAGGAATCCGACCGACTCCTCCTTGAGCGCCTCGAGCATGCCCTGGAACATGTCGTAACCCTCACGCTGGTACTCCACCAGCGGGTCACGCTGCGCCATCGCGCGCAGGCCGATGCCCTCCTTGAGGTAGTCCATCTCGTAGAGGTGCTCACGCCACTTGCGGTCGAGCACGTTGAGCAGCACGTTGCGTTCCAACTGCCGCATGGCACCGGGTCCGGCGATCGCGTCGATATCGGATTCCCGCCTGGCATAAGCCTTCTCGGCGTCAGCGACCAGAATGTCGAGCAGTTCCTCGCGGGTCAGTTCGCCAGCCTCGCCGATGGCGTCGGAATCGATCAGGTCGTGGTGGTCCACCCCGACCGGGTAGAGGGTGCGCAGCGCACCCCACAACTGCTCGAGGTCCCAGTCCTCCGCGTAGCCCTCGGCGGTGGCGCCGTTGACATAGGCGGTGATGACGTCGACCAGCATGTCGTGCGCCTGAGTTCCCATGTCTTCACCGTCGAGGATCCGGCGACGCTCCTCGTAGATGACCATGCGCTGCTGGTTCATCACCTCGTCGTACTTGAGCACGTTCTTGCGGATCTCGAAGTTCTGCTGTTCGACCTGCGTCTGAGCGCTCTTGATGGCCCGGGTGACCATCTTGGCCTCGATGGGCACATCGTCGGGCAGATTGAGTCGGGTCAGCAGCGCTTCCAGAGTGGCCCCGTTGAAGCGGCGCATGAGCTCGTCGCCCAGCGACAGGTAGAACCGCGACTCGCCCGGGTCGCCCTGGCGACCGGAGCGGCCGCGAAGCTGGTTGTCGATACGACGTGTCTCGTGGCGCTCGGTGCCCAGCACGTACAGCCCACCGACCTCGCGAACCTGTTCGGCTTCCGCGGCGACTTCCTCCTTGACCTTCGGCAGCTCTTCGTGCCAGGCGGCCTCGTACTCGTCCGGGGTGTCCACCGGATCGAGTCCGCGATCGCGTAGCCGCTGATCGAGGATGAAGTCGATGTTGCCGCCGAGCACGATGTCGGTACCGCGGCCGGCCATGTTGGTGGCTACCGTCACCGCGCCGCGTCGACCGGCCTCGGCGATGATGGCCGCCTCCTGCTCGTGGTACTTGGCGTTGAGCACGTTGTGCGGAATGCCGCGCTTGGACAGCATCCGGGACAGGTACTCGGAGCGCTCGACGCTGGTGGTGCCGATCAGGACCGGCTGGCCCTTCTCGTAGCGCTCAGCAATGTCGTCGGTGACCGCGAGGAACTTGGCCTCCTCGGTCTTGTAGATCAGGTCGGACTCGTCCTTGCGGACCATGTCCCGGTTGGTCGGAATCGGCACCACGCCGAGCTTGTAGATCTCGTGCAGCTCCGCGGCCTCGGTCTCGGCCGTGCCGGTCATCCCGGACAGCTTCTCGTACAGCCGGAAGTAGTTCTGCAGGGTGATGGTGGCCAACGTCTGGTTTTCGGCCTTGATCTCGACCTTTTCCTTGGCCTCGATGGCCTGGTGCATGCCCTCGTTGTAGCGGCGGCCGACCAGGACGCGACCGGTGAACTCATCGACGATGATGACCTCGCCGTCACGGACGATGTAGTCCTTGTCGCGCTGGAAGAGCTCCTTGGCTTTCAGGCAGTTGTTGAGGTAGTTGACCAACGGGGAGTTGGCCGCCTCGTAGAGGTTTTCGATGCCCAGTTGGTCCTCGACGAACTCCACGCCCACCTCGTGCACCCCCACGGTGCGCTTGCGGAGGTCGACCTCGTAGTGGACGTCCTTCTCCATCATCGGCGCGAGCCGGGCGAATTCGGTGTACCAGTGTGAGGCGCCGTCGGCCGGACCGGAGATGATCAGCGGGGTGCGGGCCTCGTCGATGAGGATGGAGTCGACCTCGTCGACGATGGCGAAGTGGTGCGGGCGCTGGACCAACTCCTCCAGCGAATGTGCCATGTTGTCGCGCAGATAGTCGAAACCGAACTCATTGTTGGTGCCGTAGGTGATGTCGGCGGCGTAGGCCTCGCGACGCTCGTCGGAGCTCAGCCCGGACAGGATCACCCCGACGTCGAGGCCCAAGAAGCGGTGCACCCGGCCCATCCACTCGCTGTCTCGTCGGGCCAGATAGTCGTTGACGGTGACGACGTGGACGCCCTTGCCGGCCAGCGCGTTGAGGTACGCCGGCAACACACAGGTCAGGGTCTTGCCTTCCCCGGTCTTCATCTCGGCGACGTTGCCGAAGTGCAGCGCTGCCCCACCCATGACCTGGACGTCGAAGTGCCGCTGGCCCAGCACCCGCCAGGCCGCCTCGCGGGCCACCGCGAACGCCTCGGGCATGACGTCGTCGAGCGACTCACCGCCCTCGACCCGCTTGCGGAACTCGTCAGTCTTGGCGCGGAGCTCGGCGTCGGTCAGCTTCTCGACTTCGTCGGACAGCGTGTTGACGTAATTAGCCACCCCGCGAAGGCGCTTGACCATGCGCCCTTCACCAAGGCGCAGCAACTTCGAGAGCACAGTGATTTTCCTTGTGGATTGGAGGCTGAAGTGCCCTCCATCCTAGGTGACGCGGCCACCGGGCCGGTGAGACGAGCCGATTCGGGCCACCCGGCCTGTCAGACGAGCCGAATCAGGCCGTAGTCGTAGGCGTGGCGCCGGTAGACCACCGACGGCTTGTCGGCTTCCTTGTCGTGGAACAGGAAGAAGTCGTGACCGACCAGTTCCATCTCGTAGAGCGCGTCATCGACGGTCATCGGCTTGGCTGGGTGTTCCTTGACCCGGACGATCTGCCCGGGCTCGTGCTCGTCCACCTGATGCTGCCGGTCGGGCTCGGGGGCCGCGAGCTTGAAGGCCTCGTCCAGATCCAACGAGGCGGTGGCCTGGTGCACCGATAACGGCGTCTTGTCGCCGTAATGGACCTTGCGGCGGTCCTTACCGCGGCGCACCCGGCTCTCGAGTTTGTGGACGGCAGCCTCGAAGGCGCCGTAGAAGCTATCCGCGCACCCCTCGCCGCGCACCACCGGGCCGGGGCCGTGAGCCGTGATCTCGACGTGCTGACAGTTCTTCCGCTGCCGCCGGTTCTTCTCGTGCTCAAGCTCCACGGCGAAACGCTGAATCGACGAGTCGATCCGCTCGACGCGGGCGAGCTTCTGGCCTACATAGACGCGGTAGTGGTCGGGGATCTCGACGTTGCGGCCAGTCACCTGGACATCAGCATTGGGACCTGCCTGGCCGTCGGTGGTGGGCTGACCGGATTTCACGGATGGGGTTGACATACTTGACAACTCGTTTCTGCTACTTCGGTGGCACGCACTCTGACGTGCCCGGCCTGAACTGATCGCGAACGCGTCACACCGGAGCGAAGGACGACCCGGTGACGCAAGAGGTCAATTCACCACCTCCTTACGTCGTGCAATGTTCATGACGTGTTCAACCGACGCTAGTCGCAGCACGACAGTGGTGCCAGTTTTTCACCGACCTGTGTCGAGGTCTTTCGTCCCTTGTTACCAGGACGTGCTTTCCCCGGCTTGTGCCGGCTTTCCCGCTCTGGTCATGCGAAGGCCAATGTCAGCACCGCCGACACCGACGCCCCTTCGTCGCGCAGCACCCGCACCGCCTCACGCGCTGTGGCGCCGGTAGTGACGACATCGTCGATCAACAGAACCTCTCCGTCCGGCCGGGCAACAGGACGCACCCGCCCGACGATGTTGCGCTCCCGGGCCCCGGTGCTCAATCCGACCGAGTCGCGGGCCCGGCCGATGGTGCGCAGGGCCTGAACCACCGTGATATCCGGGTGCCCGGTGGTGGCGGCGACCGTGATGCGGGTGACCGGGTCACCCCCGCGGCGACGGGCCGCCCACCGTCGGGTGGGTGCCGGCACCACCGTCAGCGGCAGCCCGACGACGCCCCAGACGGCAAGGCGGTGGATGCCCAGCGCGAGCGGGCGGGCCAGCGGCCCGACCAGATCGCTACGGCCGTGCTCCTTGAGTGCGACGACCGCCTGCCGCCGTGGGCCGGCGTACCGGCCGAGCGCGAAGACCGGCACACCCGGGTCGACTCGCGGGGCGACCACATGCGGTTCGTCGTCCTGCACCAGCAGCGCCGCAGCGCAGGCGCTGCACCAGCGGGTCGACGATATGCGGCAGCCACCGCATTCCAACGGAAGGACCAGGTCGAGCATGACCTGAGTGTGCCGCTGCGGTGTGACAACCCGACCACACCTCCTTCGATCGAAGGAGGCGGATTCGTCAACCGTCCCATTGGTTCACCGGATGCCGGCGCGGCCCGGGGAGGCCGATAGTAAAGGCATGACGACGTCGAGAAAGGACGGGCCATGATCTGGTTCTGATTGAGACAACCGCACAGAGTGACATAGACATCCCGTAGACATCCAGAAGACCGAAAGATAGGAAACAGACATGAGCCCGAACCGCGGAACCAGACGGGCGGGCAAGGCTGCACTGCTCAGCGCGATGGCCCTCATCGGATTGGGGAGTATGACCGTGGCCTGCAGTTCGCCGAGCGAGAAGCCGGCCGAGACCACCAGTGTGACGACCTCTTCCGTCCGGCCCACCGAGAAGAATGTGAATGCGACCCCGCCGCCGGAGGGCAATCGGGCGGTGCCGTGTGGCTACACCACGAACTGCAATCACAGTCCCGACTGAGAATCCGATCGCCCCGACGCCGCAGCCCGCGACAGCCTCACGTCGCGGGCTGCGTCATCGGCAGCGTCACCGAGATGTGCGTACCGGACGCCACCGGCATGCTGCGCATCGTGCCGCCGGCGGCCTCGATCCGGGCCCGCTGCGAGGCGATGCCGATATGACCCTGCTTGAGACGCTGGGACACGGCCTGCGTGGAGATGCCCACCCCGTCGTCGATGACGTCGAGATGGCAGATCCCGTTTTCGGTCCGCAGTCGCACCGCTGCCCGGGTGGCACACGAATGGCGGACGACATTGGAGATGAGTTCCCTCGCGACGGCGAACACCATCGGATCCACCGGATCTGACTCCGGATAGTCGATGTCGGTGGTGATGTCGATGCCGGATCGATCGGAGTTCGCGGTCGCCAACTGCTGCACCGCCCGGCCCAACCCGGCCCCGGCCAGCACCGCCGGATGCAGTTCGAAGGTCGCCTCGCGCATCTGATCGGTGGCATCCCGCAGCCCGGCCATCGCACGATCCAGGCTCTCGTCGGGCCGCCTGCTCGACAACTCGGCGATGTCCTGGCGCGCCATCAGCACCGACTGCAGCGGGCCGTCGTGAATGTATTCCGATATCCGGCGCTGCTGGTCCTCCGAGGCCGCCATCAGATCGACCAGAAGGGCTTGCCGCGATGCGCTCAACTGCGAGATCTCATCGAGGTGGCGGCCCTGGATGTACACCGCCAGAAAGGCAGTGCAACAGAGGAACACGAAGACCGCCGTCGCCATCACCGCACGGCCGGCGCCCGCCTCCGCGATGAACACGTGGTCGGTGAAGATCTCGACGGCGAAGGTCCCCGCGATCACCGCCAGCGCCACCGCTGCACGCCGCCACGACACATCCAGCAGCACCATGATCGGCAACAAAGTCAGCACCAGGAGCGGCACATAGGTGCCGTCGGCGGCACACACCTTGTAGGTGAATATCACCACAACGTCGATGACCAGCAGAACGAGTTGGACGCGCGGGACCACGACGCGACGATGGGCTGGGCTGAACAACACCACCACCGCCACCAGGCCGACAACGGCGTAGAACCACGGAACCCAGTTGAATTGCGGCCACTTCGGCGGTTGACCGATGAAGCTGGCGGCGATCATCACCGCCGCCACCCCGAGTCGGGCCACCGCGACGACCCGCATGGCGCTCAACTCGCGGGCGCGGCGGACCTCATCGACCCCCTCGACCTCCACGGCGTCGTTTATACGCCATGGCAGTCCAGCCGACCTGTGCGACGATTGCCGCCGTGGGATCCGAGAAAGTCACCGTCGTCGTCGGGGACGACCATCCGATGTACCGGGAGGGTGTGGTCCGCGCCATGCGGGACACCGGGCGCATCGAGGTCGTCGCCGAGGCCGGCGACGGCCGTTCCGCCCTCGCCGCGATCCGAGAACACCAGCCGGCGGTGGCGCTCCTGGACTACCGGATGCCAGAACTGGACGGCTTGGCCGTGGTGACGGCGGTAGCCCGCGACGGGCTGCCTACCCAGGTGCTGCTGCTGAGCGCGACGCAGGATCCGGCGACGGTGTACGAAGCGCTCGCCGCCGGAGCGGCCGGCTACCTGACCAAGGAATCCGAACGGAACGAAATCGTGGCCGCGGTCCTCAGTTGCGCTCGGGGAGACGGATACGTGCCGACCCAGGTCGCCAGCAGCCTGGCCAACGAGGTCCGGCATCGGGCCCGCGGTGAGGCGACCCTATTGTCACCACGGGAAGCGGAGATCATCAAGCTGATCGCCGAGGGGCTTTCCGTCCCGGGTATCGCCACGAAACTCCATCTGGCGCCCACCACCGTGCGCACCCACGTGCAGAACCTCTATGCCAAGCTCGGCGTCTCGGACCGCGCTGCGGCGGTGGCCGAGGCCATGCGGCGTCGCCTGGTCGAATAGCCGTCCCACCCGCCGAACGCCGCTCTGGCATAACGCTGGGCGGATCACTACCCCGGCATCACCGGCACCGCGCCGGGCGCCATGAACGGCTGCAATTCCGTCCAGGTCTGCCCGCTGGCGGCGCTCGTTGCCAGCAGTTGAAGCACGCCGCGGCTATCGGCCACGTAGACCGCTGACGGGTTGGCCGCCACCGCCGACACCGGCATCACCAGATTGCTGCTCGGGCCGTCGGAGTTCACCCCGTCGAGGTTGACGTAGGACACCGGGTGGGCGGGATCGCTGCGCGTCACCACCATGTCGTCGCCGGTGCGCCAGGCCAGCGACACCACCGACTTGCCCAGGCCGAACCCGATACGCCGGGGGTAGGTCAGCGCGAAATCTCCACCCACCGTCTGCTCCACCCCGGCCAGCACCACCTGACCGTCGATCACCATCGCCACCCGGGTGCCATCCCGCGAGACCTGCAATTCGGTGATCGCCCCGGAGAACTGAGACGTCACCGCCGCGGAGTCCACCGGGATGCGGGCAGGCTGTCCCGACGCCGCCTCGCGGATCACCCGGACCACGCTGTTGCCGTCCACCACCACCCAGACCGCATCGTCGAGAGCCCAGGACGGCCGGGACAACGTCCGGCCATCGGTGACCTGCACCGCCTGGCCGCCGCCGGGTCCGATCCACAACGTTGCGCCCGCGCCGGGCGGCGCGACCACCGAGGCCAGGTCGGACCCGGACCGGGAGAAGGTCGCCGCACGCTGGTCGGTCATCGCTCCGAACGAACCCGGCATCTTGACCGCACGCTGGCCGTCCAGTGCCATCATCGAGCCGCCCATCAGAGCGTGGACCCCGGCTGAGGCACCATCGACCGCACCCGGGTCGGTGGCGGCGACATCAGTGGTCTTCCACCCGTCGACGAACCGGTCATCCAGCGGTGCACCGTCGACGTTGATCAGATACGGACCGGTGACATCGGAGCGGGCGAAGGTCCAAATCAGTTGTGCGGCAAGCAGAAGACGGCTGGCCGGATCGGTGGTCGTGAGGTTCTCCAGATCCACCCGCGCGCCGCCGTAACCGCGGCCGACGCCGGTCTTGCCACCGTCGGCCCGGGTGACAGGTCCGCGCAGCGTCAACGGCGGGCCGAGCATGTTGCGAACCGCCTTGGCCATCTCCGGCCGCGGACCGGCGATGAGTTTGTTCACCAGTTCGGTGGCCAGCAGGTCAGGGTCGGAGACCGCGACGTAGCGCGGATCGGGGACGACGGTCTTGCCGGTCGGATCGACGAAATACAGCGTGTAGCGCTTGTAGGCGGCCTGGAACTTCTGCCAGTCCAGGAAAACTCCGTTGGGCAGCCGGTTGATCCGCCATCCGCTTGGCGTCTGAACCAACTCGATCGGACCGGGGTCGGGCAACTTGCCCTCCCCGGTCTCGAAGACCCCGACATCGGACAGCGACCCGAGGATGTCGGCCTGCATGGTCACCGAAACCTTGTCCCCCGAACGGGTTTCGCTGAATATCACATCGTCGATCAGCAGCGCGCTGCCCTGATCGTCCCAGTCCTTGGAAGCCGACTCGGTGAGGAACTGACGGGCCGCGATATGCCGGTCCGCGGGATCGGCGGTGGCCTTGAGGAATTCCCGCAGCACCTGGTCGGGATTCATGGTCGGGTTGGGCGCCGGCAACTGCTTGGGCGCCGGGACCTCGACAGTGCCGATCGCCTGCGGAGCCGACGAATCCGGCACCCCGGCGCATGCGGTAAGCGCAGCGGCCACACCGGCCAGCAGCACGGCCAGCAGCCTTCGGGCGAAGGTTCTCACACCCGCTCCCCCGCGGTCTCCCGGGACCGAAGCCGCTCGGCGGCAACAGGTTTGAGCGGCAACGGGCTGGTGGTCACCTTGTGCCCGCGCACCAGGGGCAAGGTGAGGCGGAAGCAGGCGCCATTGCCGGGCTCGCCCCAGGCTTCCAGCCTGCCCTGGTGAAGCCGGGCATCCTCGATGCTGATGGCCAGGCCCAGCCCCGTTCCACCGGAGCGACGCACCCGGGACGGATCCGATCGCCAGAACCGGCTGAAGACCAGTTTCTCCTCCCCGGGCCGCAGTCCCACCCCGAAGTCGCGGACGGTCACGGCGACGGTGTCCTCATCGGCGCCCATCCGGATCTGCACCGGTTTGCGCTCGGCGTGGTCGATGGCGTTGGCGATGAGGTTGCGCAGGATCCGCTCGACCCGCCGCGGGTCCACCTCGGCGATGACGGCGTCCTCGGGCATCTCCACCTGAAGGTCGACGTGCTCGTCGGCGGCCAGGTGGCCGACCTTGCCCAGCGCACTGTTGACCGTTGAGCGCAGATCCACCGCCTCGACCGACAGTTCAGCCACGCCGGCATCGTGCCGGGATATCTCCAGCAGGTCATTGAGCAGGGTCTCGAACCGGTCGAGTTCGCCGACCAGCAGTTCGGTGGAGCGGCGCAGCGCCGGGTCGAGATCCTCGCTGTGGTCGTAGATCAGGTCGGCGGCCATCCGCACGGTGGTCAACGGTGTGCGCAGTTCGTGGCTGACGTCGGAGGTAAACCGGCGCTGCAGGTTGCCGAACTCCTCCAGCGTGGTGATCTGGCGTTGCAGGCTCTCGGCCATATCGTTGAACGACACCGCGAGTCGGGCCATATCGTCCTCGCCGCGCACCGGCATCCGCTCGGAGAGGTGACCTTCGGCGAACGACTCGGCGATCCGGGATGCCGACCGCACCGGCAGCACCACCTGCCGGGACACCAGCAGCGCGATGCCGGCCAGCAACAGCAGCAGCACCAGTCCGCCGGTGGCCATGGTGCCGCGCACCAGGGTGATGGTGCTTTCCTCGCTGTTGAGCGGGAAGATCAGATACAGCTCAAGATTGCTGATCCGCGACGGGGCGGGAGTGCCGACCAGCAGCGCCGGACCGGAGAACCCCTCGGTGCGCACAGTGGTGTACTGGTAGCTGACCTGTCCGGCCTTGACGAAGTCACGCAGCGATCGAGGAATCTGGTCGACCGGACCAGCCGAAGTGGCTTCCCGCGGGCCGTCGCCGGGGACTATCAGCACCGCATCGAAGGTGCCCGCCAGTCCGGCATCGGAAGCCTGACCGGGCTTGGAGATCAGGGTGTTCCGGGCCAGTTGCAGGCTGGAATCCAGCGACCGCGCTTCCTCGCCGCTGACGATCCCGCTCACGGTGTTACGGGCCCGGTCCACCTCCTCGGTCGCCGCACGCACCTTGACATCCAGCACTCGGTTGGTGATCTGACTGGTGAGGACGAACCCGAGTGCCAGAATGACCACCGCGGATAAGCCGAGGGTCAGGACGACGACCCGCAGTTGCAGCGAACGACGCCAGATATGGCCCAGCGCCCGGCTGATCGCGCTGGTTCCTCGGACCACCGGCCCGGACCGCATCCGCCGCCTGGTGCTGAAAATCATCGGGAGCC
>CAZADG010000056.1:0-26139 GCA_964483865.1 uncultured Mycobacterium sp. | reverse complement strand
ACCCGGCCAACAGCGTCAAGGACCGCATCGGCGCGGCGATCATCGACGCCGCCGAGGCCTCCGGCGAACTGAAGCCGGGCGGCACCATCGTTGAAGCCACCAGCGGCAACACCGGCATCGCCCTGGCGATGGTGGGCGCGGCCCGCGGCTATCACGTGATCCTCACGATGCCCGAGACCATGTCCACGGAGCGCCGCGTCATGTTGCGCGCCTACGGTGCCGAGATCGTGCTGACTCCGGGCTCGGAGGGTATGGCCGGGGCAGTGGCCCGCGCCAAACAGATCATCGCCGAGACGCCCAACGCGATCGCGGCCAACCAGTTCGGCAACCCGGCCAACCCGGCGGTCCATGAAAAGACCACCGCCGAGGAGGTCTGGACCGACACCGACGGGGAGGTCGACATCTTCCTGGCCGGGATCGGCACCGGCGGGACAATCACCGGAGTAAGCCGGGTCCTGAAGGCCCGAAAGCCGTCGGTCCAGATCGTCGGAGTGGAACCGAAGGACTCGCCGCTGCTGACCGAGGGCAAAGCCGGCCCGCACAAGATCCAGGGCATCGGCGCCAACTTCGTTCCCGAAGTTCTGGACCGCGAGAGCTACGACGAGATCATCGACGTCGAACTCGACGACGCCGTTCGGGTGGCCCGCGATCTGGGCACCGAGGAGGGCATCCTCGGCGGCATCTCATCCGGTGCGATCGTCTGGGCCGCCCTGGAATTGGCCAAGCGTCCGGAGAACGCCGGCAAGCTCATCGTCGCCGTCGTCTGCGACTACGGCGAGCGCTATATCTCCACGGTGCTCTTCGACGACATCCGCGGATGACGCTGCTGTCGGTACTGGCCACGGCGCGCGAGGATCTGCGCAACGCGCGGTCCCACGACCCTGCCGCCCGCGGGGATCTCGAGAACGCACTGGTCTACTCCGGCCTGCATGCGATCTGGTCCTACCGGTTGACCCACCGACTGTGGGCGGTGCCGGCCCTGCGCGGGGTGGCCCGGATCCTCAGCCAGCTGACCCGGTTCCTGACCGGCATCGAGATCCATCCCGGCGCCAGTATCGGGCGGCGGTTCTTCATCGACCACGGCATGGGTGTGGTCATCGGCGAGACCACCGAGATCGGCGACGACGTCATGCTCTACCACGGGGTGACCCTCGGCGGGCGTTCGCTGGAACACGGCAAGCGTCACCCCACCGTCGGCAACCGCGTCACCGTCGGCGCGGGCGCCAAGGTGCTCGGTCCCGTTGTCATCGGCGACGACAGCGCCGTCGGCGCGAACGCCGTTGTCACCCATGATGTTCCGCCGGAGTCCATCGCTACCGGCATTCCCGCGGTAGTGCGACCGCGCACCGACAGGCAGCGTGAGCCGTTGGTGGACCCCACCTGCTACATCGACCCGGCGATGTACATCTGATCCAGGGCAGTAACTTGGTTGCCATGAGCAGCCACGAATCCCTCGCCGTCGAGATCAAGGACAACGTCGCGCAGGTCACCCTGCTGGGACCGGGCAAGGGCAATGCCATGGGCCCGGCGTTCTGGGCCGAGATGCCCGTGGTGTTCGCCGAACTTGATGCCGATCCCGAGGTCCGCGCCATCGTGCTGGCGGGGTCGGGCAAGCACTTCTGCTACGGCCTGGATCTTCTCTCGATGGGTGGCATGCTGCCGTCGGTCGACGGCGGCGGGAAGGAAGCGTCAGCGGGTCCGCGCGCGAAGTTCCACACCGAACTCAAGCGACTGCAGGCCTCGATCAGCGCGGTCGCCGACTGTCGGACACCGACGATCGCGGCAATTCAGGGTTGGTGCATCGGCGGCGGGGTGGACCTGATCAGCGCGGTGGATATTCGCTACGCCAGCGCCGACGCCAAGTTCTCGGTACGTGAGGTGAAACTGGCGATCGTCGCCGACGTCGGCAGCCTGGCCCGCCTGCCCTACATCATCTCCGATGGACACCTGCGGGAATTGGCGCTGACCGGCAAGGACATCGACGCCGCCCGCGCCGAGAGGATCGGTCTGGTCAACGAGGTATTCCCGGACGCCGAGGCGGCACTGGTCGCCGCGCACGCCACGGCCGCGGAGATCGCCGAGAACTCGCCGCTGACCGTGCGCGGTATCAAGTACGTGCTGGACGAGCAGCGCATCGACCAGGTGGCGTCCAGCCTGCGCTATGTGGCGGCGTGGAACGCGGCCTTCCTACCCTCGAGGGATCTCAAGGAAGCGGTCACCGCGATGTTCGAGAAGCGGCCGCCGAACTTCACCGGCGACTAGCTGAGCACGCGTTGAGCGTTGGTCCCAATGGCAAACAGCGGTGGCGGAGGGATTTGAACCCCCGGACGGTGTTAGCCGTCTCTCGCTTTCAAGGCGAGTGCATTAGGCCGCTCTGCCACGCCACCGCTGGACAGCGTAACGCGCACCGAATTCAGGCCCGCGCGACCTTGCCGTTCGGGCTCTTGCCGTTCGGGCTGCTCTTGCCATTCGGGCCCTTGGCCTTCAACGCCTCGCTGATGCGGCGGCAGTTCTCCCCCATCGCCGTCATCTGCTGACGTGTCAGGGGTCCGAGGAATCGCTGCCGAACCCCTTCTGAGTAGACCGCGAGCGCCCCGGACACCAGATCGCGACCCCGGTCGGTGATGCTGGCGAGAACGCCGCGTCCGTCGTCGGGGCTGGCTTCGCGTCGCACCAGGCCGGCTTGCTCGAGTCGCCGGATCTGGCGGGTCACCCGACTCGGCAGCGATAACAACTGTTCGGCCAGATCACCCATCCGAGCCGACCCGGTTTCGGACCGACGCAGAATGTCGAGCAGTCTCACGTCGACCAGGGTGAGCCCGAACTCGTCGGACAGCGTCCTGTTCAGCGACCCGTACATCCGCAGTGCCGCATCCAGAAAGTTCTCCCAGGCCCGCTGCTCGGCAATGTCCAACCCAGGCATTGCGCTTGCAGTGCGTCCCCCGACGGTCCCACCCATGGCCGTTATGGTAGAGGATAAAGGCCCTTAGCCTGCTAATTTTGCGCGAGGGTAACGTCGGCAGTATGCGGGCCATCCTGATCGATTCCGGACGTTTGCTGTGGCGCGATACCGACGACGTGGCCGCCGGTGACGGCGAAGTGGTGATCCGGATCCGGGCGGCGGGGGTGAATCGGGCCGATCTGCTGCAGGCCGCCGGCAAGTACCCGCCCCCACCTGGGGCGAGTGAGATCCTCGGCTTGGAAGTATCCGGGGTCGTCCATGCGCTCGGCCCAGGGGTCACGAACTTCGTTGTGGGACAGGAGGTTTGTGCGCTGCTCGCGGGCGGAGGATACGCCGAATACGTCTCGGCCCCGGCCGCACAGGTGATGCCGGTGCCTGCCGGGGTGAGCCTGGACGACGCTGCCGGCCTGCCTGAAGCGGCCTGCACGGTGTGGTCCAACCTGGCGATGGCCGCCCGATTGAGCCCGGGTGAGTTCGTCCTGCTGCACGGCGGGGCCAGCGGAATCGGCACCCACGCCATCCAGATCGCCCAGGCGCTGGGCGCCCGGGTTGCGGTCACCGCAGGATCAGAGGCCAAGCTGAGGCTGTGCGGGGACCTGGGCGCCGACGTCCTGATCTCCTATCGCGACGAGGACTTCGTCGAACGCGTTCACGCGGAGACCGGCGGTCGGGGCGCCGACCTGATCCTCGATCTGATGGGGGCGTCCTACCTCGATCGCAATCTGTCCGCGCTCGCCTTCGACGGTCGACTGGTGATCATCGGCATGCAAGGCGGGGTCAAAGCGGAGTTGAACATCGCCGCTCTGATCGGCAAACGACTGTCCCTCCTCGGCACAGCCCTGCGTGGCCGACCGGTCGACGGACCGCACGGGAAGGGGCCGATCGTCGAGCAGGTGATCGCCTCGGTGTGGCCGATGATCGCGGCGGGGACGGTGCGGCCGGTGATCGGCGCCCGGTTCCCGATCGAGCGGGCCGCCGAGGCGCATCGGGCGCTGGCGGCAGGCGACACGTCCGGCAAGGTGCTGCTGACGATCTGAGGGCGGCTAACCGAGCGAGGCCAGCGTCCGCACCAGGTGATCGACCTCGGCCATGGTGGAGTAGTGCCCAAGACCCAGCGTCAGCACACCGCCGATCTCCTCGACCCCGATCATGTCGAGCACGCGGGAGGTGGGGTTGCCGACCGCCAGGATCGCATTGTCGGCAAGTCGTTGCACCACCTGTTCGGCCGGTACACCGCTGACCGCGATACTCACCACAGGCAGCCGCTCCGGCGGGTCGCCGATCACCGCGACCAGCGGAAGCGACGACAACGCCGTCATCAGATATTCGAACAGGCCGCCCAGATACTCCTGCGCGGATTCCATTGACTGCGTAAGCCGTTGACGCCTGCTGCCCTGGGCATCCTCGTCCAGCGCGGCCAGGTACTCCACACTCGAGACCAGTCCGGCAAGCAGGCCGTATTGGTGCAGTCCGATTTCCAGCCGGGCCGGACCTGACGCGTACGGGTTAGGTGACACCGACGCGAAGGTGTCGATCAGCATCGGGTTGCGGAACACCAGTGCCCCAATCGGGGGTCCGCCCCAGGCCGCGGCGTTGACCGCCACCACGTCAGCCTCGACGTCGTTGATATCCAGCAGGCGGTAGGGCGCGGCGGCGGAGTGATCCACCACCACCAGACCGCCGTTGTCGTGTACCTGCTTGGTGACGGCGCCGACGTCGACGACGGTCCCCAAGATGGCGGAGGCGGACGGGATCGACACCAGTCGGGTATCGCCGGTCAGCAGGTCTCCCCACTGCCACAGCGGCATCTCGCCAGTCTCGATGTCGACCTCGGCCCACTTGACTTTGGCGCCATACCTATCCGCCGCGCGCAACCAGGGCGCGATGTTGGCCTCGTCGTCGAGTCGGCTGACCACCAACTCGCTGCCCAACCCGGCACGCGTCGAGGCCGCATCGGCCAGCGAGGCCAGCAACGCGGCACGGTCAGGTCCGAGCACGACGCCGTCCGGGTCGCCGTTGAGCAGATCGGCGACCGCGCGGCGGGCGGCGGCGAGCAGACCGACGCTCCGCTGGGCCGCCGGGTGCGGGCTCGCGGGGTTAGCGGCGGCGCTGCGAAAGGCGGTAGACACCGCTGAAGCGACGGTCTCCGGAACCAGCATGGCGGCGGGCGCGTCGAATCGCGTCCAGCCGTCGCCGAGGTCGGAGTGCAGACCGCGCACACGGGCGACGTCGTATGCCATCGCACCACCTTCTAGCCTTCCGCGAACTGCGGTATCCCAGAGAAAGCCGTACAACCCGCCCGACGGCGATCCAGGCCCCGTCACCATACTAGGGCAGTGAACTTCGGGCTCGGAGTGCTTGCCGCGGTTGTGCTTCTGACCGCGCCGGGCACCCTGGTCGCCCGGGTCGGCGGCCTGCGCTGGCCGCTGGCTGTCGCCGTCGGTCCCGCTCTGACTTTCGGCGTCGTCGGGCTCGCCATCGTCCCGATGGGAGCTCTCGGTGTCCGCTGGGGAGCACTCACCGCCGCCGCCGCACTTGCCGCCGTGATGGTGGCGCTTTTGGGCTACCGGATTTTGCTGGCGCGACGCCCAGGGTGGGTACCCGCCCTCCTACCGCGCCCAGACTGGCCCGCGCTGGCCGCCGGCGCCGGTGTGGTGCTCGGTGCCGTCCTGATCTGGCTGGCGGCCTGGCGTGGGCTGCCGGACTGGCAGTCCATTCCGAGTAACTGGGATGCCGTCTGGCACGCCAACACCATCCGCTGGATCCTCGATACCGGCCAGGCCTCCCCGACCCACATGGGCGAGCTGCGCAATGTCGAGACCCAGGACGCGCTGTACTACCCCTCGGCGTTCCACGCGCTGGCCGCGGTACTGGCACAGCTGACCGGTGCAGCCCCGACAACCGCCTACACGCTGAGTTCCGTGGCTGCGGCGGTCTGGCTCTTCCCCGTCGGCGCCGGGCTGCTCACCTGGCAACTACTCGGCGACCGGACCAGCCGGTGGCGGACGGCGGGCGCTGCGGGGACCGCGGCCGGGCTGGCGGCGTCGTTCACCGCCGTGCCCTACGTCGAATTCAACACCGCCTCGATGGCCAACATGACCGGCTACGGCGTCGCGGTTCCGACCTTCGTCCTGGTGACGTCCTGCCTTGCGCAGCGGGACCGGATTCCGCTGGCGGTGCTGGCGATGGTCGCGGTGTTCTCGGTCCACATCACCGCCGGCGTGGTGGTGGTGACGTTCCTGGTGGCCTGGTGGTTGTTCGACGCCCTGCCGCGGCCGGTGCGCGGGCGCCGGCCGGACGTCATCACGCTGGCCGCTATCGCAGCGCCAACCCTGGCGGTGCTGCTGCCGCAGTTCCTCGGCGTGCTGCGTCAGAAGGAGATCATCACCGGCCACGAGTTCCTCACCTACCAGGGTCGACGCAGAGCCCTCATCGATGCGGTGCTGCAGCACACCCGCCACCTCAACGACTTCCCGATCCAGAACATCCTCATCGCCCTGGCGGCCGCTGGTTTCGTGCTGCTGCTCGTCAAGCGGATCTGGTGGCCGGCGGCGGTATGGCTCCTGCTGGTGACGGCGATCGTCTACTCCTCGTCCCCGTTCGGCGGCCCCCTCGGGGCCCTCGTGAGTTGCTACAGCGACTTCTTCTACAGCGATCCGCGACGGCTGTCCGGGGTGGTGAACCTGCTGCTGACCCCGATGGCCGGCGTCGCATTGTTCGCCGCGGCACTGCTGGTGATGGCGTGGTCCAAGCGGCTGCTCCAAACCCGGATCGGGCTGCCGCGCCGATACTGGATCGGCGCGACGGCCGCCCTGCTGGCCACCACGTGCACCGCACTGGCCTGGCACTACTTCCCCCGCCACCGGTTCCTGATGGGGGAGAAGTACGACCACGTGATCGTCGACGACCGGGACTTGGAAGCTTTCGCGTACCTGGCCGGCCTCCCCGGGGCGCACGACACCGTGATCGGCAACGCCAACGTCGACGGCAGCGCGTGGATGTACGCCGTGGCCGACCTGCACCCGCTCTGGACGCACTACGACTACCCGGTGCAACAGGGACCCGGCCGCAACCGGTTCCTGTTCTGGGCCTACGCCGACGATGCCGACCGCGACCCCCGGATCGCCGAGGCGGTGCGGGCACTGAACATCAGATACGTCCTCATCAGCAGCCCCGTCGTCCGAGGTTTCGTGATGCCGGACGGGCTAGTGTCACTGGACAAGTCCACGTCGTGGGCCAAGATCTACGACAACGGCGGCGCCCGCATCTATCAATGGCGCGGGACGCCGGGCACCCCTTGAGTAACGGAAATGGGAAATCCACACGCATGACAGACAGCAACAACGACGAGATCGAGGTTCTCACCGGTCAGGAGGGTGAGACCGAATCGGATGAGGATCAGCGCTCCATCACCGACCTCGTCGAGCAACCCGCCAAGGTGATGCGGATCGGCACCATGATCAAGCAACTGCTCGAGGAGGTGAAGGCTGCGCCGCTGGACGACGCCAGCCGCAGTCGGCTGCGGGAGGTCCACGCCAGCAGCATCCGCGAACTCGAAGGCGGTCTGGCCCCGGAACTGCGCGAGGAGCTGCACCGGCTGGCGCTGCCGTTCTCTGAGGACACGGTGCCCTCGGACGCCGAGCTGCGGATCGCGCAGGCACAACTGGTCGGTTGGCTCGAGGGCCTGTTCCACGGCATCCAGACGGCCTTGTTCGCCCAGCAGATGGCGGCACGGGCACAGTTGGAACACATGCGTCAGGGTGCTCTGCCGCCCGGGATGCTCTCGCCGGGCGATGCGGGCGGGAACGCGGGGGGCGGTTCGGGACACGGCACCGGGCAGTACCTCTAGGACATGTCCCACGACCCTTACATCGAGACCCGCAACGCCTGGGTCGAATTTCCGATCTTCGACGCGAAGACCCGGTCCATCAAGAAAGCCGTCCTGGGCAAGGCCGGCGGGGCGATCGGCCGCAACGAGAGCAACGTCGTGGTCATCGAGGCGCTGCGCGACATCACCATGACGCTGAAGACCGGCGACCGCGTCGGGCTTGTCGGCCACAACGGCGCCGGCAAGTCCACCATGCTGCGACTGCTGTCGGGCATCTATGAGCCCACCCGCGGACGCACCGCCATCCGGGGCCGGGTGGCACCGGTTTTCGACCTCGGCGTCGGGATGGACCCGGAGATCACCGGCTACGAGAACATCATCATCCGCGGACTGTTCCTCGGACAGACCCGCAAGCAGATGCTGGCCAAGGTCGACGAGATCGCCGAGTTCACCGAACTGGGCGACTACCTGTCGATGCCGCTTCGCACCTACTCGACCGGCATGCGGGTGCGGTTGGCGATGGGCGTGGTCACCAGTATCGACCCTGAGATTCTCCTGCTCGACGAGGGCATCGGCGCGGTCGACGCGGAATTCCTCAGCAAGGCCCGGGCCCGGTTGCAGGCACTGGTGGAGCGATCCGGAATCCTGGTTTTCGCCAGCCATTCCAACGAGTTCCTGGCCCGACTGTGCAAGACCGCGATGTGGATCGACCACGGCACCATCCGCATGCACGGTGGGATCGAGGAGGTGGTGCGGGCCTACGAGGGCGAGGATGCCGCCCGCCACGTCCGCGATGTGATCGCCGAACACGCCGGCGAATGGTCGCCGGCAGACGGCTCCGGCGGGTAGTGGGCGGACACCGGACCATGACCGAGAAGGTGTGCGCGGTGGTCGTCACCCACCGCCGGCCCGACGAACTGGCTAAGTCCCTCGACGTGGTGACCAGCCAGAAGCGGATGATCGACCACCTCATCGTGGTGGACAACGATCACGACGAGAGGGTGCGTGACCTTGTCGCGACCCAACCGGTGCCCAGCACCTACCTTGGCTCGCACCGAAACCTCGGCGGTGCAGGCGGATTCGCGCTGGGAATGCTGCACGCACTAGCCCTGGGTGCGGACTGGGTCTGGCTGGCCGACGACGACGGACGACCCCGCGACAGCGAGGTATTGGGCACCCTGCTCGCCTGCGCGGACAAGCATGGCCTGGCCGAGGTGTCGCCGGTGGTGTCCGCACTGGACCGACCCGACGAGTTGGCCTTCCCGCTGCGGCGCGGACTGGTATGGCGGCGACGCGTCGACGAACTGCGCACCAAGGACTCGCCGGACAGCGACCTACTGCCCGGCATCGCATCGTTGTTCAACGGCGCCCTGTTCCGCGCGGAAACCATTGAGGCGGTTGGCGTTCCGGATCTACGGCTTTTCGTCCGCGGGGACGAAGTCGATGTGCACCGGCGTCTGGTGCGTAGCGGCCTACCCTTCGGGACCTGCCTGGACACCGTTTACCTGCACCCCTACGGCAGCGACGAGTTCAAGCCGATACTCGGCGGCCGCATGCATACCCAGTACCCCGACGACCCGGTCAAGCGGTTCTTCACCTACCGCAACCGCGGTTACGTACTGTCCCAACCGGGGCTACGCAAACTCCTACCTCAGGAATGGGTGCGGTTCGGCTGGTACTTCCTGGTCACCCGACGTGATCCGGCGGGCCTTCGGGAGTGGATCCGACTGCGCCGCATGGGCCGAAGAGAAAGATTCAGCCGACCCCAACGATTGACGGGAGGCCCGTCGTGACCATCATCGAGGCGGCCAGCCAGTCCAAGACCTTCAGCCGCGCCTGGGGCGACCTGATCGACGGATTCCACAAGCGCGAACTGTGGCTGCACCTCGGCTGGCAGGACATCAAGCAGAAGTACCGCCGGTCGGTGCTGGGCCCCTTCTGGATCACCATCGCCACCGGAACCACCGCCATCGCGATGGGCCTGCTCTATTCCAAGCTGTTCAAACTGCCGCTGTCCGAGCACCTTCCCTACGTGACACTGGGGCTGATCATCTGGAACATGATCAACGCCGCGATCCTGGAGGGATCGGAGGTGTTCATCGCCAACGAGGGTCTGATCAAACAACTTCCGACCCCGTTGAGCGTGCACGTCTACCGCCTGGTCTGGCGGCAGATGATCCTGTTCGCGCACAACATCGTCATCTTCGTGATCATCGCGATCATCTATCCCAAGCCGTGGTCATGGGCCGACCTGTCGGTGCTGCCGGCACTGGTGCTGATCATGCTCAATTGCGTATGGGTGTCGTTCTGCTTCGGGATCCTCGCCACCCGCTACCGGGATATCGGACCACTGCTGTCCTCGCTGGTGCAGCTGCTGTTCTTCATGACCCCGATCATCTGGAACGCCGAAACCCTCGAGCAGCAGGGCGCCGGACAGTACTGGCGGATCATCGAACTCAACCCGCTACTGCACTACCTCGACATCGTGCGGGCGCCACTGCTCGGTGCCCAGCAGGAACCGCGGCACTGGATCGTGGTGATCGTCCTGACGGTGCTCGGTTGGTGCGCGGCGGCGTTGGCCCTGAAGCAGTACCGGGCCAGGGTGCCGTACTGGGTGTGACCGCCGCAGCGATTAGCAGGTCGGTGCAGCCAACCCGTTCGAACGCAGTAGACCGACCGCGTAATCCGCTTGCTTTGTTTCGCGGCCCGGGCCCTTCCACAGGTTCAGCGCGAGGGTTCCACCCATCGAGGCCGCGACGGTGTCGTACTGCCCAGGTTCGCGCGCGGTCAGTGTGACCACAGCCCCCGATCGTGTATCGACGACGACTGCAGAGGTTCCCAGTGCTGTCGTCGATCCGCCTGCGTCGAGGATGACGTAGGAATCGAAGACCAGCACCGGGCTGCGGAACTTCGCCGCGTCGACGTCGACATCGTTGACCTTGACCACACCAGTCTGGGCAGAGAAGTAGCCGATCGCGGTCCCGCCGAGCGCCGAACCGCTGATCCAGCCGTATGCGGTGCCGTCGGTGCCGAGGGATGCCGCATCGTCGGAGGGCAGCGACGAGACGGCAGGCGGCAACGTGGCGGACGCTGTGGCGCCGGCATTGCCGAGCGGACCGGCCTGCAGGTCACGAAGCGGACCGGAGGCGAGATCGGCCCGGGTATCGGTCAGCGGGTCGAACGAATGGACCGCGCCGGTCTGGCCGTTGTAGGTGTCGCGGGTGATCCAGTACACCGTGCCGTCGGCGAGCACGACCGAGTCGGGCACGTTTCGCTCGGGGACCGCCGCCGCGTCCGCAGCGGAATGCTCTGCCACGGTGCGGCGCGCCCCGGTCTGCCTGTCGATCACCTCGATTCGCCTCACCTGCGGCAGCACACCGTTGGCGTTTCGCGGGAGGTGTTCCACCGCGAACACAATCCAACGGTCGTCGATACCGACGTAGCCGAAAACGAACTCGTCGGACTCCGGCAGGGTGTACAGATCACGAACCGACCTGTCGACGCCGATGAGTAGCAGCTCGCGGGACGTCCCGGTGTCGCGAACGGCAATGATTTCGCCCGCCGGGCTGACCGCGCGAGCTCTCGTCGTCCCGGCACCGGTGTCGACTGCACTGCCGGCTATCGACTCCGCCCACTGTGTGGGCTCGGCGGCCACGCATGCCCGCTTCTCGACCGGGGCGGTCTGCGCCGTCACCGCGTCGCCGCCGCTTGGGCGTTGGCAGCCGCTTACCGTGACCGTCAACCCGACCAGTAGGGCGACTCCGATCCGCCCGGAAACTCCTGCTATCGGTGCAAAACGCTCAGCTCGGGACATGGCCGTGATCCGGGGCGGCCCCGAACTGGAACCGGCGTCCACTGATCTCGGTAGGCGTGACGCGCACAAAGCGCAGCTTCTCGGTGGGCACCCACGGCATCAGCCCGGACTGTTCGGCTTCGCGGATGTCCTCGGCACTGCTGAGCAAGTGCGCGGAGCCGCGCACGATGACGCTCCAGCCCTCGGCGACGGTGTGATCGTCGGCCTCGAACAACACCTTGTCATTCATCACCGTGGTGAACAGCTTGGTGCCCTCGGCGGTTCGGAACAGCACCGTGCCCTTCTGCACGACGAAATTGACCGGAAAGATCTCCAACTGAGCACCGAAATAGGTCACCAGCCTGCCCAGAGCAACACTGGACAGGAGCTTCCACGCTTCACGGTCATCGAGGACAGTCACCGGATCGTTCGCCATGGCGCAAATCGTGTCTCGCCAACGGTCATCGCGCAAGTGCCGAACGACCCTGGGCCCGAAGGCACCGGTGCCATCGACCCCGGTGGCCGTAAGCTTCCGGCGATGTCCGAGATTGCCCACCCCGCGCCGCTGAGCCTGAAGACTCAGTTGCTGCGGTTCGTGCTGACCGGCGGCTTCTCGGCCGTCGTCGATTTCGGCCTGTACTTCTTCCTCCACAAGGTCGTCGGGCTGCAGGTCGACCCGGCCAAGGCGATCGGCTTCATCGCCGGCACGCTGACCGCCTACCTGATCAACCGGCGCTGGACCTTCGGTGCCGACCCCAGCACGTCGCGGTTCGTCAAGGTCATGGTGCTGTACGCCCTGACCTTCGTGGTGCAGGTCGGGCTCAACCACCTCACGCTGCGGGTGCTGGACTACCAGGAGGACTACAAGGACTGGCCGCTGCCGGTGGCGTTCGTGGTGGCCCAGGGCACGGCGACGGTGATCAACTTCGTCGTCCAGCGCGTGTGGATTTTCCGGCGTCCAGCCGGGTGACGGTACCCTCGTCACGATGTCCGCAACGATCACCCACCAGCGGCTGACCGGCTGGGGACGAACCGCGCCCAGCGTCGCCGAAGTTCTGAGGACCCCGGATCCCGAGGTGATCATCGCCGCGGTTGTTCGCGCGGCCGATCAGGCCGCCCATGGACGACACCGTGGCGTCCTGGCCCGCGGTCTGGGCCGCTCCTACGGCGACAACGCGCAGAATGGCGGCGGGCTGGTCATCGACATGACCGCGTTGAACCGCATCCACTCCATCGACGCCGCTACCCGGTTGGTCGACGTCGACGGCGGGGTGAGCCTGGATCAGTTGATGAAGGCCGCTCTGCCCTGCGGCCTGTGGGTTCCGGTGCTGCCGGGAACCCGACAGGTCACCATCGGCGGGGCGATCGGCTGCGACATCCACGGCAAGAACCATCACAGCGCCGGCAGCTTCGGCAATCACGTCCGCTCGATCGACCTGCTCACCGCCGACGGCCAGGTGCGCACCATCACCCCCGACGGCCCGGACGCCGATCTGTTCTGGGCCACCGTCGGCGGCAACGGCCTGACCGGGATCATCATGCGGGCCACCATCGAGATGACCGCGACGGAGACGGCGTACTTCATCGCCGACGGCGACGTCACCAGCAGCCTGGACGAGACCATCGCTTTCCACAGCGACGGCAGCGAGGCGAATTACACCTACTCCAGCGCCTGGTTCGACGCCATCAGCCCACCACCGAAGCTGGGCCGTGCGGCGATCTCCCGCGGCTCATTGGCGCGGCTGGACCAGTTGCCGGAGAAGTTGCAGCGCAATCCGCTGAAATTCGATGCGCCGCAACTGCTTACCTTCCCGGACATCTTTCCCAACGGTCTGGCCAACAAGTACACCTTCGGCCCGATCGGCGAACTGTGGTATCGAAAGTCGGGCACCTACCGCGGCAAGGTACAGAACCTCACGCAGTTCTACCACCCACTGGATATGTTCGGGGAGTGGAACCGGGCCTACGGGCCGGCCGGTTTCCTGCAGTACCAGTTCGTCGTCCCACTGGAGGCGGTCGAGGAGTTCAAGGCGATCATCGTCGATATCCAGGCCTCGGGCCACTACACGTTCCTCAACGTGTTCAAACTGTTCGGCCCGGGAAATCAAGCACCGCTGAGCTTTCCGATCCCCGGCTGGAATGTCTGCGTGGACTTCCCCATCAAGACAGGCCTGAGCGAGTTCGTCAACGATCTCGACCGACGGGTGCTGAAGTTCGGCGGTCGCCTCTACACCGCCAAGGATTCTCGCACCAGCGCGGAGACTTTCCACGCCATGTACCCGCGTATCGACGAGTGGATTGCGCTGCGCCGCAACGTGGATCCGCACGCTGTGTTCGCCTCGGACATGGCCCGACGTTTGGAGTTGCTCTAGATGGTGCTCGACGCGGTGGGTAACCCCCAGACAATTCTGCTACTCGGCGGCACTTCGGAGATCGGACTGGCGATCTGTGAGCGCTACCTGCGCGACGCACCGGCCCGCATCATCCTGGCCGCCCTGCCCGACGATCCGGGCCGGGAGGCCGCCGTTGCGCAGATGACCCGCGCCGGCGCGAAGTCGGTGAGCCTGATCGACTTCGATGCGGTCAACACCGACAGCCACCCGGCAGTGATCGACGAGTGCTTCGCCGGTGGTGACGTCGATGTCGCGATCGTTGCGTTCGGCCTCCTCGGCGATGCCGAGGAGCTGTGGCAGAACCAGCGCAAGGCGGTGCAGATCGCCGAGATCAACTACACCGCTGCGGTTTCCGTGGGTGTGCTCCTCGGCGAGAAGATGCGCGAGCAGGGGTTCGGACGCATCATCGCGATGAGTTCCGCGGCCGGTGAGCGGGTGCGGCGGTCGAACTTCGTGTACGGCTCCACCAAGGCCGGTCTGGACGGTTTCTACCTCGGCTTGGGTGAGGCGCTCAAGGAGTACGGCGTCGGTGTCCTGGTAATCCGGCCGGGACAGGTGCGGACCCGGATGAGCGCTCACGTCAAAGAGGCGCCGCTGACCGTCGACAAGGAGTACGTCGCCGATCTGGCCGTCACCGCATCGGCCAAGGGCAAGGATCTGGTCTGGGCCCCGGGCGCATTCCGCTACGTCATGATGGTGCTGCGACACATCCCGCGGCCGATCTTCCGCAAGCTGCCCATCTAGTCCGCCGTGAGAGCGGTGCGCACCGGCGCCTCGGTGGCCGGACAGATGGTGCTCGCGGCGATCGCTGCCGTCGTGGTGTCCGTCGTTGCGCTCACGGCGATTTCGACGGTGGAGTGGCCGGCGTTCCCGTCCTCGAACCAACTGCACGCGCTGACCACGGTGGGACAGGTGGCGTGCCTTGTGGGCCTCGTCGCCGTCGGGGCGGTGTGGCGGTTACGACGGGGGGCCCGGTGGGTGGCCCAGATCGCCGCCCCGGTGCTGCTCGCGGGATTCGTGGTGGTCACCCTCGGGATGCCCCTGGGTGCTACCAAGCTCTACCTGTTCGGCATCTCGGTGGATCAGCAGTTCCGCACCGAATACCTGACCCGCCTTGCCGATAGCCCCGCACTGCGCGACATGACCTACGCCGGCCTGCCGCCGTTCTACCCGCCAGGCTGGTTCTGGATCGGCGGGCGGGCCGCCGCGCTGACCGGCACCCCGGCCTGGGAGATGTACAAACCGTGGGCGATCACCTCGCTGGCGATCGCTGTGGCCGTCGCATTCGTGTTGTGGGCGGCCATGATCCGGTTCGAGTACGCGCTGGCGGTCACCACCGCCACCGCTGCGGTCACGCTGGCCTACGCCTCGCCGGAGCCCTACGCGGCGATCATCACCGTGCTGATTCCACCGGTGCTGGTACTGGCCTGGTCGGGGCTGCAGGTCAGTAAGGGTCACTCGGGCTGGGCCGCCGTCGTCGGCGTCGGCGTCTTCCTCGGCTTCTGCGCCACCTTCTACACGCTGCTGCTTGCCTACACCGCATTCACCATCACCCTCATGGCGTTGGTGGCCGCCGTCATCCGACGCAGCCCTGCGCCACTGATGCGGCTGATCCTGATGGCGGTGATCTCCGCGGCCATCGGAGCGATCACCTGGCTGCCGTTCCTGATCCGGGCCGCCCGCGGCCCGCTCAGCGATACCGGCGCTGCCCAGCACTACCTGCCCGGCGACGGCGCGGTGCTGACCTTCCCGATGCTGCAGTTCTCGTTACTGGGTGCGCTGTGCATGCTCGGCACGGTGTGGCTGGCGTGGCGGGCTATCGGCGGGCAGGAGCGAAGCGACCGGGGAAAGAGGTCGAGTTCAGTACGGGCTGGCGCGTTGGCAATCGGCGTACTCAGCCTCTACGCGTGGTCGCTGTTGTCGATGCTCACCACCCTGGCCGGCACCACGCTGCTGTCCTTCCGGTTACAGCCGACGTTATCGGTGCTGTTGTCGGCGGCGGGGGTGTTCGGCTTCATCGACGTGGCGCGTGGGCTTGCCGCCCGGTGGCGGCCGCAGGTGATCCCGGTGGCGGTGGCCGTCGGCCTCATCGGGGCCATCGGATTCAGCCAGGACATCCCGCACGTGCTCCGCCCCGACATCGCCGTCGCCTATACCGACACCGACGGCGACGGTCAGCGCGGCGACCGACGGCCTCCCGGCGCGGAGAAGTACTACCCACAGATCGACGCCGCAATCCAACAGGCCACCGGAAAGCCTCGCGACGACACCGTGGTGATGACCGCCGACTACAGCTTCCTGTCCTACTACCCCTACTTCGGGTTCCAGGGGCTGACCTCGCACTACGCCAACCCGTTGGCCGAGTTCGACAAGCGGGCGGCGGCAATCGAGGCCTGGGGGGAGATGACCGATCCGGCCGAGTTCGTCAAGGCTCTCGACGAGTCCCCGTGGCCGGCGCCGACGGTGTTCCTGATGCGCCGCGGCGGGGCGGCGGGTTCGGCGGACACCTATACCCTGCGGTTGGCCGAGGACGTCTACCCCAATCAACCCAACGTGCGTCGCTACACCGTCGACCTGGATGCGGGACTGTTCAGTCCGCCGTTCTTCAGCCTCAAGGACATCGGCCCGTTCGTGCTGGCGGTGCGGACGCCGTCGAGATAGCACACGGACGCAAACGAAAGCCGCCGCGCTGCAATCCTCACAGCGCGGCGGCTTCGGTCTGCTAGACGGCCAACGTCAGTTGTTGCCGACCTGCCCGGTCGGCTGGCCAACCGGACCCCTGATGTCCGGCTCGGTCTTGTTCGGCTTGGAACCCTCGTCGTTGAAGTCCGGCCGCCCGCCGTTGTTGGGCCGGCCATCCCAACCGTCGTTGACGGCCTTCTCCGTGGACGAGACCGTGGCCGAGCTTGTCGACGACGGCGAGGCGGGCTTCTCCTCGGACTTGCTGCACGCAGCGAGCGACATCGCGCTGGCGGCGATGGCAGCGGCTCCCAAGGCCACACCGATGCGCCGGGTGATGGCTTGCTTCATGATCGTTTCTCTCCTGAGTTTTTCGTTCTGCGTCCGCCGGCCCTTCCGACGGCATGACACGACTATCCCATGTGATAAGTCGAGCCGATATCCGATGAATGAACCAAGGCGTTGATGATTTCGCCTCCTTCGATCGGAGGATCCTGCCCGGCAATTACCATCAACCCCCGTGACTGCGACCCGGGCGAACTACCGAACCGCCCGTCTGGTCGCCGTCGTAGCCGGACTGCTGGGCGCCCTGCTCGCGGTGCTGACCCCGTTCCTTCCGGTCAAACAGACCACCGCAGAGCTGACCTGGCCACAAAACGGCACGCTGTCCAGCGTCACCGCTCCGCTCATCGGTTACGTGCCCACCGATCTGAACATCAGCATTCCGTGCAGCGCGGCGGCCGGGCTCGGGGCCACCGACACGGTCCTGCTGTCCACCGTTCCCAAGCAGGCCCCCAAGGCCGTCGACCGCGGGCTGCTGATCCAGCGCGCCAACGACGACCTGGTGGTGGTGGTGCGCAACACCCCGGTGGTGGTGGCGCCGATGAGCCAGGTGCTCAGCCCGGCCTGCGAGAAGCTGACCTTCGTTGCCCACGCCGACAAGGTGACCGGCGAGTTCGTCGGCCTCAAGAAAGGCCAGGACAGCGACGACCCGGGCGCGCCCCTGACAGGCGAGCGCGGCGGCTACGACTTCCGCCCCCAGATCGTCGGCGTTTTCACCGACCTGTCCGGGCCCGCGCCGCCGGGCCTGAGCCTGACAGCGGACATCGACACCCGCTACAGCCTGGCCCCGACCCCGCTGAAGATGGCGGCGATGCTGCTGGGCCTGGCCCTCACCGTCGCCGCGCTGGTCGCCCTGCACATTCTCGACACCGCCGACGGCAGCCGGCACCGAAGGTTCCTGCCCGCCCGGTGGTGGTCGCTGAACGCCCTGGACGGCCTGGTGATCGCGGTGTTGGTGTGGTGGCACTTCGTCGGCGCCAACACCTCCGACGACGGCTACATCCTCACCATGGCGCGGGTGTCGGAGAACGCCGGCTACATGGCCAACTACTACCGCTGGTTCGGCACGCCGGAGTCTCCGTTCGGCTGGTACTACGACCTGCTGGCGGTCTGGGCCCACGTCTCGACCGCCAGCATCTGGATGCGGCTGCCCACCCTGCTGATGGCGCTGGCCTGCTGGTGGCTGATCAGCCGGGAGGTGATCCCCCGCCTGGGCGTCGCGGTCAAGCACAGCCGGGCCGCGGCCTGGACCGCCGCCGGCATGTTCCTGGCGTTCTGGCTGCCGCTGAACAACGGACTACGACCCGAGCCGATCATCGCGCTGGGCATCCTGGCCACCTGGTGTTCGGTCGAGCGCGGGGTCGCCACCAGTCGGCTGCTGCCGGTCGCGATCGCCTGCATCATCGGTGCGCTGACGCTTTTCTCCGGGCCGACCGGTATCGCCTCGATCGGCGCCCTGCTGGTAGCCATCGGTCCGCTGCTGACGATCCTGCACCGGCGCTCCCGCCAGTTCGGGCTACTGCCTCTGCTGGCGCCGATTATGGCGGCCACCACGGTGACGCTGATCCTGATGTTCCGCGACCAGACCTTCGCCTCGGTGGCCCAGGCCAACGCGCTCAAGCGTGCGGTCGGGCCGAGCCTGAGTTGGTTCGACGAACACATCCGCTACGAGCGGCTGTTCCTGGCCACTCCGGACGGGTCGATCGCCCGCCGCTTCGCCGTGCTGGCGCTGATCGTCGCGCTGGCGGTGGCAATCGCGATGATGTTGCGTCGCGGGCATATTCCCGGCACGGCGGCCGGACCGAGCCGACGCATCATCGGCATCACCGTCATCTCGTTCCTGGCGATGATGCTCACCCCCACCAAATGGACCCACCACTTCGGCGTCTTCGCCGGACTGGCCGGTTCGGTCGGAGCACTGGCCGCCATCGCCGTCACCCCGCACGTACTCGGGTCACGGCGGAACAGGGCGGTGTTCGCGGCGGTGACACTGTTCGTCACCGCCTTGTCGTTCGCCAGCGTGAACGGCTGGTGGTACGTCTCCAATTTCGGTGTGCCGTGGTCGAATTCAATGCCGGAATGGAAGCTCGGCTTCACGACCATTCTGCTCGGGCTGTCGATGGTGGCCCTGCTGGCGGCCGCCTGGTTCCACTTCTCGGGGCGCCCCGAGACCGGTCGGCCGCCGCGCCGATGGGCCCGACTCACCGGGTCGCCGCTGGCCGTGGTGGCCTGGCTGCTCGTCGTCTTCGAGGTCACGTCACTGACCCTGGGCATGGTCAGCCAGTACCCGGCCTGGTCGGTCGGTCGGTCCAACCTGGAGGCTTTGACCGGCAAGACCTGCGGTCTGGCCGACGACGTGCTGGTCGAACCGGATGCGAACATCGGGATGCTGCAGCCGGTCGACGTACCGGTTCGCGATGCGCTGGGTTCACTCACCGCACAGGGCTTCTCCCCCAACGGCATTCCCGCGGACGTCTCGGCAGACCCGGTCAAGGAACCCCCGGAGAGCGGCAACTTCGTCGACGAGGAGACCGATGCCGCCGGAAACGGTGTCACCGGCCTGAGTGCGACGACCGGCATCAACGGCTCGCGCGCCACACTGCCCTACGGACTCGATCCGGCCGCCACCCCGGTATTGGGCAGTTGGCGCTCCGGTGTCCAGCAGCCGGCCCGTCTGCGTTCAGCCTGGTACCGACTACCGCCCCGGGACACCGTCGGCGACGACTCCGCGCCGCTGCTGGTGATCTCGGCCGCCGGCCGGTTCGACCAGGACGAGGTCACCATCCAGTGGGCTACCGAGCAGCAAGCCGAGGAGGGCAAGACCGGCGGTTCGATGGGCTTCGCCGATATCGGTCCGGTGCCGGCCTGGCGCAACCTGCGCGCGCCGCTGTCCGCGATCCCCCGCGACGCCACCCTGGTCCGGGTGGTCGCCGTCGATGACGACCTGGCACCCCAGCACTGGGTCGCCGTCACCCCGCCCCGCATCCCCAAGCTTCGGACCCTTGAGCAGGTGGTCGGAAACCGGGATCCGGTGCTGTTGGACTGGCTGGTCGGCCTGGCCTTCCCCTGCCAGCGACCGTTCGGCCACGCCAACGGCGTGACCGAGGTGCCGAAGTGGCGGATCCTGCCGGACCGGTTCGGCGCCGAATCCAACTCCCCGGTGATGGACAACATCGGCGGCGGCCCCCTGGGGATCAGTGAGCTGCTGTTCCGCGCCGCCACCGTGCCCACGTACCTGAAGAACGACTGGTTCCGGGACTGGGGGGCCCTGCAACGGCTGACGCTCTTCTACCCGGATGCGCCGCCGGCCCGGCTCGAGTTGGGGACCGCCACCCGCAGCGGGTTGTGGAGCCCCGCCCCGTTGCGGCCGACCTAATCCACTGCAGCGGCGTTCCCGTCGCCTAACATCGACGCTCGTGCCCAGCGAGCGAGTGCAATCCAACCGGAGAGCCCGTCTCGTCGCCGTCCTCGCCGGACTGGCCGGCATCCTGCTGTGCGGGCTGACCCCGCTGCTTCCCGTCAAACAGACCACGGCCACCATCCTGTGGCCGCAGGGACCCGTCGGCGACGTCACCGCACCGCTGGTCTCCGGGGCGCCTGAGTCCCTCGAGGTGTCGATCCCGTGCACCGTCGTCGGCAGCCTGCCGCCCAGTGGTGGTGTGCTGTTCTCCACCAACCCGGCCGAGGGTATCGACGCGGCCCGCAACGGTCTGTTCATCCGGGCGAACGCCGACTCGGTGTTCGTTGCCTTCCGCGACACGGTAGCCGCGGTGGCCCCCCGCGCCGCAGTGGCGTCGGGAGCCTGCAGCACCCTGCGCGCCTGGGCCAACCCGGGAGCGGTGGGCGCGGACTTCGTGGGCATTCCGGGCGCGACGGGCACCCTGGGACCCGATAAGAAACCGCAAGTCACAGGAATATTCACCGATCTGAAGACGCCGGCCCAGCCCGGAGCCGCCGGGCCGGCGACATCAATTCCCGGTCTGTCCGCCCGGATAGACGTCGACACCCGGTTCATCACCCGGCCGACCGCTCTGAAACTGGCCGTCATGGTGACCGGGATCCTCTGCGTCGTCGCGTCGATCGTGGCGCTCGCCGTCCTGGACCGCGGATGGGGCGCACGCCGGATTTCCACCATTCGGGGTGCTGCCCGGCGCCGGCTGTGGCGGCACTGGCCCGCGGACGTCGGTGTGATCGGCACCCTGCTGGTGTGGCACGTCATCGGGGCGATCTCCTCGGACGACGGCTACAACGTGACCATCGCCCGGATATCCGGCGAGGCCGGGTACAGCGCCAACTACTTCCGCTTCTTCGGTGCCAGCGAGGCCCCCTTCGACTGGTACCAGTCGCTGCTGGCGCAGCTGGCCTCGGTCAGCGCCGCCAGCGTGTGGATGCGGCTGCCCGCCACCGCGGCGGCCATCGGCAGTTGGCTGATCCTCAGTCGCGCGGTGCTGCCGAGATTGGGATCCGGCCGGGGTAGCCTGGCCGGTGACCGGGTGGCGGTGGCCACCGCGGGCACGGTCTTCCTCGCCGCGTGGCTGCCGTTCAACAACGGCCTTCGGCCCGAGCCGCTGATCGCCTTCGGGTCGCTTGCGGTGTGGATGCTCGTGGAGCGCACGGTGGCAACCCGGCGGTTGGCTCCCACCGCGCTGGCCATCATCGTCGCGGTGTTCTGCGTGACGCTGGCTCCGCAGGGTCTGATGGCAGTGGCGCCGCTGTTGGTGGGTGCCCGGGCCATCGCCCGCATCATTGGTATCCGGCGGCCCCGCGACGGGGCGCTGGCCCCGCTGGCAGCGCTTCTCGCCTCGCTCTCGGTGTTCTTCGTGGTGGTGTTTCGTGACCAGACCCTGGCTGGAGTCGCCGAGTCGGTCCGCATCAAATACGTTGTCGGGCCGACGATCTCGTGGTATCAGGATTTCCTGCGTTACTACTTCCTGACCGTCGAAGAGCAGGTGGAAGCATCGCTGACCCGCCGGTTCGCCGTGCTGGCGATGCTGCTGTGCATGTTCGCGATGCTCGTGATGCTGCTGCGCAAAGGCCGGGTGCCGGGACTGGCACAAGGGCCGTTGTGGCGGCTGATCGGCAGCACCGCACTGGGGCTGCTGCTGCTGACCTTCACCCCCACCAAATGGGCGGTGCAATTCGGGGCGTTCGCCGGGTTGGCCGCAGCTCTCGGTGGGGTGACGGCGTTCGCCTTCGCCACCGTGGGTCTGCACAGCCGCCGGAACCTGGCCCTGTACGTGACGGCGTTGTTGTTCGTCGTGGCATGGGCGACGTCGGGAATCAACGGGTGGTTCTACGTCGGCAACTACGGGGTGCCGTGGTACGACCGGCAACCGGTCCTGCTGCACCAGCCGGTGACGTCGATGTTCCTGGCATTGGCCCTGATCACCGCCTTGATCGCGGGCTGGCTGCATTTCCGGATCGACTACGCCGGCCACACCGAGGTGAAGAACACCCGCCGCAACCGGTTGCTGGCGTCGACCCCGCTGCTGGTCGTCTCGGTCATCATGGTGCTACTGGCGGTCGGGTCGATGGCCAAGGGCTTCGTCCAGCGCTACCCGGCCTACACCAACGGGAAGGCCAACCTGGCGGCGCTGGCGTCCGGTTTGTCGAAGAAAAGCTGCGCGATGGCCGACGAGGTGCTGGTCGAGGCCGACACCAACGCCGGAATGCTCCAGCCGGCCCCCGGGCAGCGCTGGGGCAAGTACGGCCCGCTCGGCGGGGAGAACCCGATCGGGTTCACCCCCAACGGAATCAGCGACAACCTCGACCCGGTTGCGCCGTTCGTCGCAAACCCCGGGACGGTGAACTCCGACGGCTCCCCGAACAAGGCGGTGGTCGGCATCGGGTTCTCCGGCGGCACCGGTGGCGGCTACGGCCCGGTCGGCGTCAACGGGTCGAAGGTGTTCCTGCCCTTCGGCCTCGATCCCAAGACCACTCCGGTGATGGGCAGCTACAAGGAGAACACCCTGGCCGCGAAGGCCACCTCCGCGTGGTACGAGTTGCCGCCCCGCAGCCCCGATCGCCCGCTGGTGACTGTCGCCGCCGCCGGCGCGATCTGGTACTACGACCAAGAGGGCGAATTCCACTACGGGCAGTCGCTGAAACTGCAGTGGGGGGTCCGTCAGGCCGACGGCACCTTCACAGCCCTCGATAAGGTCTATCCGATCGACACCCAGGAGCAATTGGCCTGGCGCAACCTGCGTTTCGAACTCAGGGCTGCGCCGCCGGAGGCCAACGTCGCACGCATCGTGGCCGACGACCCGAACCTGTCCAGCGAACAGTGGTTCGGCTTCACCCCACCGCGGGCACCCATCCTGCAAACCGCCAGTGAGTTCCTCGGTGACCAGACGCCGGTGCTGATGGATATCGCCAGCGCGGCGCATTTCCCTTGCCAGCGGCCGTTTTCCGAGCATCTGGGTATCGCCGAGGTCCCGGAGTACCGCATCCGGCCCAACCTCAAACAGGTGGTGGTGTCCTCGAACATGTGGCAGTCGGCGCGCTCGGGTGGACCGTTCCTGTTCATTCAGGCGTTGCTGAGCACCACCACGGTGCCCACCTACCTGCGCGACGATTACTACCGCGACTGGGGTGAGATCGAGCGCTACATCCGCAGGGTGCCCGCATCCCAGGCGCCCAACGCCGTCGTCGAGGAGGGCTCGAAACGGGTGTTCGGGTGGAGTCGCAACGGACCGATCAGGGCCCTCCCGTGATTGGGGCCCCTACGTGAATCGGACAGCGTCATGACACAAGTCCTCATCGACAATGCCCGCACCAATGCCGAGAAGGTGAAGGCCACCCGGGTCGTGGCGACCGTCGCGGGCCTGCTGGGCTTCGTCCTGGCGATTCTGACGCCGTTGCTGCCGGTCGTTCAGACAACCGCCAACCTCAGTTGGCCGCAGAACGGCCAGCTCAATAACGTTACGGCGCCGTTGATCTCGCTGACCCCGGTGTCGATGTCGGCGACCGTACCCTGCGAAGTGATCCGGTCGATGCCGCCCAAGGGCGGGATGGTGTTCGGCCTGGCCCCGCAAAAGGCCAAGGACGCCAGCCTGAACTCGATGTTCGTGACCGTCGACGCCGAGCGGGTCAACGTCACCGACCGCAACGTGGTGATCGCCAGCGTCCCGCGGGAGAAGGTGGAGGCGCCGGGCTGCCAGCGCATCGAGATCAACTCGACCGAAGAGGGCACCTTCGCGCAGTTCGTCGGAGTGCCGCCGAACACCGATGAGACTGAGCAGGACGAGGACTCCCCGCAGACCGGGTACACGGATCTGCGCAGCGGCTTCAAGGATCCGAACCTGCGGCCGGGCCTGGTCGGGGTGTTCACCGATCTGACCGGACCTGCCCCGCCTGGACTGAACGTCTCGGCCACCATCGACACCCGGTTCACCACCCGCCCGACCGCACTCAAGTTCGCTGCGATGCTGCTGTCGATGGCGTCGACTGTCGTTGCGCTCGTGGCGCTGTGGCGTCTGGACCGGCTCGACGGGCACCGCATGCACCGGCTGATTCCAACCCGCTGGCGCACTTTCACTTCGGTCGACGTCACCGTGGTGCTGACATTCCTGGTCTGGTATGTGATCGGCGCCAACTCCTCCGATGACGGCTACATCCTCGGCATGGCGAGGGTGGCCGAACGCGCCGGCTACATGTCGAACTACTTCCGCTGGTTCGGCGTGCCCGAGGACCCGTTCGGCTGGTACTACAACGTGCTGGCGTTGATGACCCACGTCAGTACCGCCAGCATCTGGATGCGGTTGCCGGACTTGGTCTGTTCGCTGATCTGCTGGCTACTGCTATCCCGCGAGGTGCTCCCCCGACTCGGACCCGCGGTGGCGGCCAGCCGGCCCGCGCTGTGGGCGGCCGGACTGGTGCTGCTGGCCGCTTGGATGCCGTTCGACAACGGCCTTCGCCCCGAGGGGCAGATCACCACCGGCGCGCTGATCACCTATGTACTGATCGAACGGGCTATCACCTCCGGGCGGCTCACGCCGTTCGCCCTGGCGATCATCACCGCCGCGTTCACCCTGGGCATCCAGCCGACCGGACTCATCGCGGTCGCCGCGCTGATCGCCGGCGGCCGCCCTATTCTGCGGATCCTGATGCGCCGCCGCGCCGTGGTGGGCACCTGGCCCCTGGTGGCTCCTCTGCTCGCGGCGGGCACCGTCATCCTGACGGTGGTCTTCTCCGACCAGACCCTGGCCACCGTGCTGGAGGCCACCCGGATCCGCACCGATATCGGTCCGAGTCAGGAGTGGTACACCGAGAATCTGCGCTACTACTACCTGATCCTGCCGACCGTCGACGGATCGCTGTCGCGTCGCTTCGGCTTCCTGATCACCGCACTGTCGCTGTTCATTTCGATGTTCATCATGTTGCGGCGCAAGCGGGTTCCCGGGGTGGCCCGCGGTCCGGCCTGGCGGTTGATGGGCGTCATCTTCGCGACCATGTTCACCCTGATGTTCACCCCCACCAAGTGGGTGCATCACTTCGGACTGTTCGCAGCGGTCGGGGCCGCGGTGGCGGCGTTGGCGACGGTTCTGGTGTCACGTTCGGTCTTGCGCTGGTCGCGGAACCGGATGACCGTCGTCACCGCGGTGCTGTTCTTCCTCGCGCTGACCTTCGCCACCACCAACGGCTGGTGGTACGTCTCGAGCTTCGGGGTCCCGTTCAACAGCTCCATGCCGAAGTTCGGCGGGATCAGCGTCAGCGCAATGTTTTTGGGCCTGTTCGTCCTGGCGGCCCTCTACACCGCCTGGCTGCACATGACCTCCCGCCTGGGCGAGGGTTGGTTCACCCGGACGATCACCGCGGCACCGATACCGGTGGCGGCGGGATTCATGGTGCTGGTGTTCCTCGCCTCGATGGTGGCCGGGATCGTCCGGCAGTACCCGACCTACTCCAATGGTTGGGCCAACGTGCGGGCGCTCGCGGGCGGCTGCGGGCTGGCTGACGACGTCCTCGTCGAGCCGGATGCCAACGCGGGCTTCCTGACACCGCTGCCCGGCGAGTACGGCAAGCTGGGCGCCTTGGGCGGAGTCAAGCCAGTTGGCTTCAGCGCCAACGGGGTGGCGGACAAGATCGTCGCCGAAGCGATTCGGGTCAACAACCCGACACCGGGTGTCGACGTCGACTGGGA
>CAZADG010000055.1:0-26520 GCA_964483865.1 uncultured Mycobacterium sp. | reverse complement strand
CCGTCATCGGCGACACCACCGTCGAGGCGAACGAAACGTTCACCGTCACGCTGGCCAATCCCGTCGGTGCCACCCTGGCCACCGCCAGCGCAACCGGCACCATCGTCAACGAAGACTCGTCGGCGCCAGACCCGGGGTCCGGATCGGGCACCACCGCCCAGTGGGGCGATGCGTTCTTCGCCCCCTATGTCGACATGGCCGGCTGGCCAGTGCCTGATCTGATCAAGATCTCCCAGGCCAACGCCGTGTCCCTGTTCACCGCAGCGTTCCTCCAAGCCACTCCGGAAGGCAAGCTCGGCTGGGCCGGACTCGCCGCCCTCGAACCCGGGGCCGGCAACGATCAAGCCAAGGCGATCGACCAGGCGATCGCGTCGTTGCAGGCGGCCGGGGGCGACGTGATGATCTCCCTGGGCGGGGCAGCGGGCACCAGCCTGGCCCAGTGGTACACCGCCAAGGGCCGCAGCGCCCAGGATCTGGCCAGTGCCTATATTGACGTGGTCGACACCTACGGCGTCAGCCACCTCGACTTCGACATCGAGGGCGCGGCCGTCGCCGAACCCGCGTCGATCGCACTCAACAGCCAAGCGCTCGCACTGTTCCAACAGGCACGGCCCGAGGTCCGTGTCTGGTACACGCTGCCGGTGCTCCCCACCGGCCTTACCGCCGACGGGATCAAGGTCGTGAAGTCGGCGCTCGACGCCGGGGTCACGCTGTCCGGGGTCAACGTCATGGCGATGGATTACGGCGAGTCGGCCGCGCCGACCAGCGGTCCGAGCGCCAAGACGATGGGCGCCTACGCGATCGCGGCGGCCGAGTCGACCCACGCACAGCTGTCGTCGCTCTATCAGGGCTACGGTAAGACCTTCGGCTGGAAGCAACTCGGCGTCACCCCCATGCTCGGCGTGAACGACGTTCTGAGCGAGGTGTTCACCGCCACCGACGCCCAAGCCCTGGAGAACTTCGCCAGAACCAAGGGCTTGGGAATGCTGTCCATGTGGTCGGTGACCCGGGACGTGCCCGGCACTCCCGGCCAGGCAACCCCGACCGCTTCCGGACTGAGCGACCCGGCCGGCACCTTCAGCAAGATCTTCAACGACTACGGCACGATCAACGTGCTGGACTACGCCACCGATGGTGGGGGCATTACGGACACCCCAGTCCAAGGCGGCACCACGACGAAGATCACCTGGTCCTGGGGTTCGAATACCGTGCTCAATTTCAACCCCGCGACCGACAAGCTCGACTTCGTCTGGATGCAACCCACCAACTTCGACATCGCCGAAAAGTCGGGCTCCACCCAGATCTCGATCGTCGGCAACAACCAGACCTACACCCTGAGCGGTGTTGCTCTGGGTCAGATGAGCATCAACAACATCATCGCCCTGGATCCCGCCACCGTCACCAAGTGGAAGAATGCCATCGCCTCTGCGGGACAAACGGTTTCGCCCCCGAGCATCTCGATCGGCAACACCACGGTTGCCGAGGGTAACTCGGGTACCACCACGGCGGCCTTCACAGTCAACCTGTCCAAGGCCGCCACCAACACCGTCACCGTCGGCTACGCCACCTCCAACGGCACCGCGACCGCAGGCCAGGACTACACCGCCACCACCGGCACGCTCACCTTCGCTCCCGGCGTCACCTCCCAGAAGGTCAACGTCACTGTCACCGGCGACACCACTGTCGAGGGCACCGAAACATTCACCGTCACCCTGACCAACCCGGTCGGCGCAACAGTGGCCACCGCCACCGCAACCGGCACCATCACCAACGACGACACCACGACGATCACCGGGCCGACGGTCTCGATCGTCGGTGCGACGGTGGCCGAGGGCAATTCGGGTGCCACGAACTTGGCATTCACGGTGTCGCTGTCCAAGGCCGCCACCAACACCGTCACCGTCGGCTACGCCACCTCCAACGGCACCGCGACCGCAGGCCAGGACTACACCGCCACCACCGGCACGCTCACCTTCGCCCCCGGCGTCACCTCCCAGACGGTCAACGTCGCTGTCACCGGCGACACCACCGTCGAACCCAGCGAGACGTTCACCGTCACCCTGGCCAACGCCGTCGGCGCCACCCTGGCCACCGCCACCGCAACCGGCACCATCACCAACGACGACACCGCCGCGATCACCGCACCGACGGTGTCGATCGCCGGTGCGACTGTGGCCGAGGGCAATTCGGGTGCCAGAAACCTGGCCTTCACGGTCAGCCTGTCCAAGGCCGCCACGTCGACCGTGACCGTCGGCTACAGCACGGCCAACGGCACCGCGACCGCAGGGCAGGACTACACCGCCACCACCGGCACCCTGACCTTCGCCCCCGGCGTGACCTCCCAGACCGTCAACGTCGCCGTCACCGGCGATACGACAGTGGAACCCAGCGAGACGTTCACCGTCACGCTGGCCAACGCCGTCGGTGCCATCCTGGCCACCGCCACCGCAACCGGCACCATCACCAATGACGATGCTGCCGCCCCGACGACGCAGACGAAGGTTCTGGCCGCCTACTACCCGGAGTGGGGTGTGTACGGCCGCAACTTCCAGCCCGCGGACATTCCGGCCGGCGAACTCACCCACGTCATCTATTCGTTCCTCAACTTGACGAGCGCGGGTGAAGTCGCGATCTACGACACCTACGCCGCTCTCGAAAAGCGTTTCACCGCAGCGGAATCGGTCTCCGGCGAAGCCGACCTGTGGTACTACCCGCCCAGCGACCCACGGTCCCAGCAGACCGTCTGGGGGAATTTCAACCAGCTCGCCCAACTCAAGCAGAAGAACCCGAACCTGAGGGTCAACGTCGCCCTGGGCGGTTGGACCTTGTCGGCCAACTTCAGCAACGTTGCCTCCACCGCGGCGGGCCGGGAGAAGCTGGCCAACTCGATCGTCGGTTTCCTCGACACATACCGGATGTTCGACGGCATCGACTTCGACTGGGAGTACCCCGGTGGCGGCGGACTGGACGGCAACTCCGCCAGCCCGAACGACGGCGCCAACTACGCCGAGCTCCTCAAACTGGTCCGGGCCAAGCTCGACGTCCTCGGCCAGCAGAACGGGCGGACCTATGAGATCACCGTCGCCTCCCCCGCAGGCTACGACAAGATCGCCAACTTCAATCTGGCCGGACTGGCGCCGAGCGTGGACTACTTCAATCTGATGGCCTACGACTTCCACGGCACCTGGGAGAACGTCACCGGCCACCAGGCCGCGTTCACCGGCGACCCAAACGGCTATGACGTCAAGCACGCGGTTGATCTGTACCTGGCCGCCGGCGTCAACCCCGGCAAGATCGTGCTGGGCGCACCGCTGTACACCAGGGCCTGGAGCGGCGTCGCCGACGGCGGTGACGGCGGCTACTTCGAGACTGCCACCGGGAAGGCTCCTGGCAGCTTCGAACCCGGCACCTACGACTACAAGGACCTGCTGGGCCAACTGCAGAATCCGGCCAGTGGTTGGAAGCTCTACTGGGACGACAACGCCCAGGCCGCCTACCTGTACAACAAGGGTCTGGGCCTGTTCAGTTCGTTCGAGACGCCGACCTCGATCGCCCAGAAGTCCGAGTGGGCGCAGGCCCTCGGTCTACGGGGAATGATGTTCTGGGACATCAGCAATGACGCAGTCACCTCGCCGGAAAGCCTGGTGAAGGCCGCCTACGCATCCTGGGTGTTACGCCAGAGCCTGGCCACCGTCCGCGCCCAGTCCAACCTCAAGGGCGAGGTCATCATTGGAGGCGACGGGGTGATCAGCGCCCTGCCGACGGCCCCTACCGTGGTTTAGAACGCGTCGGGTCGGCGGTGCCGCCACCGACAGCTCGCAGGCGCGCTCCGCGGAGGGCGGCGTCCGGCATATGAGCGATCACAGCCATAGGCGGGGGTACCTGGAGCGGATGAACGGGGCAGGCGACTGAATCCGGCCGGGTGGGCATATCGTGGCGAATATGGATTTCGCCATGTCCGCCAAGGGCGCCGACTACCACAAACGCCTCACCGAGTTCATGGTCGAGGAGGTGTTCCCGGCCGAGAAGCCCTATGACGAGTACCGGGCCGCCGCCGGCCCCGGCGACTTCACCGTCCCGCCGGTGGTGGAGGAGTTGAAGGTCAAGGCCAAGCAGCGCGGTCTGTGGAACCTATTCCTACCCGCCGAGTCCGGGCTGACCAATCTGGAGTATGCCCCACTGGCAGAGCTGTCGGGGTGGAGCACCGAGATCGCTCCGGAAGCCATCAACTGCGCCGCTCCGGACACCGGCAACATGGAAGTGCTGCACATGTTCGGCACCGCGGAGCAGAAGAAGCAGTGGCTGCAGCCGCTGCTGGCCGGTGAGATCCGCAGCGCCTTCTCGATGACGGAACCGGCGGTGGCATCCAGCGACGCCCGCAACATCCAGACCGAGATCACCCGCGACGGCGACGACTACGTGATCAACGGCCGCAAGTGGTGGACCTCCGGTGCCAACGACCCGCGCTGCAAGATCCTGATCGTGATGGGCCGCACCAACCCGGACGCCGCCAGCCACCAGCAGCAGTCGATGATTCTGGTTCCGATGGACACCCCCGGTGTCAACATCCTGCGCTCCACATCGGTGTTCGGCTGGCAGGACCAGCACGGCCACGCCGAGATCGTCTACGACAATGTCCGGGTTCCGGCCTCGAACCTGCTCGCCGAAGAGGGTATGGGCTTCGCGATCGCCCAGGCCCGGCTCGGTCCGGGCCGTATCCATCACTGCATGCGCGCCATCGGGGTGGCCGAGCGGGCCCTGGCGCTGATGACCGAGCGCGCCCGTACCCGGATCGCCTTCGGTAAGCCGCTTGCTGAGCAGGGCATGGTGCAGCAGCAGATCGCGCTGTCCCGCAACGAGATCGACCAGGCCAGGCTGCTGTGCGAAAAGGCCGCGTGGACCATCGATCAGCAAGGCAACCGGGCCGCGTTCGCCCTGGTGTCGCAGATCAAGTCGGTGGCCCCACAGATGTCGCTGAACGTCATCGACCGGGCAATCCAGATCCACGGCGGCGGCGGTGTCAGTGACGATTTCCCGCTGGCCCGGATGTACGGCTGGCAGCGCGCCATGCGGATCTTCGATGGTCCCGACGAAGTCCACTTCCGGACCATCGCCAAGTCCGAACTCGGTCGCGAACCTGGTCCGATGGCAGCGGCGGCGACCCGCGGGTGACGTTCACACACGAAAGACTCTCCGGCGCCTGGAATTTCCGCGACGTCGCCGAAACGGCCGGTGTGCGTCCCGGCAAGTTGTTCCGCTCCAGTGAGCTGAGCAGACTGGACGAGGCGGGCCGTCGGGCCCTGACTCAACTAGGCGTCACCGACGTGGCCGACCTGCGTTCGCCAGGGGAAGTGGCGCGCCGCGGCGGTGGCGCGGTTCCCGAAAGCGTTGCGGTGCATCATCTCCCCTTCCCGGAGGTCTCGCACACCCACGATGGGGAATCTCCGCACGAGTCGAGCTGGAACAAGATGATGACCGAGTATTCCGAGGAGGACCCGGCAGCAGCCGCGCTCCGGTGGATGACGGCCGAGTACGAACGCTTCCCCACCCTTGCCGGTGCCCGCCGCGCGGTACGGCAGGTCATCACCCTGCTGTCCGCCGACCGTCCGGTGCTGGTGCACTGCTTCGCCGGCAAGGATCGCACCGGCTTCGCTGTGGCGGTGGCCTTGGAAGCCGCCGGGGTGCCGGCCGAGGACATCCTGGCCGACTATCTGCGCAGCAATGATGCGGTAGGTCCGCTGCGCCGGGCCATCCTGACCACCATGCGCAGCCGCGAGGGGATGACCGACGAGGTGCTGTCGTTCGCCGAGTCCCGGCTCACCGACGAGGTACTGGGAGTACGCGAGGAGTACCTGGTCAGCGCACGGCGGGTACTCGACGAGACCCACGGTGGCCTGCCCGGCTACCTGGCCGCCGCCGGAGTGACCGACACCGACGTGGCGCGGCTACGGGCTGCGGTGCTCGGCTGACGCCTCAGCGGGTCACGTGATCAGCACTCCGGCGACCCACACCGCGGTAGCAAGCAGGGCGGCGGCAAACTCCACCCCCACCGACAACGCCACGCCCTTGACCGCGTGCACGGTGGACGCCCACGCCCGCCGCTGGTCGCGGCGTTGAGCCAGTTCGGCCAGATACACCCCGAGTACGAAGCCCAGGACCAAACCGACGACCGGGACCACGAAAAAACCGATCAATCCCAGTACCGTCCCGGCCAGCAGAGTTCGTCCACCTATCTCGGCGGCGCGCATCCGCCGCGCCGGCCACAGGTACTTGACCAGAATGCCCGCGCCCAGCAGTGCGCTGGCCACGCCGAACACCACCCATGTCGCGGTGGTCTGTTCCAAAAACGCCCACACCGCAATCGCCGCCCACACCAGCAGGGTGCCCGGCAGGACCGGCACCAGGATGCCGACCAGACCCACCGCGATCGCCACCGCGACGAGAATCAGCCCGCCGATGCTCACCGCGTACCGGGCGACAACTCAAGGCGCAGCGGACTGCAGCGCCCACCGTTGATCGGCTCCAGGTCCATCGAACATGCCGTCACGATGACGTGGACCGGGGCCTCGGCACGAAGAGTGATCGAGTCACCGGGCCGTGTCAGCGCCGGCAGGGCGGCAATGGATCCGTCCGCATCGACCGGAGTGCGCTGAAAAATGTTGACCGGGTCGGGCACGTGGAGGGGATCCCAGCCGACCTCGGCGGCGGCGATGCGGAAGTTCTCACTACAACTCCGGTGATAGCCGTCATACCCCAGCGCCGCATACATCTCGGCGCTGCACGGAGCGGCGAGCATATCGTGCACGCCGGGCGAATCGTCGCTTTCGAAGGCCAGCAGCGGCCGGTAGCTGTTGCTCAGGAAAGACTGCCCGACGGCGGGGAAAAGTCGCCAGTTGGCGCCGCGGGTCACCGATACGCTCAGCCACTCCGTCATATCGGTGGTCACCACCGCAAAAACATCGGCGACCTGGGTGCCCTCGACATCGATGAGGCGCAGGCGTTGCCCGGGTGACAGGGTGACGACGGCGCCCGTCTGGGCGGGGATCTCGACAGTTGTCGGGGAGTCGCCCGTTGGAACCAACAGGGGGCTCAGAGCTTGAAGGCGGCGACTTCGGGCGCCGAAAGGTCGTCGATCTGCGACCAGCTCGCTGCGACGTCGTCCACGGTGGGCACCTCGTCGAAGGTGACGCCCTTGTTCTGGAACAGCGCCACTCGCTGAACCTTGCCACCGCCGGCGATGAACACCGACGCGGAGTCGGGCACCTCTTCGGTGCACAGGTAGGCCACGATCGGGGCGACATACTCCGGGGTGAGCCTCTTGAACACCTCGGGCGGCAGGATGTCCTCGGTCATCCGGGTGGCTGCGATCGGCGCCATGGCGTTGGCCTTGATGTTGTACTTGGCGCCCTCCTGGGCGAGCGTGTTGATCAGTCCGACCAGGCCCAGTTTGGCGGCACTGTAGTTGGCCTGACCGAAGTTGCCGAACAGCCCACTGGTGGAGGTGGCTACCACGATCCGGCCGTAGCTCTGCTCACGAAAGTGCGGCCAGGCGGCCCGGATGACGTTGTAGCCGCCGTAGAGGTGCACCTTGAGCACCGAATCCCAGGCCTCGTCGGTCATCTTGTGGAAGGTGCCGTCGCGCAGGATGCCGGCATTACTCACCACACCGTGGATCGCGCCGAACTCGTCGAGCGCGGTCTTGATGATGTTGGCCGCCCCCTCTGCGTCGGCCACACTGTCGTAGTTGGCCACGGCGCGGCCGCCGGCGTCCTTGATCTCCTGGACGACCTGATCGGCCATCGAATGCCCGGCCCCGGTGCCGTCCCGGGCGCCGCCGAGGTCGTTGACGACGACGCTGGCGCCCTCCTTGGCCAGCGTCAGCGCGTACTCGCGGCCCAGGCCGCCGCCCGCACCGGTGACGACAATGACTCGATCCTGCACTCCGGGCATGAGGGTCCTTTCTGTGGTTGGGCCAATGGTAGCTATGGTTCGGCGGTGCAGATTTCTCGCCGTCAGGTTCTGATCGTCGGCGCAGCGGCCACCGCCCTGGCCACCACAGGTATCCCCCGGTCGCAAGCATCCCCGACGCCCATCGACGCCGACCTCGCCGGGCTTGAAGACCAGTACAACGCGAAAGTGGGCTTTTACGGACTCAACACGGCATCCCGGCGTGAACTCGCCTATCGAGCCGACGACCTGTTCGCCACCTGCTCGGCGTTCAAGGCCTACGTCGCAGCCCAGATCCTGCGCAAGGACCAACTCGGCGAGTTGAAGCTGCGCGATGAGGTCTACATCGACCCGAAGTTGTTCGTACCGGTCGCCTCCCCGATGACCGAGCCGAACCTGGGCGGCTGGATGTCGCTGTCGGATCTGTGCGCGGCCGCGGTGCGCCAGAGCGACAACACCGCGACCAATCTGATGCTGGAGATCCTCGGCGGCCCGTCGAGCGTGACCGAGTTCGCCCGGTCAGTGGGCGACGACCGCACCTGGATGGTGCGGTGGGAAACCGAACTGAACACCGCTTATCCCGGCGACCCGCGCGACACCACCAGCCCGCGCGGTATGGGCACCGGGTTCCTGAACATGTTGACCGGAGACACCTTCGACGAGCCGCACCGCGCGCAACTGGAGGAATGGATGCGGACCATCGTCACCGGCGACAACCGGATCCGCGCCGGCCTGCCGCCCGGGTGGACGATCGCCGACAAGACCGGCGCCGGCGACTACGGGAGCACCAACGACATCGGGGTGGCCTTCGGCCCGGCCGGGGAGCGCCTGGTGCTGGCTGTGATGACCCGGACCCGGTCCGAGGATCCCAAAGCGCCGGCCTTGAACGCCCTGATCGCCGATGTCACCCGAGCGGCTGTTCCCTGGCTGCTCGCCTAAGCCGGCCGTTCGGCAACCACGAAGGTGGAAAAGCCGTCCTGGTAGTCCTGGTCGGGAACTTCGACCCACCGGCCCAGCCGACGCATCTCATCGGTCGAACCCGTACCGGACGCAGACCAACCGTGGGCATTGAGCCATTCGGTCAGGTCGGCGCGATGGGCGTCGTTGTACGTCAGGTCGGCGATGTCGACGGTCCGTTCGATGCCGAGTTCGTCTGCCATTTTCTCCCAGCGCTGCCGCATCTGGGCACGGCGTTCCTCGTCGTGGTGGCGCACCGCCTCTGCAGAGATGCGACTGCCCGGCGCGCTCAGTGCACTGATGTGCTCGAACAGTCGGTCCTGCGCCTCGGCCGGCAGGTACATCAGCAGTCCCTCGGCAAGCCAGGCGGTGGGCCGGACGGGGTCGAAGCCCGCCGCCAGCAGCGCGGCCGGCCAGTCCTGCCGTAGGTCGATCGCCACTTCGCGACGCTCGGCTGTCGGTGTTGCGCCGTGCCGGGACAGGGTCTGGCTCTTGTACTCGAGCACCATCGGCTGGTCGATCTCGTAGACCACCGTGCCCTGCGGCCATGACAATCGGTAGGCCCGGGAATCCAGGCCGGTGGCCAGGATCACCACCTGCCGAATTCCGGCGGCGGCAGCGTTGGTGAAGAAGGTGTCGAAGAAATGCGTCCGCACCGCCTGGTAGCTGAGCATGTTGTCGAAGATCGCGGCGGCTTCCGGATCGGCGGTGGCGATCCTCTCCTGCATCGCAGGGTCCAGAAATTTGCGCCAGCCGCCGGCGTCGGCACCCTCGACAAGGATCCGGGCGAAGGGGTCACGGATCAGCGGGGCGGCGCTGTCGGTCTCCCGCGCCCGGGCGGCCGCAACCATGACGGCCGTCGTTCCGACGCTGGTGGCGATATCCCAGGTGTCGTCGTTACTGCGCAATGTGCTCACGGCTCCCCAGGCTACCTGCCGGTCAGCCAGCCACCGTTTCCCAGCAGCCCCATGAACTGGGTCGTCACAGTGAGCATGCGCGACTGGTCTCCGACGAAGCCCGCGTAGAAACCCAGGCCCCAGAACGCCGCGACCAGCGTCTCCGCTGCGGCATCAGGATCGAGATCGGACCGCAGTTCGCCCTTGGCGATGCCGTCGCGCACCACCTCGGCAGCGAACCGGCGGGTCTGCTCCAGCGAGTCGCTGTCGGGCAGCGTCAGTTCCGGGTGGCGCTGGGACTCCAGAACAGAGGTGACCATGAAGGCCGCCGCTGCGCGGTCATAGTCCCTGGCGCTGACGGCGGCATCCAGGAAGGCGCTGATCCGACCGGTGAAAGTCTGCTCCTGCGCCGCCTTCTCAAGCCCGGCGGCGATCACCACGGCGTTGGTGTGCTCAACCACATGCCGGTACAGCGCATGCTTGCTGGCGAAGTAGTGGTTGATGGCCGGCCGGGTCAGATCCGCGCGGGCGGCAATCTCCTGGAAAGTGGCTGCGTCGTACCCGACCTCACTGAAAACCTCGCGAGCGGCGCGCAGAATCCGACCGCGAGTTTGCGCAGATTTAGCTGCGGGGGGCCTGCCCGGCCCACGACGCGCGGTCTTCGTCATGCTCCGATTGTGCCAGATGCAAACAAAATTCTCCTGCGCTGAGAGAGTGCCCGGTGCCGCGGAAGCCGAACACGACCTTGCTCATTAATTGCTGGAATCGCTCGAAAATGAATTTGTTCCATTTAGTGATGGTGCGGTTACTGCCGATTCGGTTCCCCTGGTTCAGCGCAATAAGATCTAAGCCGCGACCACGTCATTGACGACACTGGGGTACAGACGTCGTCGACCGGGCCGGGACTTCGGCGAACCGTAATCCTGGTTATGGTTTGCTGCGGCGAAATTGATGTGCGGATGGCCGGGCATGAACGACCGCGACCGCGCCCTTCGTGTTACCGGGTGCCCGCGAACGGGGCACGCGACGCCTACAGTCTGTTCATGCCCATCGTCGCCGCGCGCGAGTCGTACTTCGAGACCGGTCTGGAAATCCTGGCCGATCTCGGGTTCGGCGGCTTGAAGCTTGCCGAGGTGTGCAGTCGACTTGGAGTCACAACCGGCTCGTTCTACCACTACTTCAGCGGGTGGGCCGCCTACACCCGGGAACTGGTCGCCTACTGGCGTCAGGACCGCACCGTACGGCTGATCGAGGTGCTGCGCTCACAACCCGACCCGCGTCGGCGCATCGAGGCGATCATCGACGTCGCGTTGTCCCTGCCGCACAGCGCCGAGGCCGCTATCAGGTCGTGGGGTTCGGTGGACCCCGAAGTGCTCGCGGTGCAGCGCGAAGTCGACCAGGAGCGTTTCGACGTCCTCTACGACTCCGCCCTGGAGATCTCCGGCGATAAGCGCCAAGCCCAGATCTACGCGGCCTGGTCGGTGTACGTGTTCGTCGGCTACGAGCAGGCCATGCTGCCGCGGGAGCAACGGATGTTCGAGTGGATCAGCAAAACCATGCTTGACGAACTCCAGGCCGGCCGGCTGGCGAACGTGCCGGCACCGTAGGGCGCCGTCGTTCACAGTGCCATGACGCCCAGCCTCATCGAGCGGCTTCGAGCGCGCGATCCCAGCCGCGACGGCTTGCGCCGAGCTGTGCGAGCCGGCTTCGCGATCCCACTCGCCGCGCTGGTCAGCTACCTGGTGGCCGGACCCTCGCTGACCCCGGTCTTCACCCTCGTCGGATCCATCGCGCTGCTCATCGCGGCCGATTTCCCCGGTTCGGTGGGCAACCGGGCGATGGGCTACGCCGGCCTGGGAATGATCGGCGCGGTTCTCATCGCGCTGGGGACCTGGGCGGCCCCGCACCCGCTCATGGCGATCCTGCTGTGTTTTGCGGTGGGTGCGCTGGTGAGCTTCCTGGGCCTGGTGAGCGAAGTCGTGGCCGCCGGGCAGCGCGCCGCCTTGATGACCTTCCTACTCCCGGTGTGCATGCCCACCGGGCCTCTGGGCGAACGGCTGCTGGGATGGCTGCTGGCCTTGGCGGTCTGTGTGCCGACCGCGCTGTTTCTGTTCCCGCCGCGCTACTCCACAGAACTACGTCATCTGGCCGCACTGGTGTGTGCCGCACTGGCCGACCGGATCGAGGGCGTCGTCGGCGCCGATTCGAGGGTGACCGAGTCGATGGCCGCCTTGCGCGCGGAATTCCTCAGCAGCGCCTTCCGGCCTATCGCGATGACCGCGGGCAGTCGCAGCCTGATCCGGGTGGTGTCCAACCTGCAATGGCTCAGCGACCGGGTCAACGACGACACCGGGCACCTGCTCGCCGACATCGACGGGCTCAGCGTCTCGGTGCTGCGGGGGAGCGCCGAGACTTTGCGGTCACCGAGTGCAGCCCGGGCCGATGAGCTCACTGCAGTGGTGGCCGCGCACCGATTCATCGCTTTTGCTCACTACGACAACGATATCCACGACATCCTCATCGAGCCCGATGACGCCGCCGCAGCTCAACTCGGCCGCACCCTGCTGAGTCGACGCACGATGAGCGCCACCATCGGCCTGACCGGAAGAATCATCGCCACCGCGACGGCGATCGACACCCGGCCAGTGCTCGACCGGATGCTCGGCCGCAACCTCCCCGAGACCGGCGTCGCCGACCGGGTGCACACCCGCCGTAACGCGGCGGCGTCCCTCTTGGGCTACCTGCGCACCCGTTCCATCACGGTGATCAACAGTCTGCGCACCGGCCTGGCACTCGCCCTGGCCGTGATCGTGACGATGGTGCTGCCCGTCCAGAACGGACTGTGGGTGGTGCTCGGCGCGCTGTCGGTGTTGCGCAGCAGCGCCGCGGGCACTCGGACCACCGCCTTGCGCGCCCTGCGCGGCACGGTCATCGGATTCCTGATCGGTTCGGCGGTGATCGCTGTGGTCGGTGTCAACCCGGTGGTGCTGTGGACGCTGTTGCCGCTGGCCACATTCGGGACCACTTACGTTCAGACGGTCGGGTCCTTCACCGCGAGCCAGGCCATGTTCACCATGCAGGTGCTGATCGTTTTCAACATGATGCGGCCCATCGGATGGCAGATCGGACTGGTCCGCATCGAGGACGTCGTCCTCGGAGCACTGGTCGGTTTGGCCGTCTCGATGCTGCTGTGGCCCGGCGGTGCCCGGTTGGCGGTACAGCGGGCCCGCCAGGCCGCCATCGCGGCCTGTTCCGAGTACCTCAGGGCCGCGGTCAGACGGGTGACCGAAGGGGTGTCCCCGCACACCCAGGCGGCGGTGATCGAACTGGGGGCAGCCGCGCTGACCGCTGCCCGCACCCACGGAGATGCGGTCCGGGTCTACCTGTCTGAGACTGCCGGCACGAGTGACGCCGAGGAGATGGAGAAGGCCAGTCGAATCCCGCGGTTGCGCACCACCGCCGACCTCATCGCCGACATCGTGCCACCGCCGAAGGGGGTCTATCCGCGTACCCGAATCCTGTTGGAACAGCGCACCGCAACGCTGTGCGCCCATCTTGAACAAGATCCCGACGCCACCCCGCCGCCGCGGGAGATGAGCGACGAATTCGTCAGCACACTCAGGACGGAGGCGGCGACCACTCCGGCCGCCGAGGATGCCGCGCTCCCACTGGTGAGCGTCGCGGCCAATATCGGCGAACTCGAAATGATCTATCCGGTGGCGCCGGCCGCCTCCGACGCCTAACCCAGGACCGCCTGGGCGGCTTCCCGCGCTTCGGCCGGACTGGACGTGCCGAGCACCGCCTCGGCGGCATCCCGGCACTGCTGCAGGGTCACCGTGGCCAGTTTGGCGCCGACCGGGGTGACCGCCGAGGCCGCCGCCGACAGCGAGGTCACGCCAAGGCCGGTGAGCACACAGGCCAGCAACGGGTCGGCGGCCGCCTCGCCACACACACCGACCGGCTTCCCGGTGGACTGACCGGCCCGGGCGGTCTGGGCCACCAGAGCGATCACCCCCGGCTGCCACGGGTCGGTGAGGGTGGCCAGGTCCGAGGACATCCGGTCGGCGGCCATCGTGTACTGCGTCAGGTCGTTGGTCCCGATAGAGAGGAACTCGACGTGCTCAAGAATCTTCTCGGCCAGCAGAGCCGCGGCCGGCACCTCGATCATGACGCCGGGATGCAGGTCGCGTGCCCGGGCCAACTCGGCGAACCGGCGCGCCTCGTCGGGGGTGGCGATCATCGGTGCCATCACCCACGGCGCGTTTCCCGTGCGCTCGGCGGCGGCGGCGATCGCATCGAGTTGCCGCGCAACGAGTTCGGCGTCGATGTCGATGATCCGGAATCCGCGCACGCCCAAGGCCGGGTTCTCCTCCTCAGGGCTGTTGACGAACTTCAGAGGCTTGTCCGACCCGGCATCCAACGTGCGGATCACTACCTTGTGACCGGCGAACGCCTCCAGGACCTCGGCATAGATGGCGGCCTGCGCGTCCACACTCGGCTCGGTGTCAGCGTCGAGGAAGCACAACTCGGTGCGGAAAAGACCGACTCCTTCGACCGGTGCCTGCCGGGCCGCTCGGGCCGCGGTGCCGTCGGCCACGTTGGCCAGGATCGACACGGCGTACCCGTCGGACGTCCCGCCTGGTCCGGTCCAGCCCGCCATCGCCGCCGCCGCGACGTCGGCCGCCGCGACCGCGGCCGCGGCGTCCGCCCGGTCCGGGTCGATCGAGACGGTCCCGCGGCTACCGTCGAGCAGGACCATCGTCCCGGCCGACACGGTGTCGAGACCCTTGACCGCGACCACGCAGGGGATGCCGAGTTGGCGGGCGATGATCGCCGTGTGGCTGGTCGGGCCGCCCAGTGTGGTCGCCAGACCCACGACGCGGTGCGGGTCCAGACCGGCGGTGTCAGCCGGCGCGAGATCCTCAGCGAGGAGGATTGACGGTTCCACCGGTTCGGGCACACCCGGCTCGGGAAGGCCGGCCAGGTTCGCGACCACCCGGTCGCGGATGTCCTTGAGGTCGGTGACCCGCTCGGCCATCAGCCCGCCCATTGTGGTGAACATCTCGATGAACTGGGCCGCCGCATCAGCGGTTGCCCGAATCGCCGGCTTACCGGCCTTGATGGCGTTCTGGGCCGAACCGAGCCAGGCGCGGTCTTGGGCGAGTTGCGCGGTGGCCGTGAGCACCTCGGCAGCCGGCCCACTGGCCGCCGCCGCCCGCTCGCGCAGTCGGTCCGCCACCGCGGCCGCGGCGGCATCGAAGCGAGCGACCTCCGCAGCACGGTCGACGTCGGGAATCTCACCGGCCGGGGCGAGTTCATCGAGAGCAGGCAGCCGGTTTGCCCTGATGACCGGCGCGAACCGAACCCCGGGGACCACGGGGACGCCCTGCAAAACAGTCGAGTTCGCGGCCGAGTCTGAAGAGCTCATGCAGTGGATTACAACACTGAATAGCCGTGCGGGTGTTGACATTCACACAGAGGCGGCGGTAAAACAACACATATCAACACAAGTGGGCGCATAACCACATCGCCCTCGATCTCGAGTGGGGAACGCATGTACCCGGAGGAACGCCAACAGGCGATCGCCGCTCAGGTGATCTCTCGCGGGCGCGCCTCGGTTGCCGAATTGGCTCAGGAGTTCGAGGTCACCACCGAGACGGTGCGGCGCGACCTGGCAATCCTCGACCGCGCGGGACTGCTGCGCCGGGTGCACGGAGGGGCGGTGCCGACCCGCGCGTTGCATCTCGTCGAGACGAGTGTCGATCAGCGCGAGACAACCCGGGCCGAGCACAAGCAGGCGGTCGCCCGGGCTGCCGCAGAGTTCCTCCCCCAGTCCGGTTCCACCGTACTGTTCGACGCCGGGACCACCACCGCGAAACTGGCATCCCTGCTGCCCCAGGACCGGGAATTGCTGGTCGTGACGAACTCGATCCCGATCGCGGCACTACTCGCCGGAGTGGGCTCGGTGTCGCTGCAGATGCTGGGCGGCCGGGTAAGGGGCCTGACACAGGCGTGCGTCGGGGACCAGACGGTCGCCTGCCTGGAGTCGCTTCGCGTCGACGTCGCCTTCATCGGAACCAACGGACTGTCCGTACGGCACGGGGCGTCGACTCCGGACCCCGACGAGGCTGCCGTCAAACGCGCCATGGTGGCCAGCGCGAATTTCGTTGTCATGCTTGCCGATTCATCAAAGATCGGCCGGGAGGAGTTCGTCAGCTTCGCCCCGCTCACATCGCTGGACGTGCTGGTCACAGATCCTGAGATCAGTTCCGCCGACCGGGCGGATCTGACCGCGCAAGGCCTGGAAGTGGTTGTCGCATGATCATCACCGTCACCCCTAATCCGAGCATCGACCGCACCATCACCCTGCCCGGCGAGTTGGTTCGCGGCGGGGTGAACCGGGTGACGTCGGTGTCCACCGAACCCGGTGGCAAGGGGGTGAATGTGGCACGCGCGCTGACCCTGGCCGGTCTCGACGTCGTCGCAGTCCTCCCGGCCGGCCACCACGATCCCATCCTCGGCGGTCTGCGGTCCCAGGGCGTGGAATTCGACGCCGTTCCGGTCGCCGTATCGGTTCGCACGAACCTGACCGTCACCGAACCGGACGGCACCACCACGAAAATCAACGAACCCGGGGACGGACTGGATCAGGCCGAAGCCGAGGCCCTGGCCTGGGCCGTCATGCAGCGGGCCCGGGCCGGTCACTGGGTGGTGCTGTCAGGATCGCTACCCCCGGGTCTGCCGAACCACTGGTACTCCGACATGACCGCAGCACTGAAGGCACACGGCTGCAAGGTCGCGGTGGACACCTCCGACGCGCCACTTGCCGCGCTGACCGCGGGCCTGGACCGCGCGGCACCCGAGCTGATCAAGCCGAACGCCGAAGAACTCGCCGGCCTGTCCGGTGTCTCGGCCGAGTCCCTGGAGGCGGCGGTGTCCCGCGGTGACGCCGGGCCGGTGGTACGGGCGGCCGGTCGACTCGTCGATCGTGGCGTCGGCGCGGTGCTGGCGACTCTCGGTGCCGCCGGGGCGCTGCTGGTCAATGCCGACGGCGCCTGGCTGGCGACACCGCCGCCGATCACGCCGCGCAGCACCGTCGGCGCCGGAGACTCATCGCTGGCCGGGTATGTGCGTGCCGACGTCGAAGGGGCCGATGCGCCGGGCCGGTTACAGATGTCGGTGGCCTACGGCAGCGGGGCAGCCGCGTTACCGGGATCGGCCATGCCGGTGCCGGCCCAACTCGATCTCGACAACGTGACCGTCACGTCCGTCATCGCTGATTCCCAACCCGAAGGTGCCCGATGAGCAAGAACCCGGCGACAACCCCGATCATCAGTACCGACCTGGTACTGCTCGACGGCGACGGCGGCTCCACCAGGGAGGCGGTGATCAGTCGGCTGGGCGCCATGGTGGCGGATGCCGGCCGGGCCGATGACGGTGCCGCGTTGCTGCTGGCGGCGCTGGCCAGAGAGACCCAGTCGGCGACCGGGCTACCGGGCGGCATCGCTATTCCGCACTGCCGGTCGGCGGCCGTGCGTGAACCGGTGATCGCCTTCGCTCGGTTACGACCGCCGGTCGACTTCGGCGCCGCGGACGGTCCGGCAGACCTGGTGTTCCTCATCGCCGCGCCGGAAGGCGCCGGCTCTGAACACATGAAACTGCTCTCCAGCCTGGCGCGTGCACTGGTTCGACCCGACTTCGTGCGATCCCTGCGTGAGGCGCCCACCGCCGCCGATGTGGTGGCATTGGTCGACGGCGTCGTCGCACCGGCGGCCCCCGCGGCAGCAGCACCAACCCCGGCCAAGTCAGGGACCCGGTCGGTGGTGGCGATCACCGCCTGCCCGACCGGTATCGCGCATACCTACATGGCCGCCGACGCACTGAAGATGGCCGCCGAACGGGCCGGGGTCCATCTGACTGTCGAGACCCAGGGCTCATCCGGCACTACTCCCCTGACCGCCGACACGATCCGCAACGCCGACGCCGTCATCTTCGCCACCGATGTCGGGGTCAAGGACCGGCGGCGCTTCGCCGGGAAACCGGTGATCGCCTCGGGGGTGAAGCGGGCGATCAACGAACCCGACGCGATGATCGCTGACGCCTTGGCCGCCGCAGACAGCCCGAACGCGCCCCGGGTCGAGGGTTCCGCGGAGAACGCCGCGGCCACTACCGATGCCGCGGGCGGGTTGGGCTGGGGTACCCGGATCCGGCAGATCCTGCTCACCGGTGTGAGCTACATGATTCCGTTTGTCGCCGCCGGCGGGCTACTGATAGCCCTGGGCTTCCTGTTGGCCGGCTACGACATAGCCAACACGCCGGAGGGTGCATCCGATTCGCTGGCACACACCATCGCCACCGGGAACTCGCTCACCGACCTGCCAAGCGGCGGCCTGCCGCAGTACCTGGGCGCGGTGCTGTTCACCCTGGGCGGCTTGGCCTTCGGGTTCCTGGTCCCGGCCCTGGCCGGTTACATCGCCTTCGCGATCGCCGACCGGCCCGGCCTGGCGCCGGGGTTCACCGCCGGTGCGGTGGCGGGGATGGTCGGAGCCGGATTCATCGGCGGCATCGTCGGCGGCCTGATCGCCGGCTTCGCCGCGCTGTGGATCAGCCGGTGGAAGGTGCCGCAGTGGTTCCGCGGGCTGATGCCGGTGGTGGTCATCCCATTGTTGGCGTCGCTGATCGTCGGCCTGCTGATGTTCCTGCTGCTGGGCCGCCCGCTTGCGGCGATCACCTCCGGCCTGACCAACTGGCTCAACGGCCTCGGCGGCGGTTCGGTGATCATCCTGGGGATCATCCTGGGCCTGATGATGTGCTTCGATCTCGGCGGCCCGGTCAACAAGGCCGCCTACGCGTTCGCCACCGCCGGGCTGACCATCTCCGAACCGCGCTCGCTGCAGATCATGGCCGCCGTCATGGCCGCCGGCATGGTGCCGCCGCTGGCGATGGCGCTGGCCACCACGCTGCGGCCGCGGCTGTTCAGCGAACCCGAACGGGAGAACGGCCGGGCGGCCTGGCTGCTGGGCGCCTCGTTCATCTCCGAAGGCGCGATTCCCTTCGCGGCGGCCGACCCGTTCCGGGTGATCCCCTCGATGATGGCCGGCGGCGCCGTCACCGGAGCGCTGATCATGGCCTTCGACGTGACACTCAAAGCACCGCACGGCGGCATCTTCGTGTTCTTCGCCATCGGCAAGTTGGCCTGGTTCCTGGTGGCGCTGGCGGCCGGCACCGTGGTGGGCGCACTGGCAGTTATTGCCGCGAAGCAGTTCACCGGAGTTCGCCCTACGGCTGAAACCACCGTCGCCGCGTGAGATTTTCCGCAAAAATCATGGCGGTCGAGCAGAATCATGTCGATCGAGACATCACCGAGAAGGAGCTCCCATGGCTAGCAAGACCGTCATCGTCGGTTCGGCGGTCGGACTGCACGCACGGCCCGCGGCGATCATCTCCGAGGCAGTGGTCAACGCCGGCGTTCCAGTGACCATCGCCCTGGACGGCGGGGACCCGGTGGACGCCGGTTCGGCGCTGATGATCATGACCCTCGGCGCCGGCAACGGTTCCTCGGTCACGGTGGAGTCCGACGACCCTGCGGTGGTCGACGCCATTGCCGAACTGGTCGAGAAGGATCTCGACGCCTGACCCGGGCGGCTAGGCCAGGCCCTTGAGCATCAGGTCCCAGTACATGACGGGCAGCCCGTACTTCTTGAGATACCAGTAGGCCCGGTGCGGCTTGGTGGGATTCAGGCCGGGGAACGACGGCTTCAGGTTGAAGTCGTAGTCGAACTCCGCAAGCAGCATGTCGTGACTGGACGTCACGATCGGGCAGGACGCGTAGCCGTCATAGCGCGCCGTCAGTGGGCGGCCGTTCAGATGGGACTCGATGTTCTCCACCACGACGGGTGCCTGCTTGCGGATGGCGGCGCCGGTCTTGGAGTTCGGTGACGATCCGGCGTCACCCAACGCGAAGACATTCGGGTAGCGGACGTGCTGCATGGTGAACTTGTCCACCTCCACGTATCCGGTCGGCTCACCGGTCGACAGCCGACTGGCCTTGATCCAGTCCGGTGCGGACTGGCGAGGCACCGTGTGCAGCATGTCGAAGGACAGCGTGGTGTCCGTACCTCCTTCGGCCACCGCACTGACCGTCACCTTGCGGGAGTCGGCGTCGACCGCGGTGATCTCCGAAGCGGTGTGCAGATGAATGCCATAGCCGGCGATCACCTTGTCGAGGCTGTCCGCGATCGCCGGGATCCCGAAGATCCGCGGAGTCGGCACCACCAGGTGCACGTCGATGTTCTTCAGCACACCCTGCTTGCGCCAGTAGTCGCTGGCCAGGTAGGCGATCTTCTGGGGAGCACCGGCGCACTTCATCGGGCCGGACGGCATCATGAAAACCGCCGAGCCAGAACGGGTTCCGCGGATGAAGTCCCACGTCCTCGGCGCCAGATCGAACCGATAGTTCGACGACACCCCGTTGCGGCCGAGGGCATCCTCCAGACCTTCGGTCTTGTCCCAGTCCAACTGGATGCCTGGGCACACCACCAGCACGTCGTAGCCGTAGGTCGAACCGTCGTCGCACGTCACCATGTTCGACTCGGGGTCGATCGCACTGGCCGCCTTACGAATCCAGGTGGCCTTCTTCGGCATGACCGAGGCCTCGGCCCGCTCGGTGGACGACGCCTTGGCCTGACCGCCGCCCACCAACGTCCACATCGGCTGGTAGTAGTGCTTGTCCGACGGCTCCATCACCGCGACGTCGGTATGGCCCTTACGCAGCAGCCGTGCGGCGACCGTGATGCCGGCCGTACCGCCGCCGATGATGAGAAACTTGTGCTTTGCGGTGGTGCCCATTTTCGTTCCCTCTGCTGATCAGGCGTTCTGTGTAGCTGCGTCCCAGGCGTTGTAACCGCCGAGGAGGTCACTGACGTCGCCGAAACCGTGCGTGCGCAGCAGGCTCGCCGCCATCGAAGAGCGGTAGCCGCCGGCGCAGTAGACCACGGTCGGCTTGCGCGGGTCCAATTCGCCGATCCGATCCGGTAGTTGGCCCACCGGAATGTTGACCGCGTCAGCGATCATGCCGGCCTCTGCCTCGCCGGGATTACGGACGTCGACCAGCTGCAACTCCGGCACATCGGCGATGCGCTCGCCGAGCGCATTCGTCGTGAGCCGCGAAGCGACCTCGACATCGCGCTGATTCTCGAACATCGCCACAAAGGGGTCCTTGAGGTAGCCGATCACCCGGTCGAAACCGATCCGACCCAGCCGGTTCTTGCCCTCCAACTCGCGGTCGGGATCGGTCACCAGGATGATCTCGTCCTCAGGCTTGACCACCGAGCCGGCGAACTCCGCGTAGCGGCCCTCGAGGCCGATGTTGACGGCGCCCTTGAGGTGACCGAGGGCGAATTCCTCGGGATCCCGGCCGTCGACCAGGATTGCACCGGCCTTCATCGCCTCGCGGACCTCGTTGTAGGACATGGCCGCCGGCATCTGGGCCTCGTCGAGCAGTTCGCGGCCCTTGCGGTTGAGGATCGCGTTGTAGACGAAATAACCCGGGGCCGGTGGCTGCCCCTCGGTGACCAGTTCGACGAACTTCTCCTTACTCGAGGCCCGCAGCGCGTAATTGGTCCTACGCTGCTCGCCCATCGTCGACCACAATTCGGTCGACAGGTTCTTGCCGCAGGCCGAGCCTGCGCCGTGGGCGGGATACACCTTGGTGGTGTCCGGCAGCGACATCAACTTGTTGTGTAGGGAGTCATAGAGCTTGTCGGCCAACTCCTCCTTGGTGAACCCGATCGAGCCCAGCAGATCCGGGCGGCCGACGTCGCCGATGAACAGGGTGTCACCGGTCATCACGCCGTACGGAACGGTGTCCTCGGCATGCTCGAACACGACGATGCTCATCGACTCGGGGGTGTGGCCGGGGGTGTGGCGGAACTCCAGTTGCACATCCCCCAGGGAATAGCGCTGACCGTCCTCGACAGCCATGAAGTCGTACTCCGGTGTGGCGACCGAGGAGTAGACGATCTTCGCCCCGGTTGCCTCGGCCAACTCCAGGTGGCCGGAGAGGAAGTCGGCATGGAAGTGGGTTTCAATGACCAACTCGATGGTCATCCCGGCAGCGTCCGCGTCGGCGATGTACTCGCTGACATCGCGCTGCGGATCGATCACGACGGCCCGCTTGGAGGTCTCGTCGCCGATCAGGTAGGACGCGTGCGACAGGCAGTCCAGGTAGTACTGGTTGAACAACATGATGCTTCTCCTCGGGTTCTATTCTGTATCGGACGGGATGATCACGCGAGTGTGAGAAAGAGCTTCTCCAGTTCGCCCTCGTCGCCCGCGGCGCATTCCCGCAGTCCGCAGGCCACGATCGTGAAACCGGCGCGGTCCAACGCCTTGGACACCGCAGCGAGTTGGATCACGATGTCCTTGCAATCGCGGCCCTGCTCCACCATGGCGATGACGCCGGCAAGTTGCCCCTGAGCTCGGCGTAGCCGGTTCACGATCTTGGCTTCCTTGGTTTCGTCAGCCAACATGGGCCGGACTCCTCTCATATACCTCGGGGGGTATCACTGAGAATACGTTACATACCCCTGGGGGTATATGCAACTCCTAGAGCCACCAGCGCTCGAGGACCCTCGCCAACCCGTCATCGTCATTGGGAGCCGTCACCTCGTTGGCCGCGGCGATCGCATCAGGATGGGCGTTACCCATCGCCACCCCGTGTCCGGCCCAGAGCAGCATCGGCACATCGTTGGGCATGTCGCCGAAGGCCACCACGTCCTCGGCCCTGATCTCCAACGGTCGCGCCACCTCCTCGACGCCGACAGCCTTGCTGATCCCGATCGCACTGATCTCCACCAGTCCGTCGTTGGTGGAGTAGGTGATGTCTCCGAGCACGCCGACATGCTTGTTCAGCGCTGCCGCCAGTTCCGCGGACGGCATTCCGGGCTTGCGGACCAGCAGTTTGACAGCCGGTGCGCTCAACAGGTCCTGCTGGGAGACCTCGGTGTTATCGGGGTTGAGCCAGGCGTGCTCGTAGCCGGGGGCGCTGACGAACTGCGGGGTGGCACTGTCATGTGCGGTGCGGCCGATGCGCTCGGCCGCCAGGCCTGCGCCGGGCACCACCCTGGCTGCAATCTCGGCGAGTTCTGCCAGCGCGTCCACCGACAGCGTGCGCGCCGAGATCACCCGATCGGTGGCCGCGTCGTAGATCACCGCACCGTTGGCGCACACCGACATCGGACCGAACCCCAGTGCCTCGGCCACCGGCGGAATCCACCGCGGCGGCCGACCGGTGGCCAGAACGAAATGGGCGCCGCCGGCAATGGCGGCCGCGACCGCATCCCGGGTTCGGGGGGAGAGTCTCTCGTCGGCGCCCAGCAGGGTGCCGTCGACGTCGCTGGCGATCAGTGCGGGCAGCATCAGGCCGACTCGGCCCGCCGCCGAGCGCGTTCGGCCAGTTCCTCCTGGTCGAGCCGAGACGCCTCGGCAGGGGTGGGGGCACCGCCGCCGAGCCGCCGCGGAACCCACCACGCCCCGGCCGGATGCGGGTACTGCTCCTGGACCTCGTGCAGGATCGCGGTCATCGACGCACGCAACGCGGCATCGAGTTCGGTCACCGTTCCGGACGGCGGGATCGGTTCGCCGGCGCTGATCGTCCAAGGAATCTTCTTGCGGCCCAGGCTCTTCGGATGGTCCTTGGTCCACATCCGCTGCGGGCCCCAGAGGATGAGCGGGATGAGCGGCACCTGCGCCTCCAGCGCCATCCGCACTGCACCGGATTTGAACTCCTTGAGTTCGAAGCTCCTGCTGATGGTGGCTTCCGGGAAAACCCCGACCAGCTGGCCGGCCCGCAGTCGGCGTACGGCTTCGGCGTAGGCGCCCGCTCCGGCGGAGCGGTCCACCGGAATGCAATCGGTGTGCCGGATGATCCAGTCGACGATCCCGGATTCCAGCGCCTCCGCCTTGAGCATGTATCGGATGCGCCGACGCCGCTGTCTGCTGGCCAGCCCGGCGGGCAGATAATCCAGGTAGCTGATGTGATTCATCACGACCACGGCGCCGCCGCGGTCAGGGATGTTCTGTAAGCCGTGGTAGGTGATCGTGATTCCGAGCGCCCGGGCGGCCATCGCCGCCGACATCTCGATTCCGCGGTAGACCGGTTCCATCTATTGGCCGAGTTCCTTCTGGCGCTTCGCGGCCCGGGCGGCTAGTTCGGCGGACTCCAGTTCGGCGGCGTGCGCGGGGGTAGGCGCTCCTCCCCCGAGTCTGTGCGGAACCCAGAACTCACCGGCCGGATACGGGCCGTAAGCGTCCTGGACTCTCTCCAACAGGTCCTGCATCCGGGCGCGCAGCAAAGCGGTCAACTCGGTCGGGGGCAGCGTCGGCGCAATGGGCTCGCCGACGGCGACGGAGATCGGCGCCTTGGACCGCCACAACTTCTTCGGGTGGTCCTTGGTCCAGATGCGCTGCGCGCCCCAGACGATGTGCGGGATGATCGGCACGTCGGCGGCGATGGCCATCCGGGCCGCGCCGGATTTGAACTCCTTGAGTTCGAAGCTGCGACTGATGGTCGCCTCCGGGTACACCCCGACGAGTTCGCCGGCCTTGAGCGCCTGCACCGCAGCGTCGAAGGAGGCGGCGCCACTGCTCCGGTCAACCGGAATGTGCCGCAGCTTGCGCATCACGGGCCCGGTCACCTTGTGGTCGAACACCTCCTGCTTGGCCATGAAACGCATCAGGCGGCGCGGCTTGTGTCGGTAGAACGGCAAGCCCGCGAAGGTGAAGTCGAGGTAGCCGGTGTGGTTGATGGCCACCACCGCTCCTCCGGTGGAAGGCAGGTGCTCCATCCCGGTGATGGTGAACTTCAGCCCCCCCGCGCGCCAGAGCAGTCGGACTCCCGCGATGACTGTCTCGTATGCCGGTTCCACCCGATCCACCCTACCGGCAGGCGGCTAAGCTCATGGGCGTCTGCGTCACTCTCGGAAAGGGGATTCATGCAGGTCACCAGCATCGGGCACGCGGGGTTCCGAATCGACACCCAAGCCGGCAGCGTCCTGTGCGACCCGTGGGTGAACCCCGCCTACTTCGCGTCGTGGTTCGTCTTCCCCGACAACAGCGGCCTGGACTGGGACGCCCTGGGCGACTGCGACTACCTGTACATCTCCCACCTGCACAAGGACCACTTCGACCCGAAGCTGCTGACCGACCACGTCAACAAGGACGCGGTGGTGCTGCTGCCGGACTTCCCGGTGCCCGACCTCAAGCGGGAACTCGAGGCCCTGGGGTTCCACCGGTTCTTCGAGACGGAGGATTCGGTCAAACATCGGGTGAGCGGACCCAAGGGCGACCTGGACGTGATGATCGTGGCCCTGCGGGCACCTGCCGACGGTCCGATCGGGGACTCCGGAATCGTCATCTCCGACGGCACCACCACGGTGTTCAACATGAACGACTCACGGCCACTGGGTGTGGACATGCTCGCCGAGTTCGGCCGGATCGACGTGCACATGCCGCAGTATTCCGGGGCGATCTGGTACCCGATGGTCTACGACATGCCGGAACGCGCAAAGGAAGCCTTCGCCACCCAGAAGCGCCAGCGCGGCATGGACCGCTGCCGGCAGTACATCGCAGACGTCGCCGCGACCTGGGTGATCCCATCCGCCGGTCCCCCGTGCTTCCTGGACCCCCAGTTACGTTTCCTCAACGACGACCACGGCGATCCGGGCAACATCTTCCCCGACCAGATGGTCTTCCTCGATCAGATGCGCCGCAACGGCCACAACGGCGGCCTACTCATGATCCCCGGCTCGGTGGCGGATTTCCGAGGCTCACAGCTGATTTCACTGCAACATCCGATACCCGACGCCGAGCTGGAGGCGATCTTCACCACCGGAAAAGCGGACTACATCGCCGACTACGCCGAGCGGATGGCGGCAGTGCTCGCCGCGGAGAAGGCGGCCTGGGCCCCGGCGGTCGGCGAGCCGCTCCTGGAGCCGTTGCGCGCCCGGTTCGAGCCGATCATGCTGCAGAGCGACCAGATCTGCGACGGCATCGGCTACCCGGTCGAACTCAAGATGGGCCCGGAGACCGTGGTACTGGACTTTCCGAAACGCACTGTGCGCGAGCCCATTGCGGACGAGAAGTTCCGGTACGGCTTCGAGATCGCACCCGAATTGGTCCGCACCGTACTTCGCGACGAAGAACCTGACTGGGTGAACACGATCTTCCTGTCCACCCGCTTCAAGGCGTGGCGGGTCGGCGGCTACAACGAGTACCTCTACACCTTCTTCAAATGCCTCACCGACGAGCGGATCGCCTACGCGGACGGCTGGTTCGCCGAGGCGCACGACGACACCTCCACCATCACCCTGGACGGCTGGGAGGTGCAGCGACGCTGCCCGCACCTGAAAGCCGACCTGTCGAAGTTCGGTGTGGTGGAGGGTGACACCCTGACCTGCAACCTGCACGGCTGGGAGTGGGACCTCAAGAGCGGGAAGTGCAAGACCAGCAAGGGCCATCCGCTGCGCTGCTCGAAGCTGTGACCCGGCCGCCGCGGCAGTACTACGACGACGGGCAGGTCCAACTCGACCGGCGCGCGTTGACGCTGCGGCGCTATCACTTCCCCTCCGGCACGGCCAAAGTCATTCCGCTGCGGGCGATCAAGGGCTACCGGGCCGAGCCGCTGGGTCTGCTGATTCAGCGCTTCCGCATCTGGGGCAGC
>CAZADG010000054.1:10323-27483 GCA_964483865.1 uncultured Mycobacterium sp. | reverse complement strand
GCACGAATTCCTTTTGCCGGTCCATGACGCGAGCGTAGGCAGCGGCTGTTAACGCTGTGTTACGAAAAACGGCACCCATCAGCACCTCGTCCGAGTGCCCGGCGGGGGATTTTGGACTGAAAGTACGGTTCCACCCCACGTGCGCAGCTAATGTCGTCACCAGCGAAGGAGCCCACATGGTCACGACATTTCTCTGCACCGTTGCGACAATCGGCGCGCTGACAGGAATCGCGGCGATTCCGGCCGTCGCGCAGACCGAGCCGACCCCGCCGCCATATTGCGCCGGCAACGACCCAGGCGATCTGCTCAACGGCGTCACCTGCGACGAACAACTCAGCACCGCCGCCGACACTCCGGTGTCCACCCGACCGTCAGACCCCCCTCCGGGCGGTAACTGGCCCGGCGGCGGCCCAGGCGATGGCGGCGGCCCAGGCGATGGCGGCGGCCCGGGCGGGGGCGGCGGTCCCGGCGGGGGCGGGTAGCTACCGAACTCAGCAGGTCAAGTTCCCCGGCACCACCCGGTCGACGAAGTACCGGAAAACCGCGCCGTCCACGCAGGAGTTGCCGTCGAAAACCACCGTGTGCTGCGTGCCGTCGTTGGTGATGAGCGGTGCCCGCAACTGACGGGCCAGATCCACACCCGCCTGGTAAGGGGTGGCCGGGTCGTGCGTCGTGGAAACCACCACCACACTGCCGGCCGGCGCCGGATCGGCCGCATGGGGGACTGACGTGGTCGGCACCGGCCAGAACACGCACAGATCACGCGGCGCAAACCCGGTGAACTGCCCGTAGGACAGGAACGGTGCGCGCTGCCGGATCTGCCGGTCCACTTCGGCCCAGGCAGCGGGATCGCTGTCGGTCGGGCTGTCCACACATCGAATCGCGTTGAACGCGTCCTGGCCGTTGCTGTAGCGGCCGTCGTCGTCGCGCCCCTCGTAGTCGTCGGCCAGCAGGAGCAGGTCGTCCGCATTCGAGCCGCGGGCCAGGCCGAGCAGACCGCTGGTCAGGTACTTCCAGTACTGCGGCGTGTAGAGCGCGTTGACCGTGCCGGTGATCGCGTCGGAGTAGCTGAGCCCACGCGGGTCGGAAGTGCGTCCCGGGTTGGCCACCAGGGGATCCACCAGCTGGTGGTAGCGGTCGACGAACTTGGCGGGATCGGTGCCCAGCGGGCAGGCCGGTGACGTCGCGCAGTCGGCGGCGTAGTCGTTGAACGCCACCTGAAAACCCGCCATCTGATTCACCAAGGACTCCAATGGATCCTCGGTGGGGTCGATGGCCCCGTCGAGCACCATGGCGCGAACCCGGTCCGGGTACCGCTCGATGTAGGCGGTACCGAGTTCGGTGCCATAGCTGTAACCCAGATAGTTGATCTGTTCCTCACCGAGCGCGGCACGGACGGCATCCATGTCCTTGGCCGCGGAATCGGTTCCGACACTGGCCAGAAAAGACTTACCCATCCGGTCCAGACACTTCTGGGCGAAGCTGCGGTTGAGTTGCTCGATAGCCGCCACCCCGGCCTGGCTGTAGTCGACCATCGGCTCACGACGCCATGCATCGTGTTCTGCGTCTGTGCGGCAACGCAATTCGGGTGTGGAATGCCCGACACCCCGGGGGTCGAAACCGACCAGGTCGAAATGCTCGGTGATGGGGCTGCCGTCCAGTGAGTCGGCGAGATTGACCACCGAGTCGACTGCCGAAGCGCCGGGTCCACCCGGGTTCATCAGCAGCACGCCGATGCGCTGCCCACTGGCCGGAATCCGGATCACAGCCAGATTCGCTTGCGGCCCAGCAGGATCGGAGTCTTGGATAGGCACAGCAACCGTCGTGCACTGAGCAGTCGGCAGGTAGGCGTCGGAGACGAAGCGGTCACAGCTCCCCCACACCGGCGGCGCGGTCTGGCCGAGATCCGGGGCGGCGACGGCCGGCGCGATCGCCGCCAGGGTGCAGATCACCGCAGAGGACAGAGCGAACACCGCCGAGCCCGTCAGACTCGCGCGTTTCATGGCCGCCATCGTGGCACGCCCAGATGCCTTGCGGCAGTGCGGGATGGTTACACGTCGGTATCGGAAACGCAGCGGTTCAGCAAGTGGCACCGGCTGATGGCAGTTTCAGATCGACCAGATAGGCGGCGACATAGTCGTCGACGCACTGCTCACCTTGGAAGGCGACGGTGTGCTGGGTGCCTTTGAAGGTCAGCAACGCGCCGCCCAACTGCTTGGCCAGGTCTACGCCCGCCTGATACGGGGTGGCGGGGTCGCCGGTCGAGGAGATCACCAGAACCGGCGGCAAACCGGGAGCAGAAACGGTGTGCGGCTGGCTGGTGGGCGGCACCGGCCAGAAGGCGCAGGTGCCCAACGGGGCATGTCCGGTGAATTCGCCGTAGCTCATGAATGGTGCGACTTCACGCAGCCGGCGGTCCTCCTCGACCACCTTCTCGCGATCCGTGATCGGCGGCTGGTCGACGCAGTTCACCGCGATCCGGGCATCGGTGGCGTTGGTGTAGCGCCCTTGCGGGTCACGACGCATGTACATGTCGGCCAGCGCCAGCATGGTGTCGCCCCGGCCGGTGGTCATCTCTGAGAGCCCCTGGGTCAGATGCCGCCACAGATTGGGCGAATACAACGCCATCACCGTGCCGATGATCGCGTCGCCGTAGCTCAGGCCGCGCGGATCCTTGGTCTTCATCGGCTTGTCAACTAACGGGTCAACCAGATCGCGGTACACCGCAACGGCTTTGGTCGGGTCGGTGCCAAGCGGGCAGTCCGCATCTTTGGCGCAGTCAGCCGCGTAATCGTTGAACGCCTTCTGGAAAGCTTCCGCCTGGTCGATATCGGCCTGGATCGGGTCGGCGTTAGGGTCCACGGCTCCGTCGAGAACCATCGTTCGGACGTTGTTCGGGTACGCCTCGGCGTAGGCCGCGCCGATCCGGGTCCCGTAGGAGTAACCGAGGTAGTTCAGCTTTTCGTCGCCGACCGCGGCCCGCAGCGCGTCCAGATCCTTGGCCACACTGGCGGTCCCGACGTTGGCCAGGAAGTCATTGCCCATCTTGTCGATACAGCGCTGGATGAATTCCTTGGTGACACCCTCGATGCGCGCGACACCTTCGGGGCTGTAGTCCACCTGCGGGTCCGCCCGCAGCCGGTCGTTGTCCTCGTCGGAGTTGCACCACAGCGCCGGGGTCGACGAACCGACACCGCGCGGATCGAAACCGACCAGATCGAAGCGCTGACGAACCTCAGCAGGCAGGCCCTCGACCAGGCTGGCGGCCGCCTCGATGCCGGACTCCCCCGGACCGCCGGGATTGATGATCAGCGAGCCGATCTTGTCCCCGCGGGCTGGGAAGCGGATCAACGCAAGGTTGATCTGGGCGCCATCGGGCTTGCCGTAGTCCACCGGGACGGCGATTTTCCCGCATTGGGCACCGGCCGGAATGGGCAGAGCGTCACCACCCCCGCCGGCCGGGCGGCACGGCCCCCACGACACCGGTTGCCCGAGTTGCGGCTCGGCGATCACTGCCTTACCGCCCACCACGGTGCTACAACCGGCGCTGGCAACCAGCAGACCGGCCACGGCCGGAAACATCACGGCGGCACGCAGGGATCGGGGGCGTCGGTACAGCCTCATGGGCAACATGCTGCCATGGTCGACCAACGTGCCTGGTAGGGCACCCTTAGGAGCGTCCGCGGCGTTTCGCCTTGGTCGCCGCCAGCAACTCGTCCATCCCGGCAATGAAGCCGTCGGCCATGTCCCACAGATCGGGGAGCAACTCCGGGCAGGAGATCAACCCGACATTGAGCGTGCCGTTGAGCGACATCACGGTGATGTTCAGCCCCGCCCCGTGGAAGATCGGCCCCAGCGGGTACATCGCCTGGACTTCCGCCCCGAGGAAGTAGAGCGGGATCTGGGGGCCGGGAACGTTGGACACCACCAGGTTATGCACGGGTCGCGACTCGGTCAGCCGGGTGCGGGCGTACACCCGCATGGCGACCCCGAAGACTGCGGGCCCGGCGAACTGGCTCCAGTCCTGCAGCAGGGTGGCGCCGATCGCCGAACTGTGCTCCTTGGCGATAACGTTGGCGTCGGCGATCGCCATCAGCCGCTCACCGGCGTCGGGGATCTGGGTTTGCAGGTTGGCGAACATCCCGGAGACCTGATTGCGGCCGGGCCGATCGGACCGGTCGTGGACCGACACCGGGACCATCGCCACCAGCGTGGATTCCGGGAGTTCCCCGCGGTCGAGCAGGAATCTGCGCAGGGTCCCTGACACTAGAGCCATCACCACGTCGTTGACCTTGACGCCGAAATGGTCCTTGACCTTCTTGATGTCGGCCAGATCGAGTTGGGTGAAGGCCACATTGCGGTGCGCGGTGATGCTGCCGTTGAACGGCGTCGGCGGCGCGGCGAACGGGTTGGCCATCGCGCGGCCGCCGGCCGCCCGACGCACCGTGTCGACCATCGTCGAGACCGTGGCGGGCAGCACGGTGGTCGCCAGGGTTAACGGCCGGACGGCGAACCGGCCCAGCCCGCCCAGTGCGATCCGCAAAGGGTTGGCGTCGGCGCTGGCCTGCACCGGTTCCGGCGGGGGCGCCGCCGGTTCCACGGTGCACAGTTGCGACATCAGATTCGCTCCGGTGACGCCGTCGACGGCGGCGTGGTGGACCTTGGTCAGCACCGCCAGTCGGCCGCCCTTGCGGGCGTCGCTGCCGCCGACCCCTTCGATGGCCCACATCTCCCAGAGTGGGTGTCGCCGATCCAGTGGCAGCGACGCCAGATGGCCACAGATCTCAGCCAATTCGACCCGCCCACCGGGCGCCGGCAGCCCGATACGGTGCAGGTGGCGGTCGATGTCGAACTCCTGGTCCTCGACCCACACCGGGTGATCGAGGTTCAGGAAACTGTTGGCCAGCCGTTCCCGAAAGGTAGGGATCGCGGTGATCCGCAGCGCCAACTCCTCGCGCAACTTCGCGAAGCTGTATCCGCCCGGAATCGTCGAGGTGTCCAGTTCGAGCACCGAGCACACGTGCAGTGGCTGGGTGGAGGTCTCCAGGTAGAGAAAGCTGGCGTCGAGGCCGCTGAGCCGCTGCATACTCCGATGCTAGGCGCCCGCCCGATCAGTGTGAGGAACGGCACTCTCCGGTGCATTTGCCGACCAGCGCTGCGGTGGCAGACTGAGGGGGTCACGCGAACCCGGGGACCCTTGACGGGCCACGAGGATCGAACCGACGAACACTGGGGATCACTCATGTCAGAGCAACCGCTCTACGGAACCGCCGCGCCCACCCTGACCAAGATTCGCACCCACCACCTTCAGCGGATGAAGTCCGAGGGTCACAAGTGGGCGATGCTCACCGCCTACGACTTCTCCACCGCCCGAGTTCTCGACGAGGCCGGGATCCCGGTGCTGCTGGTCGGGGATTCCGCGGCCAACGTCGTCTACGGCTACGACACCACCGTGCCGGTGACCGTCGACGAACTCATACCGCTAGTCCGCGGGGTGGCCCGCGGCGCTCAGCATGCCTTGGTGGTGGCCGACCTGCCGTTCGGCAGCTATGAAGGCGGCCCAGCTCAAGCACTGGCCACCGCCACCCGCTTCCTCAAGGAGGCCGGCGCGCACGCGGTCAAACTCGAGGGCGGCGAACGAGTCGCCGATCAGATCGCGACCCTGACCGCGGCCGGGATCCCAGTGATGGCGCATATCGGTTTCACCCCGCAGAGCGTGAACAGCCTGGGCGGCTTCCGGGTGCAAGGCCGCGGCGACGCCGCGGAGCAGACGGTCGCCGACGCCATCGCCGTTGCCGAGGCGGGGGCGTTCGCCGTGGTGATGGAGATGGTCCCGGCCGAACTCGCGACCCAGCTCACCGGCAAGCTCACCGTCCCCACAGTCGGCATCGGCGCCGGACCCAACTGCGACGCGCAGGTCCTGGTGTGGCAGGACATGGCCGGGCTCACCAGCGGCAAGACCGCCAAATTCGTCAAGCGGTTCGGTGACGTGGGCGGCGAACTGCGCCAGGCCGCGATCCGCTACGCCGACGAGGTCGCCAGCGGCGCCTTCCCTGCCGAGGAGCACAGCTTCTAGCCGACAATCGGCGCCGCGTATGGAACGCTGAACGCATGGCAGAGTCCGGGAGCGCTACCCGACACGTTGAACTGGAGTTGAAGTTCGACGCTCCGGAGTCCGGTGTCTCGCCGTCCTTCGACGGTCTGGTCGCGGTGTCGCGGGTGGAAAAGCAGCCGACGCAGCTGCTCGACGCCGTCTATTTCGACACGGTCAACCACGACCTCGCCACCAACTTGGTGACGCTGCGCCGGCGCGCAGGCGGCCAGGACGAGGGTTGGCATCTGAAGCTTCCCGACGGCCGCGCGCGCACCGAGATCCGCGCCCCGCTGGGGAGCGCCGACTCACACGTGCCGGACGAGCTTCTCGACGTCGTGCGCGCGATTGTGCGGGACCGCGCGCTGGTCCCGGTGGCGCGGATCTCCACCGCCCGCGACGTCACGATGCTCTACGGGCGAGAGGGAACCGCGCTCGCTGAATTCTGCGACGACACGGTGACCGCCTGCCGGCTCAACCCGTCCGACGGCAGCCCCGAAACCGAGCAGCAGTGGCGGGAATGGGAACTGGAGCTCGTCGATGCCGGGGTCGACGACGCCGCTGGTCTGTTGAAGCGCCTGTCAAACCGCCTGCACGACGCCGGCGCCGCAGCGGCCGGCCACGGCTCGAAGCTGGCCAAGGTCCTCGGAGAAACCACACCGCAGCGCCCCGGACCGCCCTCGGATCCGGTGCACCGCGCGGTGGCCGAACAGGTGGCGGCGCTGCTGCACTGGGATCGTGCGGTCCGCGCCGACGCCGATGACGCCGTCCACCAGATGCGGGTCACGATCCGCCAGATCCGAAGCCTGCTGCAGGCCTCGGAAGAGGAGTTCGGGCTCACCGACGACGCGACGATCCTGCGCGAACTGCGTGAACTGGCCGGGGTGCTCGGAATCGCCCGCGACGCCGAGGTGCTCACCGAGCGCTACCGCGACGCGTTGGACGTGCTTGGGCCCGAACTCATCCGGGGGCCGGTACGCGAGCGACTGATCGACGGGGGCTGGCAGCGGTACAAGAGCGGCCTGAGCCGATCGCACAAGGCCATGCGGTCGGCGCGGTACTTCCGACTGCTCGACGCCCTCGATGAGGTCGTCGTAACCAGCGCCCCACCGGATGATGAGCATCCCCACACCACCATCGCGTCGGGCTACAAGCGAATCCGTAAGCGGGTGAAGGCAGCGGAGCAGGCCACCACCGAGCACGATCTCGACGAGGCTCTCCATCGAATTCGCAAGGCGGCCAAACGACTCCGCTACGTCGCGGCCGCCACCGGTGCGAAGAGAGTGTCCGAGTGCGCCAAGGTGGTCCAGGGCCTGCTCGGTGACCATCAGGACAGCGCGGTGAGCCGGACGCATCTCCTTCAGGTCGCCGACGCCGCGCACGCCGCCGGAGAGGACACCTTCACTTACGGCATCCTCTACCAGCGCGAGGAGGAACTTGCCGACCGCTGCCGCGAGCAATTGGACGGTGCACTCAAAGCGCTGCGCGCCAGCGTGCGCAAAGCCAGGTAACTCGCCACCTGATCCACCTCTCGCCGAGAGTGCGCACAGATCGGGACTCCCGCCGCACCGGGCGGAAAAGTCGATCTGGACGCACCTTCGGCGCCGGGTTTGCGGGCGGACGAGCTGGCCTGTAAGCCGGATTCTGTTCCGCTGCGCCAGGCGCAACGGCGGCGACCATCCATCTGGGACACCCGTCGCCGGGTGCCTCATGCGGCCTACCCGCAGGCTCGGGCGAGCAGCCCTCGAGCGCCTGCGCAGCCGCACCGGCGGTGCGGCCTCTTGGCCTTGCTTCGGGTGGGGTTTGCCGAGCCACCCCGGTCACCCGGGATGCTGGTGCGCTCTTACCGCACCGTTTCACCCTTACCTCCGGCTCTGAGAAGAGCCGACGGCGGTCTGCTTTCTGTGGCACTGTCCCGCGAGTCACCCCGGATTGCCGTTAGCAATCACCCTGCCCTGTGAAGTCCGGACTTTCCTCGACCCTCTGTCGACCCGAAGGTCTCCAGTGAGCCGCGGCCGCCCGGCCAACTCGTCCGCGCGCTAACTTTATCCGTCCTTGCGGTAGACCAGCCAGCGCATCTCGATCGGCCGGTCCTCCCTCGGGACGTCGAACACGTCCTGCCCGCTGACCCAGTTGGCATACCAACTGGTCGGTGGCCACGATTCGGCAGGAAGATGGGTCTTCTCGAAGTCATAGACGGAGTCGTCAGCCACTCGGTGAAGCGGCAGCCCCGAGGCGGCCGCGGCCAACTCCTCGTGGGTGAAGATCGTGGTGTAACACTGCTGACCCAGCTGCCGCGCGGAGTCGTCAGGGGTGTAGCCGTCGCGCGGTAGGAATATGTTGAACAGCAGATAACCGCCCGGCGCCAAGCACTTGGCCGCCAGTTCGAACAGTCGGCGGAGCTGGTCGGCATCGCGGAAGTCCGACACCACCTCGGAAAGCAGGATCAGCCGATAGTCGGTGCGCAGATCACTCGTGGTCTCGAAGACGTCGCGCTGGATGACCTTCACATCGAGACCTTCACGCTGGCTATCCCCGTTGAGGATCTCAGCGAATCTCTCGGTCATCTCGACGGCGTCGACGGGGTGGCCGCGGCGAGCCAGCGCCAGGCTGTTGCGGCCGGTCCCGGCACCGATATCCAGCACGGGACTCGCGGCTGGGTCGCCGACTTCGGCAGCGAGCGCCACCACCCGGGCATCGGGCTCGCTGCCGAACAACGGCGGTTCGCGGGTGGCGACCCAGTTGTTGTAGGCCTCGCCGACGGTGAACCATCGGATCTCGACGCGGTAGTTCAGCGTCAATCCGACCGGTGCCTCGTAAAAGATCACGATGTCCGAGCGAGACGATTCGGCGTAGGCCGCTGTCATCTGGCTCTCGAGCACGCCGCGCAGGTGGGTAAGCTCCGCCTCGCTGAATTCCACCCCGAGGGAATTGAAAAGTTCGTCGCACATCACCACGTACTCGTCGACCATCCCGGGCACGGCCGGCAGCCTGATTTCGCCGGTAGCCACGGCGCGGCGCTTTACCCGGCGGGTCATCGACTGCAGTAGCGACGATTCGACAGGCGTGGACTGCACCGGCGCAGATGCGCGGGACTCCGACGGCGACAGCGAAGATGCGACTGGCTTTTTCTTCATGCACCTCTTTTACACCATGACGGTTTGGGATTACCGGCGACGTGACCGGGCGACTTGCGGTACACCAGCCAGCGCAACTCGATCGGGGACTGCTCGGGCGGCACGTTGAACACGTCCCGACCGGTAGCCCAGTTGACATACCAGCCGGTCGGCGGCCATGCTGCGGCGGTGGCGTTCGCCTTTTCGTACTCATAGGCCGGATCGCTGGCCTCCAACTCCAGCGGCAGGTCGGCTGCTCCGGCGGCGAGTTCCTCGTCGGTGAAGATCATCGCGTAGGACTGCTGGGCCAACTCCCGGGCGGCCTCGTCGGCAACGTAACCGCGACGGCCCATGAATACGTTGAACAGCAGACGTCCACCAGGGGCCAGGCAGTCTGCCGCGAGTTCGAACATCTGCCGCAGCTCGTCGGCGGACCGGAAGTCGTTGACCACCTCGGAGAGCACAACGAGTCGGTAATCGCGGCGCAGATCATGCCGGGTCGCGAAAAAATCCCGCTGCAACACCCGAATGTCGAGGTCCCCGGCTTCGCCGCGAATGATGTCCGCCAACTTCGGAGCAAACTCCACGGCGTCGACCGGGTGCCCCCGCCGAGCCAGAGCCAGGCTGTTGCGGCCCGTCCCGGCGCCGACATCCAGCACCGGAAACTCGGCCGGATCAGAGGCCACCGAAGCCAACGCCAGCACCCGGGCGTCCGGTTCGGTTCCGAACAGCGGCGGCGGGCGGGTGGCCACCCAGTTGTCGTACGCTTCCTGAACCGTGTACCAGCGGGCCCTGACGTGATAGTCGGCTGTGAAACCGACCGGCACCCGGTAGCTGATCACGATTTTCGAGCGGGGAGACGCCGCGTAGGCCGCAGACAACTGGCTGGCCAGGATGGCACGCAGTTGCGCCACATCCTCGGTGCTGAACCGTGCTCCCAGAGAGGAGAACAGGGTGTCGCACATCCTCACGTAGTCGTCGAGCATGGCCGGGACCGCCGGCATGGCGATCTCGCCGGTGGCCACGGTGAGCCGGTGAAGGCTCTCGGTCATCGCCTGCCGCAGCGATTCCGGGGATGGATTCTCCACGTCGCTTCTTCACCCGGCCCCGGGCACCCTGCTCAGCAGGATCACATTGTCGACAAGCGTGACCTCCTCGCCCTCAGGCCCACTGACGGCGCGTTCGACGCGGTCGATCTCGGTCGTCCACTGCGCCGGGTCCAGGCCGAGTCCGGCGACCACCTCGTCGGGGGCTTGGAATCTGTGTTCGTGCAGTGTGGAGGCCCACGGGGGTGCGGACGCGTGGTCGACGATCAGCAACGCACCGCCGGGGGCCACGGCGGCGGCGGCCCGCCGCAGGATCGCCGAACGGTCCAGCTCGATGGTGCTGTGCAGGAACTGCGCCGATACCAGATCGAAGGCGCCCTCCGGAAAGCTGCCGGGTAGTTCGTGCTGCTGGAAGTCGATGTGCTCGACCACCCCGCGGGCGGTGGCTGCGGCGCGGGCCCTGCTCAGCGCAGTTCCCGAGATGTCGACGGCGACGACCTTCCACCCCTGTTCGGCAAGCCAGATCGCGTCGGCACCCTCGCCGCAGCCCAGGTCGAGTGCCGTGGTGCCGCCGAGTCGCGGAGCGGCCGCGGCCAGTTGGGCGTTGACCCGCCCACTCCATACCTGCGGACGGGCCGAATAGTGCTCCTCCCAGGTGGCGTGGTGTTCGCTTTCGGCGTGAGCATCGTGCATCTGTCACTCCATCTGTGGAAAGGGCAAGCCGGCGGACTCGAAAAAGTGCGTGCCTCCGAAAGCAAGCTTTTCACGATCGCCGTCGCCGCCACCGATCCGACGGCAGTAGCACTGACCTCGTTGGGCTTCCAGATCCGTCATCGCGGTCCGCGGCTGAAGCGAATACCCGGCATCGGCGCGGTCAGCCCCGCAAGTAGGAGGTGTTGTTGACGAGCCGGACCGAGGCGCCGTTGTCGGGATAGAACTCGGCGATGCTCAGCGACGCCAGATCCAGATGCAGCCGGTGCAGGATCGAAGCGCCGGCATCCAAGGCCAGCCGAAGCATCGTCTTGATGGGGGTCACATGGGAGACCACCAACACGGTCGACTCCCCGTATTCGGCGATCAGGCGGTCACGCACCCTCTGTACCCGTTCTGCCACCTCGTCGAAGCTCTCCCCACCCGGAGCCGGCAGGCTGGTGTCGCGCAGCCAGCGGCCGTGGATCTCGGGATGGCGCTGCGCGGCCTCGAGAAACGTCAGTCCTTCCCAGTCACCGAAGTCGGTTTCGATCAGGTCGTCGTCGACGGTGACCGATAGTCCGAGCGCATCGGCGGCCGACTTGGCGGTGTCGTAGGCGCGGGCCAGTGGCGAACTGACCACCGCTGCGATGCCGCCTTTGGCCGACAGGTAGCGGGCGGCGTCCTGGGCCTGGCGGCGGCCGGTGTCGGTGAGGTCGGGGTTGCCCCGGCCCGAATAACGCCGTTGCCGAGACAGGTCGGTCTGCCCGTGGCGCAGCAGCAGCAATCGTGTTGGCCCGCCCTGGTTTCCGCTCCATGTCGACGGGGGGACAGCCACTGCACTCGGCGGCGGGTCCGCGGCCCGTTGACGTTCGACACCGCCCTCGGCGGGTGGTTCGGGTGGCTGCGGATCCTGCGCCGCCCGGTCCATCGCCTCGTTGGCCAACCGGTCGGCGTGCTTGTTGTGCTCCCGCGGAATCCAGGCGAACCGGACGAAGTCGAACGTCGACGCCAGGGTGCGAGCCTGCTGATGCAGTTCGGCCAGTCCGGGATGTTTGACCTTCCATCTGCCGGCCATCTGCTCGACTACGAGCTTGGAGTCCATCCGGACCTCGATCTCGTCGGCGCCGAGTCGGCGTGCCTCCTCCAGGCCGGCTATCAATCCCCGGTACTCGGCGACGTTGTTGGTGGTGACCCCGATCGCCTGACAGTGCTCGGCGAGCACCGTGGCGTGGTCGTCGGCAAACACGACACATCCGAACCCAGCTGGACCGGGGTTTCCGCGAGAACCGCCGTCAGCCTCGACGATGACTTTCATCTCAATCCTTGAGCCGCAACAGGATTGCCCCGCACTCGTCGCAGCGCTTCACCTCGTCCTCAGCGGCTGCGGCGATCCGCGCCAACTCACCGCGGTCCAGTTCGATACGGCAGGCCCCGCACCGTACCCCGAGCAGTCGGGCAGCGCCGATGCCGGAATTCGCCCGCTGTCGTTCGTAGGTCTTGAGTAGTTCGCCGTCGATCACCGCCGCCGCTTCTTCCCGACGGGCGGCGGTCTCAGTGCGGGCCCGCTCCACCTCGGCCAAGACCGCGTCGCGCGCCCCACGGGCGGCCGCCAGGTCGGCTTCCACAGTCTCCAGGGCGGCCTGTTCTCGTGCCTGTTCGGCGGCAGCCTGTTCGCGGCGTTCCATCACCTCCAGCAGCGAGTCCTCCAGGTTGGCCTGGCGGCGTTCCAGGGTGCCCAGTTCGTGCTGAAGTTCCTGCAGCTGCTTGGGATCCCCGACGGCACCCGAGTTCAGCAGTCCACGGTCGCGGTCCTCGCGCTGCCGGACGGTGTCAACCTCGGATTCCAGCTTGGCGATCTGGGTGTCGAGGTCCTCGAGGGCGAGGGAAACGACGGCGATGCGATCGGCGACGTCACGCTGCTGAGCTTCCAGCTCCTCATAGTGCTGCTGCTCGGGAAGGTGGGTGGCGCGGTGCGCCAAGCGGGTCAATTCGGCGTCCAACTCGGCTAATCCGAGAAGCAAACGTTGTTGGGCGAGTTCAGCTTTCATAATGTCCTCTCCTCGATGTTCCATGGATCGGTACGTATCGGACAGACCGTGACCGGCAGTCGGTCGCCGAAGTGCGATCGCAGCACTTCGGCCGCCTGCGCGCACCAGGGGTATTCGCTTGCCCAATGCGCAACATCGACCAGTCCGACGTCACTCCCCCGCCGGTGTTCGTCGGCCGGATGGTGGCGCAGGTCGGCGGTGACATACGCCTGGACTCCGGACGCCCTGGCCGCCGCCAGCAGCGAGTCTCCTGAGCCCCCGCATAGCGCCACCCGACTCACCTGCGCTTCGGGGTCACCGGCGGCCCGGATCCCCCAACTGGTCGCAGGCAGAGCCGCATTGACCCGGGCCACGAAATCGGCGAACCGTTGCGGGGCGGGCAGGCTCGCAAGCCGGCCGATGCCGATGTCAGCAGGCAGTGACGCCAGGCTGAACACGTCGAAGGCAGGCTCCTGGTAGGGGTGCGCGGCGCGCATGGCCGCCAGCACCGGCCCGCGGAGCCTTGCCGGCGCGATCACCTCGACGCGGTCCTCGGCCACCCGTTCCACCACTCCGCGAGTCCCGATGACCGGGGACGCTCCGGCGCCGGGGAGGAACTGGCCGGCACCGGTCACGGTCCAACTGCAATGCGAGTAGTCGCCGATGTGGCCGGCACCCGCGGCGAACAATGCCTCGCGTACCACTTCGGTGCTCTCTACCGGGACGAAGATCACCCACTTGTCCAATGCCGGGCTGCCGGGCGCTGGGTCGAGCACCCCGTCCACGGACAGTCCCAGTGCCGCGGCCAGTGCATCGGAGACCCCCGGACTGGCCGCGTCGGCATTGGTGTGGGCGGTGAACAACGCGGAACCGGATCGGATCAGGCGGTGGATGAGGGCACCCTTGGGGGTGCTGGCCGCCACCGTATCCACGCCACGCAGCAGCAAAGGGTGATGAGCCAACAGCAGTCCGCGGGAGCCGACGGCGTCGACCACCGGCCCGGTGGCATCGACGGCGACGGTGACGGAGTCGATCGGATCGTCCGGGTCGCCGCAGACCAGACCCACCGAGTCCCAGTCGTGTGCCAGGTGCGGCGGGTAGGCGTCGTCGAGCACCTCGATGACGTCTGCGAGGCGGACGGTCACTGCAGCGCCTCTGCGATCGCGCCCACCAATACCGGCCATTCCGGCCGCACCGAGGCGCGCAGGTAGTTATCCCCCAGCCCGACGAAGGTATCGCAGCGTCGGACCGCGATCCCGTTGGCCTTCAGGCGTTTCCGCATCAGCGGTGCATCGGGGACAGCGAAAAGCACGAACGGCGCGCTGCCATGGACCACGTCGAGGCCCATACCGGCCAACGCCGCTGTCATATCCGCGCGGTGTCGGGCCAACTGGTGCGCACCGGCGCGGGCCTCGGCTACGGCCGCCGGTTGGCAGCATGCCGCGATAGCTTCCAATTGCAGGGTGCCCAGCGGCCAGTGCGGCCGCCCCGCGGAGAGTTGGGCGAGCACCTGAGGATCTCCCAGTGCGTAACCCACCCGCAAACCAGCCAGCGCCCACGTTTTGGTCAGGCTGCGCAACACCAGAACGTCGGGAAGGCCCAGCGCGGCCAGCGACTGCGATTCGTCGGTTACTGCGTCGGCGAAGGCCTCGTCAACCACGACCAGCCGACCGGGGCGGCGCAATGCCAGCAGCGACTCCCGTGGATGCAGAACCCCGGTGGGGTTGGTCGGATTGCCCACCACGACCAGGTCGGCGGCCTCGGGCACCGCGGCGCAGGCCAGTCCGAACGGCACCGGTAGTACCACGTGGTCGCATGGCACCCCCGCGGCGGCCAGCACGGCCTCAGGCTCGGTGAACGACGGCGCGATAAGCGCGGCCCGACGCGGCCGCAACGCAGGCAGCAGTGCGAAACCCTCGGCCCCGCCGGCCAGCAGCAGCACACGATCCTCGGCCACCCCATGACGACTCGCCACCGCTGTGACCGCCGCGGCGCGGTCGGCCGCGCTCGGGTAGGAGCCCAGGTCCACCAACCGGGCGGCAAGCCGCTGCCGCAGCCAGAGCGGTGGTTCGGCGTGGCGCACATTGACGGCGAAGTCCAGCATGCCCGGGGCCGCGGCCTGGTCGCCGTGGTAGCGCGCCGCCGCACGCACACCCTGCTCGCTCACCAGTAGCACAGTAGTCGTCGGCCGAGTCGGCGCCGTCAGGGACAATGAACCTGTGACGCCTATGGCCGCCGGTCCTCGCCCCCAGTTGGTGATCTTCGATCTCGATGGCACGCTGACCGATTCCGCCGAGGGTGTGGTCTCAAGCTTCCGGCATGCCCTGGCCGCGGTCGGCGCCGAGATGCCTGACGGTGATCTGGCTGCTTTGGTGGTCGGTCCGCCGATGCACCAGACCATGTCCTTGCTGGGACTCGGTGATCGCGCCAGCGAGGCGATCGCCGCCTACCGGACTGATTACCTTCGCCGGGGTTGGGCGATGAACACGCTGTTCGCGGGCATCACCGATGTACTCGCCGACCTGCGCGCGGCCGGGGTACGTCTGGCCGTGGCCACTTCCAAGGCGGAACCGACCGCATGGAAGATTCTCGAACATTTCGGCATCGCCCGCGAATTCGAGGTGATCGCCGGCGCCAGCCCCGACGGGCAGCGAGCGAGCAAGTCCGACGTCGTTGCCCACGCGTTGGCGCAACTGGAACCACTGCCCGAACGGGTGCTGATGGTCGGTGACCGGGCACACGACATCGAAGGCGCCGCCGAACACGGCATCGATACGGTGGTGGTCGGCTGGGGTTACGGCGGTTCGGACGCCCTCGACGCAGCGATCGCCCACGTCAACACCGTCGAGGAACTGCGGGAGGTGCTCGGTGTCTGATGCGCCACTGGAACTTCTCCACATCACCTTCGTCTGTACCGGCAACATCTGCCGCTCCCCGATGGCTGAGAAGATGTTCGCCCATCAGATCGCCGAACGTGGCCTGTCCGACGTGGTCCGGGTGAGCAGTGCGGGCACCGGAGGCTGGCACGCCGGCGACGGGGCGGATCATCGCGCGGTACGGGTTCTGGCCGACCGTGGCTATCCCACGGCGCATTGCGCCGCCCAGGTCTGCGACGAACACCTTTCGGCGGATCTCGTTGTCGCCCTCGGCCGCAACCATCTGCGAGTGCTGCGCGATCTGGGTGTCGGCCCGGAGCGGTTGCGCATGCTTCGTTCCTTTGAACCGCGGTCGGGTGCCAACGCCCCCGATGTCGAAGATCCCTACTACGGCGGTCACGTCGATTTCATGGAGACCTTCGCGGTGATCGAAGCGGCGCTGCCGGGACTGCACGACTGGGTTGACGAACGGTTGGCGAACCGATGAAGCGTCTGGCATTCCTGCTGCGTCCGGGCTGGATCGCACTGGCCCTGGTGGTGGCGATGTTCACGTATCTGGCCCTCACGGTCCTTGCACCCTGGCAACTCGGCAAGAACACCCGGACGTCCCGGGAGAACCAGCAGATCGAGGCGTCCCTGACCGCCCAACCGGTCGCGGTCACATCGCTTCTGCCGGGACAGGATTCGTCAGCCCCGGACGCGCAGTGGCGCCGAGTCACCGCGACAGGACGCTATCTGCCGGATGCGGAGGTACTGGCCCGACTCCGGGTGATCGGCGGGGCGCCGGCCTACGAAGTGCTCACGGCGTTCGCGGTGGACGGCGGCCCGACGGTCCTGGTCAACCGTGGCTACGTGCACCCGGATCAGGGCACTGCAGTGCCTGCGATCCCGGCACCCCCTGAGGGCACCGTGAACATCACCGCCCGGTTGCGGGACTCCGAAACCGCACCAACCGACGACAAGCAGCCATTCACCGAGGGCGGCTTCCAACAGGTTTACGCCATCGACACCGGCCAGATCGCCGACCTCACCAAGACCCCGCTGACCGGTTCCTACCTGCAACTGGTGGAGAAACAACCGGGCGGCCTGGACGTCTTGCCGCTGCCCCAACTGGATGCCGGGCCATTCCTGTCATACGGCATCCAGTGGATCGCTTTCGGGATCGTCGCCCCGCTGGGCCTGGGCTATTTCGCGTATTCCGAATTGCGGATGCGCCGCCGGGAGGCAGCCGCGCAGGCGCAGGCTCAGGCCAGCCCAGCACCACCCACCGCCGAGGAGAAGCTGGCTGACCGCTATGGCCGACGACGCTGA
>CAZADG010000054.1:0-10223 GCA_964483865.1 uncultured Mycobacterium sp. | reverse complement strand
ACGCTAGGGCCGACGACGCTGAACGCTAGGGCCGACGACGCTGAACGCTAGGGCCGACGACGCTGAACGCTAGGGCCACCAGCAGCGCGCCCGCCTGCACCAGACGCGACAGACTTACCGCCCGGCGGAGGTCCTCCGTTGTCGGCGGTGGGCCGTCCCCGAGGGTGGGCCGGATCTCCAGGTCGTGGCGGTACTGGGTGGGCCCGCCCAGCCGTACGCCCAGCGCCCCGGCGAATGCGGCCTCGGGGACACCGGCGTTCGGACTGGGGTGGCGTCCCGCGTCACGGCGCCACGCCGTCACCGCCCGCCGCGGCGATCCCCCCACCAGCGGTGCGCAGACCACCGTGAGAAGACCCGTCAGGCGGGCTGGCAAATAGTTGGCAACGTCATCGAATCGTGCAGCAGCCCAACCAAATTGGGCGTAGCGCTGCGAACGGTTACCGATCATCGCATCGAGTGTGTTGACCGCGCGGTAAGCGAGCACGCCCGGTATCCCGGCCACCGCCGCCCACACCAGGGGTGCCACGTGCGCGTCTGAGGTGTTCTCAGCCACCGACTCGCACGAAGCCCGCGCCAACCCCACGGTATCGAGCACGGCGGGGTCCCGGCCGCACAGCGACGGCAACAAGGCTCGGGCACCGTCGACATCGGCTGCGGAGAGCAGATCCGCCATCGCCGAACCGGTCCGACCCAGCGTGGTTCCGCCCAGTGCGACCCAGGTGGCAACTGCGGTCAGAGCCGCCTCGGCGCCGCCACGCGTGCGGCGCTGCAGCACCGTCCCGACCATCGCCAGCCCGCCTACCAGCAACGCGGTGTGGAAGGCGCCCACTGCCCGGCTGTCCCGGTAGGTGAGCCGCTCGAGACCGACTGCGCAGGAACCGAATCCGGCCACCGGATGGCGGCGGGACGGATCAGCGAACGCCAGATCGGCGAGATAACCGGCCAGGATGCCCACCGGCCGAGCCCGCCACGTCATAGCGGAAGCGTCCCACACATCACTTCTGTCGGTGGCCTTCCCTATGGTGTGCGCGGAGGGGGGAACCGATGACGGAGAATTGGCCGGAGTATTTGCGCCGAATCGCGCGAGGGCAGACACAGTCCCAGATTGCCGAGAAGGTCGGCGTGGGGCGGCTGTCGGTGTGTCATTGGCTGCACGGCAAGACCAGGCCCAAGCCGGAGACCGCCATGGCGGTGGCGCGGGTCTATGGACGCTCGCCCATCGAGGCATTGTTGGCGGCCGGCTACCTTGACGCGGCCGAGGTTCGACTGCCGGTCGACACCCGGTCTTCGCCACAGGACTTGCCCGCTGAGGAGGTGGCCGCCGAGGTTCGGCGCCGCTTGCTGGAATTGGAGCACATGAGCCGCTCCTGGCCTGACCCGCAGACCTAGAAGACGACGGTCTGGTTGCCGTAGCGGATGATCCGGTCCTCGCAGTGCCACTGGACCGCCCGTGACAGCACGGCGCGTTCGACGTCGGCACCTAGCCGCACGAGGTCCTCGACGCCGTGACGATGGTCCACCCGGACTACGTCCTGCTCGATGATCGGTCCCTCGTCGAGGTCTGCTGTCACGTAATGGGCTGTGGCGCCAACCAATTTCACGCCGCGTTCCTTGGCACGTCGGTACGGCGATGCGCCGATGAACGCGGGCAGGAACGAATGGTGGATGTTAATCAGTGGACAACCCACCTGTTCCAGGAAGTTGGGGCTCAAGATCTGCATGTAGCGTGCCAAAACCACCAGGTCGACGTTGCCTCGCAGCAAGTCGAGTTGTCGTTGTTCGGCCTGCTCTCGGATGTCCTTGGTGGCCGGCACATGGATGAACGGAACGCCGAACGGCCGGACCTGGTCGGCAAGGTCGGGGTGGTTGGCGACTACCAACACCACCGACATGTCCAGTTCGCCGCGCTGGTTGCGCCACAGCAGATCGAGCAGGCAGTGGTCTTCGGTCGAGGCCATCAGCGCGACCCGCTTGGGCTTGGCAGCCTCAGTCATCCGGTAGTCGATGGCAAACCGTTCGGCGACCCGCTCGACGAAGGCGCGTTCCAGTTCCGCGCGGGCGGCGGCCAAGCCAGGCAGGTGGAAGATGGTGCGTTGCATGAAGATGCCACCCGTTTCCTGGGTGGAGTGCTGGTCGAGCGAAATGATGTTGGCGCCGGCCTCAGCGAGGAATGTGGTGACCGCGGCCACCAATCCCGGCCGGTCCGCGCACCGCACCAGCAGTCGGCCGATGTCTTTGACCGGCAGCGCCGTATCCCCGGGCGGGAACTCTCCCCTGCCGCCTCCGGTGGTCATCATGCTCTCGCCCCGCCCACTATCTTCCGGACCCGAAACGGTCTTCGGGCAAACACTCGCCGCGACTCTAGCAACGATCAGCCGGGTTCGGTGTATCCGGTGATGTCAATCATCTGGGCAATGAGGTGCTCGACCCCGCCGTCGGGTCGGCGGATACAACTCACCGACAAATCAGCCGCCACCCGGTGCCCGTCGGCGTGAATGTATTGAGTCACAGCCCGGTAGGAATCGCGTCGGCCCGCCACCATGTCGGTGAACGCCTGGAAGTCCAGCTCGAGGTTCTCCGGCGCGGTGATCTCCTGCCAATGCATGTCGAGCAGTGACGGGATGTCATAGCCGATCATCGACGCCATCGCCTGATTGACCGACACCAACCGCCCGTCGTCGGTCGCCAGCGCTGCCGGCACGGTGGAGAAGTCCATCAGTCTGCGGTAGCGCTCATCGCGCTTTTCCGACTCATAGCGGTCGGTGACGTCACGCCAGGTGACAGTGATGAGGTCGGCACCGGCACTGGTGGCCCGCAGGTCAAACCGTTGTTGCACGTCGAACTCGAAATGCTGATACGCGAAGTCGTTGATCACCAGGGGTTCGCCGCTGTCGGCGCAGTGCGCATAGCGCTCCAACATTCCGTGAGACCCGAAGGTCGGCATCCTCTCGGTGAGGCTGCAACCCACCATGTCGCCGCGGGTAATGCCCGCCTGTTCGCACGCGGCGCGATTGGCGTCACGGCAGATGAAGTCGGTGATTTTCCCCTGCTCGTCGTGAACTGCTTCAAGCAGCACCATCGGATCCGGTAGAGCGTCGGCCCAGATCCGCATGAGCACGACCGCGCGGCGGGCGGTCTCAACGGCGTGATCAGCGGGCACATCGGAATCGGACGACGGGGAATGGCGAAGGAGGTACTCGAGCTCGGGCCACGGACGGTCCCTACCCGCCGCGCCGAGGACACCATGCAGGAAAATGTCGACGACCTGCTGGCCATACTCCGGGCGTATCGGGCAGTTGTTGAATATCACGTCGTAACAGAAGGCAGCAGCGAACATCCGAATCGCTTCATCGGGCACGATGCCGTCGCGCAACTGACCTCGCCCGGCGGCGCGTTCCAAGACCTGGGCCGCATCCCGGAAGCGGGCATTCCACAGATCTGCCCCGATTTCGGCGAGATCCACATCGCCGCCGCCCGGAAGCACCCGCCGAAACAGCGCTCGTCCGGACTCGGTCTGGGAGTTCTCCACCGCGAGTGCCGCTACCGCGTCGAGGTCCGAGTAAAGGCTGCCGGTATCGGGATTCCACAGCGATGCTTTGGTGTGAGCGAGCATGACGTCCATCAGCAGCACCCGGCGGTCATGCCAATGCCGACGGATCGTCCCGGGCTGCACGCCGGCGCGGCGCGCGACCCGCTCGATCGAGAATTCGTCGATCCCCGATTTGAGTAACTCGGCCCGCACAGCGGCGTGGATGCGGTCAAGCACCTCGGCCGGCAAGCCCTCGAGGTTGCTCATCATCTCCCTTATCGGTGGCTCCAACGGCCCCGGCGTCAATTATTAGTCAGCCACGGCCTTCCGCAAGCCGAACCGCTTTCGCTGTCAGTGGTTGTGGGCGTGGTTGTGGGCTCAGCCGACCGACATGGCGATGCTCCTGAAAGCCACGAGGAAGAAACGAAACCCGCCAAACGAATCACCTGCGAATCGAAAAACCTTGAGACTATCGCCGCGGTCAACGGGATTCTTCACAGCAAATACTCGTTCTTTCAACGTAGGCGCTGGCCGGTCATCCCCACAGGGACAGTTCCGCGACCAAAGTCGGCCGCCTGACGGCGCGGCGGCGAAACCAGCAGGAAAGCCGCAACCAAAGACACGAGCAAACTGCTCCGAGATAACGGACTGATCACCCGACAGCGAAAAACCTAAAAAAGTTTCCTTTTTGTTGATTCAATTTGCTAGCCGGGGACCGCCACCCGGCATAGCAGATTTGGTCCGCACAGAGGTTTGACCCCTTGGGTAGGCACAGCAGAGGAGCGACGAACGGCAGGCACCGCCCCGCGCCTGGCCGTGTACGCGCCATCGAGTACGACGACCGGTTCACATCGGCGCCACTAGGCAAAGAGGGTGCCCGGTACGTCGGACGCGTTGGCGCGCTCGCGATCGCGCTCGGCGTCGGATCGGCCATTGCCGCGATGCCGATATCTTATGCCGACAACACCGGATCGGCCGGTTCCACCGGTGATTCGGCGGGCGTGTCGTCCAACCAGGGACCCTCGACTAAAGCCTCCCGCGCACCCGGGCCGGCCACCTCCGGGCCACGCCACCGAGGGCCGCCGCCGGCCACCACGGCGACGGAGACCGCCTCCCCGTCGGAAACAAGCGGTTCCTCTGGCATGACGGCCAACGTCGATCCGCCCCCACCCCGCCGCCAGTCTTCACATCACCGCGACAAGACCGAACCCACCGCAAGCGCCGTCGGTACTCCAAAGCGTCGCACCCAGGCACGGCCCGCTGCGTCGGTCCCCGGCGCCGCGGACTCGATACCCACTGCGCCAACGGAGTCGTTTCCTGCTGCGTCACTGGAGTCGTTGCCCGCTGAACTAGCGGACTCGTCGCGTGCCCAACTCAACTCCGAGCTCCAGGCGAACGCCTCGAGCGCCGGTTCAGCCGGCGACGCCTCCGGTGTCGCCGCTCAGGTGGTAGCGGAGGCGGTCCCAACGCCGGCCTCAGCCAGCGCCCCGGTGATGACCGCGGATCAGTCGCGCAGCACCGTGCTGGGCATCAGCGGGAAGGTCCTGAACTGGCTGGGCGCCGGCGGCGGCGGAGACTCCCCCGGCGCCGCAGCGCTGCTGTGGACACACCTCGCCTTCGTCCGTCGGGATACTCAAACAGCGGCCACGGCTGCCAGCCTGGCCGCGCAGACCACCAGCAGCGATCCCCCTGATCCGAGTCTCCAAGCTGCGGCCAAAAGCACGTTGCGCCTCTTCGGCGACGGCACCGCCGCCAATCCCGATGCCGGGCTGCTGTTCGGCACCGGCTATTCGTGGACCGCGCAGACCTGTTCGACCGGCGCTTGCAACGGCGGCCGCGGCGGCTTGTTCGGCTCAGGCGGCAGCGGCTACAACGGCGGAACCGGCGGATCTGCAGGGTGGTTCGGTCGTGGCGGCGACGGCGGCGACGGAGTGGCAGGCGGTGACGGCGGTGCAGGCGGCCGCGGCGGCTTGTTCGCCGGTAGTGGGGGCAACGGCGGGGCTGGCGGGGCGGCGCTGGTCGGTGATGGCGGCACCGGCGGAGCCGGCGGCGCCGGGGGGCTGTTCTTTGGCAACGGCGGGGCCGGAGGCGCTGGGGGTGGTGCTCTGTTCGGCTCCGGCGGAAGCGGTGGAACCGGCGGGAGCACTGGACAGTTTGCGTTCTTAAGCAAGGCCGGGAGCGGCGGTAACGGCGGGTCGTCCACAGCGAGCGGTATCGGCGGCGCCGGAGGTGACGGCGGCGCGGCTGGCCGGCTGTCGAGTTTCGGCACTGGGGGCAAGGGCGGTACAGGCGGCGCAGGCTCAGTCGGCGGCGGCGGTTCCGACGCCGTCCTCCCCGGTAGCTCGGGCACCGACGGCGATGCCGGCTTCGCCGGTGGCAACGGCGGCAATGGCGGCGCGGGCTCTTGGATTCTCGGCCGGGGCGGGGCAGGCGGAGTCGGCGGCACCGGCGGACGTGGTGGGGCCGGCGGCGCCGGTATGGACGGTGAAGACGCGGTCGTAGCCGGCGAGGACGGCGGCGCCGGCGGGGCAGGCGGCAACGGAGGCGCCGGCGGCAGCGGCGGCGCCGGCGGGCAGGCGGGCGCGGGCCGAATGCTGTTGATCGTCCCGCGGCCGGGTTCGGCCGGTGACGGCGGCGCAGGTGGGTCAGGCGGCCAGGCAGGGACTCCGGGCGACGGCGGCGCCGGGGCGGATGGCACCGCCCAGAACCCCGACGGCGGCGCGGGCGGAGCCGGCGGTGACCCCGGCGCGGGAGGCGCCGGAGGAGCCGGTGGCGCCGCGGGCGGCGGGAAGGGCGGCAAGTCGGGCGCGGCGGGCGTCAGCGGGGGCTCAGTGCAAGGACCGGCCGGGGACGGTGGTGCCGGCGGAGACGGGTGGACCGCGACCATCCTGGGCCGGGACGGCGGTGACGGCGGCGCCGGCGGACGGGGTGGACAGGCCGGCAGCGGCGGCGCCGGCGGAAACGGGGGCGACGGTGCCACCGGAAAGCCCGGCGCCGACGCCACTCTCCCCGGCCGGGACGGACAGGCGGGATCGGCGGGTGGCAGCGGCGGCCGGGGCGGAGCCGGTGGTGATGCAGGCGAAGTCTCCGGCGACGGCGGCCAGGGCGGGCTCGGTGGACGCGGGGGCGACGGTGGACGGGGCGGCACCGGTGCCGAGGGTTCACTCGGCGGCGGGACCGGCGGCGATGGCGGTACGGGCGGTGACGCCGGCGCCGGTGGCACCGGCGGTGCGGGCGGCAGCTCCGCGCGCGGGATCGCAGGAACTGGCGGCGCGGGCGGCGAAGGCGGCGATGCCGGCACGCCGGGTGACGGTGGGGTTGGTGGGGCCGGCACCGAGGCCAACCCGGATGGCGGTACCGGCGGCAAGGGCGGCGACCCGGCCTCCGCGAAATCGGGTTTGGGCGGCACCGGCGGTGCCGCCGGCCGGGGACGCGGCGGTAGCGAAGGAGCATCAGGAGCACGGGGTGCGCAGGTCACCTCAGGCGGTGACGGCGGGACCGGCGGCGCTGGCTGGGATGCCACTTTCGCGGCACCCGGAACAGCAGCCGGCAACGGCGGGGCCGGCGGCGCCGGCGGCGCAGTCGGCAAGGGCGGCGACGGTGGACGTGGCGGCGCCGGTTCACCCGGTCTAGACGGCACCGACGGCGCGGTGCCCGGCGCTGATGGCGGTGAAGGCTCTGCGGGTGGTACCGGCGGCACCGGCGGGGCGGGCGGACGCGGCGGCGTGATCTCCGGCGCCGGCGGCGCCGGCGGCACCGGTGGTCTCGGCGGCCGCGGGGGAACCGGCGGCAACGGCGCCGACGGCGCGACGGGTGGCGGTGCGGGCGGCGCCGGCGGCAACTCCGGCGCCGGCGGCGTCGGCGGTAGAGGTGGAGCCGGTGGCGATGCCTCGGCAGGAAGCCTCTCGGGTGACGGTGGCCAGGGCGGCACCGGCGGAGATGCGGGAACTCCGGGCGACGGCGGAGATGGCGCCGACGGCGACGGCCAGAACCCGGACGGCGGCAAAGGCGGAGCAGGCGGCAGCACCGGACTCGGCGGCGCGGGCGGCGCCGGCGGCTTGCCGGGCAAGGGTGGCTTCAGGGGATCTGTCGGCTCGGTCGGACTGGAAGGCTCGCGAGCGCTGTCGGGCGGCAACGGCGGAGCGGGCGGGGCAGGAGCGGAATCGACGACCGCCGGTGTGGCCGGCGGAAATGGCGCAGCAGGTGGTGATGCTGGAGATGTCGGCGACGGCGGCAGGGGCTCAGATGGCGGCAAGGGCGGCGCGGGAGCGGCCGGCGGCACCGGCGGCGCCGGCGGCAAGGGCGGAATCCTCTCCGGCAACGGTGGGGACGGCGGGACCGGTGGCGCGGGCGGCGTCGATGGTGGTGCGGGCGGAACAGGCGGTCGGGGCGGCGACGCGGTAGGCATCGGCGACGGCGGGCAGGGAGGCGCGGGCGGCGTCGCTGATATTGCCGGCGGCGATGGTGGCGCCGGCGGCGCAGGTGGATCGGGCGGTGATCTCGGCGGCAACGGTGGAGCTGGCGGACAGGGGGCTGCCGGCGCCCTGAGTGGCGGCGCAGGCGGCGCAGGCGGCGCCGGCGGCGCAGGCGGTGCTGGCGGCAACGCGATCGCTGCTGGAAACGGCGGCGACGGCGGTGGCGGCGGAATCGGCGGAATCGGCGCCGCCGGCGGCAGCGGTGGTCGTGGTGGCAACGCCGCCCTCGTGGGTAACGGTGGAAACGGCGGTGCCGGCGGTGATGGCGGCATCGCCGCTGGGGGCGCCGTCGCGGGCACCGGAGGTACCGGTGGGGCGGGCGGCCGTGGAGGTATCGACGGCGGCAACGGCGGGAACGGAGGCAACGGAGGACGCGGCGGGACCAGCACTGCAGGCGGCGTCGGTGGCGTCGCCGGAGCATTTGCCGGCGACGCCATCTCGCTCTTCGCATTCGTATCGCCGATCACCGCGTCGTCGGGTGCCGGAGGCGGACGCGGCGGAGATGGTGGCCGGGGCGGCGATGCCATTGCCACCGGAGACGGCGGTAACGGCGGTAATGGCGGTGACGGCGACGCCGGCGCCGCCGGTGGGGCCGGTGGAGACGGGGGCGATGCCGTCCTGGTCGGCAGAGGCGGTAACGGCGGTGCCGGCGGCACGGGCGGTGTGGGCGTCGGCGATCTCGCGGCCGGCGCCGGCGGAGCCGGGGGTGACGGCGGACGTGGTGGCATCGAAGCCGGCGACGGCGGCGACGGTGGGGCCGGCGGTCAGGGAGGTCACGGGGCCGACGGCGCTGCAGGGGCCGTGCCCTCGGCAGATGGTGTATCCGGTTCCTCCGGCGGAGACGGCGGAATCGGCGGGCGCGGTGGTGCCGCCCTCGCCGATTCGGGCCGCGGCGGCAAGGGCGGGTCGGGCGGCAGCGGCGGGGACGGCGGCACCGGCGGGACGGGCGCCAGCGGAGCTGACGCCACCGAATTCACTGCGGCCGGCAACGGCGGTAACGGCGGCACCGGCGGGGCCGGAGGTCGCGGCGGTTCCGGCGGCGCCGGCGGCGACGGCACCGGGTCCGGAACCAGTGGTAGCGGCGGGAACGGCGGCGAGGGCGGCGATGCCGGTGCGGTGGGCAGCGGCGGGAACGGCGGCGCGGGCAGTGCGAACTTCTCTGATGGCGGGAACGGCGGCGACGGCGGCTCTCTGGGAGTCGCCGGACAAGGCGGAGCAGGCGGAGCCCAAGGCAGCGTCGGAACCGGCGGCGTCAGCGGCAGTGCCGGTAGCGCGGGTCTTCAGCCAACCACCGGTGGCAACGGAGGTGACGGCGGTGCTGGCTGGGACGCGACCCTTGCCGCGCCGGGAACTGCCGGTGGTGACGGCGGCGCGGGCGGCGCCGGCGGCGCTTACGGGAACGGGGGCGCCGGAGGCCGGGGTGGCCGTGGGGCCGACGGAACGGACGGGACCGACGGATCGCTGGCAGGGCAATCGGGCACCGGCGGCAGCGACGGCGGAAGAGGTGGACACGGCGGTAGGGGTGGTGCCGGTGGCCGGATCTCAGGCGACGCCGGCGCGGGCGGCGCGGGCGGCACCGGAGGTCGCGGCGGCAACGGCGGGGCGGGTGCAGGTGGCGCTGATGGAACCGTTCAGAACCCAGATGGCGACGCTGGAGGCGCAGGCGGTTCGGGTGGCCAGGGCGGCGCAGGCGGCACTGGCGGCGCGGCCGGACTGGTAAGAGGGCTCGGCGCGAGTGGCGCCGCGGGCACGGACGGCGACGGAGGTAACGGTGGCGCCGGCGGCGCGGGCGGGGCTGGTGGCCGCGGCGTACAAGGCCTTGATGGAACGACCGGGACCAACCCGGGCGATGCCGGCACCGACGGGGGCGATGGCGGCAACGGTGGGACCGGAGGCAGCGGCGGTGCGGCCGGTTTTGGCGGCGCAGGTGGTGGGACCACGGGACGGGCGGGCGGCGATGGCACCGGCGGTGCCGGTGGTGCGGGCGGTGATGCAGGCGCCGGTGGAGCGGGTGGCGCTGGCCAGGCTGGCGCTGACGGAACCGCGCAGAGTCGCGACGGTCAGGCCGGCGGGACGGGCGGTAATGCCGGTTCCGGTGGTATCGGAGGTGCCGGCGGTCTTGGCGGTCAGGGGGCTGCTTCGGGCACGAGCGGTGCTAGTGGCACCGGTGGGACCGGGGGGGCCGGCGGCCGGGGTGGCTCCGGCTTCGACGCCTCCGG
>CAZADG010000053.1:16899-27614 GCA_964483865.1 uncultured Mycobacterium sp. | reverse complement strand
CCTGCGGCGGCATGTACACCGCCAATACGATGGCCAGTGTCGGTGAGGCGCTGGGCCTTTCGCTGCCCGGCAGTGCCGCCCCGCCGGCCACCGACCGTCGCCGCGACGGCTATGCCCGTCGCAGCGGCGTCGCGGTCGTGGAACTGCTGCGGCGTGGCATCACCGCCCGCGACATCCTGGTCAAGGAGGCCTTCGAGAACGCCATCGCAGTGGTCATGGCGTTCGGTGGATCCACCAACGCGGTGCTGCATCTGCTCGCCATCGCCCACGAGGCCAAGGTCGACCTGTCGCTGGCGGACTTCAGTCGGGTCGGCGCGAAGGTTCCCCACCTCGCCGACGTCAAACCGTTCGGCGCGCACGTCATGAACGACGTCGACCGCATCGGCGGCGTGCCGGTCGTCATGAAGGCCCTGCTCGATGCGGGCCTGCTGCACGGCGACGTACTGACCGTCACCGGAAAGACGATGGCGGAGAACCTCGCCCACATCGCCCCGCCGGATCCCGACGGCAAGGTGCTGCGCGCGCTGACCAACCCGATCCACCCCACCGGCGGTATCACGATCCTGCACGGATCGCTGGCACCCGAGGGCGCAGTGGTCAAGTCCGCCGGCTTCGACTCCAGCGTCTTCGAGGGCACCGCAAGGGTTTTCGATGGTGAACGCGCGGCCATGGACGCTCTCGAGGACGGCACCATCACCGCCGGAGACGTCGTGGTCATCCGCTACGAAGGCCCTAAGGGCGGCCCGGGCATGCGCGAGATGCTGGCCATCACCGGCGCCATCAAGGGCGCCGGGCTGGGAAAGGACGTGCTGCTGCTTACCGACGGCCGGTTCTCCGGCGGAACCACCGGACTGTGCGTGGGCCACGTGGCCCCCGAGGCGGTCGACGGCGGTCCGATCGCGTTCGTCGCCGACGGTGACCGGATCCGTCTCGACGTCGCTAACCAGACCCTCGACCTGCTAGTCGACGCGAACGAATTGGCCACGCGCGGCGTGGGATTCATTCCTCCGCCGTCGCGCTACACCTCCGGCGTGCTGGCCAAGTACCGCAAGCTGGTCGGCTCCGCCGCTGGCGGCGCGGTCTGCGATTAGCGGTCAGCGGTCCGCTTCTGGCGCGGCGCACCACCGCGGGGCTGCGATGTCGTTGCTTGACGTTCGTTCGTGACCGATTCGCGGATGTGCCGTGACTTCACGATCGGCGCCTTCGGCGTGGCGGCAACATCGCCGGTCAGATCCGGCAACGCTGGCTTCGCGGCGAGAGCCGGGGCCGGAGCGGGCTCGGCCGTTTCGAGGGTCGCCGCGGGGGGCGTCACCTCAGCCGGCGGGTGCGTGATGGCCAGGTGATTGCCGTCCACCGTCAGAGCGGGCGCGGTCTTGCCGAACCGGAGTACCGGGAAGGCGTTCTGGAACCCGACCACCAGGGCACGCGCCATGTCACCGGGAACGTGAACCCACTCCGCCCCCGTGAGCGGCTTCTGCGACAGCAACGGCACATACTCGCCGGCTTGGTCGAACGTTCGGTTGTAGGTACCCCCTTGGGTGGGCGTCTGAACATCGGTGTAGGCGGTGTTGACCGCGATGGTGAGCGCGGGCTGTAGCGCGTCGGCGAACGGCGTTCCGACGCTGGTCCCGAAAACCTGATTGATGACCCGCGCCGGCACCCGGAGCGGTTCGAGCAACGGCAGATCGTTAGGCAGCAATGTTCCATAGAAGCCTTGGCCGTCGGAGATACCCACCAGGCCTCCGCTCTCCCGGTTGAGGATGCCGAGAACTCCGGCGATGTTCAGACCGACCGCAGTGGCGTCCAGACCCTTCAGTTCGACTCCGCCGAGCAGGTTGGTCGGGATGAGGGTGTACGCCGAATTCACCCACGCAAACGGATTCAGGGTCACTGGAAGATCAGACTCGATGTCATATGCCCACGTGAGGTCGACGGTGGCCGTGTTGAGCCGAAGGGCGGGATTCTTCGGGTTGCCACTGACAGCCGAGGACGGCACCGGCTCGGACTGGTACACGCCGGCCTGCGGCATGGTGGTGTCCACCCCGAAGAGATTGAGGATCGGGCCGAAACGGGAATCGAATCCGCCGTTGGGCCGCAACGGGTTCCGGACGAAGATCAGCGCCTGATTGGTGGCGTAAACGGGCTGCACCTGAGGGCAGTTGTTCGGGTTGAGAGCAACGCAACCTGAGGCGAGGGTTTGACGTTCCATCGGCGCGATCGTTTCCCAAGCGGTGTAGCCGGCCGGAACGTCGGTGTTGGTGCTGGCGACGCTCTGGATCGCGGCCCGGTAAGCCCGCGCGAGGTTGACAGCGCCGCCGCCGGCGCCCAGCGTGGCCGGAAACTGTCGGGGCGTGCCGCCAAGGTAGCGGTTGTAGCTGTTCGTCGCCCCGGTGACCGGAATCGACCCCCGCAGGAAGGGCAGTCCGTTGACGGTGTCGTACAGGTCGACGGGACTTCCGCTGATGTTGGTGAAGTCCAGGGTAAGGGCGACTTCACCCAGGGATCCGAGCGGAACCGGCGGAAGGGTCACCATGTCCAGTCCCAGTCCGGCGGCCAGTCCCATCAGCGGACCGGTGGTGTAGACGTCCTGGGTGATGTCCAGGGTTGCGGCCGAAACCGCAGGGACCAAGGGCCCTGCAACCACTGCGGCAGCGACGGCGGAGGCAGCGGCGGCCAGTCGCGTTTTGCGGGTCGTGATCTCAGCCATGCCAACTCCTGCTCTCAGGTAATTGTCAGGAACATACCCCCGGCAGCTCGGATCCAGCAAAGCGCCCTTGCCGTGTGCGCCGCAGTGCCGCACAGTGACGTGATGACCCGTACCGCGCTTCGTATCTGTCCCCTCTGTGAAGCCACCTGCGGGCTCGTCCTGACCGTCGACGACGACCGGATCATCGCGGCACGCGGCGATCGCGACGATGTGTTCAGCCGCGGCTACATCTGTCCGAAGGGTGCAAGCTTCGCTGAACTCGACAACGACCCCGACCGGCTGCGGACCCCTTTGGTACGCCGTGACGGCGAACTCGTCGATGCCAGTTGGGACGAGGCGCTCAGAGTCGCGGCCGACGGTCTGAAGCGGGTGCAGGCCGATCCTGACGCCGCGGTGGGCGTCTACCTGGGCAACCCCAACGCCCATACCGTCGCCGGCGGTCTCTATGCCCCCCAACTGGTCCGGGCACTGAAGACCAGGCAGGTTTTCTCCGCCAGCACGCTCGACCAGATGCCAAAACATGTGGCCTGTGGGTATTTGTTCGGCAACCCGTTGGCCTTCACCATTCCGGACCTCGACCGCACCGACCACCTGATCGTCATCGGCGCCAATCCGCTCGTGTCCAACGGAAGTGTCACCACGGCAGCCGATTTCGGCGGCAAACTCAAAGCCTTGAAGCGACGCGGTGGACGTCTGACGGTGATCGATCCGAAACGCACCCGCACCGCCGAGATGGCCGACCGGCATATCGCACCGCGGCCGGGTAGCGACGCCGCACTGCTTTTCGCGGTGGTCAACGTGCTCTTCGACGAGGATCTGGTCGACTCGGACCTGGGCGGCCTGGCACCTCACGTCAGCGGCGTGGACCGGGTGCGGGCCGCCGCGCTGGAATTCCCCCCGGAGGCGGTCGCCGAGCACTGCGGTGTGCCGGCAGGTGAGATCCGCGCGCTCGCCCGTGATATCGCCGCGGGACCGCGGTCGGCGGTCTACGGCCGCATCGGAACCTCGACCGTCCGATTCGGCACCCTGACCAGCTGGCTCGTCGACGTCGTCAATGCGCTCACCGGCAACCTCGACCGCCCAGGTGGGGCGATGTTCGCAACCTCCCCGATCGGCGCCGCGCCGCGGCCGCCCCGTCCGGGTCGCGGCTTCTCGACCGGCCGTTGGCATAGCCGGGTCTCCGGCCACCCCGAGGTGCTCTCCGAATTCCCGACGGCACTGCTCCCTGAAGAGATCGAGGCAGGCGGGGCCGGGCAGATCAGAGCCCTGGTGACAATCGCCGGCAACCCGGTGCTCTCCGCTCCGGACGGAGATCGGCTGTCGTCGGCCCTGGACGGCTTGGAGTTCATGGTCTGCATCGACCCGTACCTCAACGAGACCACCAGCCACGCCGACGTCATCCTGCCGCCCCCGCCACCCTCTTATGCCCCGCACTTCGACGTGGCGCTGTCCGCTGTGGCTGTCCGCGGCAACGCCCGCTACTCCCCGCCGGTGTTTCCGCTGCCCGACGGGCGGCCCGACGAAGTGCAGATCATCTGCCGACTCACGTTGGCAATTCTGGGCCTGGACAGCGATGCCGATCCGAAACTCGTTGATGACCAGATCATTTCGTTCGTCCTGGGCAAGGAGGTCGCCGATCCGGACTCACCGGTCGCTGGACGCGACCCCGATGAACTGGTGGCGATGCTCACCGACGGCCCGGGGTACGAGCGGCGACTGGACATGATGATCCGCCTCGGCCCGTTCGGCGACGGGTTCGGCACCAAAGCTGACGGTCTGACCCTGCAGCGACTCAAGGACAATCCGCACGGAATCGACCTGGGCCCGCTGACCGCCCGCATTCCGGAGGTCCTCCGAACCCCTTCCGGGAAGGTGGAATTGGCGCCGGAGCCCATCCTCGCCGATATCCCGCGCCTGCAGGAGTCATTGGACTGCGGCCAGGAGGGATTCCTACTCATCGGCCGGCGCCACCTGCGGTCCAACAACAGCTGGATGCACAATCTGCCCGCCCTCGCCGGCGGCACCAACCGGTGCACCCTCCAGATCCATCCGGACGACGCCGACAGGCTTGGTATCACCGACGTAGCGGTGATCACCGGGCCGGCCGGCACGCTGCAGGTGCCGGTGGAGATCACCGACGCCATCCGCCCGGGAGTGGTGTCGTTGCCGCACGGCTGGGGGCATGACGTCGCAGGCACTCGGCTCTCCGTCGCTGCCACCCAGCCCGGTGTGAACGTCAACAGTCTGCTCGACAGTTCGCTGATCGAACCCCTCTCGGGCACCGCAGTGCTCAACGGGGTACCGGTCGAGGTGATGGCTATCTGACCCGCGCGAGAACGAATCCGTCCCAGCCCTTGGCCCCCACCGTCTGAATGGCGGCGGCCTCCAGTCGGGGATTCCCCCCCACCATCTCAAGCATCTCGCGAACCCCGCGGGCCTGGTGGTCCGCATCGGCGGGGGCCAGGATGCGGCCCGCACGCACTGCGTTGTCGACGATGATCACCGTTCCCGAACGACCGAGTCTGATCGCGTGTTCGACGTAGGCGGCGTTGTTCTCCTTGTCGGCGTCGATGAACACCAGGTCGAAATCACCGGTCAGCGTGGGCAGGGTGTCCAGGGCCCGCCCGACGACGACTTCCACCCGGTCGGTCAGACCAGCCCGGTGGAGGTTCCGCGCCGCCAACTCGGCATGCCTCGGGTTGTACTCCAGCGTCACGACGCTGCCCTCGGCTCCCACTCCACGGGCCAGACAGATGGTGCTGAATCCGGCCAGGGTCCCGATCTCGAGGACCCGTCGGGAGCAGGTGATCTTCACCAACAGATACAGCAGCCGGGCACTCTGGGCGGACACCTCGATCGGCGGTAAGCCGGCGGCCTGCGAATCGGCCAGTGCCGCGGCAAGGGCCGAGTCCCGACCCGCGAGTAGATCATCGAGCAGATCCTCGACCGGGAGCCACTGGTCGGGTCCGATCACCTCGTCCATTCAGCGCACACCTTCTTTCGTGTACACCACTCTTAACACGTGGCCGGCTTCCGGACCCATGACTGCCGCAGCCAGGCCACAGAACGTCGCCACGAAGCCGGGACCGTGCGCGGGTGCGTCGGGGTCACCAAAGTGGTGAGCCAACTCATGCAGGACCACCAGTTCCCGCATCGCCCAGTCCCCAGTGAGCCGGTCGGGTACCGCGATCACGCCGCCCTTCTCGTAGTGCGCGGCGGTCGCCGAGCGTCGGGCCCGGACGGTCACCGGCCCTACCGTGCGACCGATCTCGGCGACGGCAGGCAGTGCCAGGACCTCGTCGACGTAGCGCTGAATGGACTCCACCGACGCGAAGCGCGCCTCTGGCGGCAGGGTGATGGCGGCGCCGAAGAATTCGATGGTTCGCGAATTGTGTTGTGCCGCGCGGTCGAACAGCGTTCTGACGAACTGCTCGGCGGCGTATACCCGGGAGCGCTGGGTATCCCGGGCACTCATCTCGACAGCCGGCTCCGCGCTCCCGGAAGTTCCGGGCTGGCACCCAGTCGGGCGTTGCGCCCGGCGCGGTCGCCGGCCCGGCGCGCCGCTGAGGAGTAGCCCGCCGCGGAACTGCTGGCCCGCCACGTTCCCCGGGCTTTGGACTGCGTGCGGTAGTGGTCACGCAGTTCGACCTCTTTGTTGCGCAACGCCAATGCGGTCCCCGGCACCGAATCAGCAGACTCGGTGGCATCCCGCCTGGCCTCGTCGCGCGCCTGGGACAACCGCTGTCCGATCCGGGACCCGAACGCCAACTGGAAATTCAACCGGGCGGTGATGGTTGGGGTGGGTCGGTGCTCGCCGGTCGCGAGGTAGGCGTCGCAGGCCCGCACCATCTGGACCACCAGGCTGGCGTAGAGCGCGTGGCTGGCATCGATGTCCTCGGCGAAACCGTAGGCGTAGACGAAGGTCGAATTGGAGGCGACGTCGCAGCGCACATCATTGGCAGCGGCGATCACTGCGAAAAGTTGAACATAGGTCCGCAGACCTCGACTGCCCGGTTCACCGATGGTGATCGTCCGCTGGGTGGGCTCCTGCGCAGCGGTATGGGTGGCCGAGTGCGCTCGGGCGACGGCCAGGTCGATCGACGTCGCCGTGGCCAGCCGTTGGGCGGCGGCCATGAACGCCTCCGCCTCGTGTGCGTTGTCGGTGCCTTCGGCCTGCCGCAGCAGGGCCGCGATCCGGGCCAGCATTCGGTCATCGGTCATGAGCGTCACTTAAGCACTACTCGGTGACGAATGTGTTCAGCACGTCGGTGAGCTGTGCACTCAGTGGCGCCTTCTTCGCGTAGTTGGCGACACTGTCGGTCGGGTCGTCGCGCAGCACGTGGTTGACACCCCTGAGGTCGACCCGGGTCAGCGCGGTGTGTTCCAGTGCGCGGGCCAATGGGTCGATGCCCGTACAACTGGCTTGAGCGTCGGAGTCCGAGCAGGTGAGTAAGACCGGCGTTCCGTCCGGGACGCGGGCGGCCAGGTCGAGCGGGTCGATGGCGTCGGCCTCGACGACCGCTTTCACGTTCTGCGGGTTGACAATCGCGCCGAGGCCGTCGGGAAGCCTGTCCGGAACTGATCCGTCCGTCCGAATCCGTGTCACCGCGGACTGCCAGGCGGCGAGCACCTGGTCGGCCTGCTGCTGGGTTTTGGCGCCACTACGCACGGCGGCGGCGAGATCACCGCTCACCCGGGCGGTGATCAGATCGAGGTAGCGCGCACCGATGGGTTGCAACAGCCCCAGCGAGTGGATCTTCGGCGCCCCAGATGAGGTGTCTCCGGCGAGGGTCATCGCGTGAAGGGCCCCCTCGCCCAGCCCGTAAGCGGAAACCCGTTCTGTGCCTGGCTGTTCGGCTAGGAAACGGGCGGCGGCTTTGGCGCCGTCGGTGTAGACCGCGCTTCCGACGTCGGAGGGCCGGCCGGTAAACGGGCCGAGTCCGGTAGCGCCGGTGCCGACCTTGTCATAACGCAACGTCGCCACCCCGCGGTCGGAGAGAAACTCCGCGAGTTGACGCATATTGCCGATCGGTCCGGCGACGTTGTTGTCGCCGTTGCGGTCGGTGGCGCCGCTCTCGGAGATCAGCAGCGCAGCCGGGATCGGCCCGCCGCCGCTGAGGTGCCGGTAGGTGCCGTAGAGCGTCAGACCGCCGGCGTCGAAGGTGACTTCGTCATCCACCCAGACAGGAGGGGTCACGTCGTCGTGCCCGACGTCGCGACCGCAACCGGCCAGCAGCACTGCGGACACCAACGCCGCGCCCAGTAGGCGGCCCCTCACAACCTCGCCTGAATCCAGGTGACGACGTCATCGAGCACCCGATCGCGCTCTGGCTCGTTGAACACCTCGTGGTAAAGGTCGGGGTAGATCTTCAACTCAACGTCATGGGACCCCACGTGTTCGACCAGACGCCGGCTTCCGTCAGCGGACACCAGGCGATCCTCTTCGCCGTGCACCACCAACAGCGGCGCGGTGAGACCCGGTGCGAGCAGGTGCATTTTCTCGCCGACGATGAGTAACGCCTTGCCGATCCCGGCAGGTACTTTGCCGCGGTAGACCAGTGGGTCGGCCTTGTAGTCCGCCACCACCTTCGGGTCGCGGGAGACCGCTTCGGCATCAATGGCCTCGATCGGCAGGTCGGGAAAGATCGAGCCGATGGCCTTTCCGATGATGGCCTTGGCTTTGGATACTCCGGTGTGCGCTGCGATCGCCGGGCCGGACAGCACCATCAGGTCGTAGTCGTCCGCGTGCTGAACGCCATAGGCGAACACGATCCCACCGCCCATGCTGTGGCCCAGAACGATCACCTTCAGATCGGGATGCTCCGCTCGGGCGATCTTCACCAGTTCGCGGTAGTCGGACACGAACTCGTTCATGTGCCGCACCCGCACCCGGCGTCCGCCGGCCCGGCCGTGTCCGCGATGGTCCAGCGCATAGGTCGCCAGTCCGGCTTCCCCGAACCGCTGCGCCACATGATCGTAGCGACGAGCGTGCTCGCCGTAGCCGTGCGCCAGCACCACCACAGCACGGACGTCACCTTGCGGCTTCCACACGTCGTAGACGATCGGAACGCCACCGTGCCCCGGGAACGTCCGCTCTATCCGTTCTGCCATTCGGCCAGGGTAGCGGCCGCGCGTGTGGGTCAGTCGATGCCCACGATCTCCCCGGCAATCGCGGAGGCGAAAAAACACCGTGACCGCTCCGATCTCGGCCATTCGCCCTTCTGTTACTTATGTTGACAGTGTTTCTGATGTGGCTATCGTTGTGTGGGCTGGTAACCCGACGAAAGGTCGATCGAACCGATGCGCCGGATCAGTCGAGTCTGCGCCGCCGTCTGCGTGCTGCTCAGTATCACCGTGGCGCCCGCGGCATCGGCCGCGGCACGGGATCAACTTGCGCAGGCGATCGCGACCACCCGCGGCAGTTACCTCGTGTACAACTTCGGGCCCGGCTTCCCCGCGCCAATGCTCAACGCGGCAGGCAGCTGGTACGAGCGGCCCAGCGGCGGGCGATTGATGATCGTCAAGGCCGCGTCGCAGCGCCTTTCGCCGCACCTTCTGGTGGATACCCATCAGGGCTATCAGGCGCGCTGCGAGCGGACCCCCGGCGCACGGACCCGCGAAGGACTCGTCCAAGCCGCCGAGACGTACACCCCGGTGCAGGCCTGGCAAGTCCTCGGCCGACCGACCATCGCCGTGAACGCCAACTTTTTCGATGTCCGCGGCCAGGCAGGCGGATCCTGGAAGACCACCGGTTGCAGTTCCCCGCTGGGCACCTACGTGGACAACACCGGCAACCAGGGCCGGGCCAATATGGCGGTGACCGGAACTCTTGCCTACGCCGGCAAGCAGGCACTCTCCGGCGGCGACGAGGTGTGGACTGCGCTGACGACGCTCATCCTTCCGGTACGCGGAGCGCCGTACGTGATCACACCCAAGGATTCCCGTGACTACGACGTCGCATCACCGGCGATCTCGTCCTTGGTCGAGAACGGCACGCGGTTCGTCGCTGTCGCCGGCCTGAAACTGCTGGCGCCGGGTGACACCGGTCAACTCAATGATCCGGGACCCAGCGCCGCCCGGACCGCGGTGGCCTACGCCAGGGACAAGGATGAGATGTACGTCTTCCAAGGCGGCAGCTACACCCCCGATCAAGTGCAGGATCTTTTCCGTGGTCTGGGCAGCGATACTGCGGTCCTGCTCGATGGCGGTGGGTCATCGTCGATCGTGTTGAGGCGCGACACCGGGGGGATGTGGGCCGGGGCCGGCTCGCCCAGGGGTTCCTGCGACACCGCCGAGGTGCTGTGCGACGCCCGGGAACGCGCGCTGCCGGGCTGGCTCGCGTTCGACTGACGCTACATCCCCAGCTTGGGCGACAGGTCGAGAGAGGTGACGGTGGTCATCTTGGTGACCCGCCAATCCCGTCCGTAGCGCTTCAACTCCAGCCGGTAAGACAGGTACTTCATCGCCGGGATGTTGTTGTTCTGCGGGGTTGTCGATGTGGTGTTGGTGTAGACGATCGCCGTCGCCTCATTCGGCTCCGGTTCGCCCCGAAGCGATTCCACTCCGGCCCCGACGACCTTTGTGGTGCTGGTGACCTTCGCCTGCTTGTTGGTGGGAGCGATCGCATCGACGTACTGGCGATACTGCTCCTCGAAACCCCCGCCGAGGTACTTCGCCGAGCGGTCGGACAACCTGTCCATATCCTCTGGCGTGTAACTCCAGAGGGTGGTGATCGCGTCGGCCGCTGTGCGGGCGACCTTGAGTTTGGTGGTGACCAAGGCCCGATCCATCAGGTAGGGCTGGACCGCCGCCCCGGCGAACCCGCCGGCCAGCACGAAACCTGCGACGGCGGCTGCGGCGACCGCCTTTCGATGGCGCGCCAACCGCTCCCGCAGTGAGGTCCGTGTCTTGGGCGCCGGCGCCGGGGTGTCCTCGGACTCGACCGAGGTCTCATCACCGCTGTCGATCGGGTCCGGCGAATCGCTGGCCTCTTCGGTTGAGGCTTCGG
>CAZADG010000053.1:0-16799 GCA_964483865.1 uncultured Mycobacterium sp. | reverse complement strand
TGTCGATCGGGTCCGGCGAATCGCTGGCCTCTTCGGTTGAGGCTTCGGCGGTCTCCTCGGTGGTCTCCTCGGTGGCCGCTTCGGTGGTCTCCTCGGTGGCCGCTTCGGTTTCTCCCGACACCTCTACAGCACCTGTATCAGGTCGCTGACCTTCCACTGGTCCCCTTCCTTGATCGCAGTGACCTCCCAGCGACTGGCGCTGTCGATCTTGGTCCCGTCGGGCAACTTGGTGGTCATGCTTGCGACAGCGATGACGCTGGCGGTCCCGTCGGGGTTCCACCGCTCGATACCGATGTCCTGCACAGTTCCGAAACCGCGCTCGGACCGTGCGACCTGAAGTACGACCTCATTCATGCGGTCGGAATACATCTTGGCGAAGTTGCCTGTACCCAGTGCCAGGACCTTCTCGGCATAGTCGTTGGCATTGAACGGATCGGGCGAGGTGTACTGGGTGATGAACGTCCGTACGGCGTCCTGCACGGCAGCCGAGTCGATCTGAGTACGGCGGTCCGATTGATTCACGGCGAACACCACCGCGCTCGTCGCCAGCGCTGCCAGGATCAGGAAAGCAGCGATCGCACCGATGAATGTCAGTCCTCGACGGCGAGGGACGGAGCCGGGTTTGCTCAGCCACTCACTCGGGGGTAACTCGACCCTGCGACGGGGGCTCATCGGCCACCCTCTGTCGGCTTGGGAGCGGGCGACGCCGGCTTGGGAGCGGGCGACGCCGACTTGGGAGCCGACTTTGGCGCGGGGTCGGCCGACTTCGCCTCGGGCTCCGGAGACTTCGGCGCTGGCTCGGGAGGCTTAGGCGGTGCCAACACCGTCAGATTCGACAGCTTCCAGTCCCGGCCCACCCTCTCGAATTCCGCTCGCACCGACGCCGTCACGAAACGCTGATTCGGCTCCGTCCCGCGCTGCCCCTGCAGCAGCATCAGCATGCTGGCGTTCTTGGCCGTTGCCGACTGGACGGCGCTATTGCTCACCCAGTAATCGTTGTCGACCGGGGCCTTGCGGACCGCCTCCTGCTGCTTGACCAGCTCGGCACGATAGGTGTCGGTGACCATCGACTGAGCCTTGGCGAAGTCCTCTTCGACCGTCTTGGCGGTATAGCTGAGCATGTCGGCGACGATCTTCGGCCCTTCGACGGCGACCTGCTCGCGGGACCGGTCCGCATCCCGCTGATGTTGGAGGATCAGCAGGTAACCCAGCGTTGCCACAATGACGGACAGCGCCGCAGCGCCGGCCACCACACGGGCCGCCAACCTAGTCCAATCCGGCCGCGAATCATCGACATTGTGAACCTCGGTACCAAGCAGAATGTCGGCGAAAGTCCGGCCGCGCCGGTCGATCAGCGGCCAGAGCCAGCCCAGGAAGAGTGGGAGGGTATCCAGGAGATGGGCTAGATCCCGCACAATCAGACGCAGTGGGGCCGTGATCTCCTCGTCGCGGTCCACCACAGCGATACCGAACAACGCGCGGCCCAGCGTCCAGCCGGTCAGCGAGGGCAGCAGCCATCGGTTCAGGGCCATCGCCAGGACCAGCAGAGCGGCCGTCACCAAACACAACCACTGGAGCCAGCCACGCTCCGGTGCCGACCACCCGACCAGGAGAGCGGTCACCGCCACTGCCGTCCCCGCGATGACGTCGACACTGAAGGCCCCGGCCCGTGTCAACCAGTCGGCCTGACGGGCGTCGAACAGCCACGGTTGATCGACCTCCGTGTCGTCCAAACCGTCGAGGTCGCCGTCCAGCGCGACGGTCACTTGCTCACCGGTTCGATGTTGTCGATTTTGTAAGTGCCGTCCGACGGCACCATCCGAACCCGAAGTCGGTAGCTGAGTTCCTGATCCATCTGCTGGGTGTTCGACATCGCGACCCGGGTGGCAACCAGGACGTCGATCGAACCATCGGGGTTGTGCTTCTCCGCTGCCGCCCGCATGTCGGCGACCTTCACCTGGGCATTGACGGTCTGATACGCATCGAACAACAAACCGCTATACAGATTCGCCTGCGCCGCATAGTTTTCCGACGAACACTCGACGATCTTGCGTTGACTTTCGTTCATCGCCTTCACGTCGGGCGCCTGGGTAGCAGTGATGCAGTCCTTGGCCGCCGCGACCGCGACTGCCTCGTCGTTCGCTGCCGCGGAACTACGTTGATGCCCGAACAGTGCCAACACACCCGCCGCCGTCAGGAGCAGCGCCCCCAGAGCGATGCCGGCGATCACGGAGGAAAGCCGCCGGCCGGACAGCCGGGTTTCGAGTGGCGGGGTTGGGGTCAGCTGGCCGGAGCCAGCATCTCCTTCCATCCGTCGTCTCCTGTAGTCGTCGAATTCTGGACGGTGTACGTCGTGCCATCCGGCCCGACAACCTCACCGCTGGCCGCATTGTAGGTGGCCGACGCATTGGTGGCCGGTGGCGCCGTCGGCGTGTAGTCGCAGGGGTTCGGCTGTTGTCCGTTGCACTGAACCGTACCCTGGCCCGGCTTGGACGGTGCATCGCTGATCGGCGCCGTGGGCGGCGGCAGCAGGTCGGCCGGCAGCGGGTTGAGCCCGTTATTGATCGATGGCGCGCGGATCACGGTGCCGGGATTGACCGGCTGGTCGCAGGCAGCGCCAGCGGCGGGGCAATTGAGGATCTGCTGCGGGTCGCCGTACCACGGGTTGGTCCCGAGCGGGGTATACGGCTCGTCGCTGCGGCACTCCATCGGGGTAGCCGCCCGCTTACCCGGTACATCCACACACGGGAGGTTGCGCGCGCCGCGGACGGTGTTGGAGGGAACATCCTGCGGAACCTTGCAGTACAGACCGTCCTCGACCGGCTTCATGCTGGTGTCAGCCGGCGACCGCCATTCGGAGGCCGGCAGGAAGCCGGTCAGGCAGGGCGGCGGCTGGTTGATGGACAGCCCGAGGTCCAGCGAGGCCTCGCCGGGGAATGGCGCGGCGACTGCCTGGCCCGCAGCCGGAGCCTGCGGCAGCAGCACGAGAGCCTGCTCGACGCCCTTGTTGTAGCGCTTGAGCATCTCGGTGATGATCGAGACATTGGCGAGGGTCTGCGGAAGCGCATCCTTGACGTCGACGAATAGTGTGTTGAGCTGCTCCGCCGTGGGTGCCGCCTCCTGCAGGCCGCTGCGCAGCGCCGCATCCTGCTCCTTGGCCTGAGCGGTCAGCGAATTCAGGTTGGCCGCCCACCGATAAATGGAGGCCGACGACTGCACCTGGCTGGCGAAGATCGGCGGAGCATTGTCAACGATGCTGTCGATGTCGCCGATGTTGTTGGACAACTCGGTGACGAACGACTGGGTGTTATCGACCAACTTCTGCAAGGTCGGGCCGAGCCCACCCACGGCCTGGGCAGTCTCATCGAGCAGGTTGGGGATCTTGCCGGCCGGCACAGATGCCAGTGCGACGTTGGCTCGGTCCAGGGCAGGTCCGATCGGCACCGGAATCGTGCTGTTCGTGATCGTGTCGCCGTTCTTGAAGTACTCACCCGGGTTGCCGGCCGAAACCAGGTCGATGTACTGCTCGCCGACCGCGGTCACCGAGCGGACGTTCGCCGACGAGTCCAACGGGATTTTGAACTTCTTATCGAGGCTGAGATGTGCCTGAGCGCCAGTCTCAGTCGGCACGACATCGGTGACCCGGCCTACCGTGACGCCCCGGTAGGTGACGTTGGCGGTCTTATACAGGCCGCCGGCGGCAGGCAGATCCACCTTCAACCCGTACTGGCCGATGCCGGCCAGGGTCGGCAACCGGAGGTAGAACACCGCCAAGGCGATCACCGACAGCACCGTCAGCAGGATGAAGATGAACAACTGGGTCTTGATGAACCGGGTAAGAACCATCAGATCACGCCCTTACTCGCCACGCTCGACGAACGGCCCGCCGCCGTCGGTCATATTCGGATGGGGGGTGAACCGGACGTCCGGGATCATCGTGCTCGGGTCACGACCCCACGACTGCTCGAGTGCGCGCAGCATGCCGCTGACGCCGGTACCGGTGAGCAGGCCGTTGTCCAGCGCGCTCAGCGTCATGTCGACGTTGAGCGACAGGTTGATGTAGTCGCCCCGGATAACCTTCGGGATGTTGTCCAGCGGGTAGGGGTTGGTGATGATCAACCTCATGGCGTCGAGGAAGTACGGTGCGCTACGGCCCAACTGGACCAGCGGGCGCTGCAGAACTTCGAGGTTGGTCCGCAGATCGGCGTTGGCGGCCGTCAGCGTCTCATCGGTCACCTTCCCGAAGCGGCCCAGCGCGACGATGGCGTCGGCAAGGCGGTCGCGGGAGCCGGCCAGGTACTCGGCCAACGGCGGAAGATCCACCAGTAACTGGTCGAGGGTGTTGTTGCGGCTGGCGACGTAGGAGAACAGATTGTTCGTCGACTCGATCGCCTGCGCGATGTCATCGCGTTGCTTGTTCAGTTCGCCGGTAAAGGTGTCGAGCTTGGTGAGGAATGCCCGAATCTGATCGGCGTTCCCGGTCAGCAGGTTGTTGACCTCGTTCTGGATGATCTCCAGGTTGGGGATGCCGCCACCGCGCAGCACGGTCGCGAGGCTGGCCAGTGTGCGCTCGATGGTGGGGAACGCCGAAGTACGGTCCAGCGGAATGGTGTCCCCGGCGCGCAGCGGCTGCGGCGACGGGTTGGCCGGCGCCGCCAGTTCCACGTGCTGGCTGCCCAGGATGGAGCTCTGGCCGATCTTGGCCGTCACGTTCGCGGGCAGGTTGAGCCCGGGCTCGAGGTTGAGCGTGAGAGTGGGGACCCAGTCTTTGAGCTCGATCTTGCGGACGGTGCCGACGAAGACGTCGGCGACGCGGACCCGGCTGTTGACATTGAGCGCCAACGTGTCCGGAATCTGGACGTAGACCGTCTCCGAGCCCTTCTGGCTGCCGGGCCCGAGGTCCAACGGGACGTTGGCGATGCCCTTCCAGCCGCAGGAGGTCAGGACCATCGCGGTCACGCCGAGAGCGAGACCGCGCATCCCCAACCGACGCGCGCGGATCACTTTTGCGGTCACTGTCCGGCCCCCGTTTCGGCAGGTAGAGCGGGCATCGGCGCAGCGGCGGGCGCCGCGGCGCCGGGTGCCGGCGGACCGATCTGCTGGGAGACCGGCAGCGGGCCGGGCACCACATCCGGCGCCGGGGCCGGCGGCGGGGGTGCGCCCGGGTACCACGGCGGCGGCAGCGGGTTGAGCTGGTCGTAGGAGTTCGACGGCGCACCACCACGCGGGCCGCCTGGCGGGTAGCTGGCCGGGTCCGGTCCACCCATCAGCGCTGCCAACGAGTCCGGGGTGAGCATGTTCGCGGTGAACGGCTGCACCTCCAGACCCTGCATACCGGGGGCCACGATCCAGCCCGGCTCATGATTGCCGTGCGAGAACAACGTGTCACGGGACCAGACACCAGGCACGGTGGTGTCCTTGTATCCAGGAGGTGGCCGCAGCCGCTCCTCGGAGTAGGCAACGTACTTGGGCAGCGTCGAGGCACTCGAGAACTGGTTCACGCCGAACGGCGGGAAGTTGAACTTCGTCGCATCCAGGATCGGCGCTAGGTACTGGGCGCACAACTCCGCTGAATCCTGGTAGCCCAGTCGGCTGCCGGCCTGGATGGCGCTGCAGAGGAACTGCATCGGGTTCGCCCAGTTGGCGACCGCCGGAATCGCGACGATCGCACCGTGCGTCGGGTGGTAGATCTGCGCGGTGTTCGCTGCCAGCGTCGGGTACACGTGCAGCGCGGTCTCGAGGCCGTTACGGGCGTCGGGCTGCATGAGGGCGTTGGTCACGTCTGCCAGGTTGTTGATGTCCCGGGACAGCAATGATCCGTTGTCGTCAACAAACTTGCGGGCCGTCTTGAGCAGGTTGTTGATCTCCACCAGAGCCTTGGAGAGTTCCTGATCGGAGTTGGTCAACGCACCGGTGAATGTCGCCAGGTTGGTGTTCAGCGCCACGAACTGCTGATCGCTCTGGTGCAGCGCGTTCACGAACACGGCCAGCGCCTTCGTGGTGGCAAACAGATCCCCGCGGCCCTCGTTCAAAGCGGCGACGGCATCGGACAACGACCGGAAGGTCTCGTTGATCTGCTTGCCCTTGCCGTTGAGGTTGTCGGCGAGGGAGTCCACCAGGTCACCCAGCGGCCCCTTGGGCTGGCTGGGGGTGGGGCCGAGTTCGGTCACCAACTTGTCGAGTTGGCTGCGGATGTCGTCCCACTCGACCGGCACCCGGGTGCGCTCGACGGGAATGTTGTCACCGGTTGCCAGGGTTGGTCCGCCGGTGTAGGGCGGGTCCAGTTGAAGTACGCGGGAGGCCACGACCGTGGGGTTCAACACCGACGCCACCGCATCCGCCGGCACCTTGTACTGGCTGTCGAAGCTCAAGGTGACCTTCATGCGGTCGCCGTTGCCGGTGGGTTCGATGCTGTCGATCTTGCCCACCTTGACGCCCATGATCTGGACCCGGTCGCCGGGATAGACGGCCAACGCGTTGTCGAACTCGGCTGTGACGGTGGTCGTCGTCGCCTTCTTGTACAGCTCGTACCCGACGACGGCCGCCACCAGAGCCAGCACCACGACCAGTGCGGCGATGATCGCCCCGGTACGCGACAGCTTGGACAGTCCTAAGTTACGCACGGACATCGGCTATGCCCCTCCGGTGTCGGTCGGCGCTATGTTCGGCACGTTGCCCGGGCCCGGAACCGGAACCGTACGGGCTCCCGGAGGACCCGGAGCGAGAGCAGGTCCGGGCGCACCTGGGACCAGCGGGCCGGCCATGCCAGGCACAGCCGCGGCGGGAACGCCGTGGTTCGGCGCCTCGGCAGCCGGGTTCAGCTGGGATTTCATCACGTCAGGCGGACCGTAACCGCCGGGAACCGGACCGTAGGGCCCCTGGGTCGCCGCCGCACAGGGCAACGGGTTACCCGGTGTCGGGTTGCCGCCGACCGGTGGCGTGTACGAGCACGGTGAACCGGGCGGGACAGCAGGACCGGGGAAGTCAGGCGTGCCCTCTCGGACCGGGAGCGACGGTGGCGGAGCGCCATTGGCCTGGGTGGCCCCGTTCGGATCGGGGAACTGGTAGGCAGGCAGACCCGCGTTACGCCAGAACTCCTCGGGGTCGATGCCGCGCTGCTTGAACGCTGCATCAACCCACGGCTGGATGATCTGGTACGGGAGGATGTTCACCAGCAGGGTCTTGAAGTACGGGCCCGAGCCGATCGCCTCGGTGAGCGAGCCCATGAACTTCGAGGCGGTGGTGATCGAGTAGGCCAGATCATCTTTGTGCTTGGCCAGGACGTCGCTGATGGTCTGCAACTGGGTCAGAACGTTGTTGAGGTTCGGATTGTCGTCGATGAACCCGGCGAACTGCTGGGACACCGCCGAAACATTGGCCAGCAGCACGTCGAGTTCCGCGCTTCGCTGGTTCACGGCACCAAGCAGAACCTGCGCGTTCACCAGCAGTCGGTTGATCTGCTCGCTGCGATTACCCAGCACGCTGGCGGTCTTGTTGGCTTGGGCCAGGAGGTCTTTGAACGCCTCGTCACGCTTGCCGATGGTGTCGGAGAACCGGGTCACTCCATCGAGTGCCGCCTTCAATTCCGGCTTGCTGGCGTCGAGAGTTTCGCTCAGCGTGTTCAGCGAGCGCTTGACGGCGTCGAGATCCCACTGGCTGGTGTTGGTGGTCAGTTCGGAGAAGGCGTCGTACAACTGGTAGGGCGTCGTGCTCTGCTCGATCGGCAGGAGTCCGTTGACCGGGAGTGCCTTGCTTCCGCGCGGGTCGATCTCCATGACCCGCTTGCCGAGGATGGTGTCGGTGCGGATGGACAGCCGGCTGTCGGTACCGATCCGGTGGCTACCAAGAGTGAATCCGACCTTGACCCGGTCGCCGTCGATCTTCATCGACTTGATCTGGCCGACGTCGTAGCCGCTGATGCGGACCTTGTCACCGGCTGCTACACCGGCTGCGTCGGAGAAGTGCGCGTAGTACATCGGCTTGGCGAACAGCATTGGGATGCTGGCGAAGCTCTGGCCGACGACGACAACCATCACCAAAACCAGCAGACCGAGGATGCCTACCCGAACCCGGTTGTTTCCTTGGAGAGTCCTCATTGCGGCGTGCACCTCCCCGTCGGCTGCTTGGTGATGCGGACCTTGCGAACCGGACCGCCAGGCTGAAGGCCGTTGAGCGTCAGGGTGAGATCGCAGAGGTAGAAGTTGAAGAAGTCACCGTAAATGCCGCCCGCCCGTCCGATCAGGTTGATCGCAGTCGGGTACTCGTTGAGGAGCTTCTCAAGCCTCTCGGGCTGATCCGCGAACGGCTGCTGGATGGTCTCCAGCTTCCCGATCGTCTGCTGCAGCAGCGGCCGGTCATCGCTGAGCAACCCCGCCAGCGTTCCCGATGCGCTGCTGATGTCGGCGATCGCGCCGGCCAGTGGGTCGGCACGGTTCTTCAGACCGGTGATGAGGACCTCGAGGTTGCTCACCGTCGAGTCGAATTCCTTCTGGTGCCGGTTGACGGTGGTCAGCACGGTGTTGAGGTTCGTGATGACCTCACCGATGGCCTTGTCGCGCTCGGCCAGGGTGGACGTCAACTGTGCGGTCTGACTCAGGATGCTGGCCACTGTTCCGCCCTGGCCCTGGAACACGGTGACCAGGGAGGTAGCGATGTTGTTGACCTTCTCGGGGTCGAGGGCTTTGAACAACGGCTTGAACCCGCCGATCAGCGCATCGAGGTCCAACGCCGGTTGCGTACGCGCCAGCGGAATCAAACCTCCAGGAGGCAGCACCTTGTCCGCCCCGGCACCGGTTCCACGGTCGAGGTTGACATAGCGCTCGCCGATCAGGTTCGCATAGCGAATCTGGGCGGTGCTGGACTGGTACAGCGGCAGCGACTTGTCGACGTTGAGCTTCACTGTGACTCGCTGGCCGTTGTCGGCGAGTTCGACTGCCTTGACCTTGCCGACTTCGACGCCGCCGGCCCGGACGAACTGTCCCGGCTTGAGGCCGCTGCCGTTGCTGAACTCAGCAGTGTAGGTGTTGAACCGCTGGAACCGGAGTTGTCCGAAGACCACCACCAGGAGGACGGTGCAGAGGGCGAGAATCGTCGAGACGATCCCGAGCTTGATTAAAGTTCCACGGATGCTCATGGGTTGATCGTGTTCTCCCCAAACTGACGTCCCCAGACATACTCGGTCAGGAGCGGCTGCCCAATCTCGAAGTGGTTATACGGAGCGATTGACGCGCCGGTGTCGGCGACCAGAGTGGGCGCCGGCCAGAAATCCCGGGTTACCTTCTGCCAGCAGCCCGGTGCTCCTCCGGGGCCGCCACGGGCGTTCACCCGGGGCAGGTTGTCCGGGTAGATGTAGGGGTTTGGTGCACCGATGAGTTCGGCGCGGTCGGCCAGCGAGTATCCGTTGCCGCCGAACCCGTCGAGCGCCGCGGGGAGCAACTCGGCGTAATTGCGGATCATGCAGAACAGCTCCGGACTGTAGGTGTTGAGCAGCTGCGAGGTGGGGACCAGATCGGACAGGGCCCGCACCAGATAGGGCGCGCCGCGCTCGAACACATCGGCGCCGGTGTTGCCGAATCCGGCGGCCGCCAACAGGGCCGCGTCGAGATCGCCGCGCTGGTCGTTGAGGGTCCGGACGGTGGTCAACGCATTGTCCACCGCATTCCAGAAGTCCGGGCCCGCTCCGGTGTAGACGTCAGCAAGTCCGGACAGTTGCTGCAGGCCGTACTGCAGCCGGGGCAGGCGCGGGTTGAGGTTGTCCAAAGCCACGTTGGCCTTGACGATCGACTCGCCGAATTTGGTGCCCAAGCCGGTCAACGCCTCGGCCGTCGCAGACAGCGTCAGGTTCAGTTTGACCGGGTCGATCTTCTCTGCGAGTCCGGTGACCGTCTCGAACAGAGTGTTGAACTCGACGGTGGTGCTGCGCGCGTCGATCACCGTCGAAGGGCTGACACGCTCGGTGCTGGGGTTCTTCGGGCTGGATAGCGAAACGAACTTGTTGCCGAAGATGGTGGTGGCCTGGATATCCGCGTCCACGTTGGAGGGGATTAGCGGAATGAACTTCGGCTTGACTTCGAGGGCGAACTTCGCCGCCTCTTTACCGTCGATCTGGGTGGCCTCGATCTTGGTGACACGGCCGATTTCGACCCCGTTGTAGGTCACCTTGGCATTGGGATCCATCACCAGGCCGGCTCGCTGAGCCACCATGGTCAGTTCGGTCTTGGGCTGGAGCGTGCCACGGAACTGCAGCAGCAGGATTGTCGCGATGAGAGCGAAAATCACCAGCATGACGATTCCCGCCAAGCGAATAGGCGGGGTGCGGGTGTCGTTCAGGGGTGCTGTCATGTTTACACCGTCAAGTTGAAGTTCGGGTCGGTGCCGTACAGCGCCAACGAAGCGAACAGAACCACGAACTGAATCAGAACCAGTGATGCGCGCATAGACTTGCCCACCGCCTCGCCCACGCCGACCGGGCCGCCGGACGCGTTGTAGCCGAAGTAGCAGTGGTTGATCATGACGAATACCGAGATGATGATCACCACGACGAACGACCAGAACACGTCGTCCGCCCGTAAGAAGGTGTGGAAGTAGTGCGAGTAGGTCCCACCCGATTGTCCGTACAACACCGTGGTGGTCAACTGCGCGGCCAGGAACGCCATGATCAGCGACATGGCGTACAGCGGAATGATGACCACCGACGCCGCGACCAGACGGGTGGATACCAGGTAGGAGATGGATTTGATGCCCATCACCTCCAGCGCGTCGATTTCCTCAGAGATCCGCATGGCACCCAGTTCGGCCGTGGCACCTGCCCCCACCGTTGCCGCGATCGACTGGCCGGTGACGACGGGTGCAGTGAGGCGGACGTTGACCATGGCGGCGAGGAATCCGGTGAAGGCCTCGACGCCGATATTGCCCAGCGAAGCGAAGCCCTGGATGGCGATCAGCGAGCCGGCCGACAGAGTGACGAAGCCGACGATCGCCACGGTGCCGCCGACTACGGCCATCGCGCCCGCACCCATGCCGACCTCGGCGATCAGGCGGATGATCTCTTTGGGATAGTGCCGGATCGCATGGACGATCTCGCGAAGTGCCTCGACCGCGAACCAGGCGATCTTGCCGGTCGAGTCGAGGAACTTGCCGGGAGCCTTGCCCCACTTGCCGGTGAAGGCCGGGAACCGTGCCGGGATCGACGCCTTCGGGTTTGCTGTAGCCGTTGCCATCTATCGCCCCGTCCCGAACCGCACACCGATTGTCGTGAAGATGACGTTTACCGCGAAGAGTGCGACCACACAGAGCACCAGCGTCTCGTTCACCGCGACCCCCACGCCCTTCGAGCCGCCACCCACGGTCAGCCCGCGATAGCAACCGACCAAACCGGCGATCAAGCCGAAGGCGACGGCCTTCGCGACCGCGATAAGCACTTCCGGCAGACCGGTGATCAGGGTCAGAGTCTGCATGTAGGCGCCGGCCGAGATGTTCTGCAGGTAGACGCCGAAGATGAAGCTGCCGACCAGGCCGATCACGATCACCGCGCCATTGAGTAGGACGGAGACCAAGGTCGCGGCCGCGACCCGGGGCACCACCAGACGGTGAATGGGGTCGATACCGAGCACCTCGAGGGCGTCGATCTCCTCGCGGATGGTGCGTGCTCCCAGATCAGCACAGATGGCGGTAGAGCCGGCGCCCGCGACCACCAGAACGGTGACCAGTGGCCCCAGCTGCGTCACCGAGGCCAGCGCGGCTCCCGCACCGGAGACATCGGCAGCGCCGAACTCGGTCAGCAGCAGGTTGAAGATGAAGATGATGAGGACGGTCAGCGGGATCGACATGGCGAAGGTGGGCAGCAGTGCCACCGTCATCAGGAACCAGCTGTAGTTCAGGAACTCTTTCCATTGGAAAGGCCTGGTCAACGCTTTTGCCGTCAGGACGCACATCTTGAAGAAGCCGCCCATGGCCGTCATGGGGCCGTCGAAACGCTTCCGCAGGAGACTGGTCGCGGTCATCGCACGCTCCCCTCCTTGGACGAAGCCAATGTGATCAGAGTCTCCCCTACGTTCCGTAGTAAGGAAGACCACAGGAATGTACCCGATGCCGGAGACACCTCACGCCGCAACCGCACTATTGCCCCCCCGCCGGTTTTGCTTTGCCGTCAAAACGTGTCCTCAGCTCTGTTTTCAGAACTTTCCCGGCAGGATTTCGCGGCAGCGCGTCAACGATTTCAAGCGCTTTGGGGTGCTTGTAGCGCGCCAGTCGTTCGTCCAGGAACCCGGCGAGGTCCTCCAGTTGGATGTCCTCGCTGACGGCGGCGACGGCGATCGGCACCTCGCCCCACTTCTCGTCCGCACGCCCGATGATCGCCACCTCCACGATCGCAGGGTGGCCGGCCAACACGTTCTCCACCTCGGCGCAGTAGATGTTCTCCCCGCCGGAGATGATCATGTCTTTTTTGCGGTCGACGACCCAGATGTAGCCCTCGTCATCGCTGCGCACCAGGTCGCCGGAATGGAACCATCCGCCTGTGAACGACTCAGCGGTCGCGTGCGGCTTGTTCCAGTAGCCCGCCATCAGAGTCGGTGCGCGATAGACAATTTCGCCCACCTGCCCTACCGGCACGTCGTTCATCTGCTCGTCAACGATGCGGGCCGCCACCGTTGGGACGACTCTGCCTACCGAACCGAGCTTGCGGATTGCGTCGTCGCCTAACAGCATGCAGGTGACCGGGGACATCTCGGTCTGCCCGAAGGCCGCGAGGATCCGGCAGCCAGGGAAGGTCTCGCTCATCTGGCGAAGCAGGGTGTCCGACGCCGGCGCGGCTCCCCACGACAGGTTCCTCAGCCGCAGTTGCCGCGGCCGGGCCTGCTGCTCGGCGCAGACGGCCTGCCACTGAGCCGGCACCAGGAACAGCCCGGAAACGCCCTCGGCCGAAAGAACGTCGAGCAAACCGCCCGGATCGAAGCCGCCCAATGGGTGGATGACCGTCGGCAGACCCATCGTCATCGGCGGGAGGACATTTCCGATTCCGGCAATGTGGAACAGCGGAACCCCGATGAAGCCGACGTCGTTGTTGATGTCCGGCGCGCTGGTATAGATCGCCGTCATCACCTGTCCGGCCAGGTTGGTGTGGGTGAGCACCGCACCCTTGGGATGACCGGTGGTTCCGGAGGTATACATGATCAGGGCCGGGCTGTCCCCCGGGACGTCAACCGGCGGGGCCGGTTCACCCTCTTCCGAAACCAGGTCCTCGAACCCCAGGAACTGCCCATCCGTGGGGGTTTCGGCGACGATCACGGTCCCCAACTCCGGCGCGATCTCACGGACCGTGGCGGCCAGCGGCGCCAGCGAGGGCTCGGTGACCAGCACCGTCGCGCCGCAGTCCTCCACCAGATAGGCAAGTTCCGGCGGGGTGAGCCGGAAGTTGACCGGTACGCCGATCGCACCGAGCATCGTTGCCGCCAAACAGGTTTCGACGAATTCGGGACGGTTGAGCATCAGGATCATCACCCGGTCCCCGCTGCCGACCCCACGGCGGTGCAGCCCCGCCGCCAGACCGGACACCCGCCGGTCCAACTCCGCCCAGGTGATGGTGCGTCCCATGAATCTCAGCGCAGTGTCGTTGGGCTGCATCAGCGCGTGCCGCCGAAGCTGGGTGACCCAGTTCTGCCGACGGGACAGGTACGGCTGCTCGGTGGTGGCCTGCCCCGCTGGGATATCCATCGGGTTCAGCTTGCGATACGGATGCAGAAAGGCGATGCGAAACGCCGGAAACGAAAGGAAATCTTTGGTCGCTAGGAGCCTGAGCCCAAATGCTCCGCGCGGGTCTTGAGGTTGCCGGCGAGGTGATCGAGGGCGTCGTTGACCAGTTTCTTGACCATCAGGGCTGGTACACCCGGAATCGAGGTCTCCACATCGAGGTCGACGGTGAGCAGGCTGGAGGGCCCCATCTCGACCACCGAGAACAGTTGTTCCTGCTTGGAGAACAGGTCGCCCTGCTGCATGACGGTCTGGATCTGCGCCGGGCTCGGGTAGTAGACAGCCTGGATATAAGTGCCCTGCTGACCTTGAATCTCGGTGTCGATCCGCAACTGGCTGGGCCGGCCGTCGTTGTATCGGGCCAAGATGTAGACAGCCTTGACCTCGTCATTCCACTGGGGATAGGCCTCGAAATCGGCCACGATTGCCAGGATCGTGGCGGAGTCGGCACTGACCTCGACGGTCTTGCTCACCAAGGGCATCAGACGACCGCCTTCTTGGCACTACCGAGTGGGGTTTCAACCCGGATCTTTTCATCGCGAATGAGGCCACGCAGCAGTGCGGTGGAGAATTCCTCGGCGATTTCCTTGGCGGTGCGTCGACCGTCGGGCCGCAGCCATCGGTAGGCACCCATGGTCATGCCGATGTATCCCAGAGCCACGACATGGGAGTCGCACTCGAAGAACTCGCCGCTGGCGATGCCGCGGTCGATCAGTCCGGCGACGTGCTCGTAGACCTGGGTCTCCTTCTCCCGAACCTCGGCCACCTGCTCGTCGGTGAACCACTCGGTGATGTAGGGCTGCTCCTGCCAGTAGACCGCAGCACCCTCGGGATTCTCCGCGATATTGGTCAAGAGGCGAGCCGTGTACTGGTAGAGCGCCTCGCGGGCGGTCCAGGACGGGTCGTCGTGAACCGCGGCCAGCGTGTTCTCCGCCGCCCGGCGATAGATGTCGAAAAGGATCAGCGACTTGCTGGCGTAGTAGTGGTAGACCGTGGCCTTGTTGAGTCCGACGACATCAGCGACGTCGTCCATCCGAGTGCCGTGATAGCCGCGGGCCGCGAACAGCTTGGTCGCGACGGCCAACAGCTCCTCGCGCCGGGTCGTCCCGTTATCCGGTGGCATGCAGTCCTCCCTATCAACTGGTTGGACAGTCTAGGCAATGACTCCGATCGCCCATGCCGCCAACCACGTCGGGATACACTCGGCCCGAGTAGGACGAGCAGGGAGGTACGTCATGAATCCGGATCCGCAACCCGACTACGACGCGACCGACGAGATTGAGTACTTCTTCAGCTGGCTTCCGTGGGCTCTGCGCGGCACAGACTGGACCGGCACCCCCGCCTACCCGCCGGTTTAAGGCCGGCCCCGACCACCTACCCGGGCTCACCGCTCGCTGGGCCGGTCATCTTCTCGGCGGCCATGCGATCGCCCCCACCCCTCGGGAATCGACCTGTCTGGCGGTGTGGTCGTCTCGGTTCATAATCATCAGCGGCTTGTCCTCTGCTGCGCCGATATAGGCGACGACGCCGTCGGGAGTCCACACCGGTGGCGGTACGCCGCCGTAGTAGCCGCCGCCTGCGTAGTCGGCGACGACCTCCGGAGCCCCCTTGCCGGCCTGGAAGATCTCGATGCTGTGGCGTCCGGACGCTTGGGGGCGTCCGGTGTCGGAGACGGTGAAAGCGATGGCGCCGTCATTCAGCACGGTGACATTCGAGTAGCTCTCGGACCCCCGGACCAGCGGAACCGGGGCCGTCGTCCCGCCGTCGGCCGGCACCGAATAGATGCCGCCTGACCGGAGCGCGAACGGAGTGGTGGTGGGGAACTTCTTGGGGTCGGTCGAGTCGCTGTTGCCGAACAGGACGGTCTTTCCTTCGTCGCCGAAGGCGGCCGCCGAGGCATTGGTTCCCTTCGCCACCACGATGGAGGATCCACCGACGGTCAGGACGCCGACGTCGGCCGCGCGAACGTCGCTGCGCCCGCTCACCCACGCGATACGCCTTCCGTCGGGGGCCCAGGCGTAGTCGGGGTCGACAAATGGCGGATCCGCGCCGATCAGCACCTCGCCGGTGTCGGCGGCCGCGGTTATCAGGGATCCGCCCGCCACGTCGGCGGGCGGCCTCATGAAGGCGATCCGCTCACCGGTGGGGGACCATCGGGGTGTGCTGACCTTGGGAGGCTGGCCGCCGAACGCCGGACCCAGGTCGGCGGGATCCACCAGTCGGCGGGGCGAACCGGCCGGCGTCGAGTCGCTGGTGAGCTCGATTACCCACAGTTCGCCGCCGTAGTCGTTGCGGGTCTGCTTGCGGACGAAGGCGACCCGTTTACCGTCCGGGGACGGGGCCGGTTGCGTATCGGCCGGACCGTCGGTGATCGGGCGTCCAGGGGCGCCGACCGGGTCGCTGATATAGAGCCTGCCGTCCTTGGCGTAGAACAACGCTGCACGCCGATCCTGTTCTGCGGGAAGCTGATTCGAGGCGCTCGGCGTGGAGCACGCCGCGACAGCGGCGGCGGCGAGGAGAATGGCGAGCCAACGTCGCACGTCGATGACTGTATCGGGGAGGCTGCACCGATTGCTAGGCTTCGAGACCTTGTGGACCACTGGACGACAACGGCCGCGCGGCCGGATCCGATGCGGTTGCGCCTGGCGACTTACCCCGTGCGCGACGAGATCGCGGCGCGCTACGGTGACATGGACGCCAACGGGCACATGAACAACCTGGCGCTGGAGTCGCTGCACGAGAACGCTCGCGCGACGATGAACCGGACGCTCATGCCGCAGGCTTACGAACTCGCCAGCCGTAAGCTGCGGCTCGTCACCTCCCAGAACGCCGTGCACTTCCTGGCCGAGGCGCACTGGCCGGCGACCTTCGCCACCGGTGCCGGTGTCGGGCGGATCGGCCATACCTCGTACATTGCCTCCACCGGACTGTTTCTCGACGACCGCTGCATCGGCGTGTGCGACACCGTCCTGGTGTTGCTGGACGACGACGGACCGGTACCGATCTCGCCCGAGTTCCGCGCTGCGCTGCAGACGGTCCTGTTGGGGTCC
>CAZADG010000052.1:0-28041 GCA_964483865.1 uncultured Mycobacterium sp. | reverse complement strand
CGGGGTGGGTCAGCGTCCACGCGCCCCAGCCGACGCCGACGACGTCGATGTTGTTGAGCAGCAGCCGATTCACCTTGACGGTGGGAATCTCCCCACCGGTGAAACCGACCACCAGCAACCGCCCGGCCGGGGCCAGCGAACGCAGCGAATCGGTGAACCGGTCCCCGCCGACGGGGTCCATCACGATGTCGACGCCCCGGCCCCCGGTGAGTCCGGCCACGGCCTCCTTGAAGCCGTCGGCCAGCACCACGTCGGTGGCGCCGTTCGCCCGGGCCACGTCGGCCTTGTCCTCCGTACTGACCACGGCGATCACCCGGCCGGCTCCCAGCGCGGGCGCAAGCCGCAGCGTCGAGGTCCCGATCCCGCCGGCCGCTCCGTGCACCAGCACCGTCTCGCCCGCCGCCAACCGGCCGCGAACCGTCAAAGCGAAGTACACGGTCAGGTCGTTGAACAGCAGGCCGGCACCGGCTTCGAAGCTGACGTTGTCGGGCAGTGGAAAGACCCGGTCGGCGCCCAGGACCGCGGTCTCGGCCATAGCCCCGCCGATCATGGTCAGCCCCACCACCCGATCGCCGGCTTTGACGTGCGCCCCGTCGGGGGCCGAGCGGACCACCCCGGCCAGTTCGGCGCCGAGTGTGAACGGCAGTTCCGGGCGGTACTGGTAGAGCCCGCGAGTCAGTAGTGCATCAGGGAAGGCCACTCCGGCGGCGTGCACCTCGACGACCACACCGTCCCCGACTGGTTCGTCGATCTCAGACAGTTCGACCGATTCTGGGCCACCGAGCGCGGTCACCCGGACCGCGCGCATCAGGGCTGCTCGACGGCCAGCAGCTTGACCTGGAGTTCGCCGCGGGGCGTGCGGTAGGTGATGGTCTCGCCGGCCTTCCGGCCGAACAGCGCCAGGCCCAGCGGACTGTCGGCGGTCAGGGTGGTGTCCTCTTCACCGGCCGGGGTCTCCTCGATGAAGTTGACCACTCGCATCTCGATGTCGGCATCGTCGTCGGGGAACCGCAGCTTGACCAGTGTGCCGTTGGGCAGCTGGCCGGGCACGGTGGTATTGCCGCCGGCCAGCAGCCAGGTGACCCGGCCGATCTGCTCCTCGACACCGGCGAGGTCGTCGGCACGCTGCAGGGCGTCGGCGGCGTCGCCGCGGTCACCGACCGTTTCCGCGTCCCCCTGCAGGTCCGCCCGAAGCTGGTCGCGGCGACGGCGCAGGTCGGCCAGTTCGGCCTCGAGGCGCTCCCGCTCCTGCTCGGCGAAATCCTTGGTTGAAGTGTCCTGACTCATGCACGACAAGGTACCGCCGCCGTCAATGGGCGGCCGCACCGGAGCAGTCCTCGACGTCGCCGAGGTGAACGAAAGTCGAATTCACGGTAAACGGACGACCCCTCGCCAATAATGACCGCCATGCAGGTGTTGGCAGCGATCATCGTCGTCGTCACCCTCGCAGTCATCGTCAGCGGACGGGTACCGGCGGTGCTCTGTCTGATCTGCGCCCTTGTCGTGGCGGGCTTCGCCCGGATCGCCACACCCGCGGAATTGTTCGCAGGGCTCAGCAACGGCGGTGTCATCACCATCGCCGCCATGCTGGTGATCGCCAAGGGCGTCTTCTACACCGGCGTGGTGTCCCGGGTGATGTATCGGCTGCTGTCCGGGGTGGATTCGGTCCGCGAAACGCTGGTCCGGCTGATCCCCCCGGTGGGAGTGCTCTCCGCGCTGATCAACACCACCCCGATCATGGCCATGCTGATTCCGGCCACCAAGGAACTCGAGCAGCAGTCCGGCATTCCGGCCCGCGGCGTGCTGCTGCCGATCGCGCACGCCACCACGCTGGCCGGCTCGGCGACCCTGATCGGCACCAGTTCCAACCTGCTGATCGCCGGGATCGCCAAAACCTACGGGGTCCAACTGAACATGTTCTCGTTCGTGCCGGTCGCCGTGCCGGTGGCGATCGCCGGCTGGGCGGTTCTGCTGCTCACCGCCCCGCTGCTGGTACGCGAGCAACCGAAGTCCGAGCGGCAGGCCTTGAACTGGCGCGCCGAGATCCCGCTGTCGGCAGGCGCCAACAGCATCGGGCGCACACCCGGCGACCTGGGTATCGAGAGCACGCCCGAATTCGAACTCGTGAAGGTCAAACGGCTAGGCAAGAAGACCGCACCCAAAGCACCCCTGGAGGCCGGTGACGTCCTGGTCTATCGGGCCACCGAGGCCGGCGTCCGGATGCTGTGGGGCAGTCCCCGCTTCGGCCTGGCCCGCCAGGATCTGTTCCTGGTGTCGATCAACACCAGCGAGCCGACGGCGATCCAGGAACTCGAGGAGGACGAGGACATCATGGTGGTCGCCGCGGAGACCACCGGGTCGCTGCGCAAGGCCGAGGCCCGGCCCGGGGAGATGTGCCTGGTTTCCGCCCCGTCCGCCGAGGTCTTCACCGATCACCCGATAGTGGGGCTCTGGCAGAAGGTGGCCGGCAAGGCGCCGCAGACCGGTAAGACCTGGGCCGCCATGGCCATCCTGCTCGGCGTGATCCTGGGCAGCTCGTTCGGTGTGGCACCGGTCGAACTGATCGCGGTGACCGGCGCGGCCCTCATGGTGGTGACCGGCGTGCTGACTCCCCGCTCGGCCGCCCGGGCGCTGAACTGGAACATCCTGGCCATCATCGCCGGCTCCATCGGGCTGGGCACGATCGTGGTGAAGAGCGGTCTGGGCGAAACGATCTCGTCGGCGATTGTCGACTTCTCCGGCGGTGAGGCCGTTCTCGTTGCGTTGGTCTTCGCGGTCGTGACGACCGTGGTGACCAACGCGGTGACGAACGCGGCGGCGGCGGCGATCCTGACCCCGGTGGCGATCACCGTGGCTCAGAGCGCCGGCCTGAATCCGGTGGTCCTGCTGACCCTGATCGGCACCTGCATCTCGCTGACCTTCCTCAACCCGATCGCCCACCAGACCAACCTGATGGTGATGGGTCCGGGCGGCTACACCACCAAGACATTCGTGAAGTTCGGCATCCCGGTGACGGTCGTGGCCCTGGCGGTCGGCATCCTCGTCGGCTGGGCACTGCTCAAGTAGCGGTATCGTCGGGCCGTGCCTCAAGATCAGACCGGGCCCAAAGATCACGGCGATCCGGGCGACGCGCCCACCATGCCGCCTCCGCTGACCGAGATCGCCGACGCGACAAGGCCGTCGGCGGCCGAGGAGGCCCGCACCATCGCCGCCGCCACCAACGTCGGCACCCTGGCCAGCCTCACCAAGGCCGGCGACCCGTGGGCGTCGTTCGTCACCTACGGACTGCTCGACGGCGCACCGGTGCTGTGCGTGTCTTATCTGGCCGAGCACGGCCGCAACCTCGCCCACGATCCGCGCGCCAGCATCGCGGTGGTCGCCCCCGCGGCGCCTGCATCACCAGCCGAGGCCGACCCGTTGGCAAGCCCGCGGATCACCCTTGCCGGCATCGTCGAGCACCCCGTCGGCGCGGAACTCGACGCGGCCCGAGATGCGCACGTGGCTGCGGTCCCGGCGGCGAAGTACTACATCGACTACAGCGACTTCGCGCTGTGGGTGCTTCGGGTACAACGGGTCCGCTGGGTCGGCGGGTACGGCCGGATGGATTCGGCCACTGCGGCCGATTACGCCGCGGCAGAACCGGATCCGCTGCGCCTGGTGGCCGCCGGGGCCATCGAGCACCTCAACGCCGATCACGCCGACGCACTGGCCGAGATGGGCCGCGCCCTGGGCGGCTTCCCGGACACCGTGTCCGCGGTATGCACCGGTGTCGACCGCTACGGACTGGACCTGAAGGTCAGCACCGCGCGCGGCGAGGCCTACACCCGGGTGGGTTTCGGCGGCGCGCTGGAGTCGGCCGACGACTTGCGGGCCGCCACCGTCGAACTGGTGCGCCGGGCCCGCGCGGCGGGCTAACCGAGCACCCGCCGCAGAAACGCCACCTGGTCCGCCTTGACCTGCGGGTCGGAGTAGATGGCGAAGTGGCCGTAGGGGTAGCGGCGCAATTCACCGCGCGGCGCACGGCCGGCGGCGGTGAACGTGGACTGCGGCGGCGTCGTGGTGTCCTCGTCGCAGACGCAGAACAGCACCGGCATGCTCAGCCGGTCCGCCAGCCGGACCGGCCGGAACAGCGGCAGATGCACTATCACCCGGGCTGCGATCTCGTTGCGCCACAACGACTCCGGTGGAACCATCACGGTGAACCCGGACAGCGCATCGGGTTCGGTCATGGCGGCGAAGGTGCCCGGCGGTCCGGCGGCCGGGATCAGGACGGGGGTTCGGCCCCGCACGGCGCCGGCCTGGTCACGGACCGCGGCGGCCACCGCCCGGACCAGATTGCCTTTCGGCATCCGGCGGATCACCGGGACACTGTCGGTGTAGGGCGCCTGCGCGATCACCGCGGCGATCCGGGGGTCACCGGCCGCCACCACGATCACGTGGCCACCACTGAAGGACGACCCCCACAACACGATGCGGTCGGGGTCGACGCCGTCGGCGTGCCGGGCCCAGTCGACCACGGCGCGGTAGTCGTCCTGCTGGCGGGCGATGTCGAGCAACTGCCTCGGCTGGCCGGTTGACGCCCCGAAGTGCCGGTAGTCGAACAGCAGCACCGCATATCCGGCGTCGCGGAAAGCCTCGGCGTAACCGGGTAACGCGTCATCGCGGGTGCCGGAGAATCCGTGGGCCATCACAACGCAGGGCACCGGCCCGGTCGCGGCGGGGCGGTACAGGTAGGCGGCGAGTCGCTCGCCGTGCGAGGGGATGCGCACCTCGACGCGTTGGCCGGACATGCTGCTCAACCTAGTACCCTTCCCAGCTATGACGACTGCGACCGATGAGCGCCAGACTGCGGCCGAGCTGGCCGATGAGCGGGACTGGCAGCGGCGGGTGAGCGGCGACGGGCGCCACGACAACTACTACCGCGGAACCGTTCGGATCCGCGCGGTGTGGGAGGGCGACAACCAGTTGAGCGGCGCGTCGCTCTTCCACGACGAGATCTACGAGTCCTACACCCGCGAGGTCGCCACGCTGCGAGCCTGGTTCAAGCGTTAGGGCGCAGATCCAGGACCGCGGCGAGTTCGCGCAGCGCCGGTCGCGGATCCCAGGCCGGGTTCCCGTCCCCGAGGACTTGCACCAGTACATGGTCGGCCCCGGCATCCAGGTGCGCGGTGACCGTCGCGGCGGCCTGCTCAACCGAGCCCATGCCGACGATCCCGCGGGCCAGTCTCTCCGAGCCGCCCGGCACGAAGTCGGACTCGTCGTAACCGAGGCGTTTCCAGGAGTTGCGGTAGTTCGGCAGGCCCGAATAGATCTGCAGGTAGAGGCGGGCGCGCCGAAGCTGTTCGGCGTCGTCGTGACCGACGACAACGCCCTGCTCCGGGATCACCCACTTGTCCGGTCCGAGAATCGTGCGCGCTGACGCGGTGTGCTCCGGTGTGGTCAGGTACGGGTGCGCACCGTCGGCGTCGGTGCCGGACAGCTCGATCATCTTGGGCCCCAGGGCGGCCAGCAGACGGGTCGGGCGTCCCGAACCGGGTTCGATGATCTCCGGAAGCGCCGCCATCCGGCCCAGGTAGTCACGCATGGTTGCCAGCGGCTTCTCGTAGGCCACCCCGAACCGCTGCACCAGCGGGCCGTGGCTGACGCCCAGGCCCAGCACGAACCGGCCCGGATACAGGGCCGTCAGCGTGCGCCCGGCGCCCTCGGCGGTCTCCGGGATCCGGGCGTGAATGTTGGCGATGCCGGTGCCGATCACCAGACGGTCGGTGGCCTCCAGGAAGGCGGCCGATTCGACGAGTGCGTCCTTGAATCCGATCTCCGGAAGGAACAGGGAGCCGTATCCCATCGACTCGATGTCGCGGGCCACCTCCTGAGCGGCCGGCATGGGCCAGGTGTCGCTGGCCCACCAGACACCGATGCGGGACGGGAAGTCGATGCGGGCGCTCTTGGTCATTCTCCGATTCAACCAAACGGGCCCCGGCACATGGACCTTTGGCAGACTGTCGCCATGAGCAGCAGCCCCGCCAGCTTCGACCTGTCCACCGTCTTTCGCACCGTCGCACAAACGATCCCCGACAAGCAGGTCCTGGTGTGGCGGGATCTGCGGCTCACCTACGCCCAGGCCGACGCTCGCATCGACGGCATCGCGCACTACCTCGTCAGCCGGGGGCTCGGCTGCCGAACCGAGCGCGGGCACTTGGAGAACCACCAGTCCGGCCAGGACCACATGGGCCTGTACCTGCGCAACGGCAACCAGTACGTCGAGGCCATGGTGGCCGGCTACCGCGCCCGGGTCGCACCGTTCAACGTCAACTTCCGCTATGTCGAGGAGGAGTTGCTCTACCTGCTGGCCGACGCGAAGGCCCGCGCCCTGGTGTACGCCGCCGAGTTCGCCCCGCACGTCCAGTCCATCCGCGGGCGACTGCCCGAGCTCGAGGTGCTGATTCAGGTCGCCGACGAATCCGGCAACGAACTGCTGCCCGACGCGGTGGACTACGAGTCGATCGTCAACACCCCGGTGCCGGCGGCGGGTATGCCGACCCCGACCGGCGACGACCTCTACATCCTCTACACCGGCGGCACCACCGGCATGCCCAAGGGCGTGCTGTGGCGTCAGCACGACATCTTCATGTCCGCCATGGGCGGCCGGCCGTTCATGGCCGGCGGTGAACCGCTGAACTCCTACGAGGATCTGGCGGTGCAGGTCCGCGCGCAGGGCGGCTTCCGCTCCCTGCTGCTGATCCCGCCGCTGATGCACGGCGCCGCCCAGTGGGGCGTTTTCAACACCATCAGCACCGGCGGCTGGATCGCCCTGCCGGACGACGTCCAGCGCCTCGACGCCGACGCCATCCTTCGACTGGTGGAGCGGGAACGGGTGCTGGGCATCCCGGTGGTGGGCGACGCCATGGCCCGACCGCTCGTCGACGCGATCGAACAGGGCGACTACGACCTGTCCAGCCTGCTGGCCGTCACCAACGGCGGCGCCACGCTGTCCCCGACGGTTCGCGACCGGCTGCTGGCCGCCCTGCCCAACCTGATGATCATGGACGCCGTCGGCGCCTCGGAGTCCGGTGCGCAGATGACCACCATCGCCACCAAAGGCGCCGAGACCAGGACCGCCACGTTCACCCCGCTCGACGACACCACCGTGGTGTCACTGGATTTCAGCCGGGTGCTGCAGCCGGGCGAGGGCGACGGCTGGCTTGCCCGCAGGGTCTACGTGCCGCTCGGGTACCTCGGCGACGCGGAGAAGACCGCCCGCACCTTTCCGACGATCAACGGCGTGCGCTGGTCGATCCCCGGCGACAAGGCCCGCATCCTCGAGGACGGTCGCATCGAACTGCTGGGCCGGGACTCGGTGACCATCAACTCCGGTGGGGAGAAGATCTTCGCCGAGGAGGTCGAGCGTGCCGTCGCCAGCCATCCGGCGGTCTATGACGTGACGGTGGCCGGCCGCCCGTCCGAGCGGTGGGGTAGCGAGGTCGTCGCGATCGTTCAGTTCGCCGAAGGCAAGTCGGCCACCGACGCAGAACTCGCCGAGGCCTGCCGCGCGCACGTCGCCGACTACAAGGTTCCCAAGGCGTTCATCCGGGTCGACAAGGTGGTGCGCTCCCCCGCGGGCAAGGCCGACTACCGCTGGGCCAAGACGGTCGTCACCGGCTCGGCCTGAGACCCCCTGCAGCACCACCCCACTGCCGCCGACGAGGACCGGTGTCACAACGTTTCCAGATCAAGCCCCAACTTGTTCAACCAGTCTTTTCGCATAGTGCGCAAGTCCCACTTCACATCATCATCAGGGATCAAAAATCCGCCGATGCCTTCGTGGGTAAACAGCAAGTCAACCACCTGACTTGTCACGGTTTCGAGTTCCGACTCCAGGTCAGCGTGGTCCGCTGGTTTGGCAGGCAGAAAGATGATGATCGCATCGTCACTCTGCTCGATAACCTCTACGTTCACGTCATCTCTGATCGTTGTGCCGTATTCCTCACTGAGCGTTGACTTTGGATCGCGCTTCAGCTTCTCCCGGTACTCCAGATCAGTACAAATTCGCTGATAATGGTCTTCGGCAAAGCGCTTACTCATGAGTGGTCCCCGCTGTGACTATGCTGTTGCGGATCTGCAGCAACTTTGCCTTCTGTTCCGCCGACGCCAGCCACAGAAACATTTGGCCACTCGACCAGATGTCGACCTGATTGAGCTGGAAAGGCTCTTCCGTGCGGCGATTTTCATCGAAGGCTGGGATGATGAAGTACAGCGTGCCCCTGTCCTGCAGGATCACCTTCACTGTGACTTCTCCTGAAACGGAAACCCCGAGCTGCGACAAAGCCTCGTGTGGTTCCCTGCTCAACAACTCGGCGAATTCTTTATCCTCCCAAGCCCTCTTGGTCAGCAGATATTCAAAATCTTTCTTGTCCATTTTCAATTCCCTGTTTCAGCACCACTTCATTCCTCTTCACCGCGGAGAACTTGCTCAATCCTGAGTTTATTGGCTCGTTGCGTTGAGGTTCGGGTTTAGGTCGGCCGGGCACGCGTCGCTGCCCCATGGCTTCAGGGTGGACGTCGTCGCCGCGGCACCCGCTGGCACAAGCACGTCCCGGCAGGAATCGAGGCGCGTGCCCCCGCATAGGATCAGCGACGTGCAGTCGCCGTGGGGTGATGAAGTCCGAAGCGGCAGTTATGGCGGCCATCCCGGACTGCTGTACACGCAGCGCCCGCGGACCTTCGCGGAACTGCTGAGCGGCGTCGAGCGCTGGGCCGACCGTGACTTCCTGGTCCAGGATGAGCGGAGAATCAGCTTCGGCGAGCTCTTTTCCGCCCTCGCCACGGCGCGGGAAGCATTGCGGCCGTTGGGTATCCAACCCGGGGACCGGGTCCTGCTGCTGGCCTACAACTCCCCCGACTGGGTACTCGCCCTGTGGAGCATCTGGTCGCTGGGTGCGGTACCCGTGCTGGGGAACCGATGGTGGAGCCGACCGGAAACCGACCACTCGATCAGCCTGCTCGCCCCACGGGCCGTCATCACCGACGCACCGGACGTCGACGGGTTCGACATTGCCGGACTGCGGGACTGCTTCGGCGCTGCCAACGCGGCGTTCCCGGACGTCCCGGGCCCGGCGGCCGAGGAGGACCCGGCGGTAATCCTGTTCACCTCTGGGAGCACCGGCATGCCCAAGGCCGTCGAGCTTCCATTCCGCTCGGTGGTGGCCAATCAACAGAACGTCCTGGCCCGTTCCCGCCAACTGCCGCATCTGATCCCGGCGGACGGCCCCCAACCGATCAACCTGATCTCCACGCCGCTGTTCCACATCGGCGCGTTCGCCACCCTGCTCACCCAAACCATCACCGGCGGCCGGATCGTCTTCAACGCCGGCCGCTTCGAACCCGGCCAGGTACTGGAGTTGATCGAATCCGAACGCATTCAACGCTGGGGTGCGGTGCCGACCATGGCCGCCCGGCTGTTGGAACACCCCGAGTTCGACTCCCGCGACCTATCCAGCCTTCGTTCCTTTCCACTCGGCGGGGCGCCGGTCCCCCCGGTGCTGCTGGAGCGACTGGCCCGCCGACTACCGCAACTCAAAGGCCGCGGCATGGTCAACATGTGGGGCATGACGGAAGGCGGCGGGTTCTTCACCGTCGCCACCGGCGCGGACCTTGAGCGCTTCCCGAAGACGGTGGGGCGGGCGCTGCCGACGGTGGAATTGCGGATCGATGACCCCGACGCCGACGGCCGGGGCGAGATCGTGGCCCGCAGCCCCACCGTCATGCTTGGCTACGTCGGCGCCGACGACGGGACCCTCGACGCCGACGGTTGGCTTCGCAGCGGGGACATCGGGCACCTCAATTCGGAGGGCTATCTGTTCATCGACGGCCGGAGTAAGGACATGGTGATCCGCGGCGGCGAGAACATCGCCTGCCCGCATGTGGAGGCCGCCCTGCTGCGCCACCCCGACGTCATCGAGGCCGCCGCCATCGGGCTGCCCCATCCGGACCTGGGTGAGGAACTCGCCGCCGTCGTGGTGTATCGGTCCGGCGGCCGCCCGCCCACCGTGGACGAACTCACCGCGCACATGGCCGGCGAGGTGGCCTACTTCGCGATCCCCACCCGGTGGAGGATCCGCACCGAACCGCTGCCCACCATCGGCACCGAGAAGGTCGACAAGAAGGGCCTGCACAGCGAATTCCGCTGATTCTCCACACACTCGACTTCACTAACAGGGCGCCCTGGCGGCGGGCCATCAACGTCGGACTCCCGGCGTATTTTTCGAGCATGAGTTCGATTGCTGATGCTCTGGCCGCGTTGGATGACGCGGTCCAGCGCCTCGGCGGACTGGACTGGGACGCCGCTCCGATCCGCGAACGCTTCGACGCCCTCGACAGGTTGGAAACCATCCGTCGCCGCGCTGCCGCCGCCTCCCTGGACCTGGTCGGTTCGGTCGCACGCAGCAAGGATCCGGCCCTGGGTGGAGCCACGGCCAGAATCATCGCCGATATCGTGCGTATCACTCCCACCGAAGCCCGGCGCCGGATACGCGACACCGAACAACTCCACCCGCGCAGCACCCTCACCGGACAAGCGCTACCCCCCGCCCTGCCCGCCACCGCCAAAGCCTGGGACGCCGGCCTACTCGATATCGACCACCTGCGAACCATCCAGAAATTCATCAAAGACCTGCCGGAAGACATCCACCCCGCCGCCGCCGAAAAGGCCGAGGCCTTCCTCGCCGAGAAAGCCGCCGTCCTGCGACCCGACCAGTTAGAGAAAGTCGCCGACCGCCTGGCGACCAAACTCAACCCCGATGGGACGTTCTCCGACGACTACCGCGCAACCCAGCGCGGCTTCCAGTGGTGCGGACGCCAACGCCCCGACGGCATGAGCATCGCCCGCCTGGTCGCAACCCCCGAACTACGCGCCATGCTTGAGGCCTGGATGGCCAAATTCGGCGCCCCCGGCATGTGCAACCCGGCCGACCACATCCCGACCGTCACCGGGCAACCCGCCCAGGACACCGCCGACCGGGATACCCGCACCTACCCGCAACGCCAACACGACGCCCTGGCCGCCCTTGTTCGCGGTCAACTCGGCGACCCCAAACTCGGCCAGCACAACGGACTTCCGGTCACAGTCATCGTGTCGACAACTGTGGAACAACTGCACTCCGGCACCGGTGTGGCTGTCACCGGCGGGGGCAGTCTGCTTCCCATGGGCGACCTCATCCGGATGGCCTCACATGCCTACCACTACCTCTGCGTCTTCGAACAGCACAGCGAGCGTGCGCTGTATCTCGGCCGCTCGAAGCGCATCGCCACCGCCGATCAACGAATCGTGCTGCACAGCAGGGAACGCGGCTGCAGCTTCCCGGGCTGCGATATGCCCGGCTACCTCTCCGAGGTCCACCACTGCCATGACTGGGCCGAGGGCGGCCACACCGACATCGACGACCTCACCTTCGGCTGCGGGCAACACCACGCACTGGCCACCACCGGCGGCTGGAGGACCCGAAAACGCAAGGACGGGAGCACCGAATGGATCCCTCCGCCACACCTACCGTTACCGCCGGGGTCCAACGACTACCACCACCCAGAACGACTCATGCCCGATGACGGTTTCAGCGGTTAGCGGCAAGGATGCGTCTCATACATGCGCACCGGCGGCCACTCCCCCGACCACCGCACCCACGCCGCGTCATCGCCGGGCGAAGGCCGGTGCGCGTTCGGGACGAATGCCCACCCCGATCAGGCGCGCCGGAATCACCGTGAGCCAGGGCAGCTTCCTCAGCAGGGCGACCAGCTGCGGCGGCGGCGCGGGATCGGCACCGCCGAGCACCGGAGTCACCATCCGGCGGTGCATCGTCCGCTGTAAGGCCTGGGTGATCACCGTCGGGGGCAGTCGGCGGCGGCGGACGGCGGCCAGGTCCGAGTCGCTCAGGGGTCGACGCAGCAACGGCTCGGCAAGCAGCGTGGCCGCGCCGACCGCGTCCTGCACCGCCAGATTGATCCCGACGCCGCCCATCGGGGACATGGCATGGGCCGCATCGCCGATGCACAATAGGCCGTCCCGATGCCAGCGCTTGAGCCGGTTGAGCTTCACGTCGAGCAGTTTGATGTCATCCCAGGACGCCAGCGCCGACGTATCGGCCTCCGGTGCCAGTGCGGCGATCTCGGCCCGGAAGGCCTCGAGCCCCCGGGAGCGCAACTGCGCATCGCTGCCCTTGCGGATCAGGTACCCCATTTGGAAATAGCCCTCCCGCGGGATCATCACCAGCAGGCGTCCGGGGGCCGTACGGGGAACCAACGAGTACGTGGCGTCGGCGCCACGGGGCAACCGGAACCACCACACATCAAACGGCACCGGCCATTCCCGGACCGGCAGACCGGAGTCCGCGCGGACCGTCGAGGTGCGCCCGTCGCAAGCAACGGTCAGGTCGGCGTTCAATTCGCCCGAACCGAGCGGAGAGGTGTAGCGAACACCGGTCGTTCGCCCGCCGTCGGTAAGCAGGCCGGTGACTTCGTGCTCCAGCAGCAGGGTGAACGTCGGTTCCGCCTCGGCGGCCTCAGCGAGCAGATTCAACAGATCCCACTGAGGCACCATCGCGATGTAGGGATGCGGCTGGCGCCGAAGCCGGCGGAAGTCGACCAACGTCAATTCCTGCCCGTCGACGTCGAAACCGAGATGATCGACCTTCGTCTGCGGCACCGCGGCGAACCGATCCCAGAGCCCCAGTTCGTCGAGCAACCTCAGGGTGCTCGGATGCACCGTGTCACCGCGGAAATCGCGCAGAAAGTCGGAGTGCTTCTCCAGCAGGGTGACCTCGACACCGGCCCGGGCCAGCAGTAGACCCAGCACCATCCCCGCGGGGCCGCCGCCGACGATCGCACACGTTGTGTCGGCCATCAGGCCAGCCTAGATCTCGATCCGGGCGCCGATCGTGACGGTGCGGCCCAACGGCAGGCCGAAGTAGTCGGCATCGGAGGTCAGGCGCGAGATCGTGGTGAACAGCCGCTTTCGCCAGGGCGCCATCGTCGGCTCCGGGCCGCAGCTCACGTCGACCTCGGACAGGAAATAGGACGCGTGGTCGGTGTCGATCGGTCCGTTGGTCAGGGCCGGGTCCACCAGCCGCAGCGCCGCCGGCACGTCGGGCCGCTCCATGTAGCCGAAACATGCTGAGACGAAGAAGATTCCGTCATCACCTGTGCCGAGATCCCGTACGGTGACCCGCTCATGGTCGGGCACCCGCGGCGTCGGCGCCGTCTCCACCGAGACGATGACAACCTTCTCCTGGAGCACGTGCAGGCGGTCGACATTGGCGCGCAGGGACAGCGGGGTGGTCTCGGTGCCACGGTTGAGGAATACCGTCGTTCCCGGGAGGCGGGCCGGCATCTGGGTGTGGGTCTTCAGGTCGTCGACGAATTCCGCCAACGGGCCGGAGGCCCTGTCGCGGGCGGCGACGACGAGGTGGTGGCCGCGCTGCCAGGTGGTCATCACGGTGAACGCGAGCAGTCCGATCAGCAGTGGCAGCCATGCACCGTGGACCAGCTTGGTCAGGTTGGCCGCCAGGAACAGCAGGTCCACGGTGAGCAGCAACCCGCCCCCCAGGATCACCAGCCACAGCGGCGCACGCCACCGCACCCGGGCGACGTAAAGGAACAGCAGGGTGGTGATGGTGATGGTGCCGGTCACCGCCATGCCGTACGCGTAGCCCAGCGCGGCCGAGCTGCGAAACGCGAACACCAGGATCAAAACGGCGATCAGCAGCATGCCGTTGATCCACGGCACGTAGATCTGCCCGATCGAGGACTCCGAGGTGTGGGCGATCCGCATCCGCGGCAGATAGCCGAGCTGGGCCGCCTGAGAGGCAAGCGAATACGCACCCGTGATCACCGACTGGGAGGCGATCACGGTCGCTGCTGTGGACAGCGCGACCATCGGTATCTGTCCCCATCCCGGCACCAGCATGAAGAACGGGGCGTTGACCACGCTCTGGTCGCCGAGCAGAAGGGCGCCCTGCCCGAAGTAGTTGAGCACGAGCGCCGGCAGCACCAGGCCCAGCCAGGCCAGGGTGATCGGCGGCCGGCCGAAGTGGCCCATGTCGGCGTAGAGCGCTTCGGCCCCGGTCACCGCGAGGACGACGGCGGCAAGGGCGAAGAAGGCGATGTGGAAGTGCCCGGCCATGAACTCCAGCGCATACAGCGGTGAGAGTGCCCGCAGGATCTGCGGGTGGCCCACGATGCCGCGGACGCCGAGAACCCCGATCACGACAAACCACACCACCATGACCGGGCCGAAGAATTTGCCGACCGTTGCCGTGCCGTGCCGTTGCACGGCGAACAGCCCGATGATGATCACCGCGGTGATCGGGACCACGAAGTCGGCCAGATCCGGGTCGATGACCTTCATGCCCTCGACGGCCGAGAGGACCGAGATCGCCGGGGTGATCATGCTGTCCCCGAAAAACAATGCGGCGCCGAGGATTCCGAGGGTGGACAGTGCCGCGACGACCCGGCGGCTGGATCGGCCGCCGATCCGGCGCACCAGGGTGATCAGCGCCATCACCCCGCCCTCGCCGTCGTTGTCGGCACGCATGACCAGGGTTACGTAGGTCAGCGTGACGATGGTCATCACCGACCAGAACACCAGCGAAACGACGCCGTAGACGTTGGCCCGGGTGATCGGGACCGGATGCGGGTCGGCGGGGTTGAACAGCGTCTGCAGGGTGTAGATCGGGCTGGTGCCGATATCACCGAAGACCACCCCCAGCGCGCCCAACACCAGTCCGGCGCGCAAGGGGTGGGCGGTGTGCGAAGGCATCGCTGGATCGTAAACCTTGGAACGGCAGGGCTGTTGGGCCTACATTTCCAGGATGCGCAATGTCCTCGCCGGTGCTGCGGCGGCCGCACTCGGCGCTGCAGCGGTGCTCTGCGCGCCGACCGCGAGCGCCGGTCTGACGGCCGGCCACTACAACGCCTACATCGACGGCAGGTATGACTTCCATACCTGGATCTTCACCTTCACGTCGTGCAACCCCCCGGACAGTGTGGAGGTCTGCGCCAACGTCTCGGCCAATCCGATGCCGATCGCCAAGGCATTCCAGTGGTACGCCCAGGCGCACCAGTCGGGCGGGATCTACACCATGACGGTCGACGTCCCGGACGGACTGCGCTGCGGCAACGTCTACTACGGGCCGGTAATCCCGACCCGCGACGTCTACACCTGGGATGCGGTGACCCTGACCGGCACGCTGCAATCGACGTTCGCGGTCGGCTGCGACAACGCCCCGGGCGGAACCTTCACCTACCCGTTCCGGATGACCCGGTTGTAGCTCAGCTCAGCAGCGTTGCGGTGCGCGCCGCAATGAGCACCGCGAAGACCACCAGCACGCCGACCGTTGCGCCGGCCTGGACGGCAGTGCGGCTGGCGCGGGGCGCGTAGATGTAGGCCGTCGCCACCAGTGCGCCGGTGACCAGGCCGCCCATGTGGCCCTGCCAGCTGATGTTGGGGATCGAGAAGGTCAGCACGAGGTTGACGATGATCAGGCCGATCAGCCAGCGCATGTCGAGGTTGAACCGTTTGTAGGCCACCGCCGTCGCACCGAACAGGCCGAAAATCGCACCGGAGGCGCCGACGGTCGCCGACATGGGATTGGAGAAGAGGTAGACCGCGACCGAGCCGCCGAGCGCGCTGAGCAGATACAAACTGGTGAATCTCAGCCGCCCCAGGTGCCGTTCCAGCGGCGGACCGAGCACGTAGAGCGCGTACATGTTGAACAGGATGTGAACGATGCCGTAGTGCATGAATGCCGAACTGAACAGGCGGAAGAACTGGTCGCCCTGCGCAACCGCATAGGGCTGCAGCGCGAACCGTGCGGTCAGTGCAGGTGAGGTGATCTGCATCAGGAACACCGCGACGTTGGCGGCGATCAGCGCGTAGCTGACGATCGGGGTCCCGGTACGGATCGTGGCACCGGCCACGGTGGTTGCCTGCGGCATGCTGCGGGCGCCGGCCTGGACACAGTCCAGGCACTGCTGCCCGACGGAGGCGCTGCGCAGGCACTCCGGGCAGGCCGACCGGCCGCAGCGTGAGCAGCCGACGTAGGTCAGGCGATCGGGGTGGCGGTAGCACACGGGCTGTCCCGCGGGGGTCTGTGCAGGATGCGGCATGGTCATGGTGACCGCGACGATACTGCCCCGGACACCGCCTCGGCGCCGCGCGGTGGGCGCAGGGTTCGGATCCGACTGCGAATCCCGTGGGGGAGGATCGCTGGAACCGGTTTGCTTGCCACTTTTCCCGGGTAGAAACTGAGAACCACCGCTTCCGCGTTTCACGACTACGGATTCCGTTGTCAGTGGCGTGATTTCCCGCCAGAACGGACCGCGCGAAGACCGCCTGGGAATCAGATAAGTAGTATCTGAGCAGTTCTGATGCGTTAGTACGGACACCCTTGGCGCGGCGACGGATTCCGTAGTAGATTTCTCTACAGGTTGAGCTCACAGCCCTGTTGCGGATTGCCTACCAACGGAGGCCTTCATGCTTGTAGCCCACAATGCGATCCCGCTGGCCATCCGACGCTCGGCGAACGCCCCCCACCAGCCCGACCTCGTCCGGGTGCGCGAACTCAGCGCAACCACCGTGCTGATTGCGGCGTTCGGGGAGATCGACGCCGCCAGTGCGGCCGGGCTTTCCGAGCGCATCGAAGACCACCTCGGTGGTTACCGGCAACTCGTTCTGGACCTGTCCCGACTGGAGTTCTTCGGCACCGCCGGCTACTCGGTCCTGCACCGGGTGCACTCGCGGTGCGCCCGCGCCGGGGTGGACTGGGTGCTCGTGCCCGGACCCGAAGTCCAGCGGCTGCTGCGGGTCTGCGACCCCGACGGGATCATGCCCAGCGCACCCAATATCGTCTCCGCCGTGGCCGCCCTTGCCCGCAGCCACACCGGGCGCGTCGGCTGACTCGCTGGCCCCGACTGCCATACTCCCCTGAGAGACATCCCAGGGGAAGAGGTTCGCCCATGACGACACCGGGGCGTCAGTTCAACGCCGCCGTCACACGATTCTGGAGCTTCGCCGCGCCGGCTTACGACCTCCCCGTCCTACAGCGCTGGGTATACCGGCCGGCTCAGGACGACGTGATCGCCACACTACGCGCCGCGAGATCCCAGCGGATCGCCGACATCGCCTGCGGCACAGGCATTCTGGCCACCCGCATCCAGGCCGAACTGAACCCCCGCGAGGTCTACGGGGTGGACATGTCTGACGGCATGCTGGAGCAGGCGAGAGCTCGGTCCGGCACGGTGCATTGGATGAAGGGACCGGCCGAGCAACTGCCCTTCGAGGATGCTTCGCTGGACGCCGTGGTCACCACCTCCGCGTTCCACTGGTTCGACCAACCCGCGGCGATGCGCGAGTTCCACCGCGTGCTGGTGCCGGGAGGCCTGGTGGCGGTGGCGACCATCACCCCGCCGCTACCCAAAGCACTGGAGCGGTTCGCGCCGGAGAACTCCGTCATGCACAGCCCGCGGCCGGCCGAGATGCGCACGCTGTTCACCGACGCCGGCTTCGAGATCACCGACCAACGGCCCGTGCAGCGCCCGATATGGACCCGAGCCGTGTGGGATCTGCTCACCGTTGGCGCGAAAGGCTAGGAGGTCACGAGGATGGCTGTGCAACTGCTCGCCCCCAGCATTGAAGTGGGGCTGGTGACCACCAACCGCGACGCGATGGTCGGCTTCTACGAGGGCTACCTGGGCCTGGCCCACCAGGCTGACCTCGATTTTCCGGGCGGATCGATGAAGCGCTACGCGGTGGGCAGCAACGTCGTGCTCAAACTGGTCAGCTACGACCAGCCGCCGGCGGCACCGGCGGTGGCCGGGGGCGGGAGGGCGCAGGCCGGGATCCGCTACATCACCCTGGTGGTCGCCGACGTCCGCGACGCCGCCCGGCAGGCCGCCGACGCCGGGCACGCGGTGGTCGAGGAGCCCACCGCCTTCCCGGCGGTGCCCGGGATGGGATGGTGCTTCGTCGCCGACCCGGACGGTAACTGGGTCGAACTCGTCGGACCGGTGTAGCGACATGGTCGATCTGCATCCGTCGCTGGCACCGCTGGCTCCCCTGCTCGGAACCTGGTCCGGTCGCGGCAGTGGCGACTACCCGACCATCGAACCGTTCGAGTACCTCGAGGAGGTCGTGTTCGGCCACGTCGGCAAGCCGTTCCTGACCTACAGCCAGCGGACCCGATCCCCCGAGGGCCAGCCCCTACACGCCGAAGCCGGTTACCTCCGGGTGCCCGCGGAGGGACGCGTCGAACTTGTTCTGGCGCACCCCAGCGGAATCACCGAAATCGACGAGGGCACCCTCTCGGTTGCCGTCGGCGCCCTGGTGATCGACGTCGCGTCCACCTCCGTGGGTCGCACCTCGTCGGCCAAAGAGGTGGCGGCACTGGAACGCTCGATCACCGTGGCCGGCGACGAACTGCACTACACCCTCCGGATGGGGGCGGTGGGTCAGCCGACGCAGCACCATCTGAGCGCGACGCTGCTCCGACAGTCGTGACGGGCGGGCAGGGCCGGATCCGGGTGCCGCCCGACCTCGACGCCGTCACCGACGTCGGCGCCGAGGAACCGGGCCGCCTCTCCCCCGGCATCGAGCGGATCTGGGACGCGGCCCGGCATTGGTACTCCGCCGGCCTGCAACCAGCGATCCAGTTGTGTCTACGCCACGACGGCCGGGTTGTGCTCAACCGGGCCATCGGCCACGCGCGGGGCAACGGACCCGACGACAGACCTGACGACGCGCGGGAGCCGGTGACCACAGGCACGCCGTACTGCGTGTACTCCGCCGCCAAAGCGATCACCACGACGGTCGTGCACCTGCTCGTCGAACGGGGTGCGTTCTCGTTGGACGACCGGGTCTGCGACTACCTGCCCAACTACACCGGCCATGGCAAGGAGCGCACCACAATCCGGCATGTGATGACCCACAGCGCCGGCGTCCCATTGGCCAACGGCCCGCGACCGGATCTGCGGCGGATGAACGACAGCGACTACGCCCGGGAGAAGCTCGGCGAGCTCAAGCCGATCCACCGGCCCGGTCTGATCCACATCTACCACGGCGTGACCTGGGGACCGCTGATCCGGGAGATCGTTTCGGCCGCCACCGGCCGCAACATCCGGGAAATCCTGGCCACCGAAATCCTTGAGCCGCTGGGCTTCCGGTGGACCAACTACGGGGTGGCCGAGGCCGACGTGCCCCAGGTGGCCCCCAGCTACGTGACCGGCAAGCCGCTGCCAGGACCGATCGCCGCGGCGATGAAGAGCGCGCTGGGCGGGTCGATGAACAAGATCATCCCGTTCTCCAACACCCCGATGTTTCTCACCAGCGTGGTTCCGTCGTCGAGCACCGTGTCCACCGCTGGGGAACTCGCCCGCTTCGCCGAGATCCTCACCCGGGGAGGGGAACTCGACGGGGTCCGGATCATGAAACCGGAGACGTTGCGGGCCGCGACCCGGGAGTGCCGGCGGCTGCGGCCGGACGTGGCCACCGGGCTGATGCCGATCCGCTGGGGCACCGGTTACATGCTTGGTTCCACACGATTCGGCCCGTTCGGGCGCAACGCCGGGGCGGCGTTCGGGCACACCGGGCTGACCAACATCGCCGTGTGGTCCGACCCGTCCCGAAGGCTGTCCGTCGGGCTGGTTAGCAGCGGTAAGCCGGGTCGGCATCCGGAGGCGGGGCGCTACACCGCACTGTTGGACCGGATCAACGCCGAGATTCCACGGTGCTGATCTCCACAGGCGTGAGTGCTGATCTCCACAGGCGTGAATTGTCCGGCCGCCGGCGGCCGGTTAGCGTTGCGCTATGGCTGAGTCGATGCTGCAGCAACAACTCGACGAGGTGCGCGCGCTGCTGCGTCGGGCCCGCGAATTGTTCGGATCCAATCCCATTGCGCCGCAGGAGGACTGGACCCGACTGCCCGCCACCGACAACGACGAGGGCCGCTAATTCAGTCCCGGGGCCCGTTCAGCTGATGATCGTCAAGATGGGCCTGGGCACGGATGAGATCGGCGGGCGTCGGCAATTCCGGTGACGGGCTGAAGCCGGCGTCGATGATCTCCCGGCGGACCTCCATCACCGCCTTGAGGTGGGACACCTCAGCCGCGCGCAGGACGGCCTGCGCCAGTGCCTGCGCATCTGCTGGTTGCCTGGCATCGGTCACCGCGTCGGACAACACGACGCTGTGCAGGTAGCCGCCGCGGCAGGACCGGAATAGCAGGTGGCCGCTGGGGTGAGCGGCGTCGAATTCGGGGGCGGGATCGGTCACGTTCCGCCCTCGGTGACACTGCTCAGGCGCTGCGCGGCCTCGGCATCCTGCGCATCCCACGCGTCCGCGGCGTGGTTGAGTCGGTCGGCCAGCTCCGCGTGCGCGGCGGCCTGCTGTTCGTAGCAGGCCCGGCGTTGATCGAGCAGTTCGGCTCCGGCGGCGCGGAATTCGGCGAAAATCGGCCCCAGGGAATCCAGGCTCGCCATCACCTCGGCGTGGCCGCCCGGGACAGCGCCGAGGGCCTCCGCGGTCTGCCGATGCTCACGGGCAGCCCGGCGAAGCTCGTCGGGCACCACGGTGAGGTGCTCTGCCATTGATCACTCCTGTCAGGACGGGACCGTCTCCGCCGGCCGGGTGGGTGCCGGTACTTCCGGCGTCGGGGGCTGTTCTGTCGTTGTGAGTTCAGGGACCGGCGGATGCTGCCAGCCTAGGAATCCCGTCCCGATCACGCTGGCAATGGGCTGAATCTGCCCGTCCAGCAGGGCCGTGCCGTTGCCCAGGGCCAGCGCGTGCCGATCGGCCAATACACCGATATCCCCAGGCAGCACGTCGGTGACTCGGACCGGGACGGTGACCGCGGTACCCGGGGCTGGCAGGGTGATCCCCTGCAGGCGGAACGCCTCGGGGATGGGGGTGCCGGCGATCGCGGCGGTCATCGCGGCGGCCACCTCCGCACTGGGGGCGCTGACAGTCCCGCCGTCGGGCAGGTGAACCGTCGTCGGATCCACGAGCGGTGCCTCGTCACCAGACTCATCGGTCTCCTCACTCGACTCCCCCGGTTCCCTCTCGGCCTCGGGCTCTGTCTCCCCCTCCCCCCGCGACTCATCGGCGCGATCAACTCGGTCGACGCGGTCGTCGAACAGGCGGTCGATACGCGGGTCGGGGCCGCCCAGTTCGGGTAGCGCCGGTGAGGTAAAACCACTGCCGCCGAACGGCATCCCGGCGGGAAACCCGCCGCCGCCCCATGCCGGGCCGGCTGGAGCCGTCGCGGGCGCAGCCATGGCGGGTGCCGGCATGGCCGCTGCTGGCAGCGGTGGCGGCTCGACGACCGGCCCGCTCCGGATGTCGCTGAGGTCGATCGGGGGCACATCGCCGAACGCGCCGGGTGTTCCGGCTGTGGGGGCCGGCTCGGGACGCACCTTCGCACTGCCCCGCGATTGCGTTTGCGGCGCAACGGCACTCGGCGGACCCACCGATGTGGCGTGCGCGGGTGCGGGTGCGGTCTGGTCCGACACGACAGGCTCGACCGGTGGGGGTGTGGCCGATGCGTACAGGGAGGCCAGCGCGGCGGCCAGCGACGCCTTGGAGGTGGCGTCCAGACCGGCGGTGTCGACCACTGTCCGAATGTCACGCAGCTTGCCGATCAGAAACCGTTGGAACTCGCGGGCCCCCGCTGGGGTGTCCAGGTCGGTGCGCGACAGCACGGCTGACTCGATATCGGTTTGCAGACTCTCCAACTCGGCGGCGCCGTCGGCATTGGCGGCGTGCGCGTTGAGGACGGCGGTGACCACCTGAAGGTCCACGTGCGCGGCCGTCGAGTTCTGTTGGGCCAGAGCGGCTTCGGCATCTCGGATCGCATCGGCGGCCAGGCCTTCACTGCGTCTCGGGGGTGGGGTGGCGGGCCCGGAGTCGGCCAGGAATGCCTCCGGGTGAGCGGCGACGATCTTGGACAGGACCGCTCCCAGTGCCGACGGTGCACTCCATGCACTGCAGGCAACGGCGATGTCATCCCCGGACAGACCGTTCTGCCAGGAATCGCGACGGCCGGTGGCGGCGCGGACGCGGGCTATCGCGTCGAGCAGATCTTGGTGACTCGCCACCGGATGCCTTCCATGCCGGTGACTGTAGAGAGCTCAGCGGCGGGAGACAATTCAGAGTTGTGCATTACCGCTCAGCGCGCTACTGGGTCCGGTAGCACTCGGCAAGTTCCCTCAGGGCAACGGTTTTCGCGTGCACGGCGTCTTTGGCGGCAGCGACCACCTCGGCAATCTCGCGGTTCATCGCCACCAGGTGTCGGCCCACGTCGCGGGCACCGGCGGCGGTGCCCCGGGGCTGTTCGATGGCGGCCTCGATCTGGGCGCTGATGGCCTCGAGGCGGCCGATCGACCCGATGGCGATGTCGTGGGCGCCGGCGACCGCCGCAGCCAGTGCGCGGTCGGCGTCGGCGAGGTCCGCGTCTCGCGCAGCGAGCAGCCGGCGGGCCGCCTCGAAGACGTCGCCGGAGTCCCCTGCCTGCGCCATGGGCACGACCGTACTCAGGGTACCGACGCCGAACAACTCACCCGTCTATACGGGCCGCCGTATCGCGACGCTCGGACCCATCCGGCTGATCTGAACGCTTCCGCCCGGCTGCGGCGCTTCGACGACGAGGTTGCCGCCGATCGCCATCTGGACGTGGCCGGTGTGCGGGAACACCAGGTCACCGGGCCGAACCTGGGACGCGGATATTGGCAGCCCGTCGTGGATCTGCTGGTAGGTGGTCCGGTGCAACGGAATTCCGGCCTGGGCGTAGGCCCACTGGACCAGGCCCGAGCAGTCGAACCGGTCCGGACCGGTGGCACCCCAGACGTACGGTCGGCCGAGACGGCTCAGCGCGGCGCGCACCGCGGCCTTCGCCCGGGCGTCGCGGCCGGTTCCCCGACGCGCAGTGATCCGGTAGCGCAGCGCCCGCAGGTCGGCGCGACGGCGCTGGGCGCGGCGACGCGCCCTCAGGACATGGGCCTGCTGGGCCCGCAACCGAGAAATTTTGCGGCGCAACAGCTCTCGGGCGGCGATGGGATTTCCCGGAGTTGTGTCGGCATCGTTGCGTGCCGCGGCCAGCACCGCGGCGGTGTCTCGGTTGGCGTTGCGGTGCTCGCGCTGCGCCTCGGCGAGTATCCGGCCGAAGTCCTCGTCGACGTCTCCGGCAGCGGACCAGTCGGCCGACCGGGATGCCGCGGCAGCGGTGTAGGCCTTCGCCGTCGCCCCCGCCGTCTCGGTGACCGCGGAGGCGGGGGAGGAGCCGCCCGACAAGGTGCTGGTCCCCGGGCACCCGTCGAACAAGGCGTGGGCACGCATCAGGAGCGCTACTTCTCCCGCCGTCATACGTCCGCCTCCACGAAGGCCCGGACACGCGGCAGCGCACCGGGCGGGATGAGTCCTTTGTTGCGGATGTCCCACATCTCTTCGGCGGTGACCCCGAGAAGCGCAGCAACGACGGCGTCCGGAAGTCCGCTGCGCCGGCAGGCGTGATCGAATCGGGCGCTGATGCTGCCCGGCATCCGGGACAGGAGGGTCGCCCGGATGCCCTCCAGGGTCTTGAGATGGACCATCAGTCGGGCAGTCGATTCGGCGCCGGCGTTGACGGCGACCCGCCAGGAGTTCGCGGCGAGCATCTCGGCCTTCACGCACTGAGCGATCACGGACAGAATATACGTCTCGTATTCGTTTGACGTCTCCGCTGGCAGCCGGGCTATCAACGAGTTGAGCGATTCGAGGTGTGCTTCGGCGTGTGCCTCCAGCACGTCGGCGTCGGTATGGCGGTTGACAACCACCGTCCCCGCGGGGCGGGGGTCGGCTGGCAGGGCGACCGTCGCGGACAGCAGCTGTGTCAGCTCAGCGTCCGGATCGTCGGCGAGGAGCAGGCGCGTATAGGTGCCGGGCGGAAGTCCGAGCCCGTTCTCAACCTTCTGAACTGTGCCTTTGTGAGGTTTACGCGCTCCGCGCTCCAAGTAGCTCAGCCCCATGATGCTGACGCCGGTGGCGGCTGCGAGATCGGCAAGCGACAAGTCCCGCGATTCCCGCAGCGCCCGGATGGCGGCTCCTGCCGCCTCTCGGCTCACCGTCGGGCTCCCAGCATGGCCGAATCGTACAACGACATGTTAGTTATCTGTTTTTGTGTACGTTTGTTGCCTCGACTCCACTTATGTGTATACGCTTTCGTCATCGAATCTTGCTGAGGAGGCCCCGATGGACATCCGCCCGTGCTCGACCGAACCCGACATGTGGTTCGGCTACGCCGACGACGACGCCAGTGATGGGGCCGCCAAGGCCCGCATCTACGAACAGTCGGCGGCCAAAGCCAGGACCATCTGCCTGCGCCGCTGCCCGCTGGCCCAGCAGCGCCAATGCGCCCGGTTGGCCGTCGAGGGCGGCGAGGAGTACGGCGTCTGGGCCGGTATCAAGCTGCCCGGCGGTCAGTACCGCAAGCGCCACGAACTGGCGCGCGCCCACATGCTTCTGGGCCGGATCGCCGACGGCACGCTGAATCCGCGGGAATTGCCCGAGAGCGCCGAGTTGCTGTCCCGCACCGACGTCGCCGACGAACCGGCCCCGGCGGTCGTGCATGTGCGCGTCGGTCAACGTCCGGCCGCCTGAGGCGTCGACTGCAGAATCGCTGAACACGCTGCCGGTGCGTACCGGCAGGAGCGGCCGCACGCAGGCAGACTGACAAGGTGCGCGGAGTCGTGGTGCTGGCGGTCATCGGCCTGGTCGGGTTGTTGCTCGCCGTCGTCACCGGAAGCACCCCGCTGGCTGTCGTGGTGATCGCGCTGGCGGCGGCGGGAATCGTTCAACTGGTGCGCGACTGGCGCCGAGAGCCGGCACCCGAACCCGTTGCCTCACCGCCAGTCACCGCCGAGGTCGCACCCGAGGACCGGGACCTGTCCGCCGACGAGTTCTCACCGGACATCTCCACCGACCCGGACGGTCCGTCCTCGAACGCCCGCGCCGACTAGCGCTGCTCGCGCACCAGCTCCAGCGTCCCCAGTTCCCGAATTGCCCGGCTGCCACGCTCCAGCATCGCCAGAACCATGTCGTCGCCGCGCTCGGTGGCCGCCGAGAACGCGAACCCCAAGGTCGTGATCAACGGGATCTGCAGCATCCCGAATCGGTAATCCTGCCAACAGTTTTCGGCGTCATACCGGTCGATGCCGAACCCGCTGAGGGCGCGACGATAGGCCTCCACCAGCGCCCGCTCATGCCGGGCCCGCTCGCCGGGTAGCAGGCTGGTGCCGAGGAAGTACGCCAGATCGCGGGCAGGCAGGCCGACGGCCAGGGTCTGCCAGTCCACCACCGTCACCCGGCCCTCGCCGAACAGCAGGTTGTCCGCCCGGTAGTCGCCGTGCAGGATGCTGAACCGGTCGGGGGAGCCCAGCAGCCAGTCGGCGATCAGGTCCGCCGACTCCAGCACCGTCGTGCGGTCGGCCTCGGCCATCCGCGGGCCCAGCCTCTCGATCGTCGTCGATGCGGCCAGCCGGGTGATGTCGCCGAGGCCACGGGCGGTCGGCTCGTCCGGCTTGGGCATCACTGTGCCGGCGAACGACAGCCACGCCGGGTCGCACCAGCGGGGACCGTGTAGGCCGGCAAGTGCGGTCACCGCCGACTCGGCCTGGCCCGGCGTACATCCGCGGATCTGGTCGCCCTGTTCGGCGGGGGCCATATCGGCGAGCAACAGGACGAACTCGGCACCGTCGTCGGCCAGCGCACAGTGGTAGCAATGGGGGACCGGCACCGCGACCGTGCCGGCAACACCGGTGTAGAAGGCGTGCTCGGAACGGTAGCTCAGCGCAACCCGTTCCCGGACCGCGTCGTCCTGGGCGGGCAACTTCACCACGAACGAGTCGGGCAGGTCGGCGGGGGAGGACCCGTAGCGGGCCGTGATCCGGTAGGTGGCCCCGGTCTGCCCGGTCCCGATCGGCGTCACTGCGACGGAGTCGACGGCGACCGGCCGATCCGGACGGCTGAGGGCATCACCGAGCCACCGCGCGGTGACCTCGTCGGGCGAGCACGGAATCGCGGCCATGGCGCGATTACACCATCCCCGGCGTCGCTACGATAGGCGCCCATGACAGCGCGCCGGTTCGTCGACCTGTCGGTTCCGCTCCAGGCCGGCATCGCCTCCGACCCGCCGGGGCACCTGCCGGAGATCGACTACTACGACCACCGGCAGACCGCCGCGGAGGTGGTCTCGTTCTTCCCGGGCGCCACCGAAGCGGACCTCCCCGACGGTGAGGGCTGGGCAATCGAACGGGTGCGGATCACTACCCACAACGGGACACATCTGGACGCTCCGTATCACTACGCCTCGACGATGGACGGCGGGAAGCGGGCCATCACCATCGACGAGGTACCACTGGAGTGGTGCCTGCAGCCGGCAGTCAAGCTGGATTTTCGGCACCTCCCGGACGGCTACGTCGCCACCGCCGATGACGTCGAACAGGAACTGGAACGCATCGGCCATACGCTGCGCCCACTGGAGATCGTTCTGGTGAACACCAGCGCCGGAACGCAGTACGGTCAACCCGACTACGTGGGCAAGGGCTGCGGGATGGGCCGCGACGCCACGCTCTATTTACTGGAGCGCGGTGTCCGGCTGACCGGCACGGACGCCTGGAGTTGGGACGCGCCGTTCTCCTACACCGCGCAGCGCTACGCGCAGAGCCACGACGCGTCGATCATCTGGGAGGGCCACCGGGCCGGGCGCACCATCGGCTACTGCCACATCGAGAAACTGCACAACCTCGAGTCACTCCCGGCGTCCGGCTTCGAGGTGTCCTGCTTCCCGGTCAAGGTGCACGCCGCCTCCGCGGGCTGGACCCGAGCGGTGGCGATCTTCACCGAGAGCTGACTTCCCAGAACTCCCTAGCCGGCAAACTTGCCGCTTCGGATGCGTTCGGCCTCCATCAGCGCCAGTTCGTGGGCACCGGGGACGACGATGTCCGGATCCGGCACGAAGTCGACTTCCGCTGAGCGGCCCTCGTAGGGCACCGCCGCCAGAATGACCTTGATGGCGTTGAGCCGGGCCTTGTGCTTGTTCTCCGAGCGGATGATGATCCACGGCGCATCCGGGGTACTGGTCCGGCGCAGCATCCGGTACTTAGCCTCGGTGAAATCGTCCCAGTGCTCCTGGGCCTGCACGTCGATCTCGCTGAGCTTCCACTGCCGCAGTGGGTCGTCGCGGCGCCGCTCGAACCGGCGCGCCTGCTCCTCCTTGGTGACGCTGAAGTACAGCTTCACCAGGATGGTGCCCTGGCGCACCAGGTCCTTCTCGAACCCGACCACTCCCTTGAGGAAGTTCCGGTACTCCTCGTCGGTGCAGAAGCCGAACACCGGTTCGACCATCGCGCGGTTGTACCAGGACCGGTCGAAGAGCACGATCTCCCCGCCGGTGGGGAACTGCGCGATGTAGCGCTGGAAGTACCACTGGCTGCGCTGCTCCTCGGTGGGCTTGCCCAGCGCGACCACCCGGTAGTGCTTCTCGTTCATGTAGCGGGTGACCCGGCGGATGGTGCCGCCCTTGCCGGCGGCGTCGCGGCCCTCGAACAGCACGATCATCCGGCGGTTCTGCTCCTCGAGGTAGCGCTGCAGTTTGAGCAACTCCACCTGGAAGGGCTTGAGTTCGTCTTCTTCGAGGACACGACGGGGGACAGCCATGCCTCTATCTTGGCCGAACGGTATTCGGCCCGGGCATCAAGGCTGGCCTACCCCGCCGATCCGCTCGCCCCACCGGTGTAAAGCTCGGCACCCGGTGCGTCGTTGCGCGCGGTGCCGGTGAAGTTGATCTTCGCGGCGGGATTGGCCAATGCGGTGATCGAGGCGATCCCGACTGGGCCCTCGTCGTCGAACAGTGTCGTACTGCCGATGGCCACTCCGTCGGCGGCGAACTGCCGATCGCCCTGCACACCCAGCCCCTCACCGCGCGGTGTGCGGTACAGCAGCACGGTCAGCCCGCCGTTGATGTAGCCGATGC
>CAZADG010000051.1:7768-28201 GCA_964483865.1 uncultured Mycobacterium sp. | reverse complement strand
TCCATGTCTGGACGTCGACGCCGGCCGGGTGGTCAAGGGCGTCAACTTCGAGAACCTGCGCGACGCCGGGGACCCGGTGGAACTGGCCGCGGTCTACGACGCCGAGGGTGCCGACGAACTGACCTTCCTGGACGTCACGGCGTCCTCATCGGGTCGGGCCACCATGCTCGACGTCGTCAGCCGGACCGCCGAGCAGGTGTTCATCCCGCTGACGGTTGGCGGCGGGGTGCGCTCGATTGCCGACGTCGATGCCCTGCTGCGGGCCGGCGCGGACAAAGTGTCGGTCAACACTGCGGCTATCGCCCGACCGGAGCTGTTGGCCGAGTTGTCCCGACAGTTCGGCTCCCAGTGCATCGTGCTGTCGGTCGACGCCCGGACCGTGCCCGCCGGTTTGCCCCGCACGCCCTCGGGGTGGGAGGTCACCACCCACGGCGGCCGACAGGGAACCGGTATCGACGCCGTTGAGTGGGCGAAGCGAGGAGCTGAACTCGGCGTCGGCGAGATCCTGCTGAACTCCATGGACGCCGACGGCACCAAGGCAGGATTCGACCTCCCGATGCTGCATGCGGTGCGCGAGGCGGTCACGCTTCCGGTGATCGCCAGTGGCGGCGCCGGTGCGCTCGAACACTTCGCCCCGGCCGTGCATGCGGGCGCGGACGCGGTGCTGGCAGCCAGCGTCTTCCACTTCGGGGAGCTGACCATCGGCGAGGTCAAAGCCGCGATGGCTGCCGAGGGGATCACCGTGCGATGAGCGCAGCGAAGAGCACGAATCGGGGTCCCGTGCGATGAGCGCAGCGAAGAGCACGAATCGGGGTCCCGTGCGATGAGCGCAGCGAAGAGGCTTGACCCCGCCATCGCCCAGCGTCTCAAACGCAACGCCGACGGCCTGTTCCCCGCCGTCGCCCAGGAACACGGCACCGGAGCGGTACTCATGGTGGCCTGGATGGACGACGAGGCATTGGCCCGAACCCTGGAAACCCGCAAGGCGACCTACTTTTCCCGTTCCCGCGGCGAATACTGGGTCAAAGGGGAGACCTCCGGGCACACTCAGTACGTGCGCTCGGTGAGATTGGACTGCGACGGCGATACGGTGCTGCTCGAGGTGGATCAGGTCGGTGCGGCCTGCCACACGGGCGAGCGCACCTGCTTCGACGCCGATGTATTGCTGGACGGGGAGGACTAGCGATGGCCGGCGGTCTGGTCGGGTTGCTCGATGACGTCGCCGCACTGGCCAAGCTGGCCGCGGCCTCGATCGACGACGTGGGGGCCGCCGCCGGCCGGGCCAGTGTGAAGGCCGCCGGCGTGGTGGTCGACGACACCGCGGTCACTCCCCGCTACGTGCACGGCCTCGCTGCCGAGCGCGAGTTGCCGATCATCCGGCGGATCGCCATCGGGTCATTGCGCAACAAGCTGTTCATCATCCTGCCCGCGGCCCTGCTGCTCAGCTCCATCGCGCCGAAGGTGGTCGAGGTCATCCTGATGTGTGGCGGGTGCTTCCTCGCCTACGAGGGTGCACACAAGATCATCCACGCGCTACGCCACGATGACCACGACCATGACGTCCCGGCCGCCCAACTCGGCCCGGATGCCGAGGCGACGACGATCGCCGGTGCGATCCGCACCGACTTCATCCTGTCGGCCGAGATCATGGTGATCGCCCTCAAGGAGGTCATCGCGGAGCCGCTGGTCTCCCGCGGGGTGATCCTGGTCGTCGTCGCGGTGGCGATCACCGCGGGCGTGTACGGAGTCGTCGCCCTCATCGTGAAGATGGACGATGTGGGTCTGATGCTGGCCCAACGATCCTCACGGTTCTCCCAGCGACTGGGCCGGGCACTTGTGGCCGGAATGCCGAAGGTGTTGTCCGGGCTGTCGACAATCGGCATCGCGGCCATGCTGTGGGTCGGCGGCCACATCCTCCTGGTGGGATTGGACGAGTTGGGGGTGACCGCGCCCTACCACCTGGTGCATCTGCTGGAGAAGTCCGTTTATGGCGTGCCCGGAGTGGGGGGAGTGCTGGCCTGGTGTGTCAACACCCTCGCGTCAGCGCTCGTCGGGTTGGTCGTCGGAAGCATCCTGGTGGCGGTCGTGGCCAAGCTGCCGCGACGACGTTCCAAGGACGCCCACGCGGCCTAGCTGGACGAGCGCGCTCGCAACACCTCTAGTGCCTTGTCGGCGTGGGTGTCCATGTTGACTTCGCTGGAGATCACCTCGAGCACGGTCCCGTCGGTGTCGATCACAAAGGTTGTCCGCTTGACCGGCAGGAATTTTCCGAGCAACCCGCGTTTGACACCGAACATCTCGGCCACCGTGCCCTCTGCGTCGGACAGCAGCGGGTAGTCGAAGCGCTGGGAGTCGGAGAACTTGGCCTGCTTGTCCACTCGGTCTGTGCTGATGCCCACCCGGGAGGCGCCGACCGCATCGAAGTCGGCGGCTAGATCCCGGAAGTGACACGCCTCCTTGGTACAGCCCGGCGTCATCGCCGCCGGGTAGAAAAACAGCACGACAGGCCCGTCGGCCAGCAGCGCGGACAGCGAGCGCACTGAGCCGGTCTGATCCGGCAGTTCGAACTCGGGTACCCGGTCACCACGTTTCATGGCGGCAACGCTACGCCGGTCCGGTCTGCGGGCGGTCGGGTCTGGGAGGATGTACGCCGTGCAATCCACCCCGACCACCACCAGGGAGCAGTTCCGCGCGCTGGCTGCCGAGCACCGGGTGGTTCCGGTCACCCGCAAGGTACTCGCCGACAGCGAGACCCCGCTCTCGGCGTACCGCAAGCTGGCCGGCAACCGTCCCGGCACCTTTCTTCTCGAATCGGCCGAGAACGGCCGGTCCTGGTCGCGGTGGTCATTCATCGGCGCCGGGGCGCCGTCGGCGCTGACCGTGCGCGACGGCGAGGCGGTCTGGCTGGGGGCCACCCCGCAGGGTGCGCCCAGCGGCGGGGATCCGTTGCAGGCCCTGCACCAGACGATGGCTTTGCTGTCGACGGGACCGCTCGCGGAGATGCCGCCGCTATCCAGTGGCCTAGTTGGCTACTTCGCCTACGACTTCGTTCGTCGCCTGGAGCGGTTGCCGGAACTGGCCGTCGACGACCTTCACCTGCCCGACATGCTTCTGCTGCTGGCCGCCGATCTGGCGGCCGTCGACCACCATGAGGGCACGATCACGCTGATCGCCAACGCGGTCAACTGGAACGGCAGCGACGAACACGTCGATGAGGCCTACGACGAGGCCGTCGCCCGCCTGGACGTGATGACCGCCGCACTGGGCCAGCCGCTGGCCTCAACGGTGGCCACCTTCACCCGACCCGAACCCCGGCACCGCGCCCAGCGCAGCATCGAGGAGTACGGCGCGGTCGTGGAACGCCTGGTCTCCGAGATCGAGGCAGGCGAGGCCTTTCAGGTGGTGCCCTCACAGCGCTTCGAGATGGACACCCCAGCCGACCCTCTCGACGTCTACCGGATGCTGAGGGTGTCCAACCCCAGCCCGTACATGTACCTGGTGAACATCCCCAACGAGGTTGGGGGAACGGCCTTTTCGATCGTCGGCTCCAGTCCCGAAGCGCTGGTCACGGTCAAGGATGGCTGGGCCACCACGCACCCGATCGCCGGTACCCGCTGGCGCGGGCGGACCGAGGATGAGGACCAGCTGCTGGAGAAGGAACTGCTGGCCGACGAGAAGGAACGCGCCGAACACCTCATGCTGGTTGACCTGGGCCGCAACGACCTGGGTCGGGTGTGTGTGCCCGGTACCGTGCGGGTCGAGGACTACAGCCACATCGAGCGCTACAGCCACGTCATGCACCTGGTGTCCACGGTGACCGGCCTGCTGGCAGAGGGCCGCACACCGCTGGACGCCGTCACCGCCTGCTTCCCGGCCGGCACCCTCTCGGGGGCCCCCAAGGTCCGAGCGATGGAACTTATCGAAGAGGTGGAAATGACCCGCCGCGGCCTCTACGGCGGCGTGGTGGGTTACCTCGATTTCGCCGGCAACGCCGACTTCGCGATCGCCATCCGTACCGCGCTCATGCGCGACGGCACCGCCTACGTACAGGCCGGCGGCGGAGTGGTGGCCGACTCCAACGGTCCCTACGAGTACACCGAGTCGGCGAACAAGGCCAAAGCGGTGCTGGCCGCCATCGCCGCCGCAGAGACGCTGCGGGCCCCGTGATCCGCCTGGCACAGGTATTGCTGCTGCTGTCGGCCGGCGCGGTGTGGGTTGCCTCCAGGCTGCCATGGGTATCGGTGACCGCAGCCGATGGGCTGGGCCCCGAGCGAACCGTCACCCTCAACGGGGCGGCCTGGTCGAATGCGCTGGTTCCGATGGCGCTGCTGCTGCTGGCGGCGGCGCTCGCCGGACTGGCCGTGCGCGGGTGGTTGCTGCGTGTGGTCGCGGTACTGCTCGCAGCGGTCTGCCTGGCACTGGGCTACCTCGGCGTCAGCCTGATGGTGCTGCCGGACGTCGCCCCGCGTGGCGCCGAACTGGCCGACGTCGCGGTGGCCAACCTGGTGGACAGCGACCGTTACCTGGCCGGTGCGGTAGTCACATTGGCTGCCGCAGTCGGCGCTCTGGTGGCGGCGGTGCTCATGCTGCGATCTGCAAACACGGGCGGCGGAACAACTAAACACGCGTCCGCGGGTGGCGCCGACGGCCCGGGTTCGGAAGGACTATCCGAGCGCAGCCTCTGGGATGCCCTGGACGAGGGCCGCGACCCGACCGGAGACACCTAAGGGGCGGTTATGAGGGTCGGGCTAGGGGCAGTTACCCTTTCGGAGATCGGCGTGATCGGCAGTTGACGCAGGAGGGGACCGCCCGCAATGAGTTCGGCAACCGTGCTCGACTCCATTCTCGAAGGGGTCTGCGCCGACGTTGCCGCACGCGAGGCGTTGGTCAGCATGGCCGAGGTCAAGGCCGCCGCCGAAGCCGCACCGGCGCCCCGCGACGCGATCAAGGCGCTCAGCGCTCCGGGCATCGCGGTGATCGCCGAAGTCAAACGAGCCAGCCCGTCGCGCGGCGAATTGGCGCCGATCGCCGATCCGGCCGAACTGGCGCGGGCGTATCAGAACGGCGGCGCCCGGGTGATCAGTGTGCTCACCGAGGAACGACGCTTCCACGGCTCGCTGGCCGACCTCGACGCCGTCCGCGCCGCGGTGACGATCCCGGTGCTGCGCAAGGACTTCATCGTCCGCCCGTACCAGATCCACGAGGCCCGCGCCCACGGCGCCGATATGCTGCTGCTCATCGTCGCCGCGCTCGATCAACCCGCTCTGGTCTCGATGCTCGACCGGACCGAGTCCCTCGGCATGACCGCTCTGGTCGAGGTGCACACCGAGGAGGAGGCTGACCGCGCGTTACAGGCCGGCGCCAAGGTGATCGGTGTGAACGCCCGCGATCTGAAGACCCTCAGCGTGGACCGGGATTGCTTCGGTCGGATCGCCCCGGGTCTGCCCTCCAACGTGATCCGGGTCGCCGAATCGGGAGTGCGGGGACCAGCGGATCTGCTGGCCTACGCCGGCGCCGGCGCGGACGCTGTGCTCGTCGGCGAAGGCCTCGTGACCAGCGGCGATCCGCGGACCGCAGTGTCCGACCTGGTAACCGCCGGGGCCCATCCGTCCTGCCCGAAGCCGGTACGCTGAATAACAACCGGCGGGAACCGTAGAAATGGCCGATACCTCCACTCCAGGCTTGCCCCGCGCCAGCGTGGGCGTCGCCGAACCGACGCTTCACGATCCCGACGCACGCGGCCACTTCGGTGTGTTCGGTGGCAGGTACGTTCCCGAGGCGCTGATGGCGGTCATCGAAGAGGTCACCGCCGCCTACGAGAAGGCGCGCACCGACCAGACGTTCCTCGACGAACTGGACCGGCTTCAGACGCACTACGCAGGCCGTCCGTCACCGATGTATGAGGCATCACGGCTGAGCGCGCATGCCGGCGGCGCCCGGATCTTCCTCAAGCGCGAGGATCTCAACCACACCGGCTCGCACAAGATCAACAATGTGTTGGGCCAAGCCCTGCTGGCCCGCCAGATGGGCAAGACCCGGGTGATTGCCGAGACGGGCGCCGGGCAACACGGCGTCGCGACCGCCACCGCCTGCGCCCTGTTGGGCTTGGAATGCGTCGTATACATGGGAGCTGTCGACACCGCCCGCCAAGCGCTCAACGTGGCACGGATGCGATTACTCGGCGCCACGGTGGTCGCGGTGCAGTCCGGTTCCAAGACCCTCAAGGACGCCGTCAACGAGGCCTTCCGGGACTGGGTGGCCCACGCCGACGACACCTACTACTGTTTCGGCACTGCCGCGGGGCCACACCCGTTCCCACTGATGGTGCGCGATTTCCAGCGGATCATCGGCTTGGAGTCGCGGGCCCAGATGCTGGCCATGACCGGTCGACTGCCCGACGCCGTGATGGCCTGTGTGGGCGGCGGGTCCAACGCCATCGGTATCTTCCATCCTTTCATCGATGACCCGGGTGTGCGTCTGATCGGCTGCGAGGCCGGCGGCGACGGTGTTGAAACCGGGCGCCACGCCGCCACCTTCACCGGTGGTACGCCGGGGGCCTTCCAGGGCTCGTACTCCTACGTGATGCAGAACCAGGACGGGCAGACCATCGAATCCCATTCGATCTCAGCGGGATTGGACTATCCCGGTGTGGGGCCCGAGCATGCTTTCCTCAAGGAGATCGGCCGCGCCGAGTATCGGCCGATCACCGATACCGAGGCTATGGATGCCTTCTCCCTGCTGTGCCGACTGGAGGGCATCATCCCGGCGATCGAGTCCGCCCACGCTATATCCGGCGCGGTGCAGTTGGCCGCCGAACTAGGACCCGAGGCGCTCGTTTTGGTCAACCTGTCCGGGCGCGGAGACAAGGACGTCGAGACCGCTGCACGCTGGTTCGGTCTCCTCGATGCCGAGCCGAACGGCCAGGGGGGGACCAGGTGACCGTCCAGCACAGCCCACCCGGTCGGCTGGGCCCGGTTTTCCGTGCCTGCCGCGATGAGGGCCGCGCCGCCCTGATCGGGTATCTGCCGACCGGCTACCCGGACGTCTCGACATCGATCGACGCGATGGTGGCCATGAGCGCCGAGTGCGACATCATCGAGGTCGGCGTTCCCTACTCCGATCCCGGCATGGACGGTCCCGTCATCGCCACCGCCACCGAGTCCGCCCTGCAGCACGGCGTACGGGTACGCGACACGCTTCGGGCGGTCGAGGCGATTAGTTCCGTCGGCGGCAACGCCGTGGTGATGAGCTACTGGAATCCAGTGCTGCACTACGGGGTTGACGCCTTCGCCCGCGACCTGGCAGCGGCCGGGGGACTCGGCATGATCACTCCTGATCTCATTCCCGACGAAGCCGACTCCTGGCTGTCGGCATCCGAGGATCACAACCTGGACCGGATCTTCCTGGTGGCGCCATCGTCGACCCCGGAACGACTGGCGCGCACGGTCGAGGCCTCCCGGGGCTTCGTCTACGCTGCCTCCACCATGGGTGTGACCGGAGCGCGGGATGCGGTGTCCAATGCCGCACCGGAACTGGTGCGAAGGGTCAAGGCGATCTCCGACATCCCGGTCGGAGTGGGCCTCGGGGTGCGCTCGCGCGAGCAGGCTGCCGAGATCGCGCTCTACGCCGACGGCGTTATCGTCGGTTCCGCTCTGGTGTCGGCGTTGACCGACGAGGGGGTGCCCGCGGTGAAGACACTGTCCGGGGAACTTGCCATGGGGGTTCGAGAGAAGGTGCCCGCCACGTGACCACAACGGTGCTTGCCTACTTCCCGAGCCCGGCCCAGGGGGTCTGGTACCTCGGGCCGATCCCGATACGGGCCTACGCGCTGTGCATCATCGCCGGCATCATCGCCGCTCTTGTCATTGGAGACCGCCGCTGGGCCGCTCGGGGTGGGGAACGCGGCGTCGTCTACGACGTGGCACTGTGGGCGGTTCCGTTCGGTTTGATCGGCGGCCGGATCTATCACCTACTCACCGACTGGAAGACCTATTTCGGCCCCGGCGGTGCCGGTATCGGTGCCGCGATACGGATCTGGGAAGGTGGCCTGGGTATCTGGGGGGCAGTCCTCTTCGGCGGCGTGGGCGCCTGGATTGCCTGCCGCCGCAGGGGAATTCCGTTGCCGGCCTTCGGTGACGCGGTGGCACCGGGAATCGTGCTGGCCCAGGCGATCGGCCGCTTGGGCAATTACTTCAACCAGGAACTCTACGGCCGGGAGACCACCGTTCCGTGGGGCATGGAGATCTTCTACCGACGGGATTCCTCCGGTGTGGTCGACGTGCACTCCCTCGACGGGGTGTCGACCGGGCAGGTCGCGGCCGTGGTGCACCCGACGTTCCTCTACGAAATGCTGTGGAACTTGCTGGTATTCGTCCTGCTCCTGTGGGCTGACCGCAAGTTCAGGCTCGGCCACGGCCGGTTGTTCGCCCTCTACGTGGCGGCCTACTGCGTCGGTCGGTTCTGGGTGGAGTTGATGCGCGACGACGCCGCAACACACATCGCCGGTATCCGGATCAACGTGTTCACCGCGACCTTCGTGTTCATCGGCGCGGTGGTGTACATGCTGCTGGCGCCCAAGGGGCGCGAGAACCCGGCATCGCTGCGCGGCAATCAGCCACAGGAGGCCCTCGAGGAGTCGAGGGTCGAGGAGTGGGCTGAGGACCTGGTGTCGGTTGGCACCAGTGGTGGGATTCTGGCCGCGGTCAAGGTGGCCGGTGAACACGACGAGGAAGACGCTGAGGCAGTCGGGGACGTCGACGAAACGGACGACGTCGAAACCGACGAAACCTCAACCGAAGACACCGACGAGACCGAAGACGCCGACGAGACCGACGCAAAGTCCGACGGTGCTGAGGAGATCATCGCCGCCGAAAACGTGGTTGTCGGGGACGGCGTCGTCGAGGACGTCGAGGACGTTGTTGTCGAGGCTGTCGAGGCTGTCGAGGACGTCGAAGACGTCGTTGTCGAGGCCGGCGAGGACGTCGAGAACGTCGTCGAGGCCGGCGAGGACGTCGAGAACGTCGTCGAGGCCGGCGAGGACGGCGAGGAGACCGACGTCGAGGTCGGGGAGACTGCCGACGATGTCGCCGAAAGCATCGACGACGAGGCCGCTGTTACGGAAGATTCCGGCGACACCGTCGCGGTGATCGAGGAATCGGAATCCGAGCCGGAAGCCGACCTCGACCATGAGTCGCAGAGCGGCCCGGACGGGACCCACCAGGATGAGGCCCAACAGCTCGAGACCGGGGTCGACGCCGAGCCCGAGGTCGACGCCGAGCCCGAAGCAGAGGTCGAGGATCTTGTCCCAGCTCCGGCAACCGTGCGCGAATCGCAACCCGAGCCCGTTGATGATCCCGCCGAGCGCGCCGATGAACCGGTCAAACTGAAGGGGTCGACCCTCAAGCGCCTGCTCTGGGGCGCCGGCCGCAACTGACCGCTCTGGCATGCTGGAGCGCATGCAGGTCACGCGCGCCCGGTTGTACACGGGCATTGGGACCGCCGCTCTCGGCGCTGCCGCTCTGAGCTATCTGGCCGTCGTCGACCCTCACCGTCCCGGGGCGGTGTTCCCGTTCTGTCCGTTCAAACTCCTGACCGGCTGGGACTGCCCAGCCTGCGGCGGACTGCGAATGACACACGATGTGCTGCACGGCAACTTCCCGGCCGCGGTCGTCGACAACGTCTTCCTTCTCACCGGCCTGCCACTGCTGGCCATCTGGTCTTTGTGGCGTTGGCGGCGCGGGAAGCAGGTGGTCACCACGCCCCTGCTGGTCACGGTCGCCGTCGCTGCCGCCGCATGGACCATTGTTCGGAATCTTCCAGGGTTCCCACTGGTTCCCACGATGCTCGGCCCCTAGTCAGCCGACGAGACTATGCTCAGGCGTCGTGACCCGGCGCGCGAAGATCGTCTGCACACTAGGACCTGCCACCGACTCTGACACCGGGGTCAGGGCACTCGTCGAGGCCGGGATGGATGTCGCCCGGCTCAACTTCAGCCACGGCGACTACTCCGACCACGAGGCTTCCTATACCCGGGTCCGTCAGGCCTCCGAGGCCACGGGCAGGGCGGTGGGAGTTCTCGCCGACCTGCAGGGTCCCAAAATCCGTCTCGGACGGTTCGCCGCAGGCGCGACCGAATGGGCCAACGGAGAAACCGTCCGGATCACGGTTCAGGACTGCGACGGTACCCACGACAGGGTGTCGACCACCTACAAGAATCTGGCCAAAGACGCCCAACCCGGCGACCGGTTGCTCGTCGATGACGGCAAGGTGGGCTTAATCGTCGAGCACGTCGACGGGGACGACGTGGTGTGCACCGTCACCGAGGGCGGCCCGGTCAGCAACAACAAGGGCCTGTCGATGCCGGGCATGAAGTTCTCCGTTCCGGCATTGTCCGAGAAGGACGTCGCCGATCTGGAATTCGCCCTCCAACTCGGCGTCGACCTGGTCGCCTTGTCGTTCGTCCGCGCACCGTCCGATGTGGACCTCGTGCATGAGGTGATGGACAGGGTCGGACGCCGCGTGCCGGTAATCGCCAAACTGGAAAAGCCCGAGGCCGTCGAGAACCTGGAAGCCATCGTGATGGCGTTCGACGCCGTGATGGTGGCCCGCGGCGACCTCGGCGTGGAACTTCCCCTTGAAGAGGTCCCGCTGGTGCAGAAGCGCGCCATCCAGATCGCGCGGGAGAACGCCAAGCCGGTGATCGTGGCCACCCAGATGCTGGAGTCGATGATCGAGAACTCCCGGCCCACCCGTGCCGAGGCGTCCGACGTCGCCAACGCCGTACTCGACGGCGCGGACGCGGTGATGTTGTCCGGTGAGACCTCGGTGGGCAAGTGGCCGATCGAGGCGGTTCGAACCATGGGCCGGATCATCTGCGCCATGGAGGAGAACAACCCTCCGCCGCCGCTGACTCACGTTCCTCGTACCAAGCGCGGGGTGATCTCCTATGCCGCAAGGGATATCGGCGAACGGCTTGACGCCAAGGCACTGGTGGCGTTCACCTCATCGGGGGACACGGTGCGGCGGTTGGCCCGACTGCACAGCAGGCTGCCCCTGCTGGCGTTCGTCACCGCCCCGGAGATCCGCAACCAGTTGGCGCTGACCTGGGGCGCTGAGACTTTCGTCGTTCCGCACGCCGACTCCACCGACGACATGATCCGCCAGGTGGACCACTCGTTGCTGCAGTTGCACCGGTATCAGCGCGGGGACCTGACGGTCATCGTCGCTGGCGCACCGCCGGGCACTATAGGCTCGACCAATCTGATCCACATTCACCGGATCGGGGAGAACGACCACTAGCGAGAGGCGGCGCGTGCCCCAGGGTGAACCTTCGCGGCCGGGAAAATCCGATTTCGACGAACTGCTGTCCATCCTCGAGCTCTCGCCCCTCGGCGAGTCCCCATCTGGCGACGACGTCTTCTCCGGCCGACATCCGCGAAAGAATCCGGTTCGGACCTTCGGCGGCCAGTTGATGGCACAGGCCTTCACTGCGGCGAGTCGCACCGTCGAGCACGACCTTCCCCCCAGCGCCCTATCGGTGCATTTCATCGCCGGCGGCGACCCGACCCGCGATATCGAGTTCCATGTCTCCCGCCTTCGCGAGGAACGGCGATTCGCCAACCGCCGGGTGGATGCGATGCAGGAAGGCAAACTGCTGGCCACCGCTCTGGTGTCCTATCTGGCAGGAGGACACGGGCTGGAACACAATTCCGTCGCACCGAAGGTCCCGGAGCCGGCCACTCTTCCGACCATCGACGAGTTACTGGTCGGCTATGAGGAGGTCGTGCCGCACTTCGCCAATGCGATGCGCCCGATCGAGTGGCGCTACACCAACGACCCGGCGTGGGTGATGCGGGACAAGGGCGACACATTGGACCGGAACCGGGTCTGGATGACGGCGTCAGGGGAAATGCCCGACGATCCGGTGCTGCACACCGCCGCGATGGTGTACTCCTCGGACACCACGGTGCTGGATTCGATCATCACCACCCACGGTCTGTCCTGGGGCTGGGACCGTATCTTCGCGGTCACCATCAACCACTCGATCTGGTTCCACCGACAGGTCGACTTCTCCGACTGGGTGCTCTACTCGACGGCGTCACCGGTTGCCGCCGAGTCACGAGGACTCGGCATGGGGCACTTCTTCAATCGTGCCGGTGAAGTGGTGGCGACGGTCGCCCAGGAAGGCATCGTCAAATACTTCCCGGGCGCGCCCAAGTAGTCAGCCCGGGGTGTTGGTTCGGCCGGTGCCCGCATCGACGCGCTGCTGAAACTCGTCCATGCACTGCTGGACCCTGTCGTTGTCGCCGCCGGCTTCCTGAACACAACTGACCAGGTCGCGGCCGCCGTACTCGTTGAACACGTTGAGGTATAGCGCGATGAAGGCGAGACTCACGACGACCGCCAGAGCGCCCAGGATGATTCCGGTCATGGCGACACCGCCATTGTTGGCTTCCCCGCGATTGACCCGGCCGCGGGCCAGCACGCCGATGATGATCGCGGAGATGCCGAGTACGAGTCCGCCGGCGACGGAGCAGGATGCCACCAGAGCGACGACGGCCAACACCAGGGCGGCCACACCCAGTCCGTTGCGGGGCGGTATCGGGGCTCCGGGGTAGTAGTCACCGTAGGGCATCGGAGGCGGCGGATAGGCCCCGGGATACGGGCCGGGAGGGTAGCCCTGAGGTCCTGGTCCGGGCGGGCCCGGGGGATATGCGTAGGGGTACGCAGGTTGTGCTGCCGGCGGCGAGCTGTTCGGGGGTGCTCCGGAGTAATCCGGCGATTCCGGCTTGTCAGTCATCGTTGGTGTGTCACCTCGTTGGGAGCGCGAAGACTGTCAGGGTACCGCCGACTCGAGGGGCGTGGAACGCGGTGCGTGCACGCGCGTGTTCCACGCCCCTCGACACAGTCAGCGGCCGAGGGCCTCGTTGACCGCGGAGCGGACCTCGTGGCCGGTCTTGCGGAGCTGCAGGCCGGCGATGATTTCAAAGACGCCGATCACGATCAGCCAGATACCAACCACCAAGGTCAGCGTCACCAATGAGTCGAACGGGTAAGCGAGGCAGACGATGCCGGCGAGGATCGAGACCAAGCCGAAGAAGATGCTCCAGCCCCGCCCGGGAGTTCCGTGGAACTCACTGATGGCGGTCGCGGTCGCCGCGACGCCGCGGAAGATGAAGCCGATGCCGATCCAGATGGCCAGCAGCAGCAGCGCTGTTTCGGGCTCTGAGCCGAAGTGCCGGAAGGCCAGGACCGCCAGGATCAACGAGGCGGCACCACTGATGAATAGCAGGATCCTGCTGCCGGCGGAGGAGCGCAGACCGAAAGCGAGGAACACCTGTGCGATTCCGGAGATCAGCAGGTAGGCGCCAAACAGGAAGGCCGCGACCAGCAGGGTCTTTCCCGGCCAGGCCAGCACCAGAACGCCGAGCGCGATTGCCAGAACGCCCGATAGAACGGTTGATTTCCAGACCTGGTGGAACAGGGTCGGGCCTTCGCCCGAAGTCGTTGTATTCACGGCGGCAAATGCTACACACACCATTGGTCGGAATTGGATTATTGTCCTCTTCGACGGGCCGATCGAGCCACCGGGCTGTAGCTTTCTTGTGGCGCGAGGAGATCGCATCTGAGATGGCAAAAGGTGTAAGGGGCACGAACTTCATGACTGCAAGACAAAACCGTCTCAACTGGTGGCGCCGCGCGGCGGTGTTCGGCGTGGCCGGTGCACTGACCCTTTCCGGATGCGCCAAGAACACCGAGGGCGGTTCGGGCACGGAGGGCGGCCCGAGTTTGCCCAACGTCAGCCTGGACTTGACGAAGGTCGAGGCAATCGCCGACACCCTGCCGGGCGACATCCGCGAGTCCGGCAAGCTCATCGTGGGCGTCAACATTCCTTACACTCCCAACGAGTTCAAGGACTCCGACGGCAAAATCGTCGGCTTCGACGTGGATCTGATGAACGCGGTCGCTCAGACACTCGGCCTTCAGGCCGAGTACCGCGAGTCTGACTTCGCCAAGATCATCCCGTCCATCGAAGGCGGCACCTACAACGTCGGCATGTCCTCGTTCACCGACACCAAGGAACGCGAGAAGACCGTCGACTTCGTCACGTACTTCTCCGCGGGCACGCAATGGGCGCAGGCGCCGGCCGGATCGATCGACCCGAATGATGCCTGCGGCAAGAGGGTGGCCGTGCAGGCCACCACCATTCAGGAGACCGACGAACTGCCGGCCAAGAGCAAGGCCTGCGTGGACGCCGGAAAGCCGGAAATCAAGATCATCAAGTTCGACGGACAGGACGCCGTCACCAACGCGGTGGTGCTCGGCCAGGCCGACGCCATGTCTGCTGACTCGCCGGTGACCGCCTGGGCGATCAAACAAAGCAACGGCAAGCTCCGGGAAGCCGGCGCGGTCTTTGACTCTGCCCCGTACGGCTGGCCGGTGAAGAAGGACTCTCCGCTGGCCCAGTCGATGCTGAAGGCGCTGGAACACCTCATCAAGACTGGCGCCTACAAGACCATCGCGTCCGCCTGGGGCCTGGAGTCCGGGATGATCGACAAACCGGTCATCAACGGGGCAGTCAGCTAGCTTCGTGACCGGCGAGCAGCAGGTGCCCCCCATGCCCGCCGCCATCGATGCCGTCCCGCTGCGGCATCCGTGGCGGTGGGTGGGCGCCGCAGCCATCATCGGTCTGGTCGGGCTCTTTCTGTACGGGGCGGCCACCAATCCGGCCTACGGCTGGGCCACCTACCGTAAGTACCTCTTCGACCATCGGGTTTCCGAGGCGGCCTGGAACACTCTGCAGTTGACATTCTGGGCGATGGCGTTGGGTCTGGTGCTCGGCGTGGTGCTCGCTGTGATGCGTTTGTCGCCCAATCCGATCCTCAAGGCTGTGTCCTGGGGCTACCTGTGGATCTTCCGCGGGACCCCGGTCTACGTGCAATTGGTGTTCTGGGGTCTGTTCCCGACCCTCTACCAGAAGATCCAGCTGGGCGTTCCCTTCGGCCCCACTTTCTTTCACCTGGATCTGCGGAATCTGTCAATCAGCTTCATCCTGGCGATCGTCGGCCTAGGGCTCAACGAGGCGGCCTATATGGCCGAGATCATCCGCGCCGGGATCAGTTCCGTTCCTGAAGGACAATTGGAGGCGTCGACCGCCCTGGGCATGTCCTGGTGGATGACGATGCGGCGGGTGGTGCTGCCGCAGGCGATGCGGGTCATCATCCCGCCGACCGGCAACGAGTTGATCAGCATGCTGAAGACAACCTCACTGGTGACCGCGGTTCCCTACACCCTGGAGCTTTACACCCGCACCCGGGATATCTCCGCGGTGATCTTCCAACCCATCCCGCTTCTGCTGGTAGCCGCCACCTGGTATCTGGCCATTACCAGCGTTCTGATGGTCGGCCAGTACTACCTCGAGAAGTACTTCTCCAAGGGCATCTCCCGCAAGCTCACCGGCAAGCAACTCGAGACATTGGCCAAGGCGCAGGCTGGCGCGAAGGAGGGCCACCTGTGACCTCCGTCTCACAGCGCCCGATGGTCGAGGCGCAGCAGGTCTGCAAAGACTTCGGCGCACTGTCGGTGCTCAAGGGTGTGACGCTGTCGGTGCAACGCGGCCAGGTACTGGTACTGGTCGGCCCGTCGGGTTCGGGGAAGTCGACGTTCCTGCGGTGCATCAACCATCTCGAGAACGTTTCGGCGGGGAGGCTCTACGTCGACGGATCGCTGATCGGTTATCGGGAGCGGGCCGGCAAGCTTTACGAGATGTCACCGCGGGACGCGGCCAAACAGCGCCGCGACATCGGGATGGTGTTCCAGCATTTCAATCTCTTTCCGCACCGAACCGCACTGGATAACGTCATCGAGGCACCGGTCCATGTCAAAGGGGTAGCCAAGTCGGCCGCCACTGAAAGGGCGCGCGACCTGCTGAACCAGGTCGGCCTGTCGGAGAAGGCCGACGCCTACCCCGCGCAACTTTCCGGCGGTCAGCAGCAACGGGTGGCGATCGCCCGCGCGCTGGCCATGGACCCCAAGCTGATGCTCTTCGACGAGCCCACCTCTGCCTTGGACCCCGAACTGGTCGGGGAGGTGCTCGCCGTCATGAAGAAGCTTGCCGCCGGGGGCATGACGATGATCGTGGTGACGCATGAGATGGGCTTCGCCCGCGAGGTCGCCGACCAGTTGGTGTTCATGGACGGCGGGGTGATCGTCGAGAGCGGGTCGCCCCGGGATGTGCTGAGCAACCCGCAGCACGACCGGACCAAGGCATTCCTGTCGAAGGTAATGTAGGCCAGCCTCAGCGGGCCGGGGTCTCCAGCCCAAGCGCCTCGGCGATGGCAACAGAATCGGCACCTTCCGGTGCCGGCTTGCGGCCGATCAGGAACCAGGTGCGCATCGCGCCTTTGCCCTTGATCTCGACCTCGCCGCGTTCCTCGAGTATGAACGTGTCTTGTAGACGCTCGAACACGTTCTGGGGCACTTGAATACGGCCCTCGATATCGGTGGATTCCATCCGGGATGCGACGTTGACGGCGTCACCCCATACGTCGTAGAAGAACCGGCGGGCACCCACCACACCGGCCACGACCGGCCCGGCGGCGATGCCCATCCGCATCGGAACCGGTTTACCGCGCGGGTCGCGCAGTTCGGCGACCGCGCGGTTCAGATCCAACGCAAGGTCGGCGATGGCCTCGATGTGGTCGGGCCGTGGAGTGGGCACGCCGCTGACCACCATGTAGGCATCTCCGGTGGTCTTGATTTTCTCCAGGCCGTGCCGATCCACGAGTCGGTCGAACGTGGTGTAGAGCCGGTCGAGGAACCGCACCAACTCCGTCGGCGGTATCACGCTGGCCTGTTCGGTGTATCCGGCGATGTCGGCGAACAAGATCGAGGCGTCGTCGTAGCGGTCGGCAATGGTGCCGTGGGCGGGGTCCTTGAGTTGCGCGGCGACAGTGGCGGGAAGGATGTTGGTCAGCAGCGCCTCGGAACGGCTGTACTCGACCTCCATGGCCGCCTCGGCGCGCGACACCTCTCGCATGGCGTACCAGACGGTGAGGAAGATCAACAGGCAAGCTCCGGCGGTGGTCAGAACGAAAGCCAGGTCCAGCGCCCAGCGAGGCTGGATCCCGGTGTCCTGCGGAACCCAGAACTGGAGGTACATCGCCAAGGCGGCCCCGACGCTGACCACCGCACCGGCCATCGCGACGTGCTCGATGCCGAGCACGAGGACGGCCATCGAGGCCGAGACCAGGTAGTAGAACTGAACTCCGGAATCGGTGCCGATCTGGGAGCCGACGAAGGTCAACGAGGAATAGGCGATCAGGACGAAAGCCAGTGCGGGGATGACGTTTCCGAACCGGTTGAGCAGTGGCACGCACATGAACAACCCGGCCGTGGCGAGATTGATCAGGCCGATGTAGAGGACCCGGTCACCGGTGATCGTCTGCAGCGTCCCGAGGATCGCGGTGAGGGCCGCCGAAATCCAGGCGGCGAAGGTCAGTACCCGCTGCGGTCGGCTGACGGCTTCGGCCCAGTGCTGGTTGCGGGCGGGCGGGCGGCGCTGCAACCGTTCGCAGTCAGAGCGCCACAATCGGCCCTCCGGCAGCAGCTTTTTCCGCTCGGACCTCACTTGAGCAGCGTATCCCGGCCGACCGTCGTGCGACATCTGTGGCCGTCGCCTCAGCGCAAGGCTTGAGCACCTGAGGGCAGTTCGGTCAGCAGGTGTACTGAATGCCGATTCCGGCCTGCGGCGGCGTCTGCCGGGCGCACCCGAACGCTGCAATGCCGTCGTCGCTATAGCGCACCGCGGTGTTATGGACGTAGTTCACGCAGACCAGTGCGGTGGCGTCGGCCCGGCACCGGAAGTCGCCGAAGGACAGCGAGCCGCCCGCGGGTAGCGGCGGACCTTGCCCGGCGCTGAACCGCCCGGGGTCACCGTGCGCCGATCCCACCCTCACACCGCTCCCGTCGTAGTCCACCCAGCCGCCCTTCCAGACGCCGTAGACGTCCGGCGGCTGCGGCGGCGGGTCGAGCAGTTCCACCAGGCAGGCCAGTCCGCTGGCCACCCGCTTCTTGTCGGTCATGCAACTCGTCCCGAAGGCGGTCGTGAAGGCGGTGTCATCCCCGAGCGGCGTCGAGACTCCATTACGCAACGCCACCTGGAAGTCTGCGCCGTCGATCGGGGGAGCGGCCTCCACCCAGGCGATGGCTTCGCCGGCCGAGGCCGAAGGTCCGGGGGCCGTCGCCGCAGCGGACGACGACGTCGTGGGTGCCGACGTGCTCGTCTTCGTTGCGCTGATGCTGCGCGACGGCGTGATGGGGGTCAGCTCGGCCGGGCCCGGCTTGCCGGCCGGCACCTGGGAACAGCCCGCGACCAGCACCGACGCGGCGAGCAACACGGCGATCCGCATTCGGCCAGGCTAGCCGCCGCAGCGCCGACGGCACGTCAGGCGCGTCGGGGGAGCCCATTCGCTAACGTCGGTAACCATGCACGAACACACCGTTCAGGTCCGCACCGCCAACGGGGTGCTCGAAGGTTTCACCCGCGACGGCGTCAACCGGTGGCGCTCCATTCCTTACGCCGCCCCGCCCGTCGGATCGCTACGGTTCCGTGCCCCCCAGCCAGTCCAGCCGTGGACCGGGGTGCTGCCCTGCCACGTCTACCGGAATTGCGCCCCGCAGCAGCGGGTCTACACGATGACCGGCCTGGGCAAGTACCAGCCGATGAGCGAGGACTGCCTGACCCTCAACGTCGTCACCCCGCGCTGGACGGGTCCGGCGCCCGACGACGGGCCGCTGCCGGTGATGTTCTTCATCCACGGTGGCGGCTACATCCTGGGAAGTTCGGCCACCCCTCTCTACGACGGCGCCGCCCTGGCCCGCCGCGGCTGTGTGTACGTCTCGGTGAACTACCGACTTGGGGCCCTGGGCTGCCTGGACCTGTCGTCGGTGTCGACGCCCCAGATGCCGATCGAATCCAACATTTTTCTGCGCGACATCGTCGCGGCACTGCGCTGGGTGAAGGAGAACGTCGCCGCGTTCGGCGGGGATCCGAGCAATGTGACGATCTTCGGCGAGAGCGCCGGAGCCCACGCAGTGGCCACCCTGCTGGCGGTGCCCGAAGCCGGGGGCCTGTTCCACAAGGCGATCTCGCAGAGCCCGGCGTCGGGAATGGTGAGCAACCAGGAGGTGGCCGCCAAGATCGCCGACCGGTTCATCGAGCGACTCGGCGTGGATCGGCGCAACGCAGCCGCCGAGTTGATGAGAGCCAAGCCGACCGAATTGGTGCGCACCACCCACTACGTGATGACGCACAGCCTCGACAACGTGCTGGGCGCCTCGCCGGTCGGACCCACCAGCGGCGACGACTATCTGCCGCTGGATCCGTTCGACGCCATGAGAAAGGGCCTGGCGCACAAGGTTCCGCTGATCGTCGGCACCAATGCCGAGGAAGGCCGGCTGTTCACCCGTTTCCTCAAGCTGCTGCCCACCAGCGAGCATGCGATCGAGCGGATTCTCGCGCACACCCCGACCGAGGTGCGGGAGAAGATCCTCGCCGCCTACCCGCAGTACCCCGACCCCAAGGCCTGTGTGGAGTTCGGCGGCGACATGATCTTCGGCACCGCCGCCTGGCAGATCGCCGAGGCGCACGCGAAGTTGGCGCCGACCTACGTCTACCGCTACGACTTCGCCCCGCGCACCCTGCACTGGGCGGGCTTCGGTGCCACCCACGCCACCGAACTGTTGGCGGTGTTCGGCATCTACCGCTCCCGGGTGGGAGCGGTGCTCACCGCCGGAGTGGACCAGAAGGCCGCGGTCAAGGTCAGCCATCAGGTGCAGAGCCGCTGGCAGGACTTCAGTCGCACCGGCGTGCCCGAAGACTGGCCCGTGTACAACCACGATGAGCGTCCGGTACTGGTGTTCGACCGGCACACCCACGTCGAGTTGGACCCCAATCCGCACCGGCGCCGTGCCTGGGCGAATTTCACGATGGCCGACGGCTGATGGACACCTGTCATACGTTGGACAGGTGAGCAGCCCAGCCCCCGAAGGCGTGCCCGTAGGACACCCCGACGACTTGACCGCGGAATGGCTGACTGACGTCCTCGGAGCCGGCCGGGTGGGGTCCTTCACCGTCGATCGCATCGGCACCGGACAGATGAGCGAGTGTTACCGCGTCGGCCTCACCTACCTTGAGGGGGCCGGTCCGAAGTCAGTGGTCCTCAAAGTCGCCGCCAGCGATCCGGTGAGCCGCCAGACCGGTCAGGCACTCGGACTCTACGAACGCGAAGTCCGGTTCTACGCCGATGTCGCACCGCGACTGGGTGGCCCGATCGCCCACTGTTATCACGCCTCCTACCAGACTGAGACCGGGCTGTTCACCCTGCTGCTCGACGACGCCGCCCCCGCCGAGGTCGGTGACGAAATCCGCGG
>CAZADG010000051.1:0-7668 GCA_964483865.1 uncultured Mycobacterium sp. | reverse complement strand
TACCTCGCCGAAGAGTCAGCGCCGGAACGGGTCGACGGCCTGGTACACGGCGACTACCGACTGGACAACATGCTGTTCGGTCGCCCCGGTTCACTGCGCGACCTGACCGTCGTCGACTGGCAGACCGTGACCCGGGGACCGGCGATGACCGACGTCGCCTACTTCCTCGGTTGCGCTCTGCAGACCGTGGATCGGCGCGCCCACTACGACGAACTGCTGGCGGCCTACTGCGAGGGCCTGGGGCCCAATCCGCCGATCACCCCCGAGCAGGTCCGCGAGGGAGTGCGCCGGCAGAGTTTCTTCGGGGTGATGATGGCCATCGTCTCCTCGATGCTGGTTGTGCAGACCGAGCGCGGAGACCAGATGTTCCTGACGATGCTGGACCGGCACAGCAGCCACGTCCTGGACACCGGCGCACTCGACGTGCTCCCGCCGGCCGCGCAAAGCCTAGCGCTGCAACCGGATCCGGCCGACGAAGCCGCCCACACCCCGGGTGACGAACCGCTGTGGAGCGAGAGCTGGTATTGGGACTTCGCCGACCTCGGGCAGGGGATCGGCGGCTGGATCCGGCTCGGGCTGATGCCCAACCAGAAGGTCGCCTGGATCAACGCGCTGGTGTGCGGCCCGGATATTCCGACGGTGGCGTGTGTGGACTTCCAAGCGGCACTCCCGGCGAACCCCAACGACATCCGCAGCGGGACCACCGAAATGCGCCACACCGCCACGGTTCCGCTACAGGAATACCAGGTCACGGTCAGCGGCCCGGCGCAGGCTTATGACGACCCCTCGGCCCTGCTGCGCGGCGAGTCGGGCCGGGGATGCGATCTCGGAATGGACCTGACGTGGAGCACCACCGGTACGCCCTATGCCTACCGGATCGCCACCCGCTACGAGATACCCTGCGCGGTCAGTGGAAGCGTCACCGTCGACGGCCGGACCTATCGGTTCACTGCGGTGCCCGGCCAGCGCGACCACAGCCACGGGGTCCGCGACTGGTGGAGTATGGACTGGGTGTGGAGTGCACTGCACCTTGAAGACGGCACCCACCTGCACGGGGTGGATCTACGCATCCCGGGCATGCCGCCGGTCAGCGTCGGCTACATCGAACCGCCCGGCCGACCCGTCATCGAAACCACCTCAGTGGTCGCGGATGCCGTTCTGGCCGACAATGGCCTGCCGCTATCCACCACTCTCACCATGGAACCCGGTTCGCTCGTCGCGAGCATCAAGGTGCGCGGCCACGCCCCGGTCCGACTCGAAGCGCCGGATGGTCGGGTGAGCTTCTTCCCTCGGGCGTGGGCGGCCATCGAGACCGCAGACGGCCGCCGAGGAGTGGGCTGGCTGGAGTGGAATCGCAACCAGCCCAACGACTCCCCGCCGTCGAACGGTCCTGTTTAGCCCTTGACGACCTGGGTGCCGCCGGCCATCTCGTCGTGCTTGCCCTGCTTGGTCGGGCTGTTGCTGATGGTCACCGCGATCACGATGATCGCGATCACCCCCAACAGGCCGCCGACGTACGGGATGATCGGCAGCAGGGTGAAGGCGTTACGGATCGCCGACTGCTTGAAGTCCGGCTTGGGCGCCCCGGCAGGACCGCGCACATGCATGCCGAGCAGCATCTTTCCGACCGTCCGGCCCTGGGTCACCTCCATGGCGACGAAATACACGAACATCAACAGTCCGGTGAACAGGCCCGTCACCATGATGTTGTCCGACGACCCGAACAACGCTGCCAGCACGCCGGACACGATCCCGACCAGCAGGCCGTCGATGATGCGGGCACCGAACCGTATGCCGAGCCCCCCCGGGTTACTGGCGTAGCCGTAGCCGACCTGCGGGTAGCCGGGGTGGTAACCGCCGGTCGGGGCGTAGGGGTTGGGCGGCGGGGGATAGCCGCCCCCCATCTGAGGGAACGGTGCGGCCGGAGGCGGATAGCCGCCCACCGGCGGGGGCGGGTAGCCGGGAGCCGGCGGGTAGCCGGGCGGCACCTGCTCGCCGTAGGGGTTGGCCGGTGGGGGCGGCGGGAAGCCGGATGGCTGCCCGTAGGCGTTGGGATCCTGGTCACCCGTTGTCATCGCTTACTCCTGATAGTCGGTGAGCTCAAATCTACCGGGCGGCGACGACAGGCGACTTTCCGTCGGTGTCGGGCGAGTCGGCTGGCTTCAGCGTCAGCGGCCGCTCTTGCCGGTCCGGCCAGTTTGCCGCCGCGGTCCCGCGTGAACGACAGCTACCGTCGAACGGTGAATTACGACTGGCCGGAACTCGCCCGCGGCGTGTATCGAACCCGACTTCCGTTCCTCGACGTCACCGTCGGCGCGGTGGTGGGTGATTCCGGTGTGCTGCTGGTCGACTGCGGCACCACTCTCCCCGAGGCCACCGGCATCGCTGACGACGTACGCGTGTTGACCGGCCGCAGCGTCACCCACCTGGTGATGACCCATCACCACTTCGACCACGTTCTCGGTTCGGCCGGGTTCCCGAACGCGGCGACGTACGCTGCTCCACCGGTGGGAGTCGCGCTGAGCGTAGGACTGGATGCACTGTGCGCGGAGGCGCTGCGCTACGGGGCCGACACCGCCGAGGTGGCATCGGCCGCACGCGCGGTACGCCCACCGGACCACCTGGTCTGGCACACCGAGATCGACGTGGGCGGCTGCGTCATCGAGGTGCTTCATCCCGGGAAGGGACACACCGACCACGACCTGGTTCTGGTGGTCCCCGGCGACCCGCCGGTGGTCTTCTGCGGCGACCTGGTGGAGGAATCCGCCGATCCCGCTGTCGGCGACGACGCCCATCCTGCGGCGTGGCCGGACACCCTGGACCGGATTGTGTCCCTCGGCGGTGAGGACGCCCTCTACGTGCCGGGCCACGGGGCGGTGGTGAACGCGGCGTTCCTCCGACGGCAGCGGGACTGGATCAGAAGCCGGTACTGAGCACCCGATCCAGCATGTCGACGAAGAAGTCGGCCGACTCCCGGGTGATGCACATCGGCGGCTTCATCTTCAGCACGTTCTGCCGATCCCCGGTGGGTTGCACGATCACGCCGAGTTCGCGCATACGTTCGCAGATCGCAGCAGTCTCGAAGACCGCCGGTTCCAAGGTCTCGCGGTCGCGGACCAACTCCACACCCATATACAGGCCGCTGCCGTGCACGGTGCCGATCAACCGATGACGCTCGGCCAGCGAGTTGATCCGGGCCTTGAGGTGGTCGCCGACCACCAGGGCATTCTCCTGCAAGCGATCCCGCTCGATCACATCCAGCACTGTCAGCCCGACGACGCTGGACACCGGGCTGCCCCCGGCCGAGGAGAAGAAATAGCCGCAATTGCGGTAGGCGTCGGCGATCGCCTTGGTGGTGATGACAGCGCCGAGTGGCTGACCGTTGCCCATGGCCTTGGCGACACAGACAATGTCGGGGACAACGCCCTGCTGCTCGAAGGCCCAGAACCAGCGGCCGGTGCGGCCGTAACCCACCTGAACCTCGTCGGCGATCGCCAGGCCTCCAACTGCCCGCACCGCGGCGTACACCGCCCGCAGATAGCCGTCCGGCAGTGCCATGCCGCCGGCGTTGCCATAGAACGGCTCGCAGATGAACGCTGCGGGCGGATGGCCCTCTGCAGCTAGGCGTTCGATGATCGCCACCGCCTCGGGGGCATACCGCGACGCTTCGGTGCCGCGGTGCTCTCCGCGGTAGGCGTTGGGGGAGGGAACGGTGTGCACCCAAGACGGACGAGTCTCCAGTGCATTGGGGTTGTCGGCGATCGAGGTGGAGATCGCATCGGTCGCATACGTCCACCCGTGATAGGCCTCGGCGACGGCGACCACGTCGTGGCGTCCGGTCGTCGCCATCGCCAGACGCAGCGCCAAGTCGTCGGCTTCCGATCCGGAGTTCACCAGGAAGACAGTGTCCAATGGGTCGGGCAGGGTCGCGGCGAGTCGCTCGGACAACGCCACCACGCTGCCGTAGTTGAATCGAGAGTTGGTGTTGAGGCGACGCCACTGCCGCGCCACCGCGTCGGCCAGTTCCGGTTGGCCGTGACCCAGGACCGCGACGTTGTTGACCATGTCCAGATAGGTTCGCCCGTCGGTGGCGATCAGGTGCTCGCGCCAGCCCCGCTCGATCCGGGGCGGGTGTTCGTAATAGTGCTCCTGAACCGTCGCGAACGACCGTGACCGGCGTTGCCGCAGCGACGAACTGTCCTCGACCAGACCGGGAAGGGCAGGCAAGCCCAGCAGTGGAGCAGGGTCGGCGACCCGCTGTAGCCACCCGGCCGCGTACTCCGGGCGCACCAGAAACGGTGTCTCCGTGTGGGGGTCGTCGTCGCGGGTGCGCCGCACCTGGATCCACACTGCGCCGTCGATGGTCGTCAGTGCCGTGCCGGCAGCGACCTCAGCCGAGGTGGTGTCGCGTAGGGCGCCGTACACCGCCAGTGTGCCTTCTGGTCCGGTGAGCGTCAGGGCCTCCGGAGTGGCCTCCAGTCGCCCCGACCAGGGCGCGGTCAGCGTCAGCGCCGAGGCCGGCCAGAGTTGCACACCGGTGGCGACGGTGGCGGGGGATACCTGATGCAGGGTCGCCGAGCGGGTTAGCCGGGCCTGACCGAAGGTGGTCACCACCGCTGCGGCTCCGGCCGCCAGAGCCTCCCGGGCCAGCCGCTCCTCACAGTCCGGTTCAAGCCAGACCCCGCCGTCCATAGCGTCAGAGTCCGCCGAAAGGTCCAGGCGCACCAGGGCAGCGGGATCGACCTCGATCAGAGTCGAGCCACCGACGATCTGCCGCTCCGAATGCGCGACGCCCAGGGTGTTCCGAATCTGAGCCGTCATCACGTCGATGGGAACATCGTTGGCGCGCTCGAAGATTCGCCATTCCAACTCCGTCGCCGAACTCGCGTAGTCATTGCCCGAGTCGATAGCGGACTGATGGATGCCGCTGACCACCAGGACTGCGGCGCGCAGCACCACCAGCGGCCACAGCGCCTCGACCTCCGACGGTGACAGCGGCCGTACGGCGTGGAATGCCTGGACAGCCGCCAACGTGCCGGCCGGTTCGCAGCCGTCATGGCGGAGCAGGGTGGCGATGGTCACGGCCAGTTCGGCCACCGCCCAAGACCGCATCAGATCACCGAAGTCGATGAGCCCGTCGGGCATGCCGTCCGTGCACACCACGTTATCGCCAGTGATGTCACCGTGGATCACCTGGACCGGTAGGTCCTCGGCGACACCCGACACTATTTGCCAGGCCGCTGTCGACGCGGCTTCGACCGCGCGGCGCCGATGATCGTCGGCGACATGGGTGGCGAGCACCTCGACGGTCCGCATCGCGTGGCGCAGATCCCACTGCAATACCCGGTCCACCCCGGGATGGTCGAAGTCCGTCAGCGCCCGGCAGGTGCGACCGGCCACGTCGCCCAGGGCAGCGACCTGGGCAGGCCGCAGATAGCCGTCGCCGCTCAGGGTTCCGCCGGCAAGAAAGGTGATCACCCGGGCGAACAACCCGTCAACGTCAGCGATCACGCCATCGGGATTGATATTCCTTGCGGTGCGGAGGTTTTCGCAGTCGCAGATGAAGGCCGCTGCGGCGTCCTGGGCCTCTAACTCCATGCGACTGAACGCCGGATTCGCGATCTTGAGCACCCCCGCCGGCGTACCGGATGAAGACAGCAGGAAGTTGGCGTCCTGTTGGCTTCCCAGTGGGGCGGCCGTCGCGGCGAGTCCGAAGTGCTCGGCGGCGATGGCCTCGGCCTGACCGGCGGTGACCGCCGGCACCGGAAGTTCTGCGGCGTCGAAGAAGTCGAACGGCATCATCAATTCCTTCGTGGATAGGCGCTCTGACTGTACTTGCGGGTTACGGTGGCACCATGCGGGCGTTGATCGTCGTCGACGTGCAGAACGACTTCTGCGAAGGCGGGTCGCTGGCGGTCGCGGGTGGAACAGCGGTGGCCAGGGCGATCAACACACTGCTGGCCCGACCGCACGGCTACGGCCACGTGGTGGCCACCAAGGATTTCCACATCGACCCGGGCCCGCACTTCTCGGATCACCCGGACTTCGTCGACTCCTGGCCGCCGCACTGCGTCGCGGGCAGTACCGGTGCCGACTTTCCTCCGGAACTGGCCCCCGCGCACTTCGAGGCGGTATTCCTCAAGGGGGCTCACACCGCCGCCTATAGCGGGTTTGAGGGCACCTGCGACGGAGTTGGCCTGGCCGACTGGCTGCACAACAATGGTGTCGATGCCGTGGACATTGCGGGTATCGCCACCGACTATTGCGTCCGCGCGACGGCGCGGGACGCCGTCCGGGCTGGGTTCGACACCCGGGTACTGGTGGACCTGACGGCCGGTGTCGCCCCCGGATCGACGGCGGACGCCTTGGCAGAGATGACACGTGCAGGAGTCGAGCTGGTCCACTGAACCACCGGCCCTGCCGCGGTGATCCAGGAAGGCTCCGATGCTCACGCTGTTAGACGACGACCCGCTTGCGGCGATAGAGCGTGCCGACCACCAGCAGGACAAGGCTGATCAACAGGATCGCCGTGGCCAGGACGTTGATCTGAGGCGGCACAGCGGCCTTGGTGGCGGCGTTGACGTACAGCGGATAGGTGACGGTGGATCCGCTGACGAAGTAGGTGATGATGAAGTCGTCCAGGGACAGGGCGAAGGACAGCATCGCCGCCGCCACGATGCCGGGGACGATCAACGGCAGCGTGATCCTGAAGAATGTGCGAACCGGTCCGGCACCCAGATCCAGCGACGCATCTTCCAATGTCCAGTCGAAGCCGCGGATGCGGGCCCGCACCGTCATCGCGATGAAGCTGATCTGGAATGCGACATGCGCGATCACGATCGTCACGTAACCGGTGGCCCACCCCAGGCCCAGGAACAGGGTCAGCAATGAGGCGCCCATCACCACCTCGGGCGAAGTCAGCGGCAGCACCATGAAGGTGTCGACGGCGGTCCGGCCCCGGAAGCGTTGCCGGACGAGGGCGATAGCGACCAGCGTTCCGAAGACCAGGGCGATCGCGGTGGACACCGCCGCCACGTTGAGGCTCATCTTCAGGGCCTGGGTGAGGGCCGGGTACTTGAATGGATGGGCCCAGTTCTCCAGCGTGAAGCCCTGCCAGGTGTAGTTGAACTTCCCGGCCGGCTTGTTGAACGAGAAGACGATGATCACCAGGATCGGCAGGAACAGGAACAGCAGTGTCACGCCGGCGCCGACGCGCAAGGCGAGGTCACCGAGCTTGAAGGTGCCCCGGATGTTTCGTCCCGGTTGGGTCAGAGTGGTGACAGCTTCGACGGTCATCTCACACCAGGTCCTCGGTGCCCAGCGCCCGGGTGTAGAGCAGTACACCGGCAAGGATTAGTGCCATCAGTACGAAGCTCATAGCCGCCGCCACCGGGTAGTCCTTGACCACCAGGAACTGCTTCTGAATGACGTTGCCGATCATCGTGGTCCTGGTGCTTCCCAGGTAGTCGGCGTTGATGAAGTCCCCGACCGACGGAATGAACACCAACAGGCTGCCGGCCAGCACACCCGGCATGGCCAGCGGCAGGATCACCTTCCCGAACATCCGGCGGTTACTGGCGTAGAGATCCCGCGAGGCCTCGAGCAGGCGGGAATCGATCTTCTCCAGGCTGACGTAGAGCGGCAGGATCATGAAGATGATCCAGTTGT
>CAZADG010000050.1:26622-28487 GCA_964483865.1 uncultured Mycobacterium sp. | reverse complement strand
CGCGCAAGCGCGGCGCCCAGGCCGGCGCGGCCGCTTCCGGCGATGCGGTGACCGCTCCCATGCAGGGCACCGTGGTCAAGGTCGCCGTGGAGGAGGGTCAAACCGTCGCCGTCGGGGAACTGGTGGTGGTGCTGGAGGCCATGAAGATGGAGAACCCGGTGACCGCACACAAGGACGGTGTGATCACTGGTTTGGCGGTGGTCGCCGGTGCCGCGATCACCCAGGGCACTGTCCTGGCCGAAATCAAATAGCGCCCGAGCCCGGTGACCCCGCCTGATATCAACGCCGGCGCCTGGTATCTGAGGGGCCGACTGGACGGTGCTTGGGATGTCTGTGAACCGACGACGGGCGAAGTGCTGGCTGAGGTGATCGCCGATCCGGAGACCAACGAGGTCTCCGCACTCGGTGCGGCGGAGCCGGCTGCGGCCGGCGCCGAGGCGGTCCGGCGATTCTTACTGCAACTGGTCGCGGAGCCGGGCCAGGGACTTGGCCAGTAGCCGCGACACGTGCATCTGCGAGATCCCGACCCGCTCGGCGATTTGCGTTTGAGTCAGCGACTCGACGAACCGCAACAACAGCACGGTGCGCTCCCGCTCCGGCAGCGCCGCCACCAGCGGCCGCAGCGCTTCGCGGTTCTCGATCTGGTCCAGGCTGAGATCGAGGTCGCCGAGGGTGTCGACGATGGCGAGTGCGTCCTCGTCACCGCCGCCGCCGCTGTCGATCGACAGGGTGTTGTACGAACTGCCGGCGACCAGCCCCTCGACGACCTCCTGGCGGTCCATGTCGAGTTCGGCGGCCAGCTCGGAAGCGGTCGGCGCCCGGCCCAGCGTCTGGGAGAGCTCCGAGGTAGCCGCACCGAGCCGCAGGTGTAGTTCCTTGAGACGGCGCGGAACTTTGACCGACCAACTGTTGTCCCGGAAGTGGCGACGGACCTCGCCCATGATGGTGGGTACCGCGAAGGACACGAAGTCCGATCCGGTGTCGACGTCGTAGCGGATCACCGCGTTGACCAGGCCGACCCGCGCCACCTGCACCAGGTCGTCACGCGCCTCGCCGCGGCCGTCGAACCGGCGGGCGATATGGTCTGCAAGCGGGAGGCACCTTTCGACGATTCGGTCCCGGCGCCGCCGGAACTCCGGTGAGTCGGGCTCGAACTTGGCCAACTCCCGGAACATGTCCGGGACGTCGGCATACTCGGAATTCGGTCGCGACGGTTGCCCCCCCGTGTCGCGGCCCACTCGGAGAGTCACTGCGAAAAGCCCGCCCGCCTCGTGGTCAGAGTGATCCCGAAAACGCGACCATCGGGGCTGCCGGGACCGTCGGAATGCCCGCCCTGTGAATGCCTGCCCCGTGAATGCCCGTTATGGAACGTCCGCAGGTCGTCGGTCAGCGAGCTGAGCACATGCCAGCTGAAGCTGCCTTCCGTCACCACGTCGTCGGTGGTGCAGGTGGTCGACGCCTCCACCACAACGACCTCGTCTCGGGGGTCCACGATGACCACCAGGGTCGCGTCCGGGGTGGCGGACCGGATCAGCCTGGTACAGGCCTCGTCGACCGCGAGCCGCAGGTCAGCGACGGCGTCGAAATCGAGGTCGGAGAACGTCCCGACGGCACCGACAACGGTGCGCAGTACCGCCAGGTTCTCCAATGTCGCCGCGATCCTTAATTCGACTGCAGCCGGACCGCGCTGCGCCCCGCCGTGGCGGCTATCGCCGTCCGTCATCTGACCTCCCGCCGGTGTGGTCCCGACCGAGATCAGGTCGAGGGCTCTCTCCATGGTGTCGCAATCCCCCGGTTCGGGTACAACGATGAGGACGGGGTACCCCATGGTGTGCCTGCCTTAAACATCGCCGGGGTAATTTTCC
>CAZADG010000050.1:0-26522 GCA_964483865.1 uncultured Mycobacterium sp. | reverse complement strand
AAAAGATGATGGCCTCGGATTCGGTATCGGATTTTCCCGACGAAGTTCCGGTCGCCGACGCGGTCGAACAGACCCGGGCCGCCGTGGACTCCGACGACGACCTCGCACCGGGCGGGTCGGACGACGATGCGCCTTTGGAGAGCAACGAGTCCGACTGGCAAGAACAGCGTGAAATCGTTGAAGGATTCGACGAGGACGAGTTCCGGTAGAGGTTTGACTGCCGATCCGGACCGGGTACTCAGCGGGGTATGCAGCAAAGCCCACGTGCCCGCCACGAAGACGCGCGAACCTTCCGGCCGAGCCGGTCGTGCGCCTACGAGGGTTGGACAGTTACCGAACTGAAGAAAAGGGCACGGCAGCTTGGCATTTCGGGCTATTCCGGCCTGAACAAAGAACGCCTGATCGCACTGATCCGCAGCTACTGACTCCGTAGTGAGTGGCGGTGCGGGTGTTCCCTGATGGCAACGACCCGCCGATGCTCGACTACCAGCCAGACCACTCCAGCGGCGCCGATTAGTGCCGCAGAAATGGCGGACACCCCTGCGTCGCCCATACGCCCGATACCGAAGAGATACAGACTTACCGCCAAAGCCAAAATCCCGATCATCGCCAGCAGCAATCCCGGAAGGGTTCGCCCATCTCTCATCGTCTCGCCCGGCGAGTCGGTGGCGAGCTGCCGATTGGTCATGGCGCTCTTCATCTCGATCACCTCCCTCGGGAGGTATACCTCGACGCCGCAGGCGTCAAACGCATCAGCGATCCGACAACTCCCACACCGTCGCCGACATCCGGTCGGCGAGGCGGGTGGCGGTGGTCCGTCCGCCGTCATCGCCGCGGCAGGCCATCACCTGCAGGACAGCATTGTTGCGGAGTCGCGCCTCGCCGTGGCAGATCCAATCCAGCGGGATGCCGATCTGCTGCTTGCGCCAGCGCACCGCGTCGGCGCCCACCGCCGGCACCGTGAAGCTCCACGCTGCGTCGCCTCCCGAGCCGAGCGCCCGCTGCCCGTCGCAACTCCGGGCCGCGCCCACCGCCGCGGAAAACACCGAACCGGCCGAGGTGGCGTCGGGATAGACCGCGACGGCCTCTGCCACTACCTCCCGATGCCCGACGCCATCGGTGAACAGCAGCACATGGAATTTCGACCAGGTGTCGCCCACGAACGCCGACATGCCCACCGCGTCCAGTGCGGAGCAGGCCGGCACAGCCGAGGATCCGGCTATCGGGCTGAACCTGTCGGCGTCGAGTTGAAGATCGGCACCCACGATGTCGCTGATTTCCGCCGCGCCGAGCAACACCTGGTCCGCGTCGGCGGGAAGCAGTCCGGTGACAGTCCGCTCGGGATTGAACACCGCAGCGCCCGGCACGGTGTGCGCGCAACCGCCCACCGCCAGCGTCGCCGCTGACGTGGCCAGGAGTGCTACCCGCCACCGCATGGCACACGATGCTAGACCGCAGCGAAGAAGACCCGCACGTCCTCGACGAACATTCCGGCTTCTCGCGGACCCGCGACGTCCCGCCGGCGGCATGTCCGTCCCGCAATTGATGTTGCCCCTGATTATCGCCGGGAGCAGCACTAGGCTCGGTGCCCATGCGACTCGTTGTCGATCTGAACAAGTGTCAGGGTTACGCCCAATGTGTCCCGCTGGCTCCGGATGTGCTCAAACTCAACGGCGAAGAAGCCCTGATGTATGACCCGAATCCGGACGAGTCCCAACGTCGGCAGGTGCTCCGGGCGGTGGCCTCCTGCCCGGTGCAGGCGATCATCCTGGAACTGGATCCGCCGGCCGATCGGGACACGCTGTGAGCAAGAAGAAGTACTCGTTCGACAAGATCGTCAAGAAGTTCCGCGCCGAGGGCCGCATCGTCATCGTCGGCGCCTCGCTGGCCGGGCTGCGCGCGGCCGAAGCCCTGCGCGAGAAGGGCTTCGGGGGCTCGCTGACGATCATCGGAGATGAACCGCACGAGCCCTACGACCGTCCCCCGCTGTCCAAGCAGGTCCTCAAGGGCTGGGTGCCGGCCGATCACACCAAGCTGCCTCGGCTACGGCGAGTCGATGCCGACTGGAAGCTGGGCGTCGCCGCGGTGGGCCTCGACCGAATCAACCATGTCGTCAAGTTGGGCAACGGCGAGGAGGTCGGCTACGACCGGCTCTTGATCGCGACGGGCACTCGGGCGCGGCCCTGGCCCAATCCGGAGGAGGCGGCACTGCAGGGTGTTTTCACCGTGCGGACGGTGGAGGACGCCACCGGGCTGGCTGCAGCGCTGAAGGCGCGGCCGCGGCGGGTGCTGATCATTGGTTCCGGTTTCGTGGGCTCCGAGATCGCCTCGGTGTGCCGGGATCTCGACCTGCCGGTGACGGTGACCGAACGCGGCAGCGGCCCGTTGCGCGGTGCGCTGGGCGGGGTAATCAGTGACATCGCCGCGGGCATGATGCGCGACGCCGGTGTCGACCTGCGCACCGGTACCGGGGTGACCGCTCTGCACGGCGATGAGGCCGGCCACGTGCGGTCGGCGACGCTGACCGACGGCACCGTGCTCGACGTCGACGTGGTGATCCCGTCGCTGGGCTCGATCCGCAATGTGGAATGGCTCGACGGCGCGGGCCTGGCTGCCGGGCAGTGGGGTGTGGGGTGCGACGCGGGCTGCCGGGCATTCGACATCAACGGAGTGGTGACCGATCACATCTTCGTCGCCGGCGACGTGGCACGCGCACCGCACGTGCTGTACGGCTACCAGTATCTCGCGCTCGAGCACTGGGACAACGCGGTGTCCGGCGCGGAGGTGGCGGCGAACAACATGCTGCACCTTGAAGTGGGCCGCCGCCCGCATCTGCCGCTGCCGTCGTTCTGGTCAGGCCAGTTCGGCGTCAACATCAAAAGCGTCGGGGTGTGTTCATTCGGCGACGAGATCGTCTTCACCCAGGGCTCACCGGAGGACCGCCGGTTCGCCGCCGCCTACGGCAAGAACGGGCGCATCGTCGGCGCGGTCACGTTCAATCACGGCAAGTGGTTGCCCTACTACGCGGAGTTGATCGAGCGCTCCGCCCCGTTCCCGCCGCCGCCACCGGGTTACGACCAGCCGGTTGGCGCTGCAGTGATGCCGGCACGCTTCCCGGATTCGCGCGAGCCCGCGGGTAATCCCGACGTGGTTCTCACCGGCCACGACCCGACCGACCGACGCGCCGAGTTCCGGCCCCGCAGCCACTGAGACTTTTCAAGGGAGAACCCGATGGACGCCGCAACCGCGTGGGCCGAGGCGATGAAGTTCGCCAACCGGCACAACCCCTATCCGTTCTACGAGGAACTGCGCCGCACCCCGGTGGCCAAGGTCTCCGACCGTACCTATGTGGTGACCGGCTACCCGGAAGTTGTTGCGCTCGCGCATGATCCGCGGATCAGCTCCGATATCAGCCGCAGCCCGTCGGGGTTCATGGGCGAGCTCGAGGAGAAGTACGAGCTGGCTAACCTCGACCCGGTCGAGGCCGCCGCCCGCCGTAACTGGAACATGCTGACCTCCGACCCGCCGGACCACGACACGATGCGCCGGCAGTTCATGCGCCACCTCGGCCCGCCGCACACCCCGGACCTGATTCCGAGCCTGGCAGGCTATGTGACCGATCTGGCCAACCGGCTGCTGGACACGGTCGCTGAAAGATCGAGAGCACGCGGCACCCGGATGGATGTGGTCGAGGACTTCTCCTACCCCATCCCGGTGTCGGTCATCTTCCACATCATGGGCGCCCCGATCGAGGCCGAGCCGAAGTTCCACGCCCTCGTGACCGACTTCATGCAAGGCGCCGACGTCAGCCTGGAGGGCCACACCGAAGCGGGCCGCGCGGCGAAGGCGAAAGCTGCCGCCAGCCTGGCCGAACTGCAGGCCTACCTGCACGACTGGGTTTCCCGCCTGGTGCGCGAGCCCGGGCCCGGTCTGCTGTCGGCGGTGCTGCACGACGACGGACCGGACGGCCCGGTATCCCCTGCGACCGCGGAGGCAAACGCATCGCTGCTGCTGATCGCGGGCCACGACACCACCGTCAACACGATCACCAACTCGGTGCTGACATTGCTGCGCAACCCCGGGTCATGGGATCTGCTGAAGAACAACCCCGACCTGATTCCGCGTGCCGTGGAGGAGGTACAGCGACTGCAGGGGGCGGTGCAGTTCGCTATCACCCGGTGGGCCACCGCCGATATCGAGATCGGCGGCACCCGGATTCCGGCCGGGTCAGCGGTCTTCCTGGTGCTGGCGGCCGCCAACCACGACCCTCGGCGGTTCCACGAGCCCGAGCGGTTCAACCCGATGCGCGAGGACAACGAGCACCTCGGCTTCGGCAGCGGAATCCACACCTGCTTCGGCGGGCCGCTGGCCCGGTTGGAGATCAACCTGGCCCTGGAGGTATTCCTACGACGGGTGAAATCCCCCCGCCTCGTGGTCGACCCGCCGCCCTATCGGCACAACCAGGTGTTCCGCGGGCCGCGGCACCTGTGGATCGATTTCGCTGAGATCGTGGACTGACCCTTCCGCCGGCCCCCGCACGTGCTGCGACCAGCGCGTGTCGTGACGACGACACGCCGTCGGAGCGTGTCCTTTACGCACGCTCGCCGTTAGCGACTATGCGCCTGGCTGGCAGTCTGTAAGGGTGAGCTCACTGGACCGGTTCTCGCCGCTGACGCGGCGCTGGTTCAGCGGAACCTTCGCCGGACCCACCGCGGCGCAGTCGCACGCATGGGACGCCATCGCCGACGGTGATCACACCCTGGTGATCGCGCCGACCGGGTCGGGCAAGACGCTGGCGGCGTTCCTCTGGGCCATCGACCGGCTGGCCCATGAGCCTGCCGATCATCCGCTGACCCGGGTCCTGTACATCTCTCCGCTCAAGGCCCTGGCCATCGACGTGGAACGCAACCTGCGCACACCGCTGGCCGGTATCTCCCGCATCGCCGCCCAGTCCGGCCAGCCGGCCCCACAGATCAGCGTCGGGGTGCGCTCCGGGGACACCCCGCCGGCCGCCCGCCGCCAACTGATCGTCAATCCGCCCGACATCCTGATCACCACACCGGAGTCGCTGTTCCTGATGCTGACCTCAGCGGCCCGCGAGACCCTCGCTGGTGTCCAGACCGTCATCGTCGACGAGGTACACGCCGTCGCGGGCACCAAACGCGGCGCCCACCTGGCGCTTTCGCTGGAACGATTGGACGGGATGCTGACCCAGCCGGCTCAGCGGATCGGGCTGTCGGCCACCGTACGCCCGCCCGAGGAGGTGGCCCGCTTCCTCACCGGGGGTGGTGCCCACCCCTCCGTCCGCATCGTGAGCCCGCCCGCCGCCAAAACCTTCGATCTGGCCGTGCAAGTCCCGGTGCCGGATATGGCCAACCTGGAGAACAACACCATCTGGCCGGATGTCGAGGCCCGGATCGTCGATCTGATCGAGGCGCACAACTCCACCATCGTCTTCGCCAATTCGCGCCGCCTGGCGGAGCGACTGACAGCCCGAATCAACGAAATTCACGCCGAACGGTCCGGTGTCGAACTTCCGACCCCACCCGCGCAGATCATGGCCAGTAACCAGATCCAGGGTGCCGAAACGCTCCTGGCCCGGGCCCACCACGGGTCGGTGTCCAAAGAACAGCGCGCGGCGGTCGAGGACGATCTGAAGACCGGACGACTCAAGGCCGTTGTCGCCACATCCAGTCTGGAACTCGGCATCGACATGGGTGCGGTCGATCTGGTCATCCAGGTGGAGGCCCCTCCCTCGGTGGCCAGCGGGCTGCAACGCGTCGGCCGGGCCGGCCACCAGGTCGGCGAGATCTCCCGCGGGGTGCTACTGCCCAAGCACCGCACCGACCTGATCGGCTGCGCGGTCAGCGTGCAGCGGATGCTCACCGGTGAGATCGAAACTCTGCGGGTTCCGGCCAATCCGCTTGACGTGCTTGCCCAACACACGGTTGCCGCCTGCGCCCTGGAACCGATCAACGCCGACGTATGGTTCGACACGGTACGCCGCAGCGCGCCGTTCGCTACGCTGCCGCGCAGCGCCTTCGAGGCCACCCTGGATCTGCTGTCCGGTAAGTACCCGTCCACCGAGTTCGCCGAACTGCGCCCGCGACTGGTCTACGACCGGGACACTGGAACCCTCACCGGGCGTCCCGGCGCGCAGCGGCTGGCGGTCACCTCGGGCGGAGCCATCCCGGATCGCGGACTGTTTACGGTCTATCTGGCCAGCGAGAGCGAAAAGCCCTCCAGAGTAGGCGAACTCGACGAGGAGATGGTCTACGAGTCCCGGCCCGGTGATGTCATCTCGCTGGGAGCGACCAGTTGGCGAATCACCGAGATCACCCACGACCGGGTTCTCGTGATTCCCGCCCCCGGCCAGCCTGCACGACTGCCGTTCTGGCGGGGCGACGATGCCGGCCGGCCGGCCGAGCTCGGCGCGGCGATCGGCCGATTCACCGGCGAGCTGGCCGGGATGGACCGCAGCGAATTCGAAATACGCTGCGTCCAAATCGGTTTCGACGACCATGCGGTAGACAACCTGTGGCGGCTGTTCGACGCTCAGCGCACCGCCACCAATGCCGTGCCCAGCGACACCACTCTGCTGGTCGAGCGGTTCCGCGACGAGTTGGGCGACTGGCGGGTGATCCTGCATTCGCCCTACGGCCTGAAGGTGCACGGACCGCTGGCGCTGGCCGTGAGCAGACGACTTCTGGAGCGCTACGGCATCGACGAGAAACCCACCGCCAGCGATGACGGCATCGTGGTCCGACTCCCCGACACCGACGAATCGCCACCCGGAGCGGAACTTTTCGTGTTCGAGCCGGACGAGATCGAGCCGCTGGTCACCACGGAGGTGGGCGGGTCGGCGCTGTTCGCCGCTCGATTCCGCGAGTGCGCGGCCCGGGCGCTGCTGTTGCCCAGACGCCACCCGGGCAAGCGTTCACCGCTGTGGCACCAACGGCAGCGGGCCGCCCAATTGCTCGATGTGGCAAGGAAGTACCCCGACTTCCCCATCGTCTTGGAGACGGTGCGGGAATGCCTGCAGGATGTCTACGACGTACCAACCCTGATCGACCTGATGGGGCGGATTGCGCAGCGCCGGGTCCGACTGCTGGAGGTCGAGACCCCCACCCCGTCCCCGTTCGCCGCCTCGCTGCTGTTCGGCTACGTCGGTGCCTTCATGTACGAGGGCGACAGCCCCCTGGCCGAACGGCGGGCCGCCGCGCTGTCGCTGGACACCGCACTGCTCGCCGAACTGCTCGGCCGGGTGGAGCTGCGCGAACTGCTCGACCCGGGAGTCGTGGAGGCTACCGAACGGCAGCTGCAGCACCTGGCCGAGGACCGCCGGGCGCGCGATGCGGAGGGCGTCGCGGACCTGCTGCGGCTGCTGGGCCCGTTGACCGAGGCCGAGATCGAAGCGCGGACAACGGCTTGCGACGTCGGGCCATGGCTGGACGGACTTTACGCCGCCAAGCGGACGCTACCGGTGTCCTACGCCGAGCGTTCCTGGTGGGTGGCCGTCGAGGATATCGGTCGATTGCGCGACGCGGTCGGGGTTGCGGTGCCGGTCGGGGTGCCGGCCGACTTCACCGAGCCGGTCACCGACCCGCTCGGCGAACTGCTGGGCCGTTACGCCCGCACCAGGGGACCGTTCAGCACGGCGGACGCAGCGGCCCGGTTCGGTCTCGGCGTGCGGGTGGCCGCCGACGCCCTGAGCCGCATGGCGTTGGAAGGCAGGCTTGTCCGCGGCGAGTTCAGCGACACGGGTCAGTGGTGCGACACGGAGGTGCTGAGGATCCTGCGTCGACGCTCGCTGGCCGCACTGCGGGCCCAGGTCGAACCGGTCAGCGCTACGGCCTTTGCCCGGTTCCTGCCGGCCTGGCAACAGGTCGGCGCCGCCTCAGGTGTTGACGGCCTGGCATCGGTGATCGAACAACTGGCCGGCGCACCGGTTCCGGCCTCCGCAGTGGAACCGCTGATCTTCGGGCCGCGGGTGCGCGACTACCGGCCCGACATGCTCGACGAACTGCTGGCCTCCGGCGAGGTGCTCTGGTCCGGGGCGGGCGCGATCTCGGGCAGTGACGGCTGGGTGGTGTTCCATCCGGCCGACACCGCGCCACTGACCCTGACCACACCGGCCGACATCGACATCGGCGCCGCCCACCGCGCCGTCCTGGATGTCCTCGGTGAACCCGGCGACTCCCGGGGTGCCTTCTTCTTCCGCCAGTTCGCCGGCCAGCAACGACCGGGCGTTGGCGAGGACGCTGTCAAAGCCGCACTGTGGGAACTGATCTGGGCGGGCTGGGTGAGCGGGGACACCTTCGCCCCGGTGCGGGCCCTGCTGACCGGCGGCCGCCGGCCCGGCACCCGACGTCCCGCGACGGCGTCGCACCGGCATCGGCGCGCACCCAGGCTGAGCCGGTACTCGGTGGCCCACGCGCAGACCCGGCCTTCCGATCCGACGGTGGCAGGCCGTTGGTCGGCGCTGCCGGCCCGGGAACCGGACTCCACCCTGCGGGCGCACTTCACTTCCGAGTTGCTGATGAACCGCTACGGGGTGTTGACCAAGGGCAGCGTTCCTGACGATGTGCCGGGCGGTTTCGCCATGCTCTACAAGGTGCTCACCGCACTGGAGGACACCGGTCGGTGCCAACGCGGGTACTTCGTCGAGTCGCTGGGCGGCGCGCAGTTCGCGTCCGCCTCGACGGTGGACCGACTGCGCGGCTACGCCGACACCGTCGACCGGGAGAGGCCGGATTACCAGGCCGTCGTACTGGCCGCCGCCGACCCGGCCAACCCCTACGGTGCGGCGCTGCCCTGGCCCGCCGGCGATGGCGGCCACCGTCCCGGCCGCAAGGCCGGCGCGCTGGTCATCCTGGTCGACGGCGCGCTGGTGTGGTACCTGGAGCGGGGTGGGCGTTCACTGCTGAACTTCCACGACGATGCCGAGGCTCAGCGGTCCGCCGCAACGGCCCTGGCCGACATGGTGAGCGGCGGGCGCCTGGCCGGCATCGTGGTGGAGAAACTCGATGGTGTTTCAGTACTCGAAGCCGCTCACACCGACACCGCCGCCGCACTGCTGGCGGCCGGATTCGCACGGACGCCACGCGGGATGAGGCTGCGCTGACATGCGGATCGCCCTGTTCGCCACCTGCCTGGCCGACGCCCTCTTCCCGGCCGCGGCCATCGCCACTGTGCAACTGCTGGAACGGCTGGGCCATCAGGTTGTGTTTCCGCAACGCCAAACCTGTTGCGGCCAAATGCATGTCAACACCGGCTACCAGCGGGAAGCGGCGGCACTGGTACGTCATCATGTCGAGGTGTTCGAAGCCGCCGACTGCGAGGCCGTGGTGGCACCGTCCGGCTCGTGCGTGGGGTCGGTCCGCCACCAGCACGCGATGGTGGCGCGCCGCGCTGGCGACGAGCACCTGGCCGTCCGCGCCGAAGCCGTCGCCGAACGGACTTTCGAACTGTCCGAACTGCTGATCGATGTCCTCGGAATCCGCGACGTCGGCGCCTACTACCCGCACACGGTGACCTATCACCCGACCTGCCATTCGCTTCGCATGCTGCGGGTCGGCGACAAACCCCTGGAGTTGCTCCGCCACGTGCGCGGACTCACCCTGGTGGAGTTGCCGGGGGCCGAAACCTGTTGCGGTTTCGGTGGAACCTTCGCACTCAAGAACGCCGACACCTCCGCGGCCATGTTGGCCGACAAGATGGCTGCCGTGGCCGCTACCGGGGCGGAGGTCTGCACCGCCGGGGACTCGTCATGCTTGATGCACATCGGCGGCGGCCTCAGCCGCATCGGATCAGCTGTCCGCACCGTCCACCTGGCCGAGATCCTGGCGGCGCAGTGAACAACCTGCGCGGCGACGAACCGTTCCCCAAAGCCGCCCGCACAGCGCTGGCCGATACCCAGATGAGGCGTAATGTCGGCCACGCGACGCGGTCCATCCGCGCCAAACGCCTCGCCGCGATCTCGGAATGCCCGGACTGGGAACAGCTCAGGCTTGCCGGCAGTGCAATCAAGCAGGACGTGCTGGCACGGTGGCCCGAACTCCTTGAGCAATTGGAGCGCAGCGTCACCGACCGCGGCGGTGTGGTGCACTGGGCGCGCGATGCCGACGAGGCCAATCGCATCGTCACCGATCTGGTCCGGACCACCGGGGCTGAGGAGGTGGTGAAGGTCAAGTCAATGGCCACCCAGGAGATCGGCCTCAACGAGCATCTCGCCGCCGAGGGAATCAGGGCGGTGGAGACCGATCTCGCCGAGTTGATCGTCCAACTCGGTGACGACCGGCCGAGTCACATTCTGGTGCCCGCCATCCACCGCAACCGCGCCGAGATCCGCGATATCTTCACCAGGACGATGCCCGGCGCGGGCCCGTTGAGCGACGATCCCCACGAACTGGCGATGGCCGCGCGCAGCTACCTACGGCAGAAGTTCCTCGCGGCCCGGGTCGCGGTGAGCGGCGCGAATTTCGGCGTCGCCGAGACCGGCACGCTGGCGGTGGTCGAATCCGAGGGCAATGGCCGGATGTGTCTGACCCTGCCCGAGACGCTGATCACCGTGATGGGCATCGAGAAGGTGGTCCCTACTTTCGCCGACCTCGAAGTGTTCATGCAGTTGCTGCCGCGCTCATCGACGGCGGAACGGATGAACCCCTACACCTCGATGTGGACCGGAGTCCACCCCGGCGACGGCCCGCGGGAATTCCATCTGGTGCTGCTGGACAATGGGCGCACCATGGTGTTAGCCGACCCAGTGGGCCGGGCGGCGCTGCACTGCATCCGATGCAGCGCGTGCCTCAACGTCTGCCCGGTGTACGAACGGACCGGCGGCCACGCCTACGGGTCGGTGTATCCGGGTCCGATCGGAGCCATTCTCACCCCGCAGCTGACCGGTACCTCCACGCGTTCCCGGGGCCACGACGACCCCAACGCGTCGCTGCCGTTCGCCTCATCGCTGTGCGGTGCTTGTTTAGACGCTTGCCCGGTACGCATCGACATCCCGTCGATCCTGGTGCATCTGCGTGCCGAGCAGGTCGACGCCGATCGCGGCGGGATGCCCGGCGGTCAGGATCTCGCGATGAAGGCGGCGGCGTGGATGATGCGCTCACCGTGGCGTTTCGGGCTGGCAGAGAAGGCGGCCGGCCTCGGCGTGGCGGCCGGCCGACTCACCCCCTGGGCGGCAAGCCGCGACCTGCCCGAAGTACCCGAGGAGACCTTCCGGCAGTGGTGGCGGCGACGATGAATCCCCGCGAGGTCATCCTGGAACGGATCCGAACGGCGCTGGCCGCCGCGCCAGCAGCTGCTGTAGTCGTACCCCGCGACTATGACCGGCAGCCGCTGAGCGGACGGGGCGACGTGGACCGCTTCGCCGAGACGGTGGCCGACTACCGCGCCGGGGTCCGGCGGATCGAAGTCGGGGCGATTGCCGACACGGTCGCCGCTCTGGTTGCCGCGCGGGGTGCAGTGGTGGTTCCAGTCGACCTACCGAGCGAGTGGGTGAGCGGCCTCGCGACGGTGCTCGACCACCCGCCGCTGTCCACCGCGCAACTCGACGAGGCTGCCGCGGTCGTCACCGGTTGCGCCGCTGGAGTCGCCGCCACCGGAACCATCGTGCTCGACGGCGGGACCGCCCAGGGCCGACGCGCGCTCACCCTCGTCCCGGATCACCACATCTGCGTGGTGTTCACCGACCAGATCGTCGATACGGTGCCGCAGGCTTTCGCGGCACTGAACCCGTTGCGGCCGTTGACATTCATCTCCGGCCCGAGCGCGACCAGTGACATCGAACTCGAACGGGTGGAGGGTGTGCACGGCCCGCGCAGGCTCGACGTTCTGATCGTGGAACCCTGTTGATCGTGAAGCGCTGACATGCCCGAAGGCGACACCGTCTTCCGCACCGCCGCGAAACTGCGGGACGCCCTGACCGGCCGGACTCTGACGACCTGCGACATCCGGGTTCCGCGCTACGCCGCCGTCGATCTCAGCGGCCACGTGGTCGACGAGGTGCTCTCCCGTGGCAAGCATCTGTTCATCCGGGTCGGGGCGGCCAGCATCCATTCGCACCTGAAGATGGACGGCAGTTGGCGGATCGCCCCGCGCGGAGTGCCGGCCCACAAGATCAGGATTCTGCTGAGGGCGGGCGAGGTCACCGCCGCCGGGATCGACCTGGGCGTACTGGAGGTACTCGACCGCAAACACGATATGGCGGCGGTAGCCCATCTGGGCCCGGATCTACTCGGACCGGACTGGGACCCGGCACGGGCGGCGGCCAACCTCATCGCGGACCGTGACCGCCCGATCGCCGCCGCACTGCTGGACCAGCGGGTGATGGCCGGGGTGGGCAACGTGTACTGCAACGAACTGTGTTTCCTGTTCGGCCTGCTGCCCACCAGCCCGGTGAGCAGCGCGCTAGACCCGCACCGCATCGTGGTTCGTGCACGGGACATGTTGTGGGCCAACCGGTTACGGCAGGGCCGTACCACCACCGGTAACACCCGACCAGGTCAGCAGCTGTGGGTGTACGGCCGCAGTGGCCAGCCGTGCCGCCGGTGCGGAACCCGGATCGCCCGAGCCGGGCAGTCGGAGTCCGATCGGGTCAGCTACTGGTGTCCGTCGTGCCAGACTTGACCTTCTCCATCAACTCGGTCACGGCCCCCTCGATCTGATTCACTGTGCTCTTGCTGAGCCGCATCTCACGGAATCCGCTGGCGTTCTCCAGCGTCAACTCCATCGGCTCCCGCCCGTGCGGGTAGACCACCGACAAGATGACGGCGGTGCCGGTCTCGAGCGCCTCACCGACCTCGTGCTGCAGATGGGTGCGCAACTCATGCTCGCTGAACGCCGCGAGCAGTCCGCCGGCAGCAGCGCCGACGAGCAGCGACAGGCCGAACGGCGGGGCGAACAACCCGAAGATCGCGCCCAGACCGGCGCCCACCCCGACGGCGGTCCGTCCGTGCCGGTTGGCGGCCTCGACCACCTCCGGGTGGCCATCGGCGTTCTTGCGCACCAGCGCTGCGGCGCGCATCTCCAGTCCGTGTTTGGTCCTGCGCTCGATCTCGTTGAAGTCGGTCTCGGCGCTCTCCAGATCGCGATAGCCCGCGATGAGAACCAGTTCGTGGTCGTCGTCCCCGTAATTCCCCAGCATTTCTTCAGCCTATGCCGGGTTCTATCGGCAGAACAGGGAACAAAGGCACCGGCTCAACGCGGTGGCCCGACTCCCACCGCAACGACTGCCCACTGAGCGGATCGCAGAATTCCAGTTGCTGGGCTACGAGCTGCAGCGGCCTGGAGAAGTCCGCCGGATCGACCTCCACCACTTCGGGGTAGAGCGGGTCGTTGTCGATCGGCACGCCCAGGCCCGCCAGGTGAACCCGCAACTGATGAGTCCGCCCGGTCCTGGGGGTCAGTCGGTAGAGCCCTCCACCGAGGGGCTCGATCAACGTCTCCGCGTTCGGCTCCCCCGGCTGCACCCTCGCCTGCAGAACACCGCGCTGCTTGACAATTCGGTTCGAAATCACCTGCGGACCCGTCAAATCAGGCTGCGCCGAGGACCGCGCGACATAACTCTTGCGCACCTCCCCGCGGGCGAACATCGTCTGATACGCGCCGCGAACCTCCCGCCGGGTGGTGAATAGCAGCACCCCGGCGGTCAGCCGGTCCAGTCGGTGGGCCGGACTCAGTTCCGGCAGATCCAACTCGCGGCGCAGACGCACCAGTGCGGTCTGGGCGACGTGACCTCCGCGGGGCATAGTGGCCAGGAAATGCGGCTTGTCCACGACGACGATGTTCTCGTCGCGATAGATCACCGGAATATCGAAGGGAACCTCCACCTCGTCGGGCAGCTCCCGGTAGAAGTACACCACCGCTCCGGCCGGGAGCACGATTGACCCGTCGACCGCGATACCGCGGGCGTCCACCACCTCACCGGCGAGCACCTTGGCCCGGGCGTCCGGCCCGAACCGTCGGCCGAACTCGTCGGCCACGTTGCCGCCCTGCAACCGCAGTCGCGCCGGTCCCAAGCCCTCACGGGCCGGCAACGGCGGGAGTATCACACCAGCGGCACCGGTTCGAGGATTTCCGCCCGCGCCTCGGGTGCGGCCGCCCGCAGGGCATCGGCAGAGGCGTCGTCGGGCTGGGTCTGGGAGCGCACCTCGGCCTCCACCCGCAGGATGTAGGTGTCGACCTCCCGGTCGATGTCGTCTTGCGACCAGCCCAGGACCGGGGCGACGATTTCGGCGACCTCGCGCGCGCAGTCCACGCCCCGATGGGGGTACTCGATGGAGACCCGCATGCGCCGGGTGAGGATGTCCTCCAGGTGCAGGGCGCCCTCGGCGGCCACCGCGTAGAGCGCCTCCAACCGAAGGTAGATCGGCGCGGTGGTGATGGGCTCCAACAGATCCGGCCGCCCCTCGGCCATGCCCAGCACCTCGCCGATCAGCGATCCGTAGCGGTCCAGCAGATGCTTCACCCGGTAGGGGTGCAGACCGTACTGCTCTCCCACGCTGTCGGTCTGGTTGATCAGCGCGAAGTAGCCGTCGGCTCCGAGCAGGGGCACCTTCTCGGTGATCGAGGGCGCCACCCGGGAGGGTACGAATTCAGCGGCGGCATCCACCGCATCGGCGCCCATCACTCGGTAGGTGGTGTATTTACCGCCGGCGATGGCGACCAGTCCCGGGGTCGGGGACGCCACCGCATGCTCGCGGGAAAGCTTGGAGGTCTCTTCGCTCTCGCCGGCCAGCAGTGGCCGTAACCCGGCGTAGACGCCGTCGATGTCGTTGTGCGTCAGCGGGGTCACCAGCACGGTGTTGACGTGGTCGAGGATGTAGTCGATGTCGGCCTTGGTGGCCGCCGGGTGGGCCAGGTCGAGGTTCCAGTCGGTGTCGGTGGTGCCAATGATCCAGTGGGTTCCCCACGGGATGACGAAGAGCACCGACTTCTCGGTGCGAAGGATGATCGCCACCTCGCTGACGATGCGATCGCGCGGGACGACGATGTGCACACCCTTGGAGGCCCGCACCCGGAACCGGCCTCGCTGGCGGGACAACGCCTGGATCTCATCGGTCCACACCCCGGTTGCGTTGATGACGACATGCCCACGCACGTCGGTGAGCTGGCCGTTCTCGGAGTCGCGCACCGTCACACCGGTCACCCGGTCGCCCTCGGACAGCAGCGAGACCACCTGGGTTGAATTGCGCACCACCGCGCCGTAGTGCGCGGCGGTGCGGGCCACCATCATGGTGTGGCGAGCGTCGTCGACGACGGTGTCGTAATAGCGGATACCGCCGATCAGCGAGCTGCGCTTGAGTCCGGGAGCCAGGCGAAGCGCCATCGACTTGGTCAAATGCCGTTGCGCGGGAACGGATTTCGCCCCACCGAGTTGATCATAGAGGAAGATTCCGGCAGCCACGTAGGGCCTTTCCCAGACCCGGTGGGTCAACGGGAACAGGAACGGCAGCGGCTTGACCAGGTGCGGCGCCAGCGTGGTCAGCGACAGTTCCCGCTCGTGAAGCGCCTCGCGCACCAACCCGAACTCCAACTGCTCCAGATAGCGGAGGCCACCGTGGAACATCTTGGAACTGCGGCTCGAGGTCCCCGAAGCGAAGTCACGAGCTTCGACGAGCGCGACGCTCAAGCCCCGGGTGGCGGCGTCGAGTGCGGCGCCGGCACCGACCACACCACCGCCGATCACCACGATGTCGAACGTCTCGCCGCCCAGCCGCTGCCAGGCTTCGGCACGCTGCGAGGGACCGAGAAAAGTCTGGCCACTGCCCGGTCGAAGGATCGGGTCGTTCACTGTCCCTCCTGGGAAGTTACTGACGGGTACCGGTCAGGCTAGTCCAGATCGTCGTGGGCCATGAGTCTTCGCGCCGCTTCCACGACCGAACCGGATAGCGACGGGTACACCGACAGCGTCTGGGCGAGATCGGTGACCGAGATGCGGTTCTGCACGGCAAGCGCGATCGGCAGAATCAGCTCGGAGGCGATCGGGGCGACCACGACTCCCCCGATTACCACCCCGGTGGCCGGCCGGCAGAAGATCTTGACGAACCCCCTGCTGAGCAGCGACATCTTGGCCCTGGCGTTGGTGGCCAGCGGCAGCATCAGCGTGCGGGCCGGAACGGCGCCGCTATCGATGGCGGTCTGCGGCACCCCGACGGCGGCGATCTCGGGCCTGGTGAAGGTGGCCGAGGCCACGGTGCGCAGCCGGATCGGCGCCACGCCCTCGCCCAGGGCGTGGTACATCGCGATCCGTCCCTGCATGGCGGCCACCGATGCAAGCGGCATCAGGCCGGTGCAATCCCCGGCCGCGTAGATCCCGGCGGCCGTCGTCCGCGACACCCGGTCCACCGGGATGTAGCCGCCGGGGGCGAGCTCGATACCGACCCGGTCCAGACCCAGGCCGTCGGTGTTGGGCACCGAACCGACGGTCATGAGCGCATGGCTGCCGTCGACGACCCGCCCGTCGGCCAGGTTCACCCTGACGCCCTCGCCTTTGCCTGGAGCCGTACGCACCACCGAGTCGGCGCGCGCGTTCTTCACCAGCGTCACGCCGCGTTCGGAGAACACCTCCTCCAGCACCGCCGCAGCGTCGCCGTCCTCGTGCGGCAGGATCTGGTCGCGGCTCGCTACCACCGTGACCGCGACGCCGAGTTCGGTGTAGGCGTTGCAGAACTCAGCACCCGTCACGCCCGAACCGACGATGACCAGGTGCTCGGGAAGTTCGGTGAGGTCGTAGAGCTGGCGCCAGTTGAGGATTCGTTCGCCGTCGGGCACCGCGCCGGGGAGCACCCGCGGGGTGGCACCGGTGGCGATGAGCACCACATCGGCCTCCAGTACCCGCTGCTGACCGTCCGGGCAGGTGACCAGAACCCGGTGCTGGGCCATTCCGGGAACGTCGTCGGTCAGTTCGGCACGGCCGGCCATCACCTCGACCTTCTGGGCGAGAAGTTGGGCTCCGATGTCGGCGGACTGGGAGCGGGCCAGGGTCTTGGCGCGGTTGTTGATCTGGGCCAGCGAGATCTTGGCGTCTTCGATGCCGATCTCGAAGCCCAGTCCGGAGGCCCGACGCAGTTCGGTGCGCACACCGGTGGAGGCGATGAAGGTCTTGGACGGCACGCAGTCGTAGAGCACACAGGCCCCGCCGATGCCGTCGGAGTCGACCACGGTGACCTCGCTGCCGCGGGCGGCGGCCACCAGCGCGGCCTCGTATCCGGCCGGGCCCCCACCGATGATGACGATCCGCGTAGTCACCGGCACGAAAATACTCTCCCGGGTGGCTTCGCTCCTGCCGAGCGGAGCTTCTAAGCTGCTTTCGTGCCGATCTACGCCGCCTACGGGTCCAACATGGATCCCGAGCAGATGCTGCAGCGGGCACCGCACTCCCCGATGGCCGGTACCGGATGGCTACACGGCTGGCGGCTGACCTTCGCCGGGGAGGACATCGGCTGGGAGGGTGCGCTTGCGACCCTGGTCGAGGACGTCGCGTCCAGCGTCTTCGTCGTCCTCTACGACGTGACCCCCGCCGACGAGGACAACATGGACCGGTGGGAGGGCTCCGAACTGGGGCTGCACAAGAAGATCCGGTGCCGGATCGCCCGCGAATCCTCCGACACCACAACCGATCCTGTGCTCGCCTGGCTCTACGTGGTGGACGCCTGGGAGGGCGGACTGCCGTCGGCGCGTTACCTCGGTGTGATGGCCGACGCCGCCGAGGTGGCCGGCGCGCCGGCCGATTACGTGCACCACATCCGCACCCGACCGGCGCGCAATATCGGGCCCGGCCCGGCCGAATAGCACCCCAACCCGGCGAGCCTCACCCGCGAGCGTGCGTGTCGGCACACCGACACGCCGTAAAACCCTGCAGTCCGCGCACCGTCACGCGACCTGAGCCCGACGCAGATGCGCGTCGATCCGCGCTACCAGTTCATCGGGCCGGAGTCGAACATCCGCGGCCAGGATGGGAATCACCACCCAACCGAGATCCTGCAGAGCCGCGAGCCGCTCGCGGTCGTTGCGCAAGGCCTCAGTGCCGCCGTGCCAATCGGCTCCGTCGTATTCGGCCGCAACCTTGAACTGTGGCCAGGCGAAGTCCAGGCGGCGTAACCGGCCACGGGAATCGACGACCTCCCACTGCAGCACCGGGCTGGGCAGACCGCCGTCAAGCATCACCAACCGCGCCTCGCTCTCCATCGGAGACTCGGCTCGGCCATCGGCGAAGGGAAGTAGTTCCCGGACTCTCACGATCCCGCGTCGACCGGACTGCGCCATTGCGGCCCGCGCCATATCCGCCCGGTCGCAATGCCCTGAACGCAATGCGGCATCGAGGGTGGCAAGGGCCCGCGGCCGGCGTAGTCCGCGCGCCACCTCGACCGCGGTCCACGCCGGCGCAACAGCCGGTCTCCCCGCAATCGTTGTCAACGGGGCGCCGTCCCTGCGATGCACGACCAGACCTTCTGCAGGACGCAACTGATGCCCCGCGACATTCAGAATGTGAAGATCCGAGTCGTTCTCGGTATCAAAGCCGAAGGCGCGGGCTGCGGTGGCAAGACAGATGGGCACCATCTCACCTGCCGCCAGATCGAGCCCCTTCAGTCTTCGCCCGTCATCTGCCGGACCGAGGCTGTAGATACCGCGCCAAACACGTTCCAGTGCAGTGGATTCGAGCATTGCCTGCACGTGACGACGACTCACTACAGCCAGCAACTGTGCGGCGGTCGCCACACCGCCCTGAGCGCTGAGGATTTCAGCAAGTTCATCATTCACGGGCCAATACTGAACCCGGTAAAGCATCGGCAACAGTCACTCAGCGCACGGCTGTGGATGGCGAGAGTGCGGCAACGGAACGCTGCTGCGGCGTGTTGCGGTACCGACACGCACGCTCGCGGCTAGCGGACGCTGCCAGTGAATTCCCAAGCATCGGAGACGATCTCGTCGATACCGGTGCGCCGGGGGCGCCAGCCCAGTTCCGCCATAGCCTTCTGACTTGAGGCGATCAGAACGGCCGGATCCCCCGCTCGTCGATCGACGTCGCGGGAGCGGATATCCCGCCCGGTGACCCGCCGGCAGCTGTCGATCACCTCGCGCACGCTGAAGCCGGTTCCATTGCCCAGGTTGTAGATCTGGTGCTGCCCCGACTGGGCCGTCTGCAGCGCGAGCAGGTGCGCCTCGGCGAGGTCGCGGATGTGGATGTAGTCGCGGATGGCGGTGCCGTCCGGGGTCGGCCAGTCGGTCCCGAACACCAGGATCTCCTCGCGGCGGCCCGCAGCCACCTGCAGAACCAGCGGAATGAGGTGGGTCTCAGTGGCGTGACGTTCACCCAAACCCGCGTAAGCGCCGGCGACATTGAAGTACCGCAGGCTCGTCGCAGCCAGTCCGTAGGCTTCGGCATATGACGTGATCGCGTGATCGATCGCCAGTTTGGTTGCGCCGTAAGGGTTGGTCGGCCGGGTCGGTGAATCCTCGGCGATCGGCACCGCTTCGGGCTCTCCGTAGGTGGCCGCGGTGGAGGAGAACACCAGACGCGGAGTGCCCGCCTCCAGCATCACATCGAGCAGACTCAACGTCTTGACGACGTTTCCGAACCAGTACCGCTGGGGATCGTCCATCGACTCGCCGACCAATGACTTGGCGGCGAAGTGCAGTACCCCGTCGAATGCTCCGTCAGGCAGCAATGCGCGGGCCGCCGCCGCCACGTCGTCCTGCACGAACGTCGCACCTTCGGGGACCGCATCGGCGTTGCCGGTCGACAGGTCATCGACCACCACCACGTCATGCCCTTGTTCGAGAAGGACTTTCGCGCACACGCTACCGACATAACCGGCCCCGCCCGTCACCAACAACTTCATTCGAAGGCCACGGACTGCTCGATGATGTTGACCAGCACCCGAACCCCGACGGCCAAGGCGCGCTCGTCGAGGTCGAACGTGGGCTGATGCAGATCAAGCTGCTCGCCCTCGCCACTCCACACACCGAGACGGGCCATGGCGCCGGGCACATCCTCGAGGTACCAGGAGAAGTCCTCGCCGCCACCGGACTGGCGGGTGTCGGCCAGCACTTCCGGTCCCACCGCCTCGATCGCGTGGGTCATGATCTGGGTGCTGCGTTCCTCGTTGACCACCGGAGGGACACCTCGGCGGTATAGCAGCGAGTGCTCGATGCCCAGCGGTGCCAGCAGACCCGAAACAATCTCGTGGACAAGGGCTTCCATCTCCAGCCAAGCGTCGCGGCTGGCGGTGCGCACGGTACCGGCCAGGGTGCCGATCTGCGGGATCGCATTGGCCGCCACCCCGGCGTTGGCCGCACCCCACACCATCACCGTGCCGTGCCGTGGGTCGATCCGCCGGGAAAGCACACCGGGCAATCCGGTGATGACAGTCCCCATCCCGTAGACCAGGTCGGAGGTCAGATGCGGGCGGGACGTGTGGCCGCCCGCGGAGTGCAGGGTGATCTCGATGGAGTCCGCGGCCGAGGTGATCGGCCCCGCCGTGATGGCGACCCGGCCGACCGCCAGCCGGGGATCGCAGTGCAGGGCAAAGATCCGCGACACCCCGGACAGGGCACCGGCAGCGATCGCATCGATCGCGCCGCCCGGCATCAGTTCCTCGGCGGGTTGGAAGATCAGCCGGACGCCCAACGGCAATTCGGGCGCCCCGGCCAATGCGGTGGCAGCACCGAGAAGCATCGCGGTGTGCGCGTCGTGGCCGCAGGCGTGCGCCACCCCAGGCACCGTCGAGGTGTACGGAGCCCCGGTACGTTCGGCCATCGGCAGCGCGTCCATATCCGCGCGCAGCGCGATCCGGGGTGCGTGCTCAGGACCGAAATCGCAGGTCAGACCCGTTCCACCGGGCAGGGTCTTCGGATTCAGCCCGGCCTCGACCAAGCGGTCTGCGACGAACTGCGTCGTGGCGAATTCCTGCCGGCCCAGTTCGGGGTGGCGGTGGATGTGGCGGCGCCAGGCGACCAGGTCGTCATAGTGCGCAGCCAGCCACGATTCCGCGGTGTCGGCCAGGGACATGCCTGGAAGTATCGCACCTTGCTGACTGCCGCACTCCGGCTAGCGCGGCCCGAACTGACGGTCCCCCGCGTCGCCCAGGCCGGGAACGATGTAGGCGTCGCCGTTGAGTCCGTCGTCGATCGCCGCGGTGAACAGCCGGATCTGCGGAGCCGCCTTCTCCAGTGCAGCGACACCTTCCGGAGCGCACACCACGCAGACCACTGTGATGTCGACGGCGCCGCGGTTCTGCAGCAGTTCCAGGGTGAAGACCATCGACCCTCCGGTGGCCAGCATCGGATCGAGCACCATGACCGACTGGGTTCGCAGGTCTGCGGGCAGCGACTCCAGATAGGGCACCGGATGGTGACTGGACTCGTTTCGGGCCACGCCGACGAACCCCACCCTGGCCTCGGGGATCAGGGCGTGGGCCTGATCGACCATGCCCAATCCGGCCCGCAGCACCGGAACCAACAGCGGCGGGTTGGCCAGTCGGGTGCCGACGGTGTCGGTGAGCGGGGTGCGCACGCTGATGTCCTCCCGGGGGGCGTCACGGGTGGCCTCGTAGACCAACATGTGGGTGAGGTCGCGCAGAGCCGCGCGGAAGCCCGCGTTACCGGTGCGTTCGTCACGCAGGGTGGTCAGCCGGGCAGCGGCCAGCGGGTGGTCGACGACACGCACGTCCATGGGGACAAACTGTAGGTCGTTAGGCTGTCCGGCATGGCGGCAGAGCTTGTACCGATCCGACTCGGTGTCACCGCAGGTGACCTGTACACCTTGTGGGCCCCGCGCTGGCGCGATGCCGGCGACGAATGGGAAGGTTTTCTCGGCAAGGACGAGGACATCTACGCCTTCGAGTCGGTCGCCGACCTGGCGGCCTTCGTCCGCACCAACACCGACAACGACCTGGCCGATCATCCGGCTTGGGCGCGGCTGACCAAGGCCAACGCCCACAAGTTCCAGCCGGCCGAGAATCGCCACGCCGATCTGATCGGCGCCCAGGAACTGCTCGCCGAGAAGCCCACCGAGGCTGCGGTGGATTCGCTGGCCGGCACGTTGGCCGTAGTGTCCTCGATCGGTTCGGTATGCGAACTACCCAAGGTGTCCCGCTTCTTCAACGGCAATCCCAATCTGGGGTGGGTGGCCGGTGGAATCGACCAGTTCACCGGCCGGGCAGGGCGTAAGCGCTGGAGCACCGTCGGTGAGATCTTCACCCGCGGCTGGGACGGCGTGGTGGGCGCCATCGACGAGATTCTCCGCACCCCGGAGGTCGACGAACGGGTCGCCGCTGAGGCCGCAGCCGAATTGGAGGCGCCCTACGAGGACGTCGAGGACGACCTCATGGTTGACGGGGCGGAGTTCGCGTCCTTGGACGAGGCCGGGGACTCCGAGTCATCCGATGACGCGGGTGTGATGCGGGGCGCCCGGCCACTGGTGCTCGGCGGGGACGCCAAGTTCTGGGAGCAGGTGGGCATCGACCCGGTGCGGGTGATGACCGGCAGCGGCACCCTGTACACCCTGCGCTGCTATTTCGACGACAAGCCGATCTTCCTCGGGCGTAACGGCCGCATCAGCGTTTTCGGATCCGAGCGGGCACTGGCCCGGTACCTCGCCGACGAACACGACCACGACCTTTCCGACCTCAGCACCTATGACGATATCCGCACCGCGGCCACCGACGGCTCGCTGCGGGTGGACGTCACCGACGACAACGTCTACGTGCTCAGCGGCCTGGGCGAGGACATTGCCGACGGGCCGGATGCCCTCGACCGCGACCAGTTTGCGCTGGCGGTGGAGTTCGTCCGCGATGTCGGCGACTACTCCGAGGACGAAACCGTCGACCGGCTGCTCTCCGAGGACACCTCGCTGGGGCGGCTGGTCAATTACGCCCTGGGCCTCGACACCGCGGAACGGCCCAGCGGGTCCGCGGCCGAGGCCGCGGCCGAGTGGGAGGAACTCGAGAGGTTCGTCGAGTCGCGCCTGCGACGCGAATAGCCGCGGAAAGCTCGGGAGCTCAACACGTGCCGGTATAGCAATCCCTGGCAGATTCACTATCTGTCGTCGGAAGTTCTCCCGGTTGGATGGCTCCCGGCGGGACGGTCCTCCTATCATCCGACGAAAGATCGCATCAGGGATGGCGGCCGGCACTGGGATGCCAACCAGTCCTCACACGACGGCGATCGCGGCGGCAGACACGACCGATCGGGGATGACTAACCGACGAGCACCGCGTAGCGCGGTTTGATGACCTCGTCGATGATGGCCAATCGCTCGTCGAAATGAATGAACGCCGACTTCATCGCATTGATGGTGAATCGCTCCAGATCACTCCACCCGTAGCCGAACGTGTCGACGAGAAGCGACATTTCCCGGCTCATCGTGGTGTCGCTCATCAGCCGGTTGTCGGTGTTGACGGTCACCCGAAATCGCAACCGGGCAAGCAGATCGAAAGGGTGCTTCTCGATGCCGGCGACCGCACCGGTCTGCACATTGGAACTGGGGCACATCTCCAGGGGAATCCGCTTGTCGCGCACCAGCGCGGCCAGTCGGCCCAGGCTTGCGGTGCCGTCCGGGAACTCCTCGATGTCGTCCACCAGACGGACGCCGTGGCCCAGTCGGTCCGCTCCGCAGAACGCCAAAGCCTCGTGAATGGACGGGATGCCGAACGCCTCGCCGGCGTGAATCGTGAAACGCGCGTTGTTGGACCGCATGTACTCGAAGGCGTCCAGGTGCCGTGACGGCGGATACCCGGCTTCGGCGCCGGCGATGTCGAAGCCGACAACGCCCCTGTCCCGGAACCGGATGGCCAACTCGGCGATATCGCGCGACCGAGCGGCATGCCGCATCGCGGTCACCAGACAGCGCACCACGATGCTGCGGCCGCGGGCGGCCGACGCCCGCTCCCCGTCGACGAAACCGGACAGCACCGCGTCGACCACATCGTCGAGGGCCATCCCCCCGGCCAGATGCAACTCCGGCGCAAACCGGATCTCGGCGTACACGACATTGTCGGCAGCCAGGTCCTCCACGCACTCGAACGCGACCCGGTGCAGCGCCTCCGGCGTCTGCATCACGGCCACGGTGTGGGCGAACGGTTCCAGGTACCGGACCAGGGAGCCGCTGTGCGCCTGGGTCCGAAACCAGTCGGCCAATTCGGCCGGATCGGTACTCGGCAGCCCGTCGTAGCCGACCTGTCCGGCGATGTCGATGACGGTGGCCGGCCGTAAGCCGCCGTCGAGGTGATCGTGCAACAGGGCTTTGGGGGCGTGCCCGATCATCTCCAGCGTCAACGGCGTGGTCATCCCGTTCATTGTGCCCTAGCTCACGACGTTGCTCAGTCGTCCGTATGGCCTCGTCACCCGGTGTTTTTTCGTTCACCGGCATCCGCCGGCGGGCCAGCCGAAACAGCCGTAATCTCCACGTCACCCTTTTCGCAGTACAAACAGAGTTAGAGTCCACCTGAATCGGAGCCCACAAGGGTGCGTGAGGAGGCGCTGATGACCAGCACGCTGAGCAGACCGCGGCGGCGGACGTTCTATCGCGGCGACCCTGGCATGTGGTCATGGGTACTGCACCGCATCACCGGGGCTACGGTCTTCTTTTTTCTGTTCGTTCACGTTCTCGACACCGCTCTGGTGAGGGTCAGCCCGGAGGCGTACAACGCGGTGGTCGACACCTACAAGACACCGATCATCGGACTCATGGAACTGGGCCTGGTGGCCTGTGTCCTCTACCACGGGCTCAACGGCCTGCGGGTGATCGCGATCGACTTCTGGTGGAAGGGTCCGCGATACCAAAGGCAGATGCTGTGGGGGGTCGCCGCAACCTGGCTGATCCTCATGGTCACCGCCACCGTGGTGATCGGGATGCACATGGCGGAGCGGTTCCTGTGACCCGCCCGGCACCGGTTCGCGAGACCGACCACGACCGCCCGGCGAGCCTCGACAGCCCGCGGTCGCCGCGCCGCCGCACCAGCATGCCGAACTTCGAGAAGTACGCCTGGCTGTTTATGCGGTTCTCCGGCGTGGTCCTGTTGTTCCTGGTGGTCGGCCATCTGTTCATCGGCCTGATGTGGGAAAACGGTGTCTACCGGATCGACTTCAACTACATCGCGCAGCGGTGGGCTTCCCCGTTCTGGCAGATCTGGGACCTGTCGATGCTCTGGCTGGCCCAACTGCACGGCGGCAACGGAATGCGGACGATCATCGCCGACTACGCCCGCAAGGACTCCACCAGGTTCTGGCTCAACACCCTGCTGGCCGTGTCCATGGTGCTCGTTCTGGTGGTGGGCACCTACACGCTGTTGACCTTCGACCCCAACATCACCTAGGACGAGGATGATTCAGGAGCACAAGTACGACGTCGTCATCGTTGGCGCCGGCGGTGCCGGGATGCGCGCTGCTGTCGAAGCCGGCCCGCGGGTTCGCACCGCGGTCCTTACCAAGCTCTACCCCACTCGCAGCCACACCGGTGCCGCACAGGGCGGCATGTGTGCCGCGCTGGCCAATGTGGAGGAGGACAACTGGGAATGGCACACCTTCGACACCGTCAAGGGCGGTGACTACCTCGCCGACCAAGACGCCGTCGAAATCATGTGCAAGGAAGCCATCGACGCGGTCCTCGACCTCGAGAAGATGGGCATGCCCTTCAACCGGACCCCCGAGGGACGGATCGACCAACGCCGGTTCGGCGGCCACACCCGCGATCACGGCAAGGCCCCGGTGCGACGGGCCTGTTACGCCGCCGACCGCACCGGCCACATGATCCTGCAGACGCTCTACCAGAACTGCGTCAAGCACGACGTCGAGTTCTTCAACGAGTTCTACGCCCTCGACCTGGTTCTCACCGAGACGGCACGCGGCCCGGTAGCCACCGGCGTGGTGGCCTATGAGCTGGCCACCGGTGATATTCACGTCTTCCACGCCAAGGCGATCGTGCTGGCCACCGGCGGCTCGGGCCGGATGTACAAGACCACCTCCAACGCTCACACCCTGACCGGCGACGGTCTGGGCATCGTGTTCCGCAAGGGACTTCCGTTGGAGGACATGGAGTTCCACCAGTTCCATCCGACGGGACTGGCGGGTCTGGGAATTCTCATCTCGGAAGCCGTGCGCGGCGAGGGCGGTCGTCTACTCAACGGCGAGGGCGAGCGCTTCATGGAGCGCTACGCCCCCACCATCGTCGACCTGGCCCCGCGCGACATCGTGGCCCGTTCGATGGTCCTCGAAGTGCTCGAGGGCCGCGGCGCCGGGCCGAACAAGGACTACGTCTACATCGACGTCCGTCACCTCGGCGAAGACGTGCTCGAGGCGAAGCTGCCCGACATCACCGAGTTCTCCCGCACCTATCTCGGCGTCGACCCGGTCAAGGAACTGGTCCCGGTGTACCCCACCTGCCACTACGTGATGGGCGGCATCCCGACCACCGTGATCGGACAGGTGTTGCGGGACAACACCAATGTCGTCCCGGGCCTCTACGCCGCGGGCGAGGGTGCCTGCGGTTCGGTGCACGGCGCCACCCGG
>CAZADG010000049.1:0-28679 GCA_964483865.1 uncultured Mycobacterium sp. | reverse complement strand
CTGCGACCTAGGGATTAGAAGGCCCTTGCTCTATCCAACTGAGCTACGGAGGCAAAGCGCTTCCCGAGTGTATCCGCGTCGTGTCGCGTCGGCTCTTTTTATTGGCCGTGGGCTGCGCGGATGTCCGATTCCGAGCGATGGTCACGGGGAAATAACGTTCATGGTGACGGTTATTCGTTAGCGTGCCTGCGGTGAGCATCGCTTTTGACGCGGTCCCGGCACATTGTGCCCGGGCCCTGCACACCGGCACGCTGGTGTTGCGGGGCACCCCGGCGGCCGCGAGCTGGGTGCTCGGCTGGCTGGCCGCCGAGTTCGCACCGCACATCCTGACCGGTCACGCCCTCTCCGCGCTGCCGCTGCCGCTCGAGCGGGCGGCCTGCGGACTGGCCGCAGGACGTGCCGACACCGTGCTCGAAACGGCCCTGCAGGACACCTTCGGCAAGGACTACCTCTCCGAGGTGCACCACCCCCTGGAGTCCTACGCCGTCCGCCGCCCCAACCTCGCCGGACTGGGTCAAGCCATGCGGCACCGCAAGCGCTACGCGGCCACCACCACCAACATCGCCTACGGTCCCGGCGGCCGCAGCAACCTGCTCGACGTGTGGCGTCGCCCCGACCTGCCCGCCGATCAACCTGCCCCGGTGCTCATCCAGATCCCCGGCGGGGGATGGTCGGTCAACGACAAACGCGGTCAGGCCTACCCGCTGATGACCCGGATGGTCGAACTCGGCTGGATCTGCGTCTCCATCAACTACAGCCGCAGCCCCCGCAATGCCTGGCCGTCGCACATCGTCGACGTCAAACGGGCCATCGCTTGGGTGCGTGACAACATCGCCGACTTCGGCGGCGACCCCGGCTTCATCGCGGTCACCGGCGGCTCAGCCGGCGCCCACCTCGGCTCACTGGCCGCCCTGACCGCCGGTGACACCTCGCTTCAGCCGGGGTTCGAGGACGCCGACACCAGCGTGCAGGCCGCGGCCCCGTTCTACGGCGTCTATGACCTCACCGACCACGGCTCCATGCACAAGCTGACGATGCCGCTGCTGGAACGCCTGGTCATGCAACGCCGATTCGACGAGAACCGCGAGATCTTCGAAGCCGCCTCGCCGACCTTGCGCGCCCACCGGGACGCCCCGCCGTTCTTCATCCTGCACGGTGAGAACGACGCCATCGTTCCGCTCTCACAAGCCCGCGCCTTCGACGCGGCATTGCGCGCCGCGGACGCCCCCACGGTTGCCTATGCCGAAATCCCCAACGCCCATCACGCGTTCGACGCGCTGGCGACGTTGCGCTGCCAACTCGCCGCCGAAGCGGTCGCCGCGTTCCTCGGAATCGTCTACGGACGTCACCGGTCAGCGCTCGGCAGCGCACGCAAGGCGGCCGTCCGGTCCGCCGGCTGAGACGGCAATCGACCCCGCCGCAGGCAGGGTCCGACTAGCGTGATGTGGCGGCCGGAGTGGGTCCGGCGGGCAGCGCAAACGCGGGCAGGAGGTATCGCATGGGCGGCACCATGGATGAATCCTCGATTCCCGACGAGTTAGGCGCATTCGACCTTCTGATGCATCGCGGTGAGGCCAACCCTCGCACCAGATCGGGCATCATGGCGTTGGAGATCCTCGACACCACCCCGGACTGGAAACAGTTCCGCGACCTCTTCGAGAACGCCTCGCGCAAAGCGCTGAGGCTGCGGCAGAAGGTTGTCATGCCGACGCTGCCGACTGCCCCGGCACGCTGGGTGATCGACCCCGACTTCAATCTCGACTTCCACGTGCGACGGGTGCGGGTGCCCCAGCCCGGCACCTTGCGTGACGTTCTCGACCTCGCCGAGGTGATGCTGCAGTCACCGCTGGACATCTCCCGACCGCTGTGGACGGTGACCCTCGTCGAGGGGCTGCAGGAAGGTCGTGCCGCCACCCTGCTGCACATGAGCCACGCCGTCACCGACGGAGTGGGCGCCACCGCCATGTTCGCCGAGATCTACGACCTCGAACGGCACCCACCCGCCCGGCCGGTTCCGCCGTTGCCGGTGCCCGAGGACATCACCGGCACCGACATCATGCGGGAGGGCATGCTCCACCTACCGGAGGCCATCGTCACCGGGGTGCTGGGAGCGGTCGCCGGCGGACTGGGTCTGGTCGAGAAGGCGGCACGCAATCCAGGATCGGCCGTGTTCGGCGTCATCGAATATCTCCGTTCCGGACGACGGATGATGAGCCGGGCCGCCGAGCCGTCACCGCTGCTGCGCCGACGCAGCCTGTCCACCCGCACCGATGCCATCGAGATGTCGCTGAGCGATCTGCACCGCGCCGCGCACGCCGCGGAGGGGTCGATCAACGACGCCTACCTCGCCGGCTTGTGCGGTGCTCTGCGGATGTACCACGTCGAGTTGGGCGTTCCGATCAACTCGCTGCCGATGGCCGTGCCGGTCAACCTGCGCGCCGAGGCCGACCCCGCCGGCGGAAACCGTTTCGCAGGAGTCAATCTCGCCGCACCCATCGGCGTCGCCGATCCGGCCGTGCGCATCCAGAAAATCCGCAAACAGATGATCTCCAGGCGCGAGGAGGCGGCGATCGATCTGATCGACGCAGTCGCCCCCGTGCTGACGCTGCTTCCCGATGCCGTGTTGGAAGCCCTCAGCGGATCGGTGATCGCCTCGGATGTCCAGGCCAGCAATGTGCCGATTTACCCCGGGGACACCTTCATCGCCGGAGCAAAGGTGTTGCGCCAGTACGGTATCGGCCCACTGCCGGGGGTCGCGATGATGGTGGTGCTGATCTCGATGGGTGGCTTCGCCACCATCACCGCGCGGTATGACCGCGCCGCGATCGCTCACCCGGATCTGTGGTTGCAGTGCCTGCGACGTGGTTTCGACGAAGTTCTCGCGCTCGCCGGTGACCCGGCGCCCCATGTCGTACCGGCGTCGTTCCCCGACGAAGCCGAAAAACACCCGAAGTACAAGAACGGATCGGTGGCGTACTCATGAGCGAGGACATGCGGCTTCCCGGCTCGGTGGCCGAGGTGATGGCCAGCCCGGCCGGTCCCACGGTCGGCGCCTTCTTCGATTTGGACGGCACCCTCGTCGCCGGGTTCACCGGGGTGATCATGACCCGGGAACGGTTCCGCAACAGGGACATGGGCGTCGGTGAATTGATCGCGATGGTCACCGCCGGCCTCAACATGCAGTTCGGCCGCATCGAGTTCGAGGGTCTGATCAACAAGGTCACCGAGGTTTTGCGGGGACGGCCGCTGTCGGATCTCCAACAGATCGGCGAGCGGCTTTTCGCCGAGAAGATCGAGAAGCGGATCTACCCGGAGATGCGCGAACTGGTCAACGCGCACATCGAACGCGGGCACACCGTGGTTTTGAGTTCCTCGGCCTTGACCATCCAGGTCGAACCGGTGGCGCGCTTCCTGGGCATCCCGTACACGCTGAGCAACCGGTTCGACATCGACGACAACGGAGTACTGACCGGCAAGGTCCTCAAACCAATCCTGTGGGGGCCTGGCAAGGCCAATGCGGTACAGAAGTTCGCCGCCGACAACGATGTCGACCTCGCGCAGAGCTACTTCTACGCGGACGGCAACGAAGACATCGCCCTGATGCACCTGGTTGGAAATCCCCGACCGACCAACCCCGGAGACAAGATGGCCGAGGTGGCCCGCAAGCGCGGCTGGCCCATCCTGCGGTTCAACAGCCGCGGCCACGGTGGGCTCGTCGGCCAGGTCCGAACACTGCTGGGTGTCAGCTCCATCGTGCCGGCTGCCTACGGTGCGATCGGCTGGGGACTGCTGACCCGAAGCCGTCGGCGCGGGGTGAATTTCTTCACCACCGCGTTCCCCCAGATGTTGTTGGGCATCAACGGGGTACGGACCAATGTGCTCGGTGAAGAGAACCTCAGGAAGAAGCGCCCGGCGGTGTTCATCTTCAACCACCGCAACAACTTCGATCCGGTTTTGGTGGGTTCGCTGCTCAAGGACAACTGGACCGGCGTGGGTAAGAAGGAACTCCAGAACGATCCCGTGGTGGGAACCCTGGGCAAACTGGTCGACACCGTCTTCATCGACCGTGAAGATCCGAAGAAGGCCGTCGAGTCACTCAAGGAAGCCGAGGAGCTGACCCGCAAGGGCCTGTCGGTGATGATCGCCCCAGAGGGAACCCGGATGGACACCCGCACGGTGGGTCCGTTCAAGAAAGGCCCGTTCCGATTGGCCATGGCCGCCGGGGTGCCGATCGTACCGATCGTGATCCGCAACGCGGAGATCATCTCGGCGCGCGACTCGTCCACCCTGCATCCGGGCACCGTCGACGTTGTCGTCTATCCGCCTCTGCCGCTGGATGACTGGACGTTGGACAACCTGAACGAGAAGATCGCCGAAGTCCGCCAGCTCTACCTCGACACCCTGGCGAACTGGCCGGTCGGCTCGGTGCCGGAGAACGAGCTCTACCAGCGGGCCGCCAAGAAGGCGCCCGCGAAGAAGTCGGCCAGAAAGGCGCCGGCCAAGAAAACGCCCGCCAAGAAAACCCCCGCCAAGAAGGCTCCAGCGAAAAAGACTCCGGGCGAAGGGGATCCGGGGACGACAATAAGGGGACGTCGATGAGTTCTGCCGATTACCTCACCGACTTCAGCACCACCGACGACGCCCTCGTGCTCGCCTCGGTGTCGTCCAAGGCCGAGTCCGGCCTGCTCAACGACTGGCTTCAGGCCCAGCGCCGAGCCCATCCCGACACAAAGGTCGAGGTGATGCGGTTGCCGCACGGCGACCCTTCACCGGATATGGTGGACCGACTCGTCGGCCAGCTCAACGCCGCCGAGGATCGCACCGTGGTGCCGGTCCGGGTTTTCTGGGTGCCCGGGGGACTTCCCACCAGGGTTAAACTCGCTGGATTGATCTCGGGTCGGGACACCTACCGGCCGCCGGAGATGCTGCAGCGCGCCATTCTCAAAAAAGATCCCTCCCGCGCCCGCATCGTCGCCGGGGAGCCCGCCAAGGTCTCCGAACTGCGCAGTCAGTGGCAGGAGAGGATCGCCGGCGACAGTCAGCAGGATTTCGCCCGGTTCGTGCTTCGGCGAGCGGCCCTGGCGATCGAGCGGATCGAATTGCGTTTGCTCGGGCCCGAATACAAGTCGCCGCGGCTGCTCACCGACGAGTTGATGACGTCCTCGAGTTTCATCGACGGCCTGGGAAACATCCCCGGGGCCACCCCGGAAAAGGCCGAGGTCATGGTCAACGAGTTGGCCACCGGGTGGAGCAGGTTCTCCGTCGACCTGATTCCGAACCTGGGTCGCGCCATCTTCAGCCGGGGCTTCGATCCGCGGATCGACTACGACCATGAACAGATCGAGTCGATGCGGCGATCCCTGGAAGACCATCCGGCGGTGTTCCTCTGGTCGCACCGGTCCTATCTCGACGGCGTGATAGTCCCGGTTGCACTGCAGGAGAACAAACTTCCACCGGCCTGCACCTTCGCCGGGATCAATTTGTCCTTCGGATTCATGGGCCCGCTCATGCGCCGCTCGGGTGTGATCTTCCTGCGCCGCAAGCTCGACGATCCGCTGTACAAGTACGTGCTGCGGCAGTTCGTCGGCTACATCGTGCAGAAGCGATTCAACCTCAGCTGGTCCATTGAGGGAACCCGGTCGCGAACCGGAAAGATGTTGCCGCCCAAGCTCGGTCTGTTGTCCTATGTGGCCGATGCCTACCTCGACGGTCGCAGCGAGGACATCCTTCTGCAGCCGACGTCGATCAGCTTCGACCAGTTGCACGAGACTACCGAGTACGCCGCCTACGCCAAGGGCGGGGAGAAGGTGCCCGAGGGCGCCGAGTGGTTGTTCAACTTCATCAAGGCCCAGGGCGAGCGGAACTACGGCAAGATCTACGTCCGATTCCCCGAGGCGGTCTCGATGAGGCAGTATCTGGGTGAGCCGGACGGACCGATCGCGCACGACGAAGCGGCTAAACGTCTTGCCATGCAGAAGATGGCCATCGAGGTGTCCTGGCGGATCTTGCGGGCGACACCGATCAACGCCAACAGCCTGGTGTCGGCGGTCTTGCTCGCGACCACCCGGGGCCGGGCGCTGACATTGCGTCAGTTGCACCACACGCTGCAGGACTCGATGGACTACCTGCAGCGTAAGAACACGCCGATGACCAATAGCGCGTTGCGGTTACGTTCGACCGAAGGTGTGCGTGCGGCCCTGGACGCTATGTCCAACGGCAATCCGGTGACCCGGGTCGACGGCGGGCACGAAGAGGTGTGGTGGATCGAGTCGCAGCATCAGCATGAGGCCGCCTTCTATCGAAATTCGTTGATCCACGCCTTCCTGGAGACCTCGATCGTCGAACTCGCGCTTGTCCATGCCGGCCGAGCCCCGGAAGGGGAGCGGGTCGATGCCTTCTGGGCGCAGGCGATGCGCTTGCGCGCGTTGTTGAAGTTCGATTTCTACTTCGCCGACTCAGCAACCTTCCGCAAGAACATCGCCGAGGAACTCGAGTGGAATCACGATTGGGAGGCCCAGTTGGCTGCCGGTCCGGAGGCCGTCGACAACCTGCTGCGGGCCAAGCATCCGCTGATGTCCAACGCCATGTTGCGTCCGTTCTTCGAGGCCTACGAAATCGTGGCCGACGTGTTGTGCAGTGCTCCCGTTGACATCAGTGACAAGGAATTGAGCACCCAGGCGCTCGGTGTCGGGGCCCAGTACGTGGCGCAGGGCAAGGTCAGCAGCGAATCGGCGTCGGCCCTGCTTTTCACTACCGCGCGTCAGGTGTGTGCCGATCAGAAATTGTTCGAACCGTCCGCCGACCTGCACGAGCGCCGGCAGGCGTTCCTGGATGAGCTGCACGTCATCGTCGAGGACATGGAGCACATTCATCAGCTGATCAGGGAACAGTTCTACGCACGCGAGGCGCTGCTGCGTTCCCACTGATAGTGTCCGTGCCGTCATCAGCTCGGCGGAAGGGACTTGTGCGGTGAAGAGCAAAATCGTTGCTTGTTGTGGTGCTGTCGCCGCGGCCGGGCTGCTGTTGTCGGGGTGCTCGGCGAAGGTCGAGACCTCGACCAACGTGTCCAAGAAGGCTTCGGTGAGCGCCGAGGACCTGCAGAAGGACCTGAACGACAGGCTGAGCAAAGCCGGGATGACGGCGACGTCGATCACCTGCAAGGACGAACTCGTCGGTGAGGTCGGAAAGACTGCTCGCTGCGACGTCTCATTCAGCGACACCAACAACGTCGAAGCGGTGTTCACCGCGACCAAGGTCGACGGTGACACCGTCAGTTTCGACATCGCCCCCGCTATGACAAAGGAGCAGGTCGAGAAAGCAGTCGCCGGTCTGTCGGCGGTCCCGACAGCCAAGTGCGACGCCGGACTCGACGGCACGGTCGGCGCGTCGACCAAGTGCGAGACCACTCAGGACGGCACCACCACGAAGCGCATCGCCGAGGTGGCCGAAGTCGTTCCGGAGAAACTGGGTCTTGAACTCGCGGTGTACACCCTGCTGCCCAAGCAGCAGGTCGAAGAGGTCCTGATGCAGAAGCTTTCCTCCGACGGCACCCCGGTCGAAACCGTCGAGTGTGTCGATGACGTCGCCTCCAAGGTCGGCAGCACGGTCGAATGTGTATCGGTCACCGGCGACGACCGTCAGGGCTATGACGTCACCGTCACCGAAGCCGAGGGCGACACCGTCAACTTCGACTACAAAGCCAAGCCTTAGGAGCGCCCCCGCGCGGGGGTAACCTCATGGCGTGACGTCGACCGTTGCGCGTCGCGGTCCGTGGCCGGTATTGGTCACCGTCGCTCTCCTCGCCGGAGCCACCGCGGCACTCCTTGCAGCCCTGTCCCTCACCGACACGCTGACCGCCACCGGACTGCCGAATCCGGGTCCGATGACGACGGTGGGGCTGCCTTTCGTCCGGGCGTTCGGCGAGATCGCGGCCGCGGTAGCGGTCGGCGGCTTCCTCTTCGCGACTTTCCTGGTGCCACCGCAGGAGAACGGGGTCCTCGACGCCTCCGGCTACCGCGCGCTGCGGATGGCGGCGTTGGCATCGTGGATATGGGCGCTGTGTGCGACGGCCATGGTGGTGCTGACCGTCTCCGACGTCTCCGGCACGCCAGTCCGGGAGCTCTCGAATCCAGTCGAGATCTGGCGGGTTGCCGGACTCGTCGATACCGCCTCGGCCTGGCGGTGGACCGCGCTTCTGGCATTCGTGCTCGCCATCGCCGGTCGTGCGGTCCTGCGGTGGTCCCCGACCCCGGTGTTGTTCGGGCTCTCGGTGCTGACGCTGGTCCCTGTGGCTCTGACCGGGCACTCCGCGGCCGGCGCTTCGCATGATCTGGCGACCAACAGCCTGCTGATTCACCTTGTCGCGGGCGCGTTGTGGGCTGGCGGCTTGCTGGCGCTGTTGGCCAACGCCCTGCGCGGCGGCGGCTACACCGATCTCGCGGCACGGCGGTTCTCGGCCGTGGCCTTCTGGTGCTTCATCGCGATGACGGTGTCGGGCATCGTCAACACCCTGATTCGGGTACGGCCGTCAGAGCTTTTTGCGACCTCGTATGGGTCACTGGTGGTCGGCAAGGTCGTCGCCCTGGCGATCCTGGGGGTGTTCGGATGGCGGCAGCGCCGCATCGCCGTAGCCGCGCTGAAATCCGACCCCGACGCAAAAACCCCGCTGATCCGGCTGGCGACGGCCGAGGCACTGGTCTTCGCTCTGACGTTCGGCATCGCCGTCGGGCTGGGCCGGACTCCTCCGCCCCCGCCCGCGGTGCGCAATCCGTCACCCGCCGAAGTTGCGCTGGGCTACGACTTCGCCGGACCGCCCACTCCCGCACGCATCCTGCTGGACTGGCGGTTCGATCTGCTCTTCGGCACAGCCGCAATGGTCGTGGCCGCGGTGTACGTCGCCGGCGTGCTGCGATTGCGGCGCCGCGGCGACGATTGGCCGGTGGGGCGAACCATCGCCTGGCTGCTGGGTTGCGGGCTGTTGCTCTTCACCACCTCGTCGGGACTCGGCCGTTACATGCCGGCCATGTTCAGCATGCACATGGCGGGCCACATGCTGCTGTCGATGCTGATTCCGATCCTGCTGGTGCTCGGCGCGCCCACCACGCTGGCACTTCGTGCGCTGCCTGCCGCGGGCAAGGGCAATCCACCGGGACCTCGGGAGTGGCTGCTGGCCGGTCTGCACAGTCGATGGTCTCGGTTCTTCACCCATCCGGTGGTCGCGACCGTGATCTTCGTCGCCGGTTTCTACGGGCTGTACTTCGGCGGGATTTTCGACGCCGCGGTCAGCAACCACGCTGCTCATGTACTGATGAATCTGCACTTCCTGATGAGCGGGTACTTGTTCTACTGGGTCGTCATCGGAATCGACCCCACTCCGCGGGTGGTGCCGCAACTGGCCAAGATCGGGATGGTGTTCACCTCGATACCGTTGCATGCATTCTTCGGGGTGGTGCTGATGGGTATGCCCAGGTTGTTGGGTGAGCAGTTTTACCGCTCGCTCCAATTGCCCTGGCACACAGACCTTCTCGGTGATCAACATCTCGGCGGTTCGATCGCCTGGGCGGCCGGTGAAGTGCCGCTGGTGGTGGTCCTGATGGCACTGCTGATCCAGTGGCAGCGCAGCGACCGGCGCACGGCCACCCGTCTGGACCGGGCCGCTGAGCGCGATCACGACGCCGAATTGGCCGCCTACAACGCGATGCTGGCCGAACTGGCCCGCCGCGACGGCGTCAACCGCTGATCCTCAGTCGTCGATCAGCGTCAACTCGTGCCGGTAGGTCCCATCGGCGTTACGGGTCGTCGTCACCTGGCCGCGGGCACCCATGTACGCGCCCGTTCCGCCGATCACCGCGCGGAGTTGCGGCAGATTGACCGTCATTTCGACACTCTCGCCCCGGTAGATCGACTCGCCGGCGGCCACCAGAGTGTTGCCGCCGCCGAGGTCGTACGAGAGTTGCCCGAGGCGGTCGGCGTCTACATCGCCGTTCACCTGGTCGGGGATGTCTGCTGTGATCAGGAAGCCGGTCAGGGTGCCCGATTCGCCGTGCTCCCCAGAGATGGGCGCCTCGAACAGGAGCAGATCACCCTCGCTGCGACCCGGGGGGCCCAATTCGATCGGCCGCAGCGACGGCGGCTGTTGAATCAGGACGAGGGTGTGAGTCTGCTGGTCGGCCCATCCCACCGGCGCGGTCACTAGTGCGGTCAGAAGTGCGACGCCGAGCATGACCGGCGCGCGCTGAGGAGAAGTTGGCTTCACCGGTCAATCGTCCATCAGCAGTCGCTGTTTCATCCACAACCAGTGCCTTTCGGGGCGGTCGCGTCGGCGTGGTTGCCGGCGGCGTCGCGCCTAATGAGGCAAGCAAAACACCTCCCGATGAAAGGAAATGACAATGTTCGAGACACCGATGACCGCGGTGGGGCGCATCATCACCGACCTCCGCCGCCGCGTGGTCGGCGACCAGGAGGTCATCAGCTTTCGGATGGCCTGCAATTCCCGGCGCCGCACCCCGGAAGGCACATGGGAGCCGGGAAACACTCTCTACATCACCGTCAACTGCTGGGGCCGGCTCGTCACCGGGGTCGGTGCGGGCCTCTACAAGGGCGCGCCGGTGATTGCGACGGGCACGGTGTACACCAGCGAGTACGAGGACAAAGACGGCATCAAGCGGTCCTCGCTGGAGATGCGGGCCAACGCCGTCGGCCCGGACTTGTCCAGGGTGATCATTCGGATCGAGCAGCCCCCGCAGTCGTCGAACTCGGTGTCCGACGAACGTGAGGAGGACCCGGCGGACGAGGCCGCCGAGGACGCCGAGGGCCTGGTGCTGTCGTCCTGAGGGGCAAGGCGGTCGCGCCGGTGGGCCCGGCGCGGCCGCCACCTAGGATGAGCGCGTGGCGGAATTCATTTACACCATGCGCAAGGTCCGCAAGGCCCACGGCGACAAGGTCATCCTCGACGACGTAACACTGAGCTTCCTGCCGGGAGCCAAGATCGGTGTAGTCGGACCCAACGGTGCCGGCAAGTCCAGCGTGCTGCGCATCATGGCCGGCCTCGACCAACCCAACAACGGCGACGCCTTCCTTGCCCCGGGTGCGACGGTGGGCATCCTGCTGCAGGAACCCCCGCTCAACGAGGAGAAGACTGTCCGCGGCAACGTCGAAGAGGGCCTCGGGGACATCAAGGTCAAGCTCGACCGTTTCAACGAGGTCGCCGAACTGATGGCCACCGACTACTCCGACGAGCTGATGGAGGAGATGGGTCGGCTGCAGGAGGAACTCGACCATGCTGACGCCTGGGACCTCGACTCCCAACTCGAGCAGGCCATGGACGCGCTGCGCTGCCCCCCGCCGGACGAGCCGGTCACCCATCTATCCGGCGGTGAGCGCCGGCGGGTTGCGCTGTGCAAGCTGTTGCTGAGCAAGCCTGACTTGCTGCTGCTCGACGAACCGACCAACCACCTCGACGCCGAGAGCGTGCAGTGGCTCGAACAGCATCTCGCCGACTACAAGGGTGCGATTCTCGCCGTCACCCACGACCGCTACTTTCTGGACAACGTCGCCCAGTGGATCCTCGAACTGGACCGCGGCCGCGCCTACCCCTACGAGGGCAACTACTCCACGTATCTGGAGAAGAAGGCCGAGCGGCTCGAGGTGGCCGGCAAGAAGGACCAGAAACTGCAGAAGCGGCTCAAGGAGGAACTGGCCTGGGTGCGTTCGGGTGCCAAGGCCCGGCAGGCCAAGAACAAGGCGCGCCTGCAGCGCTACGAGGAGATGGCCGCCGAAGCCGAGAAGACGCGCAAACTCGACTTCGAAGAGATCCAGATTCCCGTCGGCCCCCGGCTGGGCAACGTGGTTGTCGAGGTCGAACACCTCGACAAGGGTTTCGACGGCAGACTCTTGATCAAGGATCTGTCGTTCACCCTGCCGCGCAACGGCATCGTCGGGGTGATCGGGCCCAACGGCGTCGGCAAGTCCACCCTGTTCAAGACCATTGTCGGGCTGGAGAAGCCGGACAGCGGCACGGTCCGGATCGGCGAGACGGTCAAGCTCAGCTATGTCGACCAGTCCCGGGCCGGTATCGATCCCAAGAAGACGGTCTGGGAGGTCGTCTCCGACAAACTCGACTACATCGAGGTCGGGCAGACCGAGATCCCTTCCCGCGCCTATGTATCGGCGTTCGGCTTCAAAGGTCCTGATCAGCAGAAGCCGGCCGGTGTGCTCTCCGGCGGTGAACGCAACAGGCTCAACCTCGCACTGACCCTCAAGCAGGGCGGCAACCTGCTGCTCCTCGACGAGCCCACCAACGATCTCGACGTCGAGACGTTGGGTTCGCTGGAGAACGCGCTGGAGAAGTTCCCTGGGTGCGCGGTGGTGATCTCGCATGACCGCTGGTTCCTGGACCGCACCTGTACCCACATCCTGGCCTGGGAGGGCGACTCGACCAACGAGGCCAACTGGTACTGGTTCGAGGGCAACTTCGGCGCCTACGAAGAGAACAAGATCGAGCGACTCGGGGCCGAAGCGGCGCGTCCGCACAGAGTGACCCACCGACGGCTCACACGGGACTAGTGTCTGGGCTGTGACGGCAGCCCCCGACGCCTCCGATCTGACTCACGCGTACGCGGCGACGTACCGCGGCCCCCACGACGGCGCACTCAACGATGCCCCCGTGCTGGCCTCACTGGTCGCCGCCCAACAGCACCTGGCGTCGCGCCGAAGAACGGGGGAGACCCTCGTCGAGGTGTACGGCAGCCCCGGTAGTGACTCCCAGCCCGGCGTCGAATGTGGTCCGGCCCTGCAGATCGTCACCGACCAGGCCGCCATGCTGATGGATTCGGTGACCGTTCTGTTGCACCGGCTCGGGGTGGCCTATGTCGCGTTGATGCACCCGACGTTCTGGGTTCGTCGGGACGCCGATGGGAACCTGATCTCGGTCGGGCAGTCTGAGACCGATGGGGCCCTCGAGGAGTCCTGGATCCATGTCCAGTTGGTGGAGAACATCAACCACCGGGGACTGGCCGAAGCGGTCCGACTGTTGCCGATGGTGGTCGACGACGCCCGTCAGGTGGCGCAGGACTCGGCCGCGCTGTCGTCCGGTCTGCTGCAACTCGCACACGACATCGCCGCCGACGACGGCACCCGGTTCCCCGCCAGCGACCGGATGGACGTGTCCTATCTGTTGCGTTGGTTGGACGTGCACTTCGTCTTGCTCGGCGCACTGCGAGTCGCTGTCCACGACGGCACCGCCACTGCAGACGAGTCCAGCCGGCTCGGTGTGGCCACGTTGCGCACGGAGTTGCTGCCCGAACTCAGCGCCCCCGGCGATTTCGTCGTGCTGGCGCAGGCCACCATGCCCAGTTTCCTTCGATACGGCGCTTACCCCTACATCGTGGTGGTGCGTGAGAAGGGGGCTTCCGGGGCTCCGGATATCGAGCACCGCTTCGTCGGGCTGTTCACCGTGGCGGCGATGAACGCCAACGTGCTCGACATCCCGCTGATCTCCCGCCGGGTGCAGGAAGCGCTGGCGATGGCGAAGGACGATCCCCGACATCCCGGTCAGTTGGTCCTCGACATCATCCAGACCGTGCCGCGATCGGAGCTGTTCACGCTGACCGCCGATCAATTGCTGGAGATGGCCGATGCGGTGATCGACCTCGGCTCCCGGCGACGCACCCTGCTCTTTTTGCGTACCGACCGGCTCGGCCACTTCGTGTCCTGCCTGGTCTATCTGCCCCGGGACCGATACACCACCGCCGTCCGCCTGGAGATGCAGGACATCCTGGTCCGGGAGTTCGGTGGGGCCAGTATCGACTACGCCGCCAGGGTCACCGAATCGCCCTGGGCGCTGGTGCATTTCACCGTTCTGCTGCCCGAGGACTACCGCGGGCCGATCGATACCTCGCCGGCCAACCGGGACCGGATCCAGGATCTGCTCACCGCGGCCGCCCGCACGTGGTCGGACCGGCTGCTGGGCTCGGTGTCCACCGGCGCCATCGACAGTGCGGTCGCCGAGCACTACGCAGAGGCGCTGCCCGCGGAGTACAAGCAGGTCGTCAATCCGGACGAGGCGATCGCCGATATCGGCATCATCGAAAGCCTCACCCCCGACTCGGTACAACTGCAGTTCGAACCCGGCGACCACATGACGGCTCCCGGCGAGGCGTATCTGACCTGGTATCTGGGCGGCTCGTCAGCCTCACTCAGTCAGTTGCTGCCGATGCTGCAGTGCATGGGGGTGGAGGTTCTCGAGGAACGGCCGTTCACGGTCGTCCGCGCCGACGGGCTCACCGTGCGGATCTACCAGTTCAAGATCCGCCCCGAGGCGTCGATGCCGCAGGCCGCCGGCACCCAGGAATGGGAGGCCACCGCCACCCGATTCACCGACGCGCTGACCGCGATCTGGCAGGGCCGCGCCGAGGTCGACCGGTTCAACGAACTGGTGCTGCGGGCAGGCCTGACCTGGGAGCAGGTCATGCTGCTGCGCGGATACGCCAAGTACCTGCGGCAGGCCGGCTTCGCCTACAGCCAGTCCCACATCGAATCGGTGCTGGCCGGGAACACCTCGACCACGCAGTCGCTGGTGACTCTGTTCGAGGCACTGTTCGACCCGGAGTCGGCGAGCAAAGGTCTGGATGCGAAGGCTGCCGCGCGGGCTGTCGCCGCCGACATCGACGCACTGACCAGCCTGGACACCGACCGCGTGCTGCGGGCGTTCGCCTCGATGATCGAGGCGACCTTGCGCACCAACTTCTATGTCACCGCGCCTGACTCCGCCCGCGCCCGAGATGTGTTGTCGGTCAAGGTCAATCCTGAACTGATCACCGAACTCCCGCTGCCGCGTCCGAAGTTCGAGATCTTCGTTTACTCGCCCCGGGTCGAAGGTGTGCATCTGCGGTTCGGGCCGGTGGCCCGCGGCGGCCTGCGCTGGTCGGACCGGCGTGAGGACTTCCGCACTGAGGTGCTCGGCCTGGTCAAGGCCCAAGCCGTCAAGAACGCCGTCATCGTCCCGGTCGGGGCCAAGGGCGGGTTCGTCGTGAAACGCCCAGCTGCGCCCACCGGTGATCCGGCGGCCGATCGGGACGCCTTCCGCGAGGAGGGGGTGGCCTGCTACCGGCTTTTCGTCGCCGGACTGCTCGACGTCACCGACAATGTTGTCGGCGGTAAAGTCATTGCACCGCAACGGGTTGTTCGTCGCGACGGCGACGACGCCTACCTCGTAGTCGCCGCTGACAAGGGCACTGCGACATTCTCCGACATCGCGAACGATGTGGCCGGGTTCTACGGCTTCTGGCTCGGCGACGCATTCGCCTCGGGCGGATCGGTGGGCTATGACCACAAGGCCATGGGCATCACCGCCAAGGGCGCTTGGGAGTCGGTCAAGCGGCACTTCCGCGAGATGGGCGTCGACACCCAGAGTGAGGACTTCACGGTTGTCGGGGTCGGCGACATGAGCGGCGACGTGTTCGGTAACGGCATGCTGCTTTCCGAACACATCCGGTTGGTCGCGGCCTTCGACCACCGGCACATCTTCATCGACCCCGATCCTGATGCGGCGCAGTCCTTCACCGAACGCCGCCGCCTGTTCGATCTGCCGCGATCCAGTTGGGAGGACTATGATGCGGCCCTGATCAGCGCGGGCGGCGGCGTTTTCAGCAGGCAGCAGAAGGCGATTCCGATCAGCGAGCAGATGCGCCGGGTGCTGGGTATCGAGGACGGCATCATGGAGATGACGCCCCCGGAGGTGATCCGGGCCATCCTGCGTGCACCGGTGGACCTGCTCTTCAACGGGGGTATCGGCACCTACATCAAGGCCGAGTCCGAATCCGACGCCGCCGTTGGTGACCGTGCCAACGACACGGTGCGAGTGAACGCCAATCAGGTGCGCGCCAAGGTGATAGGCGAGGGCGGCAATCTGGGCGTCACGTCGCTGGGTCGAGTGGAGTTCGATCTGTGCGGTGGCCGGATCAATACCGATGCCCTGGACAATTCCGCCGGGGTGGACTGCTCCGACCACGAGGTGAACATCAAGATTCTGGTGGACTCTCTGGTCAGCGCCGGCAAGCTCGAGCCCGGAAAACGCACCGAACTGCTGGCGTCGATGACCGATGAGGTCGGCGCGTTGGTGCTCACCGACAACAGCGACCAGAACGATCTGATGGGAACCAGTCGGGCCAACGCGCCCTCGCTGCTCAATGTGCATGAACGCCAGATCTGGGAACTCGAGGAACGACGCGAACTCAACCGTGAGCTTGAGGCCTTGCCGTCCGGCAAGGAGATTCGCCGCCGCGAGGAGATCGGTGTCGGGCTCACCTCTCCGGAGTTGTCGACCTTGATGGCGCACGTCAAGTTGGCTCTCAAGGAGCAGGTGCTGGCCAGTGACCTGCCCGACCAGGAGGTGTTCGCCGCCCGGCTGCCCGGATACTTCCCCGCTCCGCTGCGCGAGGGCTTCGCCGCCGAGATTCGAACCCATCAGCTGCGGCGCGAGATCATCACCACAATGCTGGTCAACAACGTCGTCGACACCGGGGGCATTACCTACGCCTACCGGGTCACCGAGGACGCCGGGGTGGACTACGTCGACGCGGTCCGCGCGTTCGCAGCGAGCGACGCCATTTTCGGCATCGAGCGGACCTGGCGGCGTATCCGGGATTCTGGTGCGGCCGGAGTGCCGGTTTCCGTCACCGACCGGATGACGCTGGATCTGCGACGACTGCTGGACCGCTCGGCTCGATGGCTGCTGAACTACCGACCGCAGCCGCTGGCCGTTGGCGCCGAGATCAACCGGTTCGCGGCCAAGGTGGCCGCGCTGGCACCCGGAATGCCCGGCTGGCTGCGCGGTGACGATCAGCTCATCGTCGGGAAAGAGTCGGGGGAGTTCGCCGCCGCCGGCGTCTCCGCCGACCTCGCCTACACGGTGGCCTCGGGCCTCTACCAGTACAGCCTGCTGGATGTCATCGACATCGCCGACATCGTCGACCGCGAGCCTGCGGAAGTCGCCGACACCTACTTCGCTCTGATGGATTATCTGGGCACCGACGGACTGTTGACTGCGGTCTCCGGACTTCCCCGCGACGACCGCTGGCATGCCCTGGCCCGCTTGGCGATTCGAGACGACATCTACGGCTCGCTGCGTGCGCTGTGCTTCGACGTCCTGACCGCCGGTGAACCCGAGGAGACCGGCGAGGAGAAGATCGCGGAGTGGGAGCGGAGCAATGGCTCGAGGGTGAGTCGAGCCCGCCGTACCCTGACCGAGATCTATGAGACTGACGCACGGGATCTGGCCACCCTTTCGGTGGCTGCCCGGCAGATTCGCAGTATGACGCGCACCAGCGGGGCGGGTACGAGTGCCTGAGCCCGCAGGGTTCACCACCGGTGTCCGTGTGCGCTGGTCTGATATCGACATGTACCAGCACGTCAACCACGGGACAATGGTGACGATTCTCGAGGAGGCTCGGGTCGACTTCCTGCGCGAACCGTTCGCCGACGACGTCAAGACCATCGGACTGCTCATTCACGAAGTGCGGGTGCTCTACAAAGGCCAACTGCGCCTTGTTGATTCGCCGTTACAGGTCACCATGTGGACCAAGCGGCTGCGGGCGGTGGACTTCACGTTGGGCTACGAGGTCCGGTCGGTGCAGGCTGAACCCGATTCCAAACCGGCGGTGATCGCCGAAACCCAGCTGGCGGCCGTGCATATCGAGGAGCAGCGGCTGGTGCGGCTGGCGCCGACGCATCGGGAGTACCTGCAGCGCTGGATGCGATGACCCTGATCATTGTCGATCCCGGCCAGCGCAACGATCTGACTGTTTTCGCGGAGCGCGCCCGGCGACTCGACGAGGCGGCGGTGGTCCGGTTGCGGATGCGCGCTGACGGGCTGTTGGGAGCCTGGGCGGCCACCGGCTTCGACGTGCTGGCCGCCCGGGTGGTGGCTGGGACCCTGCGACCGCCGGATCTGACCTGTGCCGCAGACCAATTGGTGCGCGGCTTGGCTGCTGCCGGTGCCGCCGGTGACATCGACCCGGGTTATCGGATGGACTCGGCGTGGCGTGGGGCTCTTCCTCCCGAGACCGGATTCGTTCACCTCGACGACGTGCCGGCGCCGCTCCTGAGCGGGCTCGCCCGGCAGGGCGCCGACCTGGCCCGTGAGCACGCCGGCCCGCAGGGGCCCCCCGCGTCGCTGCTGGATCAGGAAGTGCTGCGGGTCAGTTCGGCCGGTGAGGCGGTGGCGGTTCCGATGCGCTGCGTCATGGCTCTGGTTGCGATGGGCTTCATGGCCGAGACCGAGGGGGAGGTGGTGCGGGTGCGGGTGATGCCCAGCTGGCTTCGCGTCGATGCCCGCTTCGGTTCGGTTTTCCGCCGCCGGGGCGATCCGGCGTTGCTGCTCGGCTGATTTGTCGATTCCCGCCCCACGATCCGACTCAGGATGCGAATCTGACCGCATGGTCAATAGGGACAAGCCTTGGTTCAAGATCTACGACAAAGGGGTTCCGTACTCCTGCATCTACCCGCCGCTGTCGATCAAACAAATGTTCAACGCCTGCGCGGAGAAGAATCCGGAACGCGACTACCTGATCGTCGGCGACACCAAGTTGCCCTACGGACTGGTCAACATGATGGCGCGGAAGACCGCCAACGCGCTGATCACTCTCGGCGTCAAGAAGGGCGACCGGGTGGCCCTGATGTCGCCCAACGTCCCGCAGTACGTCATCGCCTATCAGGCCTGCGCCAAAATCGGCGCCATCGTTGTTCAGGTGAACCCGCTGGCACCCACACCGGAGGTGCATCACTACGTCAAGGACAGCGGCGCTGAGACGATCATCGTGATGGCGGCCTTCGCCAAGGGGCCCATCGAAGTACTGAAATCCGGGGACACCGCACTGCGCAACGTCATCGCCTTCCAGGTGCCCTCAGGCGCGGTCGAGGTGGAGTCCGGCGCGGGCATCCTCGACTTCAACGAAGTCGTCGGCGCCGCCGCCGACACCGAACCATCGGTCGACGTCGGTTTCGACGATGTCCTCATGCTGCAGTACACCGGCGGCACCACCGGTCTATCCAAGGGCTGTGTGCTGACCAACGGGAACCTGGTCTCGATCGCCTACCAGGAGAGCTACTGGATGGCGCCGGTGTTCGAGAAGACCGATCACCTGCGCTGTCTGGCGGCGGTCCCGATCTACCACATCTACGGCTTCAACATGAACGTCAACGTCAACCACGTTTTCGGCGGGACGATCATCCTGGTACCGCAGCCCAGCACCGACAATGTGCTGGCGGCGATCAACGCCCACGAGCCGAATCTTTTCCCGGCGGTGCCGACCATGATCATCGGACTCAACCAGCATCCCGACATCCAAAGCTCGAAGATCGGGTCGGTGCGGGCCGTCGTCTCCGGATCCGCTCCCCTGCCTGTTGAGGCGATGAAGACCTTCGAAGAACTGTCCGGGGCGGTGATCACCGAGGGTTACGGAATGTCGGAGACCTCCAACATCGTCACGGCCAATCCGCTGCATACCGTCCGCAAGCCCGGTGGTGTTGGTATCCCGTTCCCGGACAACGATGTTCGCCTCGTCGACCTCGACGACCCGACCAAGGAAGTGCCCCTCGGTGAGCCTGGCGAGTTGCTGTGCAAGGGGCCGACGGTCATGCGGGAGTACTGGAACAACCCCGCGGAGACCGCGAAGACGTTCATCGACGGGTGGCTGTCCACCGGTGACATCGCCACAATGGACGAAGACGGCCACATCTTCATCGTCGACCGCAAGAAGGACATGATCCTGTCCAGCGGGTTCAACGTGTACCCGCGGGAGATCGACGAGCTGATGTACACCCATCCGAAGGTGTTGCAGGCGTGTTCATTCGGCATTCCGGACGAGAAGCGCGGCGAGAGTCTCAAGTTGACGCTGGTGCTCAAGCCCGGTGAGGAGATGACTGTCGACGAGGCGCGGGCGTTCTGCAAGGAGAACCTCTCGGGTTACAAGGTGCCCACCGAGGTCGCCTTCCTCGACTCGCTACCGGTGACCAACGTCGGCAAGCCCGATCGCAAGACGCTGCGCCAGATGCAGCTGGACGGCAAGCTGAACTAGTCAGAATTGGGAGTTCACCATCGCGTCGGCCGCCATCTCCAGATAAGCGAGCAACTCGCGGCGGTGCTCGTCGTCGAGGGTCTCGGAGTCGATCGAGGCCACCGCGGTGTACATACAGCGCAGCCAGGCGTCGCGCTCGATGAAGCCGATCCGGTAGGGGGCGTGCCGCATCCTCAGCCGAGGGTGACCGCGCTGGTCGGAGTAGGTGCGCGGCCCGCCCCAGTACTGCTCGAGGAACATCCGGAGCCGATCCTCGGCCCCGGTCAGGTCCTCCTCGGGGTACAGCGGACGCAGTACCTCGTCCTCGCTGACAAGCTCGTAGAACCGCTTCACGATGGCACGGAATGTCTCGGCGCCGCCCACCGCGTCGTAGAAGGTCTCACCCACGCCACCATTGAACACGAGATGAATACGCGTGCGATCGGCGCGGATCCGTGGTGCACTGGTCTGCGGAGGACGTATGGCGCAGCGCAAACGAAGTAAGCCCCCTCGGTCTGCTGCGCGCCCAGCACTGCACAGCGTCGAGACGCCTCCGGACAACTCGATCTGGGGACGCCGGCGGGTACTGCTGCTGAACTCCACCTACGAGCCTCTGACCGCTCTGCCGATCCGGCGGGCGGTCGTTTTGCTTTTATGCGGTAAAGCCGACGTGGTGCACGACGACCCGAGCGGTCCGGTCATCCACTCGGCCAGCCGGGCGATCACGGTGCCGTCGGTGATTCGACTGCGCACCTTCATCCGGGTGCCCTATCGGGCCCGCATCCCGATGACCCGCGCCGCGCTGATGCATCGCGACCGATTCCGTTGCGCCTACTGCGGGGCCAAAGCCGATACCGTGGACCACGTGGTGCCCCGCAGTCGGGGCGGGGAACACTCCTGGGAGAACTGCGTGGCCGCCTGCTCGGCGTGCAACCACCGCAAGGCCGACAAACTGCTGACCGAACTGGGCTGGACACTGCGGCTGGTCCCGACCTCACCCAAGGGTCAGCACTGGCGCCTGCTGTGCAGCGTCAAGGATGTCGACCCAGCGTGGGCGCGCTACCTGGGTGAGGGCGCGGCCTGATCGCTGCGCTACGGTTTTCCACGTGAGTAACGCACTGCTGCACGGGCTGCCGGTCCTCATCGTGATCGCGCTGATCGTGCTGATCTACCGGCGAGGCGGCAAGGGAATCGCCCCCTACCAGCTGTCCCAACCGTGGACGAACGAGCCGATCCTGTGGGCCGCCGTCGACGAGCCGATTCCGGCCAACCACGACGATGGGACGGCCCCGACCTATGGAGGTGGCGCAAGTGGCCGCTGGTAGCCATCACGTCGCGCGGGTTGCCACCGAGGCGTTGCCGATCGGCTGGGCCGCCACCTCCAGTGGCCGGCTGTCCATTGCCACCGAGCCGGACCGGCTGCCCGGGCAGTACCCGTTCCGCTCGTTGGATCTGGTCACCCTCGATGGCGTGCTGACCCAGGCGAGTCGACAGTCCAAGGCCCGGTTCGCCGTCTACCTCGGTGACCTTGGTGCCGACACTGCGGTCCGCGCCCGCGAGATCCTCGCCCACGTTGCCACGCCGGGTAACGCTGTGCTTCTTGCCGTTTCACCGGATCAGCATGCAATCGAAGTCGCCTACGGTGCCCAACTGCGGGGCCGCGGCATCGAGTCTGCCGCTCCCCTCGGTGTCTCGGCGGCGGCTTCGGCTTTCCGTGAGGGCAATCTGATCGACGGGTTGATCAGTGCGGTGCGGGTGATGTCGGCAGCCATTTCGCGGCCGAACTCCTGACCCGTACTATCGCGCGTCGAACGCCCGGGCCTTGAGTGCCCGCTCCACTCCAGCACGCCCCTCGACGACGAGGCGGCGCAGCGGGGGTGGCACGTGCAGTCCGCCGAGGAACCAGTCGGCCGCAGCAAGGCCCTCGGGGCTGATGTCCCATGACGGGTACAGGCCGACGACCACGGTCTGGGCCACTTCGCTGGAGCGACGCTCCCAGACCTGGCCGACGGTGTCGAAGTACTGCTTGGTGTAGGGCGCCAGTACCTGGGCTTGGCCGGGATGGACGAAGCCCCCGATGATCGCCCTCGCGGTGATGTTCGGCAGCGTGTCGTCCTCGATGACTTCCCGCCAGGCTGCGTGCTTGACGTCGGCCAGGGGACGAGCCGCCGATGCCGCCGCAGCGTGGCGCTTACCGGCGGCGGTCGGGTCGCGCTGAAGTTCCGCATCGATGAACGGTGTCTCCGGGCCGCCGGTATCGATCCGCCCGCCGGCGGCGAGCGCGATGACGATCCGCCACCGCAGATCGGTGTCTACCTGCAGGCCCGCCAGGCCGCATGCGGCGGCGTCGCGGTCGAGCAGATCGCCCAGCACCGCCAGATGGCGTTCCGAGAGCACCGAGCCGCACAGGGCGTTGACGAACGCCAACTGGTGGTCCGACCCCGGCTCGGCGCCCCGCGCCAATTCCAGCAGGCGGTCGGCGAAGGCCGGCCAGCCCTCGGCGGCCGCCCAGGCCGGTTCGGCGTAGGAATTGAGCGCAGTCTGGGCCTGAAGCAGCAGTCGCTGGGCCACCCCGACCTCGGTTTCGGCATGCACTCCGCCGGCCACCAGTGCAACGAAGTCGCGGGCCCGCAGTTCCGCGTCGCGGGTCATCTCCCAGGCGGCCGACCACACCAGTGTGCGGGGGAGTGGCTCGGCGATGTCGGCGATCCGGTTCAGTGCGGTACGCAGGGAGTCGTCGTCCAGTCGCATCGAGCAGTAGGTGAGATCGTCATCGTTGACCAGGATCAGCGCCCCGCGCGGGGTTCCCCGCAGCGCAGGCACGTCGGTGATCTCCCCGGCGACGTCGAGTTCCTCCCGGCGCACCCGCGCCAACTTTCCGCTGCCGTCGTCGTCGTAGATGCCGACGGCCAATCGGTGCACCCGAGTCTCACCGGCTCCCGGGGCCGCACCACCCTGGCGGATGGCGAATCGAGCGAACCGGCCTTCGCTGTCGACCTCGAACTCCGGCCGCAACGAATTGAGCCCGGTGGTCTTCAGCCACTGCCGGCCCCAGTCGGACAGGTCGCGGCCGGAGGCCTTCTCCAGGGCTCCGAGCAGGTCGTCGAAGGTGGCATTGCCGAAGGCGTGGGCGGCGAAGTAGTCCCGCAGGCCAGCCAGGAAGTGCTCAAGGCCGACGTAGGCCACCAACTGTTTGAGCACGCTGGCGCCCTTGGCGTAGGTGATCCCATCGAAGTTCACCTCGACGGCGTGCAGGTCCGGGATGTCGGCGGCCACCGGGTGGGTGGAGGGCAACTGGTCCTGCCGGTAGGCCCAGGACTTCTCCACGTTGGCGAACGTGGTCCAGGCCTCGGTGTACTCGGTGGCGTCGGCCTGGCACAACACCGAGGCGAAGGTGGCGAAGGACTCGTTGAGCCACAGGTCGTCCCACCACCGCATGGTCACCAGGTCGCCGAACCACATGTGTGCCATCTCGTGCAGCACCGTTTCGGCCCGGCGCTCGTAGCTGTACCGGGTGACCTTGCTGCGGAAGACGTAGTCCTCCAGGAAGGTCACCGCGCCGGCGTTCTCCATCGCCCCCGCGTTGAACTCGGGGACGAACAACTGGTCGTACTTTCCGAACGCGTACGGCACACCAAAGTTGCGGTGGTAAAAGTCGAAGCCCTGCTTGGTCTCGGTAAACAGCCGCTCGGCGTCCATGTAGGGCTGCAGCGACTGCCGGCAGAACAGGCCCAGTGGAATCTCGCCGTGCTCGTCGCGGTAGACGTCGCGCCACACCGCGTACGGCCCGGCGACAAGTGCCACCAGGTAGGTGCTCATCTTCGGTGTGGTGGCGAAGGTGTGCACCGTCGTGTCGCCCCCGGCGTGGGGGAGGCGTTGCGCTGACACAGTAGCGCCGTTGGACACCACCTCCCAGTTCGCCGGAGCGGTCGCCGTGACGTCGAAGACAGCCTTGAGGTCGGGTTGGTCGAAACAGGCGAACATCCTTTTGGCGTCGGCGGTTTCGAACTGCGAGTACAGGTAGACGTGACCGTCGACCGGGTCGACGAAGCGATGCAGACCCTCACCGGTGTTGGAGTACCGGCAGTCGGCCTCGACCACCAGGACGTTGTTCCGGGCTAGGCCTCGCAGTGGGATCCCGGTCGACTCGTCATAGCCCGACATGTCGATCTCGTGGCCGTTGAGCACGGCCCGGTTCACCCGATCGGCGGCCAGGTCGATGTAGGTGTCGGCTCCGGGGAGCGCCTCGAATTCCACGGTGGTCACCGACCGGAACGTCTTATCGCCCCTCGTCAGGTCCAACTCGATTCGGTAGCGGTCCACCGTCACCAGGGCTGCGCGTTCGATGGCCTCGTTGCGGGTCAGATTGGGAAGCACGGGTCCCAATTTATCCTGGTGGAATGACTGACTCTGGTTCGAGGGCGCGAGCCGACTTCTGGTTCGACCCGCTGTGCCCGTGGGCATGGATCACCTCCCGTTGGATCCTCGAGGTCGAGAAGGTCCGCGATATCGACGTGCGCTTCCACGTCATGAGCCTGGCGGTGCTCAATGAGGGCAAGGACCTTCCCGAGCAGTACCAGGAGTTGATGAAGCAGGCCTGGGGGCCGGTTCGGGTGGCCGTCGCCGCCGAACAGGCCCACGGCGCAGAAGTACTCGGGCCGCTCTACACCGCCATGGGCACTCGGATTCACAACCAGGACAACAAGAACCTGCAGCAGGTGATCACCGAGTCGCTCGCGGACGCCGGGTTACCGGCTGAACTGGCCAGCGCGGCCTCGGACGGCTCCCACGACGATCTGCTGCGCAAGAGCCACCACCGGGGCATGGACCCCGTCGGCGCCGATGTCGGTACCCCGACCATCCACATCAACGGCGTCGCATTCTTCGGGCCGGTGCTGTCTCGCATCCCGCACGGCGAGGAGGCCGGCCGGCTCTGGGACGCCGCAGTGACACTGGCGTCCTACCCGCACTTCTGGGAACTCAAGCGAACCCGCACCGAGGCGCCTGCCTACGACTGAGCCAGAGGTGTTGCGCGCTGTATGGTTTCCGCCATGCGCGTCTACCTCGGCGGCGACCACGCCGGCTACGAACTCAAGCAAGCCATCATCGCCCACCTGCGCACCGCCGGTCATGAGGCCATCGACTGTGGTGCCTTCGGCTACGACGCCGAGGACGACTACCCGGCGTTCTGCATCGCCGCCGCGGAACGCACGGTGGCGGACCCGGGGAGCCTCGGAATCGTGCTGGGCGGGTCGGGTAACGGCGAGCAGATCGCGGCCAACAAGGTGCCCGGCGCCCGCTGTGCGCTGGCATGGAGTGTGGAGACCGCCAAGCTGGCCCGGGAGCACAACAACGCCCAGTTGATCGGGATCGGCGGCCGGATGCACACCGAGGCCGAGGCACTGGCCATCGTCGACGCGTTCGTCAGCACCCCATGGTCGCAAGCCGCCCGCCACCAGCGCCGCATCGACATTCTCGCCGACTACGAGAGCACCCACGTCGCCCCGCCAGTGCCGGGTGCCTGAGGGCCACACCCTGCACCGGCTGGCCCGGTTGCATCAACGGCGCTTCGCCGGATCCCCGGTTCGGGTCTCCAGCCCGCAAGGCAGGTTCGTCGACGCGGCGATGGTGGACGGTGTGGAATTCCGTCGTGCCTCAGCGTGGGGCAAGCATTTGTTCCACGAATATCGGTCGGGTGCGATCGTGCACGTCCACCTCGGGCTCTACGGCACCTTTCGCGAGCACCGCATCCCGATGCCCGAACCGCGCGGGCAGGTGCGGATGCGCATCGTCGGGGGCGAGTACGGAACCGACCTGCGGGGCCCCACCGCCTGTGAGGTGATCGACGAGGGGCAGTTGGCGGCGATTCTGGCTCGGCTGGGCCCCGACCCGCTGCGCAGCGACGCAGATCCGGAGCTGGCGTGGTCGCGGATCAGTAAGTCCCGCAAGGCAATCGGCGCTCTGCTGATGGATCAGTCGGTGCTGGCCGGTGTGGGCAACGTCTACCGCGCCGAACTGTTGTTCCGCCACGGTATCGACCCCTACCGCGCTGGTCGCGACATCGACGAGATCGAGTTCCGCCTGGCCTGGGCCGATCTGGTGGAACTGATGAAGGTGGGGGTTCGCCGCGGCCGGATCATCGTGATCCGGCCCGAAGACGACCATGGCGCGCCACCCTACGGACCCAGACGGCCCAGAACCTACGTCTACCGGCGCGCCGGTGAGCCGTGCCGGCTGTGCGACAGTCCGATCCGCACCGCGGAGATGGAGGGCCGCAACCTGTTCTGGTGCCCGACCTGCCAGCGGTAGCGGCTCGACGTTTAGAAGTCGAAGCCGCCGAAATCCCCGCCGCCGAAATCGCCGCCACCGAAGTCGCCGCCGCCGCCATCCCAGCCGCCGCCGAAGTCGCCACCGCCGCCGCCGAAGTCGCCGCCGCCGCCGCCGAAGTCGCCACCGGCCGCATCCAGGCCCTGGTCATATCCCGCGTCGAAGCCCTGATCGAAACCTGAGCCGTAGCCGCTCTCGAAGCCGGAGGCGCCGTAGCCCACTCCGTGCATTCCGGAGAACAACGCGTCGAACAACAGCACCGAACCCACACCCCAGGCCCCGGCACGCAACGCCGGCTTCCACCACGGCTCGGAATACCAGCCCGCCGGCACCGGCCGGCCCGCTACTTGACCGCCCGGGTAGTAGTTCGGGGTGTTCTGGGTCGGTACGGGGGAGGCTTCGATCTCGCGGCCCTCGAACTGGATGCGGCGGTCCTCGGTCACCGAACCGGCCGACTTCTGGCCGGCCATGGTCTCCAATTCCGGTCCGGGATCCATGCCCATCGCGGTGCGGGCCGCCCGCACGTAGTACAGACCCTCGAGGGCGCTTTCCTTGGCCAGCATGGCCTGCTTGGCCGTGGCTGCCTGGTCGATCTGCGAGGAGGCGGCGGTGAACCGCTCCGAGGCGTCGGCCAGCGCCTGCTGGGAGGCCTGGTCGGTTCCGGTGAGGTTGAGTACCTGGCCGCCGAGGCGTTCGATCACCCGGCGGGCATCGGCTTTGGCGTCGGCGAGACTGTCGGCGGTCCGGCCGCCGGACTTCCGCGACGAACTCAGCATCGTCACGGCGAGGAGACCGAGGACGGCTAGCAGGATCAGCAGCAGACCAGTGTTCATGCCGACCACAGTACCGAGCGCGCGCCGCGGCGTGCGGGGATGAGACTGTGCCGATTCGGGGCTTGCTCGAGGGGCTGGTTCTAGAGGGCGCCCAGCGCCCGATACACCTCGTCGGACAACGCCCGGGTACGCGGGTCGGCGTTGCACTTGGTGGCGTCGAAGTAGTTCATCACGTAGGCGTAACCGATTCGGTGCTCGAGGTCGACGAACCCGTAGGAACCGCCGGAGCCGCCGTGGCCGAAGCTGAGCAGATTAGGCCCGGCCACACCGCGTTGGTTGAGCATGTATCCCAGACCCCAGCCGTGGTCGGCTACCCGCGGTCCCAGCACCACGTCCGGGTCGAACCCGCCTTGGGAGACCCGCACCTTTTCGAGGTGATCCCAGCTGAGCAACTTCTCCTGCGCCAGACCGTTGTAGAAGGTGGCCAGGCCCAGCGCGGAGACGTGGCCATTGGTCCCGGGGAACTCCGCCGACCGCCAAGCGGTCACGTCGTGGGAACCCAGTTCGTCGTCCGGCACGAAGCCCATCGCGGCCGAGAGTCCGGCCATCGGGTGCTCGTCCAGACTGGTCGGGTGTCCGGGCGCACCGCCGTTGGCCAGCACATCGCGGATATGCGGCTTGTTGATCATCTCCGCGCAGCGATGATGTTCGGAGGCGGGCAGTCCGATGTGGACGTCGATGCCCATCGGTTCGGCGATCTCGCTGCGCAGGTACTGGCCCATGGTGCGGCCGGTCACCCGACGCACCAACTCGCCGAGGACGAAACCGAAGGCCACCATGTGGTAGCCCTGCGCGGTACCCGGTTGCCACCACGGCTCGGATTCGGCCAAGGCGTCGCAGACCCGGTCCCAGTCGGTCACCTCGCTCCAGTGCATCCGGGTGCGGGGCGCGATCACCCCGGACCGGTGGCCGAGCACCATCGCGACGGTGATGTCGCGCTTGCCGGCCTGACCGAACTCCGGCCAGTACCGCGCCACCGGAGCATTCAGGTCGATCTCGCCTCGGTCGGCGAGCAGGTGCACGCAGGTGCTGGTCAGGCCCTTGGTTCCGGAGAAGACGCTGGCCAGGGTGTTTTCCCGCCACGGCCGACGACGCTTCGCGTCGGAGTGGCCGCCCCACAGGTTGACCACCAGGTCGCCGTCGACCCAGACGGCCACCGCGGCGCCGACCTCCTTGCCCTGGGCGAAATTTCGTTCGAAGGCCGAGCGGACCCCGCCGAACCGGGTGTCACAGCTGCCGCTGATGGGTGTCAAATCGGTGCCTCCTGACCGCGAGAAATCCACCCGGGCATGGGCACTGGACCGGTCTTCGAATCTACGTTTCCGACATTACCGAAAGAAGATCCGAGTCGAATCGTCGCTGATCCGCGACGGTGTCGTGACCAGTCGTGTCACCGGCAACGGTGCGGTGGAGCGGGCGACGGGAATCGAACCCGCGTAGCTAGTTTGGAAGACTAGGGCTCTAC
>CAZADG010000048.1:1990-29071 GCA_964483865.1 uncultured Mycobacterium sp. | reverse complement strand
GCCTCACCGCTCCCGGTCTGACCACCCCGAGCCTCACCGCTCCCGGTCTGACCACCCCGAGCCTCACCGCTCCCGGTCTGACCACACCCGGAGCAGCGGCGGTGCCGTCGCTGACCGATCCGGCGCTGACCAACCCGGGTCTGACCTCCCCCCAGATCGGTCTGGACCCGGCGCTGACCAGCCCGACCGGTATCGGCCTGCCGTCCGAGATGCCGATCTCCACTCCGCTGACCCCGCCCCCGGGCACCTACCCGATCCTGGGTGACCCGACGATCGGGCTGCCCGCGGCACCGGTGCAGCAGTCCGGCGGCATCATCGGCGACCTGAGCAGCGCGGCCAATCAGCTCGGCGTCGGGCAGGCCATCGACCTGCTCAAGGGCGTCGTGATGCCGGGCATCACCCAGGCAATGCAGAACGCGGCGGGCGCGGCAGCGGCCGCTCCGGCCGCGGCGGCGGCGCCGGCGGTCGAGGCGGCGGGAGCCCTCCCGATCGGCTAACAGAAGACCTGTATCGAAACGGCACCGCAGGGTGGGAGCCCGGTCAACCCCTGGGCCAGGCCTCCAAGAGGCCCCTGCGGTGCCGTTGCGTGTGGGGCCTTCAGCACCATCAGTCACATAGTGCTCAATAGTTAGCAATAGTCCGTGTCGCAACGCTAGGCACAGCTGGCACATCCGTAACATCCCGGTTGTGGCGTCCCGTCCCGCACCGTCGATCGTGTTCACCGCTATCGCGGCGACCGTGTTCGTGGTGCCCTTGGCGGTCAACGGCGGACTGCCCGGACATCAGCGACACGACGCGGTCAGCGCCGAGGACACCGTTCTGGTGCAGCAGCCACTGGCCGGCGTCGGCGGCGGGGAGACCATCCGGGAGATCAGCCAGGACACCCCGTTCTCCATGGTGGCGCTGACCGGTTCGGACCTCACCGGGACGACGGCCCGGGTGCGGGCCAAGCAGGCCGACGAATCCTGGGGGCCCTGGTTCGAGGCCCACGCGATGCACGTCACCGAGGAAGCCGGCCTGCGCGGGACCGACCCGGTGTACGTCGGGAACACCACCGCCGTGCAGATCGCGGTCACCCGGCCCAAGGATGCGGCCGTCACCACCGCCCCGCCGGAGAGCGGTCTTGATGCCGGCCGCGACCTCGGCTACGTCCCGGCCAACGCCGAGCAATCGCTGTCGCAGAACATGTCGGCGGTGCTGATCAGCCCGCCCAAGAGTCCGGTGGACCGGCAGTGGACGCCACCCAACGCCACCCTGGGCCCGGGCCAGCCGCCGAACATCATCAGCCGCGCCGACTGGGGTGCAGGCTCCGGGATGCGCTGCGGCGGTCCGTATTACGGGCCGGGGGTGCGCGCCGCGGTGGTGCATCACACCGCCACCGGTAACGACTACGCTCCCGAGGATTCCGCGGCCATCCTGCGCTCGATCTACGCGTACCACACCATGACACTGGGCTGGTGCGACATCGCCTACAACGCCCTGGTGGACAAGTACGGGCAGGTCTTCGAGGGCCGCGCCGGCGGAATCACCAAGGATGTCATGGGTTCTCACACCGGTGGTTTCAACCAGGACGTGTGGGGGGTTTCGCTGATCGGCGACTTCGAGGACGAACCCCCGCCCGATGTCATGGTCAAGACAGCCGGCCGGCTCATCGGCTGGCGGCTCAGCCTGGACAAGGTCGACCCGATGGGAATGGTGAACCTCAAGTCCGCCGGCGGCCAGCACACCGTGGTCCCGAGCGGGCGGGTGGTGGAACTGCCGGAGATCTTCGCCCACCGAGACGTCGGCAACACTGAGTGCCCGGGCAAGGCGGGCTACGCCACCCTCGACCAGATCCGCAGGATCGCAGCCAATTTCAACGGGCCTCCCGACGTCGCCGAGTCGCTGCAGGGCGGGGCGATCCTGGCCCGGTGGGAGGCCGACGGCGGCGAGGCCAGTCCACTGGGCAAGCCGATCTCGCCGGAGGCGGCCGGCGAAGGGACCGCCCGCTACGCGAACTTCGAGCGCGGCGCGATGTACTGGTCGCCGCAGACCGGCGCCCAGCCGTTGACCGGCGCCATCTACACCGCGTGGGCATCGCTGGGCTACGAGCGCGGTGCGCTGGGCCTGCCGACCAGTGGCGAGATCGCCGAACCGCAATGGATCGTGCAGAACTTCCAGCACGGGACGCTGAACTTCGATCGCCAGACGCGCAACGTGGTTCGGGTGATCGACGGGGTGGATCTGGTTCTGCCCCCGCCACCCGCCGACGGGCCGCCGCCCCAGTTGGAGCGGTTCAGCCGCGTGATCACCAGCGGGTCATAGCTCGATCTGCACGTGCTTCTCGGCACAGGCGGCCGCCACCGCAGTCAGGATGTCGTGGGGGCGCAGCGTCTGCAGATCGGCGACGGTGACGGAGCCCCTGTCGGTGCGGTTCTGCGCCGCGACGCGTGAATCCCTCAACCGTTCAGCACGTTCCACAACATTGCGGGAAAAGCGGCCGTTCTGCATGACGTCGACTCCGTGGGTGCCGTCGGCGGAGACGAACGCACGCAGTTTCTGACAAGCGGCATTCAGCGCGGCGCGGGCATCGCTGTCCAGCACGGTGGCCCGGGGCCCGCCATAGCGGGCCGCGATCTCCACCAACTCGCCGGGGTTGTACGACTCGAACCGGAGCTTGCGGTTGAAGCGCCCCGCCAGTCCGGGGTTCACCTTCAGGAACTCATCCACCTCTCGCTCGTAGCCGGCGCCGATGAAGCAGAAGCTGAACCGGTGTACCTCGAGGGCGACCAGAAGCTGGTTCACGGCTTCCATCCCGATCATGTCCGGGCGGCCGTCGTGATGCCGTTCGACCAGGGAGTAGAACTCGTCGAAGAACAGAATGCGCCCGAGCGAACGATCAATCAGCTCATTGGTTTTCGGCCCAGACGAACCGATGTGCTCGCCGCAGAAATCCGAACGCTTAACCTCGATTATTTCCGGATTGCGGACGATGCCCAGGCCCGCGTAGATCTTTCCCAGCGCCTCCGCGGTGGTGGTCTTTCCGGTGCCGGGCGGCCCGACGAGCAGCATATGGTTGGTCTGATTCGTCACCGGTAGGCCGTGCTCAAGGCGAAGCGCACGAACCTCCATCTGGTCTTCGATCTCGGCGACCGCGCGCTTTACCTCCGCAAGGCCGACCTGGTTGTCCAGGAGCGCCCGGCCTTCCGCCAGTAACTCGATGCGGCGCTCTCTGTTATCCGCTTCGGAGCGCGCATCGTGGGACTGTTCGGTCGTTACGTCCCACTTGTTGCTCCGACTGTTGATCGACTCCTCGTCAGTGATGACCAGCTGCACCCGCGTGTCCGACAGTGCCTGCTTGGCGGATTCGGTCAGCGCACCGTTGATGGAGGCTTTGGACAGCCACACCTGCGCTTGGGTCTCGTCGCCGAGTTGGCGGTGCGCCATTCCGCGGATGTAGGCGACATCGGCCGCTATGACCGGGAATTCCGCTGGATCTATCACCGCGACAATGCTGTCGAGCAAGCTGCGCCGGATGGCCGGCGGCCCGGCGGGTTCGGATCTCAGTTCGATCCGATCGGTCCAGTCCAGCGCGACCCGCGCCTGGCCGAGATGGGCGGCGGCATGTGCGGCGAGCGCGTTGGTGCCGGCTGCGACGGCTGTCATGATCACTGCCTGCGGTGGCAGGACCCGGGCGGCCTCGGCAATGACATCCGGCCAGCGCTGGGTGGCGAACATCAGGTAGGCGCGCACGTACTGGCGCCATTGATGGTTCTCCCAGCCGTCCAGCAAGGCCGGGTCGTCAAGCAGGCCCTGGGCCTTGTCGAATTGTCCGTCCTCGATGAGCGCGCTGGCTAGTGCGATTCCGACGTGGGATGCCTCCGTCATGATGATGGACAGATACGGACCAGCTTTGACCGGTGCAGCCAGTGTTGTCCCGAGGCGGTTGGTCTCCCGGTGCATCCGGGCACCGAATCCGTTCAACTGCTCGAGCGTGGAGAGACTTTCGTCGCCCGCGGCGATCCTGCCCAGCCACGCGTCGGCCATCGTCGGGTCGATCTCGGTCGCTTCCCGGAAGAGTCGGCGCGCCGACGCTGGATCCTTCTCCAGGATCGATGCGGCGTGGTCGAAACATCTGCGTGCCGCGACGGTGGATAGCCCGGTAGTCATCGTCTACTCCGCCATCTCCAACTCAAGGACCGCGGTGTCCTTTGACACGTAGAGGTTTTCCGCGCGGAAGAACTCCACGTCGACCTCGTAGGTATGGCCGGCGGCCGTTACTTCGACGCGCTGCGGTCCGGTTTGCGAGATGACCACATCCGCTTCCGGTTGCATTGCGGACCCCGGCGGACCGACCGAGATCACCGTATGTGGCCGGGGTGCGGGCGGCACGGTTCCGTCGACGACGCTGACGGTGGTCGCCGCAACGGGTCGTGGATGCTCGATTACCGCAAGGTTCGGCATCCGGACAGTCGACCAGCGCCGCAGATCCGTGGTGTGCACAGTGACGCGCTCCCCCGCACCCGCCGTCCTGATGATGATGCGCTTGGCGACGGCATCGTCGGCGGCTATGTGCACGCGGCATTGTTCTGCGGGGTCACTCAGCGGCAGCGCCAGCCGACTCCCTTCAGGAGTTTTGCCGAGCAGGACGCCGGACGGTCCGACGGGGACGATCAGTGATCGGGGCAGCGGTCCACGGGCCAGCCCGCGCAGTCGCGGCCGCGGACCGCACAGGTTGGCGGCGGCGGCCTGCGCCTGTTCGCCGGGAAGTGGTTGCAGCACAACGGCGGGCGGTGCGGTGAGGGGTTGGGGGGTTCGGACGGTCACCGTCGCGGTCGCCGCGCCGTCTCCGAGCAGGGTCAGATTCTGGACGATCCCGTCCGCACGCAGCGCCCAGGCTTGCGCGAGCGTCTCGGTGCTGATGTCGGCCGGTCGGTAGGCGTAGGTGGTCTGCCAACCCGTGTCGCTGCGGACGCTGTTCCATCGCCGGTTGTGCGGCTCCAAGGCGCTGACGCCCAGCCGTCGCTCCAGCTCTTGTATGTCGGTGGCAGTCGCGACCCTGGCCCGTATCCCGTTGCAGCGAAGCAGCATCGCGATGCGCTGCGCCGCGGCCAACGTGGCGGCGCCCACCGTGGTGCGGTATCGCAGTGCATCGCCGTTGTCCAGGGCGTTGATCCTGATGATCAGCCAGGTCTCCCGCTGCCCGGCATACGCCGGAGTACCGATCAGTGTGTCGTAAACACGCGGGTAGTCCCCGGTGGAGCGGCGGCGGGCACCGGAGCTCACAACTGAGATCGACTCCAGGTTCAGGCCGAGGCTCTGACGCATCGCGGGAAGGAGTCCGGCGATATCGATCGTGTTATCGGTCTGGACCCCCGACGATCCGGTGAAAACCGTGGGGCGGTGCGGTTTTCCCATGATCTGAATCGCCGCGGCGGCAATCCCGTCCTGATATCGGATTCCGCCTCCGGCGCGGTCATTGGCCACCGTCACCGGCTCTACCAGTTCACAGTGCCGGTTACGTCGCAGGTAGAGGTCGAGCCAAGACCACAGCGGCTGACGGCGCCACGGCACGACACCGAAAAGCAATCCCAGTGCCAGGCCGACGGCTGCACCGAGGTGTCCGCCTGCCGCCCAGCCAAGCAGCGCCACGATGAAAATGGCTGCGGCAACGGCGATCCGGCTCATTTCCCTCACCGCGCCTTCCTCGCCCTGGAGATCACACTGGCCAAGATCACCGCGGCCGCAACGCCACCGGCGAATCCGAGGGCCATCGTGCGGGCCCGGTGGTCCGGCGGGGCCGGTGGGGGCGGCGGCGTCAACACCCTGGCCTGGGTACCGGTCGGCGTTCGGTCGCCGGCTGGGACGTCGAAGGTCAGCGCGGCCACCGGGTCGACGACGCCGTAGCCGACTTTGTTGTCGACCCCGCGCGCCGGATTGTGCGCGGTGTGCAGGATCCGGTTGATCACCTGGTGTGCGCTCAGCCGCGGGTATTTCGCGCGCACCAGTGCGGCGACACCGCTGACGTAGGCGGCGGAATAGCTGGTCCCCCAGAACGGGATGTCCCTCTCCCCCGGCCGCGTTGGCGGATAGGCGTTGGCCGCACCGCCTTGTGGTGAGAGACCCATGATGCGGACACCGGGTGCCGCCACCGCCACCCACGGTCCGGCCAGACTCTTGCTCAGCGGCGCACCCGTGGTGTCGACAGCCCCGACCGACAGCACGTAGTCGCCGAACCACGACGGGGACGACACCGTCTTGACCTGGCGCCAGTCCCGGGGATCTTCTGAGTCGAGCGGATTGAAGGCAGGATTCTGCGCGCAGCCATCCTCACCTTCATTTCCGGCGGCAGCGACGACGACAGCGTCCTTCACCGTCGCCGCGTACCACACCGCCGCCCCGAGGGATCGCTGGTCAAGTGGGTCAGCTGCTGAAACACACGCCGTGACGCTGACGTTGATCACCTGTGCGCCCATGTTCGCGGCATGGACGATGGCCTTGGCGAGGGTCGACACCGTACCGGCTTTCCGGCGGGTGTCCATGTCGCCCGGCCCGGGGTTCTGCGGCTCGAACGCCCTCGAGGACTGACGGATCGAGATCAGCCGGGCGTGCGGGGCAACCCCCGCCACCCCGTCGGGGGTGCCGGGCGCAGGAGGCGCGGGCTGCGGGGTGCTGCCCGGCGGGGTCGGCGACGGCGCGCTGCCCGGTGTCGGCGGGGCGGCGCTGACAGGCGGGCCGCCCGCGGGCGGCGGGACCGCGGGTGTGGGCGGCATCGGTGCCGGCATCGGCGTTCCTGAGGGCGCCGCGGAGATCAGCGAGGCCACTACGGTTCCATGTGCATCGCAGTCGGAGAGGCCGTCGCCGCCCATGATGTAGTCACCGCCGGCAATGACCGGGAGCCGCGGACTGGGATGTACCCCGGTGTCGATCACCGCCACCGTCACACCGTTCCCCGTGGAGTGCTGCCAGGCCTTGCCGACGTCGAGCATGGCGAACCCTGGCGCGGGCAGGCCGACATTGGGCTCGGCGACGGTGGAGGTGCGGGCACAGACATTGCTTTGTCGCATCGCCTGCTCCGGTCCGGGAGTGCCGTCCGGCGGCACCAAAGCGGGCTCCACTGTGGGCTGTTCGACTGCGGCTGCGTGCGGTGCATTGGACAGCATTCCTGTCAGCGCGACCACGAGAGCGGCCGCGAACATCCGACTGCCATTCATCGCATCCGCACCCAGGCGAACAGACCACCCACCCACGCGGCCATCGGGAGCGCCACAACGATGGCGACCAGCTCCAGCCACTCGGCGACCATTCGCACCAACGGGGTAAACCGGGTCACCGGAACGAGCAGTGCCGCAGCAAGTCCAGCGCCGCCGAAGGCCGCCAGCACCAGAACACCCCACATCAGCGGGGCGACGGCCTCGGGCGGGTGGGACAACACGTAACGCGCCACCCCCGCACACACCGCCGCCGCCGCTCCACACACCAGCGCGACCGCTTGCCGGCGATCAGCGAAAGCCCGCGCACGACTGAGGTAGATCACGACGAACAGCACACCGACGACCGCAGCCCCCGCACTTCGCGGCTCGCCGGGTATCAGGGTGGCCCACACCGCTGCGGGGAGGGCGATTGCCGCCGCCACGCAGATGCCGGTGAGAACACTGTTGGCCCGCCGCGCCGCCGCGGCGATCACCACACCACGGGGTGTGGCGTCGGGGTCCTCCTCCTCAGCGCTGTCGTCGACCGGTTCCACGGCGTCCACCGGCATGCCATCGCGGCGGCGAAACACATCGCGGCCGGTGATGGAACCGAAGTGCGGCGGCCGGATCCGGGCCGCCCACAGAGCAAGGGTCGGACCAGCGCTCAACAGGATCAGCAACCCGATCAATGTCAGCATCGCCAGGCGGTTCGTTGCGACCGGCTCCCACATCCGCACCGCTGCATTGAGTCCCGCTATGCCACAGAGGGTTACCGCGGCAGCGGCGACCGTCACATGCCGGTCACCGGCGGCAAGAAGTCCATAGATCAGGACGGCTGCTGCGAGAGCGCCGACGAACAGATGGGCTCCTCCGACCGCACCGGGCGCCGCCGCGGACAAACCGACGGCGAGCAACGGGATCGACATCCAGGCCAGACCACTGGACAACTGCGCCTCGTCAGGCCACCATCGCCACACCGCGAACGCGCCGAAGGCGACCAACGCGCCCAATCCAAGGACTACCGCGGCGATTGCCCACGAGTCGGTCTGTAGGCGGGTATGGATGGCCATGCCGATCGTTGCCACCGCGATCATCCCGAGGATCCCCACCGCCGTCATCACCGCGGTATGGGCAGTGACGGGTGGGAACAGTTTCTTCCCGGCATACGCGAGCGCGCTGGAGAGCGCCTCACACTGTGGCTCAAACGATTCGCCGGCCCCAGCGGGAGCCAAGACCAGGGTGTCGCCGTCTTCGACGCCCAATTCGTCAAGCGTCTTGGTGACGTCGAGACGGGTTCCGTTCGCCCGCTGTAATTCGTAGGCGGCACCCATGTGCAGTGCCGCGCCGCCGCGACGCTTCAGGTCGTCGCTGAGGAGGTCGACTACGTCGTCGAGGAAAACCTCGACCGGAACCGACGCCGGATAGACCTGTGAGACAAGATGTTCGCCGCAGATCACCGCCACCGCACAGCGGGCCGGGAAGGCGACCGTCGGCATCAGCACGGCCTATCGGCGTCGGGCACGTACTTGTCGGCGAGGGCCGCGGTGATCTCGAGAAGCCGCAGCCGGGTCTTCTTCTGCAGTTCGTTTGCGGTATCGATGATTCCGCCCATCGCCAGGTGCGGGTCATAGGGCATGAACTCCACCGTGGCGCCGGCCTGGCTGAATCGCTCCGTCAGGTAGTCGCGAGAGTCCTTCTCATAGCCGTTGCGGCTGTCGTTGAGAACGACCATGCTCCGAGACACCAACTCGTGGTACCCCATCGAGCGCAACAGGTCGATGGCGCGGGTCACCGGAAGTGAGGTGTCGGCCGTCAGTCCGGAGACGAATACCAGCGCATCGCAGGAGTCCAACACGGCCTTCATCACCGGGTGCTCGAGATCGTCCGAAGTGTCGACCAGGATCACGGTGTGGGTGCGGCGCAGTCTCGACAGGATCCCGCTGAACATCGCCGGTACCAGCGGCCGGGGCTGATCCGAGGCTCGATTCCCGGCCAGTACGTCGAGACCGATTGTGTTCTGCCCCAGGTGCTCCCGGATGTCCGCGTAGCCCTGCACGTCAGTGTCGTTGAGTACGGCCGCGTAGTCGCCGGGAGGCGCCTCGTCGATACGGCCGGCCAGGGTGCCGAAGCCCGGTGCGGCATCGATGGCGACGACGTTCTCCGGTCGGCATTCCCGGAAGATGCCGCCCACGCAGGCGGTCATCGTCGTCTTACCGACCCCACCCTTGCCCGAGACGAAGGCGATGACGTACTGCTTTCGGATATGGCGGCGGATACGCTCCCGAAGTTCCCGGTGCTGGCGCTCAGCCGGCGACTCACCCGGGTTGACCGTCTTGCCCGAGACGTTGTGGACCAACTTGCGCCAGCCCGACCCCGGCGGGATCTTCCGGGGCGCCACCATATCCGAGATACGGAGGGTTCCGGACACGGATTCCGTTGAGCGCAGCGCAATTCCCGAGTTGCCGGAGTCGGTCCGCTCCTTCCAGGAGTTACTCACCTAGACAGCCTTTCTGTGTGAAAACCACTGTTGTTGCGCAGGAAGGTTCCGCAGCATGGTCAGCACGGCGGACGAGATGTTCAGGCTCGACCCGGGGCTGACGATCATCCAGGCCTTTCCGTCCCGCTTGACGTGTTCGGATACCAGCCGGCCCTCGGGTGTGTCGATGATCGTGACCGCACCGGGCTCGACGTGGGCACGCAGCGGTCCGACTCCCGCACCCGCCTGAATCGCCACCGCGGAGGCTTGGGCGGAGCGTTCGCGGTCGGCGGCCAGCGTGAGCGTGGCGATCTGGTCGCCGTCGAATCTTTTGTCGGCAAGGAAGGCGCGAAGGCTTGCGGGATCGGCGACCGTGCTGAGGATTTCGGCCACGTCTATTGTCGCGGGCTTGAGCGAGGCAGGGGCCAACGGCCCACAAAGTCGTTCAATCTGAGCGCTGATCAGCTGGCCGGCCGAGCGTTCGGTTGTCGCGGTACCTGCGCCGCTGAGTCGGATCCGATCGCCGGATCGTTCCAGGCTGACCCACCACCGGGCGAACCTGGCCAGGAGGATGCGCTCCATCCCGATCTCAGCCGAAGGGGTTTGCACGTACAGCAGTACCGCCAGGTCGCGTCGCGCGAGCACGGTCAGCCATTCCGTGACTGTTTCGTCCACCGTTCCGGCGTCGTCGATGACCCCGGCGGCACGCAATTCCTCGGCAGCCGGATGGCGCAGCACCGTCGTCCGGTTTTCGACGCTGGGCAGATGCGGGCGCAGACCGAGTTCCGGCGCAAGCATCTCGATACCGGCCAGCACCTGCAGTGCCCACAGGCCGTCAAGAGTGGTCGTCAGCATTGATGTCCTTGGGGAGAAGATTCCGAACACGGCCGGTGGGGCGCACGCGCTGCGCGCCCCACCGGCTGAGGTCCGTCCGGCCTTAGAACAGATTGCTCATCTGTAGATCGGTGCTGTGCGCACCTTCGTTGACACTGCTGATGGTCTGGCCGTGGTGGCTGACAGTCTGGATCAGGCCCTGCAGACCGTGCAGCATCTGCATCTGCGCCTCGTGGAACGACGTCGCCGCCGCGCCCTGGAAGAAATCGGCGATCGCGTTGGTGCGCTGCGCAATGTCGTCGTGAATTTCCATCAGTTGGGCCGCGCGGGTGCCCACATCGGAAGCGAAGTCAGCGACGGCGCCGTGGTTATAGGTGATGTTCGACATGAAGGGTCCTTTCGAGAGTGCGGGAAGGTCAGGCGTTCGCGGCGAAGCCGGTGAGGCTGTGGGCGGAGTCGGCTTCGTGCTGCTCCATCAGGGAGGCGGCCTGGCTCAGGCCGTGGGCCAACCGGGTACCCCCGGTGATCGTCTGCTGAAGGTCCTGGTTGATCTGCGCGGCGGTATTCACCGACGCCAACGACGCCTGGCCGCCCCAGACTGCCGAGCCGAGGCCCTCGTGGTGGCTGAGATAGCCGTTGGCGATGGCGGTGGCGTGCTGCAGCGCCGATTCGATGGCTTGCTGGGTGCTGCGCAGCACCTCTGGTGTGACGACGAGGCTCATGAGATTCGATTTCCTTTGCTGGGTTGTGATGACGGCCGGTTGCCGACCTGGGGATCAATCTGAGTATTGGACGGGCGGCGGGAGCTGTCACGTCACCCTGTGGCAAACATGTGGATCTTCGAGATCCCCGTCGACTGATATTTGCTATCGCTGCCTTGGAGGTCGCCGGTCAGCGGTAGGCAGGACACGGGCGCGTTGCACCTCATCCTTGCTGTCCTTGCTGTCCTTGCTGTCCTTGCTGTCCTTGCTGTCCTTGCTGTTGCCGAGCATCCCGGCCTGGGCCGGCGGAATCGGGACCGCCCCGCCTCCTGCCGTGGTGGTGGGTCCACGCAGGTCGGCGGCGCTGAGCAGTCCAGCCTTGAGGCTGGTCGGCCTACCACTGCCCTCTGGGGAGAAGCTGCTGGTGGGGCGTGCGTAGTTGGTGAGTCCGGCGTTGGTGAGCCCTGCGCCCGGCACGCCACCGCCTCCGACGCCTGCGCCGGAACCTCCCGAGAAGCCACCGGCCGAAACCAGACCTGAGCCCCCGGCCAGGCCCCCACCGGGAACCCCGGCGGTGGCCAGCATCGAGGCGGACGTGCCGAGTTCGTCGGACAGGCCGAGCCCGGAGCCTCCGCCGAGCTGTCCGAGCATCGACTGCGGGAGCCCGGTCAGACTCTGGAGAGCCTGCATGGGCGCCTGGAACATTCCCATCAGGGGCTGCCCGGCGGACTGCAGGGGACCCGCCATCGACGAGGCAAGCTGGCCGGCCGCCTCAGCCGGGGCCGTGGCACTGTCGCCGGCCAGTTGTGCGACCTGGCCCGATTCCTTCATCGCCTCGCCGGCGGCTGCTTGGGCGGCGGTTTCGGCCACCGCCGCAGCTGCCGACGCCGGGGCTGCGGGAGACGCGCCCGGCGGGGCGAGCGGCGGTGGGACGGCCAGCGCCGGCAACAGCGCAGTCAGGGCGGATCCGTAGGCGGCGCCGGCGCTGGCGTTGTGTGGCCAGTACTCGCCGAAATACTGCAGGTCAAGGGCGACGATGGCAGGCGTCAACGCACCGAGGACCAGCGGGTTCATCGCTACATCGGCGGCCTGCTCGGCACGGTTGGCCAGGGATACGGCCGCGGGAATCATCGTCGAGACGGCGGTCTCGTAGGCCGCGACGGCGCTGGCGGCGATCGGCGGCTTTTCTTGCGCCCACCCCGCAAGCAGGTGCAGTGCGGTGTTCAGGCCGCCGGCCGTGCCCGCCGATGCCGTGCCTCCCAGGCCTTCGAAGTTCAGTGCGGTCGCGGCAGTGTTCAGCGTGGATGCCGAGGCCGCCATCTCATTGGCGGCCATCAGCGCCTGCCACGCCGCCGCATTGGCCAGCGTCGTCGCAGTCCCGGCGGCGCCCGAACCGATGAGTCTCACGTAGTTGGCTTCGGGCGGCGACGACGGCCATGAGGGATCCGGCATGAACGGACGCCTACAGCGCGAGGGCGGTGTTGTTGACGGCTTCGGTGACCGTGTAGGTCACCGCCGCCAGATCCTGAGACCCTGCGAACATCGCACGGTTGGCGACGTGCTCGCCGGCGGTGCCGATGTAGGCGGCACCCGCCGCGTTGAGCGCGGCGGCGAACTCGATGGAGTCCAAGTCTGCGCCCATCGGCATGACCGCGGTCAGCGCCGCGGCTGCCGCCGCGGTGGCTGCGGCAATCTCCGCGGAGACGGCCCCCTCCGTAGCGGCCGACGCTCCGACCGTTGCTGCATTGACATTCAAAACCATTCGACAACCCTTCTACGACCCCGCTGGCAAACAGCGGATCGGTCTGATAGTAGGGGTGCTGTACGGATCTGTCGAATCAGTCAATTGGGCAGCAGCAAACGTTGTTTGTTAGCTGCAGAGGGGGCCGCCACTCGGCGGCGTCAAGTCAGCTGGGAGTTTGCTGGGGAAAGGCGCCCTCGAGATGCGCCGAGAGTGCGCCCAGATCGACATTTCGGCCGAAAACGCGATCTGTACGCACTTTCGGCGCGAAAACGGGCCGGCTAAAACCCGGTGAACCCGTACATCATCAGTTCATCGGCGGTGACGAGGCGTTCGTGCTTGGCGGGAAACTCCCGGCTCTTGACCGGGTGGGCCAACAGGGACCAGGCCTTGCGGCCGACGCGGGTCCGCAGAATCGGCATCGTCAGGGGGTTCGTGATCGGATTGTTGAGGTGCACGAGGTCTCTCCTGCGGTCGACAGCACTGGCAACCCGGGGAGCACATTACCGCGCACGCCCCACCTCAGCAATTACAGCTTTATTACCCCCGATAGCGACGGAGGCGCGCCGACGCAGGTCACGTGTTTCTGCTGTGACTGATGTGACTAACGTTGCGGCGCGGCGCTCGGCGCGATGGGCGCTGGCAAAGCCGTGTGGCCCATCAGGTAGCGGTCGACACCGGCCGCGGCCGCCCGTCCCTCGGCGATCGCCCACACGATCAGCGACTGCCCGCGGCCCATATCGCCGGCCACGAACACACCCGGCACCGACGTTTCGAAGTCGTTGTTGCGGGCGACGTTGCCGCGGTCGGTGAGCTCCACGCCCAGATCGCTGAGCAGTCCCGGCTTCTCCGGGCCGACAAAGCCCATCGCGAGGAAGACGATGTCGGCGTCCAGATCGAAGTCGGAGCCCTCGACCTTCTCGAAGCGGCCGGCCGTCATCACGACCTCGTGCGCACGAAGGCCGGTCACCTTGCCGTCCTCGCCGAGGAAACGTTCGGTGTTGACCGAGAACACCCGTTCGCCGCCCTCCTCGTGGGCCGAGGACACCCGGAACTGCAGCGGGTAGGTCGGCCAGGGGGTGGAGTCGGCGCGCTCCTCGGGTGGGCGCGGCATGATCTCGAACTGGTGCACGCTGGCCGCGCCCTGGCGGTGCGCGGTGCCCAGGCAGTCGGCGCCGGTGTCGCCGCCGCCGATGATAACCACACGCTTGCCCTTGGCGGTGATGGGTGTGTCCTCCATGTCGCCGACGGCGACCTTGTTGGCCCACGGCAGGTACTCCATGGCCTGGTAGATGCCTTCGAGCTCGCGGCCCGGGATGGGCAGGTCACGCCAGTCGGTGGCGCCGCCGGCGAGCACCACGGCGTCGAAGCGCTCGCGCAGTTCCTCGGCGGTGACGTCGACCCCGACGTTGACGCCGGCTTCGAACTTGGTGCCCTCGGCCCGCATCTGGTCCAGCCGCCGGTCGATGTGGCGCTTCTCCATCTTGAACTCGGGGATGCCGTAGCGCAGCAGGCCGCCGATCCGGTCGGCCCGCTCGTAGACGGTCACGTCGTGACCGGCGCGGGTGAGCTGCTGGGCAGCGGCAAGGCCGGCCGGCCCGGAGCCGACGACGGCGACGGACTTTCCGGTCACCAGGTGCGGCCGGGCGGGCACCACCCAGCCCTCGTCCCAGGCGTTGTCGATGATCTCGACCTCGACCTGCTTGATGGTGACCGGATCCTGATTGATGCCCAGGACGCAGGACGCCTCACACGGCGCCGGGCACAGCCGGCCGGTGAACTCGGGGAAGTTGTTGGTGGCGTGCAAGCGCTCGATGGCCTCGCGCCACCGGTCGCGGTACACCAGGTCGTTCCACTCCGGGATCAGGTTGCCCAGCGGGCAACCGTTGTGGCAGAACGGGATTCCGCAGTCCATGCAGCGCGACGCCTGGTGCTGCAGCGCCTCGTGGTCGAAGTCCTCGTAGACCTCGTTCCAGTCACGCAGTCGAAGCGGGACGGGCCTGCGCTTCGGGGTCTCACGGCGGGTGTACTTCATGAAGCCACTGGGATCAGCCACGAGAGGCTCCCATGATCGCGGCGTCGACGTCTGCGCCGGTGCGCTCGGCTTCTGCGATGGCTTCCAGGACGCGCTTGTAGTCGCGCGGCATCACCTTCACGAAATCCCCTGCCTGTCGTGGCCAGTCGGCCAGAATGCGCTGTGCCACAGCGGAATCGGTGGCGTCGCGGTGCGACGTCAGAATGCCGCGCAGCCATTCGATGTCGTCGTCGCCGGGCGCCTCGAGGTCCACCATCTCGGAGTTGAGGTTGGCCGGCAACTGCCGTGCCGGGTCGTAGACGAACGCGATACCGCCGGACATGCCCGCGGCAAAGTTGCGTCCGGTGGCCCCGAGGATCACCACCCGGCCGCCGGTCATGTACTCGCAGCCGTGGTCGCCAACACCCTCGACGACGGCGTGGGCACCGGAGTTGCGCACCGCGAACCGCTCGCCCACGGTGCCTCGGATGAAGGCCTCACCGCTGGTGGCGCCGAACAGGATCACGTTGCCGCCGATGATGTTGTCTTCCGCGACATAGCCTTCCGGCGCGGTCTTGGCCGGGCGCACCACGATCCGGCCGCCGGACAGGCCCTTGCCGACGTAGTCGTTGGCGTCGCCGTAGACCCGCAGCGTGATACCGCGGGGCACGAACGCCCCGAAGCTGTTGCCGGCCGAACCCTCGAAGGTGATGTCGATGGTGCCGTCGGGCAGGCCGTCGCCGCCGTAGGCCTTGGTGACCTCGTGGCCGAGCATGGTGCCGACGGTCCGGTTGGTGTTGGAGATCTTCATCGAGAAGCTCACCGGGGTGCCCGAGTCCAGCGCCTCGCGGGACTGGGCGATCAACTGCTGATCGAGCGCCTTGTCCAGGCCGTGGTCCTGCCGCGAGCTGCAGTACAGGTCCTGGTTCATGAACGCCGAGTCGGCCTCGTGCAGAACCGGGGCCAGGTCCAGCTTGTGGGCCTTCCAATGTTTGGCAGCCCTGCTGGTGTCCAGCGCGTTGACCTGGCCGACCATCTCGTTGACGGTGCGGAAGCCCAGTTGGGCCATCATCTCGCGGACCTCTTCGGCGATGAACAGGAAGAAGTTCTCGACGAATTCCGGCTTGCCGGTGAAGCGTTCGCGCAGCACCGGGTTCTGGGTGGCCACCCCCACCGGGCAGGTGTCGAGGTGGCAGACCCGCATCATGATGCAGCCCGACACCACCAGCGGTGCGGTGGCGAAGCCGAACTCCTCGGCACCGAGCAGAGCGGCGATCACCACGTCGCGCCCAGTCTTGAGCTGACCGTCGACTTGGACGACGATCCGGTCGCGAAGTCCGTTGAGCAGCAACGTCTGCTGGGTCTCGGCCAGTCCGAGTTCCCAGGGCGCACCGGCGTGCTTCATCGACGTCAGCGGGGTGGCGCCGGTGCCGCCGTCATGCCCGGAGATCAGCACCACGTCGGCGTGCGCCTTGGAAACCCCGGCCGCGACCGTGCCAACCCCATTCTCGGACACCAGTTTCACGTGGATCCGCGCCGAGGGGTTGGCATTCTTCAGGTCGTAGATCAGCTGGGCCAGATCCTCGATGGAGTAGATGTCGTGATGCGGCGGCGGGGAGATCAGACCCACACCGGGGGTGGAGTGCCGCACCTCGGCCACCCACGGGTAGACCTTGTGGCCAGGAAGTTGGCCGCCCTCACCGGGTTTGGCGCCCTGGGCCATCTTGATCTGGATGTCGGTGCAGTTGGTCAGGTAGTTGCTGGTCACCCCGAACCGGCCGGAGGCAACCTGCTTGATGGCGCTGCGCCGCCAGTCGCCGTTGGAATCGGGCTCGAAGCGGCTGACGGCTTCGCCGCCCTCACCGGAATTCGACCGCCCGCCAAGGCGGTTCATCGCGATCGCCAGGGTCTCGTGGGCCTCGGCGGAGATGGAGCCGTAACTCATCGCGCCGGTGGAGAACCGCTTGACGATCTCGCTGGCCGGTTCGACCTCCTCCAAGGGAACCGGCGGGCGCAGGCCCTCCTTGAACTTCAGCAGACCGCGCAGCGAGGCGATGCGTTCGCTTTGGTTGTCGACGAGGTCGGTGTACTCCTTGAAGATCGAGTACTGGCCGGTGCGGGTCGAGTGTTGGAGCTTGAACACCGTATCCGGGTTGAACAGGTGGTACTCGCCCTCGCGGCGCCACTGGTACTCCCCGCCCACCTCGAGTTCGCGGTGCGCGCGCTCGTCGGGGCGGTCCAGGTAGGCCAGTTGGTGGCGGGCGGCGACGTCGGCGGCGATGTCGTCGAGGTCGATCCCGCCGACCGGGCAGGACAGGCCGGTGAAGTATTCGTCGAGCACCTGCTGGGAGATGCCGATGGCCTGGAACAACTGCGCGCCTGTGTAGGAGGCGACGGTGGAGATGCCCATCTTCGACATCACCTTCAGCACGCCCTTGCCGGCGGCCTTGATGTAGTTGGACAGCGCCTTCTCGCGGTCGATGTCCCCCAGGACGCCGCGGTCGATCATGTCCGAGATCGACTCGAAGGCCATGTAGGGGTTGATGGCCCCGGCGCCGAAGCCGATCAACATCGCCATGTGGTGCACCTCGCGGGCATCACCGGACTCGACGACCAGCCCGGTCTGGGTGCGGGTGCGCTCGCGGACCAGGTGATGGTGCACCGCCGACAACGACAGCAGCGACGGGATCGGCGCCATTGTCATGTTGGACTCGCGGTCACTGAGGATCAGGATGCGCGCGCCGCCGGCGATGGCCGCCGACGCCTCGGCCCGGATGTCGTCGAGCGCGCGGCGCAGACCGGCGCCGCCCTTGGCCACCGGGTAAAGGCAGCTGATGACTGCGGCCCGCATGCCGTGGCGGTGGCCGTGCACTTCGTCCTCGGGATCGAGGTTGACCAGCTTGGCCAGTTCGTGGTTCCGCAGGATCGGCTGCGGCAGCAGGATCTGGTGGCAGGACTCCGCGGTCGGGTTGAGCAGGTCGCGTTCCGGGCCGAGGGTGGCCGAGATGCTGGTGACGACCTCTTCGCGGATGGCGTCCAGCGGCGGGTTGGTCACCTGGGCGAACAACTGCTGGAAGTAGTCGAAGAGCATCCGCGGCCGGGCCGACAGCACCGCGATCGGGGTGTCGGTGCCCATCGAGCCGAGGGCTTCGGCACCGGTGCGGGCCATCGGGGCGACCAGGAGGTTGAGTTCCTCGTAGGTGTAGCCGAAGGCCTGCTGGCGCAACACCACCCGGTGATGGGGCATCCGGATGTAGGGGCCCTGCGGAAGATCGTCGAGGTGGAACTGCTCGGAGTCGAGCCACTGCTGGTAGGGCTGCTCGGCGGCCAGTTCGGCCTTGATCTCCTCGTCGGAGATGATCCGGCCCTGGGCGGTGTCCACCAGGAACATCCGGCCGGGTTGCAGGCGCATCCGCTTGACGACGCGGGCCGGGTCGAGATCGAGCACACCGACCTCGGAGGCCATCACGACCAGACCGTCGTCGGTCACCCAGATGCGGGAGGGACGCAGGCCGTTGCGGTCGAGCACCGCGCCGACGACGGTGCCGTCGGAGAAGCACACCGAGGCCGGTCCGTCCCACGGCTCCATCAGCGCGGCGTGGTAGGCGTAGAACGCCCGGCGGGCGGGGTCCATGTCCTCGTTGCGCTCCCACGCCTCGGGGATCATCATCAGCACCGCGTGCGGCAGGCTGCGCCCGCCCAGGTGCAGCAGTTCCAGGACCTCGTCGAAGCGGGCGCTGTCGGAGGCGCCGGGGGTGCAGACCGGGAAGGCCTTCTCCACGTCGGTGCCGAAGATGTCGGTCTTGATGAGCGCCTCGCGGGCGCGCATCCAGTTCTCGTTGCCGGTGACGGTGTTGATCTCGCCGTTGTGGGCGATCCGCCGGAACGGGTGCGCCAGCGGCCACGACGGGAAGGTGTTGGTGGAGAAGCGCGAGTGCACGATGCCCAGCGCGCTTTCCATCCGATCGTCCTGCAGGTCAAGGTAGAACGCCTTGAGCTGCGGAGTGGTCAGCATGCCCTTGTAGATCAGGGTCTTGCCGGAAAGGCTTGGGAAGTAGACGGTTTCGCGTCCGGGGCCGTCCTGCCCGGGGCCCTTGGTGCCCAGTTCGTGCTCGGCGCGCTTGCGGATCACGAAGGCCTTGCGCTCCAGATCCATCCCGGAGGCACCGCCGATGAACACCTGCTTGAAGGTGGGCATGGCGTCGCGGGCCAGCGCCCCCAGCGAGGAGTCGTCGATCGGAACCTCGCGCCAGCCGAGCACGGTCAGGCCTTCGGCTTCGACGATCTTCTCCAGGCCCTCGGCGGCCAGCACCGCATCGCGAGAGGACTGCGGCAGGAAGGCGATGCCGGTGGCGTAGGAGCCCTCGTCGGGCAGGTCGAAATCACAGACGGCGCGCAGGAACGTGTCCGGGACCTGGATCATGATCCCGGCGCCGTCGCCGCTGTTGGGCTCGGCCCCGGCGGCACCGCGGTGCTCGAGGTTCACCAGGGCGGTGATCGCCTTGTCGACGATGTCGCGGCTGCGCCGGCCGTGCATGTCGACGACCATCGCGACGCCGCAGGCGTCGTGCTCGTAAGCGGGGTTGTAAAGCCCGACACTGGTGGGCATTCGCACCTGACCCTTCAAATGTCGCGCGGCGGATAGACCCTGGATTTTGTGGATGGCGCGCCGCGCCCCGTCGGGGTTCCTCCGTGCGTCGGTGAACGGCGGCCCTGGGTGTCAACAGATACCAAAACGATATGCACGCTGCGACGAAATGCCAACTTAGGGTTCCCTAAATCGCAATGCCGGGATGCTTCGGGCCGCGGGCCGGCGACGAACCCACCTTTCGTCAGTACTCAACAGCGCGTACCGGCCTGGACGGCGGGGTCGATCCCGTGGCCGCGTGCAGAACACTCCCCACCAGGAATTCGTTCGCGCGCGGCTTCGTGGACAGCCATAGCAGCGTCAAATCTTCCGCACAGAGATTTCACGAACCCTTCACAGCGGACCCCAAGAAGTGGGACGCTTTTCGTCAAACTGTTGGCTTTCAATCCCGAGGAGTGCCCGGTATGCAGGCTCCGACGATGGGGCACCGCCTGACCGCGGAGTTCATCGGCACGTTTTGGCTGGTGTTCGGCGGCTGCGGCGCTGCCGTGTTCGCCGCCAACCCGGCCGGCGACCATTCCGTCGGCATCGGCTACCTGGGCGTCTCGCTGGCCTTCGGCCTCACTGTGCTGACCGGCGTCTACGCCTTCGGCACCATCTCCGGCGGGCACTTCAACCCGGCCGTCACCCTCGGAGCAGCACTGGCCAAACGCGTCGAATGGGCTGCGGTTCCCGGCTACTGGGTGGTGCAGATCCTCGGCGGTCTCGCGGGCGGCCTGGCGATCCTGACCATCGCCAAGGGGCGGCCGAAGTTCAACGCCAGCGGCAACATGGCGGCTAACGGCTTCGGCGACCTCTCTCCGCACGGCTACTCGATGATGGCGGTGCTGCTCATCGAGGTGCTGCTCACCTTCGTGTTCCTGATGATCATCCTGGGCTCCACCGACGACCGCGCGCCCAAGGGCTTCGCGGGAATCTCCATCGGTCTGGCACTGACGCTGATCCACCTGATCTCGATCCCGGTCTCCAACACCTCGGTCAACCCGGCCCGCTCCACCGGCGTCGCCTTCTTCAACGGCGCCGGCGCTCCGGGGCAGCTGTGGTTGTTCTGGCTGGCCCCGCTGGTCGGTGCCGCCCTAGCCGGGGTGCTCTACCCGATCCTGTTCCCCCGCAAGGAGGAACTGGCCACGCGTCCGGTTCGCGACGCGGCACTCGAAGCCGACAGTAAGTTCGTAGAGGGCTAACCCCTAAGTCCTCAGCGAACTACGCCGGCGGCGACCCTGTTCCGACCGGGCGCCGCCGGCGTTTTCGTGGACCCTGGTCACCATCCGCTGATGCGCTGCACCGGCAGCCGTGGCCCGCGGCGCGGCAGGGTGGCCAGTCGGCTGACCTCGAGCAGGCGCACCGCGCGGTAGCGGTGCGGACGCAGCGGTTCGAGCAGTTCGACCATGGCGTCGTCGTCGATGGGGTGGCCCAGCAGGGTCCAGCCGATCATCGAGGACAGGTGGTAGTCCCCGACGGAGAGCGCGTCGGCGTCGCCGAGGGCCCGTTGGGCGGTCTCGGCGGCGGTCCACACCCCGACCCCCGGCAGCGAGGTCCACGCGTCGCGGTCGGTCTGGCGCTCCAGAGCGTCGGCGCGCTGGGCACAGGCCACGACGGTGCGGGCGCGGCCGGGGTCGACGTTGGCGCGGTGGAACTCCCAGGACGGGATGGTGCGCCACACCTCGGCGGCCGGAGGCACCCGCATGCGGTCCGGGGCGGGCCCGGGGGCGGGGCCGCCGAACTTGGTGACCAGCAGCCGCCAGGACCGGAAGGCGTCGACGCCCTGGACGCGCTGTTCCAGGACCGCGGGGATGATGGCTTCCAGTACCCGGCCGGTGCGGCCGATGCGCAGGTGCGGGACGCGGCTTGCGGCTAGCGCGATCACCGGGTCGGCGGGGCGGAAGCCGGCGGCGTCGTCGTCGGCGCCGAGAAGCGCCGGCAGGTTGTCGCAGAACTCCTGGGCGCCCTCGCCCCAGGCCTGGCATTCGACGGTGTCGGCGGCGGTGCGGGTGAGGCGTGCGCTGACCGGTCCGCTGCGCTGCAGGCTGGTGCGCCAGATGGCGCCGTCGACGATCTGGAAGCACGGGTCGTGCGGGCCGCGTCGGTGCGGGGCGAGGGTGTGGCCAGGGCTCACCGGTCCCGGGAACGTCAGCGTGCGGCGGGCCGACATGCTCAGGGACGCCGGGTGATCCGGTCGGCCAGGGCGGCGATCGGCGAGGTGGCCTTGCGGCCGCGGGACTCGTGCCGGTCAGCCAGTTTGTAGGCGGTGTAGAGGCCTCGCACGCCGAGCCAGCGCAGCGGTTCGGGCTCCCAGATTCGGGAGCGGTGGTCCACCCAGGGCAGGTCGGTGAGGTCGGTGCGTCGTTTGAGGATCAGGTCGGCCAGTGTGCGCCCGGCCAGATTGGTGGCGGTGACGCCGTGGCCGACGTATCCGCCGGCCTCCCCCAGGCCGGTCGCCGGGTCCAGGCGGACGGTGGCCGACCAGTCCCGCGGGACGGCCAGGACGCCGCACCATCCGTGCGCGATCGGCACGTCGCGGGTCTGTGGCAGCGCATCGCGGAGCACGCCGGTGAGGTAGTCGATGGTGTCCTGCCCGAGCGCGCCGTCACGGTCGATGCGGGATCCGTAGCGGTAGGGCACCGCGCGGCCGCCCAGGGCGATACGGCCGTCGGCAGTGCGCTGGGCGTAGAAGAATCCGTGCGCCAGATCGCCCAGTGTTTCCCGTCCCGCCCAGCCGATGGCATCCCAAACCTGTTGCGGCAGAGGCTCGGTGGCGATCATGGCGGAGTTCATCGGCAGCCAGCGCCGGCGCAGGCCGGGCATGCGGGCGGTGAAGCCCTCGGTTGCGCGGATGATGACCGGTGCCCGCACGACGCCCTGCGGGGTTTCGGCGCGGCCGGGTTCGATGCGGGTGACGCGGGTCTGCTCGTAGAGGGTGACGCCGCGCCGTTCGACGACGTCGGCGAGTCCGCGGGCGAGTTTGGCCGGTTGGATGCGGGCGCAGTGCGGGTTGAACGAGCCGAGGACGAGGCCGTCGACGGCGATACGCTGCCCGGCTTCGTGCGCGGTGAGGATCGCCACGTCCTCGACACCCCAGCCGCGGTCCTCCTCCACTTCCTCCCGGAGGCGCTGCGCCTGGGCCGGGTTGCGGGCGACTTCGAGGTTGCCGCCTTTGACGATGTCGGCGTCGATGTGTTCCTCGGCGGCGACGTGGATCACCTCGTCGACCGCCTCGTTGAGCAGGTGCTGCCAGGCGATGACATTGCCCCGGCCGTGCTGCTTGGCCATGAGACCGCGGTGGCCGGGCGGCAGGCCGGACAGCCAGCCGCCGTTGCGGCCGCTCGCGCCGAAGCCGGCGAACCTCGCCTCCAGGATGGTGATCCGCAGGCTCGGGTCGGCCTGGGTCAGGTAGTAGGCGGTCCACAGCCCGGTGTAGCCGGCGCCGACGATGCAGACGTCGGCTTCGCGGTCGCCGGGCAGCGCGGGGCGCGGGGTGGGCAGTTGGGTGAACCAATGCGAGACCGAACCGTTGACCGGGGCCATGTAGGTACCGTACTCAGTTCGGCGACAGGCGTCGCGGCAGCAAAGACCGGTGGACTTTTGCCCAGCTATGCGCGACAACAGCGGGCTGTGGATAAGACCCGACTGATTGTTCCGGCTGTCACAGGGTGGTGAGACGGTTGATGCCATGACGGACGCCGCCGTCCGGCGATGACGACTCGACACGTCTTCGTCGACGAGACGAAGCACCGTAGCTATCTGATGGTGGCCAGCACTGTCAGCGATACGGCCGGGTTGCGGGCCTCGCTGCGAGAGCTCCTTCTGCCGAATCAGCGATTCCTGCACATGAAGACCGAGCGCGATGGCCGCCGCCGCCAGATAGCGACGACGATTGCTCGGGCAGGCGTGGAAGCAACGGTCTACAGAGCAGCGCAAAATCACTTGACCGAGAAGGAGAGGCGCGCCGCCTGCCTTCAACGACTGGTGCGTGACAACGCAGACGGCAAGCACAGCCTGCTCATTCTGGATCACGACGAAAGCATGTTGCGTTGGGACAAGCAGCAATTGATCGAGTTCACCCGTGCTGAGGACTGCCGCGATTCGGTTCGTTACGAACACCGACGCGGGCAGTCAGAACCGCTATTGGCGGTGCCGGACGCGATCGCCTGGTGTTGGGCAAAGGGCGGCGCCTGGAGGGCAGCCATGAGCGGGGTCGTGATCGCGGAGCGCGAGGTTTGAGACGTGCCCACACAAGCGCGAAACCCGAGCGCCCAGCCGTCCGACTGGGTCTCGGGTTCACTTCCTGAAGCTCAGCGCAACAGGCCTTCTGAGGATATCGGCTCCGGCCGACAAGCGCCACAGCCCTTCATCGAGAGTGCGTACAGATCGACATTTCGCCCGTAAACGCGATCTGAGCGCACTCTCGGCGGGGCTCAGCGCTTGGCGGCCCGCAACTGCACCCACCACCGCGCGGCCTCACGGATGGACTCCTCCACCGGCCGGGGCTGCCAACCCAATTCGCGGCGGGCCTTGCTGCAGTCCACCGGGGCCTCAGCGCGCATGAGGCGCACCGCATTGAGGTTCAACCGCTCGTCGGTTCCGCGCAGCCGAGCCTTCGCCGTGCCGAGAGCGGCCAGCGCGTAGGTCACCGGAAGCGGGATCACCCGCGTCGGCGCCGGCACCCCGACGGCCTCGGCCGCGATCCGCACCACCTCGGCATTGCTGATCATCTTCTCCGAGATCAGGTAGCGCTCCCCGACGCAGCCGTGCTCGGCGGCCAGGATCAACGCAGCCGCGGCGTCGTCGACACCGACCGCCTCCAACTCGATGCGGTCCAGGATGAAGGGCAGCTTGCCGAACGCCGCCCCGGCGATGATCGCGCCGTGCGGGGTGCGGCCCCAGTCCCCTGCGCCGTAGGTGGTGGACACGCACATCGCCACCGCCGGTAGTTCACCGGAATGGGCGCGGGCCAGCACCATCCGCTCGGCGAGCACCCGGGAGCGCACGTAGTCGGAAAGCCCACGATCGGGGATCTCGTCGGCCTCGGTGGCGACGTGCCCGCGGCGTCGTCCCACGGTGGCGTAGCTGGACGTGAAGATGAAGCGCCGCAACGGGGTTGACGCATGCACCGCGCAGGCGACGTCGAGCACGTTGCGGGTGCCCTCGACGTTGGTGCGGTACAGCGGGGCCGGGTCGGCGAGCCAGGCGCGGGTGTCGACGACGCAGTAGTAGACGTCGTCGCATCCGGTCATCGCCTCGCGCAGGGTGTCGTTGTCCCAGATGTCACCGGTGATGCGCTCGGTGTCCAGGTCGTCGATCCCGACGGTGTTCGCCCCGGCACGCACCATGGCGCGCACCGGATGCCCGGCGGCGACCAACTGGCGGGTGACATGCGAGCCGAGGTAGCCGTTGGCGCCGATGACGAGTTTCACCGCACCCCACCGTTCTTGCGCATCCACGCGGCGGCGTCCTCGTCGAGGGTGCCCAGTTCGGCGGCCTTGCGGCACCACTTCATTCCGGCGGCCAGGAACCGCATCGGGTTGTAGACGTCCTCCTGCCGACTCCACAGGCCGTCGCCGGCGTAGGTGATGATCGAGATGTTGGTGGCGCTGATGATGGTGCCGTCGCCCGGGTCGCGCATCGGGTTGTCCAGTTCGCAGATCACCCGGCCGGAGTCTTCGTCGATGACGTGCCACAGCGACGGGAACGCGGTCATGTGGCTGCCCGGGAAGCTGGTCATGGTGCGGTAGATCCAGTCCCGGACCTGCCCGCGGCCCTTCATGGTGCCCGCGGCGTGCTCGATGTAGTCGACGTCGGGGGTGTAGTGGGCCACCCAGCCGTCCCAGTCCCGGGTCCGGGCGGCGGCGTCGACGGTGGCCTCGAAGGTGGCGAAGGCCGCGGCGAGTTCGGCGCGGGAGAAGGCGGTCACAGCAGGAACTAGAACACGATCCACAGGCCTTGTCGAGGGCGATTGGTGCAGCCAGCCGCGAGTGGCATAGTTGTGGCATGTCTCGCATACGGCTGAGCACGACAGTGGATGCTGACCTGCTGGCAGCGGCACGCACGCTGCGCTCCGGAACGACCGATGCAGCACTCGTGGACGACGCGCTTCGCGCTCTGCTGGCCAGAAATCGGGCTGCCGAGATCGATGCGAGTTACGCCGCCTACGACGGGAATCCCCTTGATCAGCCCGACGAGTGGGGTGACCTGGCCTCCTGGCGGCGGGCTGCCGGCGCCTCATGACCCCAACCCGGGGCGAGGTGTGGTGGTGCGAGATACCTCAGATCGGTCGCCGGCCGGTGGTGGTGCTCTCGCGAGACGCCGCAATTCCCCGGCTTCGCCGCGCCCTGGTGGCACCGTGCACGACGACCATCCGTGGCCTGGCCAGCGAGGTGGTCCTCGAGCCTGGTGAAGATCCGGTACCCAAGCGTTGTGCCGTCAATCTCGACTCGGTGGAGAGCGTGGCCGTTGCCGTGCTGGTCGATCGGATCGGACGGTTGGCAGACAATCGGATGCGAAGCCTGTGTGCCGCACTCGCGGTAGCCGTCGATTGCACGTTCTGACGGATCTGTTACCGGCCGACACCCAACCGAGCACAGCGTCCCCGAACAGGCGCACACTGGAGCGATATGGACAAGGACCATCTGACCCCCGAGCAGTACCGGGTGACCCAGCGCAACGGCACCGAGCCGGCCTTCACCGGCCAGTACTGGGACCACCACGAGCCGGGTATCTACGTCGACGTGGTGTCCGGCGAACCGCTGTTCGCCTCGCTCGACAAGTTCGACAGCGGAACCGGCTGGCCGAGCTTCACCAAGCCGCTCGGCAACGTGAAAACCAAACGCGACTTCTCCATGCTGTTCCCGCGCACCGAAGTCCGCTCGGCCCGCGCCAACAGCCACCTGGGGCACGTGTTCAAGGACGGTCCGCGGAACAAAGGCGGGCTGCGCTACTGCATCAACTCCGCCGCCCTGCGGTTCGTCCACCGCGACGACCTGGAGGCGCAGGGGTACGGCGACTACGTCAGGCTCTTCACCAAGGAGGACACTGTGTCAGAGAACATGTCGGGGAGCGCGTACAAGAAGGCGATCCTGGCCGGCGGCTGCTTCTGGGGCATGCAGGACCTGATCCGCCGCCAACCGGGCGTGATCGAAACCCGGGTCGGCTACACCGGCGGGCGCAACGCGAACGCCACCTACCGCAACCATCCCGGCCATGCCGAGGCCGTCGAGATCATCTACGACCCGGCACAGACCGACTACCGGGCGCTGCTGGAGTTCTTCTTCCAGATCCACGACCCGACCACCAAGGACCGTCAGGGCAACGACGTCGGCTCCAGCTACCGCTCGGCGATCTTCTATCTCGACGACGAACAGAAGCAGGTCGCGCACGACACCATCGCCGACGTCGACGCCTCCGGGCTGTGGCCCGGAAAGGTGGTCACCGAGGTGGTTCCGGCCGCCGAGTTCTGGGAGGCCGAACCCGAGCACCAGGACTACCTGCTGCGCATCCC
>CAZADG010000048.1:0-1890 GCA_964483865.1 uncultured Mycobacterium sp. | reverse complement strand
TGGTTGCCTCCGGTACGCGTCGGCGCGGTTGAACACGCCGAGCACCTCGACGCGGCGGTCCTCGTCGTCTATTCGGTAGATGACTCGGTAGGTGCCCCGCCGTGCACTGTGGCGATCCGCGAGAGGGGGACGCAACCGCTTTCCGACGCGGTGCGGATTGTCGAGCAGTGGGCCGACGATGAACTCATGGGCGGCCAAGGCGATCGACTCGGGCAGTTCCTCTGCCAGTTGCTTTCTGGCGGTCGGAGCGATTCCCAACTCGTATCGGCCTTCGCTCAACTGTGAGCCCGGCGGGCTTTCATCGCCGCTGCGAGACTTTCCCCGTCCTCGCGCTGACCGCCGGAAAGTTCGGCTTCTGCTCGGCCCAGTGCACTGAGAACAGCTGCGTCGGAGAGAACAGCGATGGTCTCTTCAAGGGCCTCGAGATCGTCTACCGAGAGCAGGACCGCCGCCGGTCGCCCGTGGACGGTGACCGTGATGCGCTCGTGCTGCGCCCCGACGAGGGCGACGAGTTCGGAGAGATGCGCCTTAACCTCGGCGAGCGAGTTCACTTGAGTCATTGGTCATAAGTATGACCAAAATCGCGGGGCACGACAAGAAGGCGATCCTGGCCGGCGGCTGCTTCTGGGGCATGCAGGACCTGATCCGCAACGCCAGATCTGCGCAATCGTCTCTTTCAGGCTCCCGACCGACCAATGAAGACTCGACACCCCGCTGGAGTTCTTCTTCCCGATCGACGACCCGACCTTCTAGCTCGCTATCTCGACGACGAACAGAAGCAGGTCGCTGGCGGAACTCCAACACCAACATCACGTCCACCGTCGACGAAATCGGCCCCCTCCCGAAGGAGGGGGCCGATTCCGTTGTCGTACCGGCCCACTACGACGTGTTGACCTGGGTGTTGCTAGTCGCTTGGAACGTCGCCGTGACGAGCGCGTTGCCCGGGGCGCCTGCCGGCACCCTGGTAACCAGACCAGTCGAGTCGACCGTGACCACAGAAGTATCCAACGAGGTCCACGTGGTTTGCGGGTTGTTCGTGGCGTTGTAGAAACCACCCACATTCAGCGTGGCGACAGCCGTCAGCTGCTGCGTCGGAGCACCCGCCGTGAGGGTCACGTTCTGCGGCGTCACGGCAAGGGAAACCACCTGTCCGGCGGTGACGGCCTGCGTAGCCGAAACCGATTGGCCGCCAGTGGTGTAGGTCGACGTCACATTCGATGTGCCGTTGCCCACGTAGGCAATGTTGCCGTCCGTGACCGAGACAGCAGCAGGGGTGCTCGATGCCCAGGTGCTCTGGTTACCCGTCAGCACCAGGGTGGTGGCGTCAGAGTAGTTCACCGTGGCTGTGATCACGCCTGTGTTGCGGTTGGTGCCGGCGATCAACTGGTTGTTGGTCGACGACAGGGTCAGGCTGTTGATACCGGCGGTCGGCGTGTTGATGGTGCCGCCACCCCTCGTCGTACCAACTCCGACGGCACCGCCGGTGCCGTTGTTGCCGCCACCCGTGCTTTGGCCGGCGTTACCACCGCCGCCGCCCGTGACGTTGCCAGAACCATCACCGTCGATGAAGGCGTTGCCACCGTTACCGCCGTTGCCAGCCGTGAAGGCGCCGGTGGTCGTACCGCCCTGGCCGCCCCGACCACCGGTGGCCGTGATGACCCCGGTCCCGTTGGATATGGCCGCGCCGCCGGTGCCGCCGGTACCGGCGCTGCCGACTCCAGTACCACCCTTACCGCCAGAGCCACCGATGGAGTCGGACGCCGCACCGGTCGCGGTGGCCGCACCACCGACGCCGCCGTTGCCCGCAATGGAGGCACCGGTCGAGGTACCGCCCTGGCCACCGGCACCACCGGTAGCCGTGGTGTTGGTGCCGTTGACCGTTGCGGTACC
>CAZADG010000047.1:22804-29580 GCA_964483865.1 uncultured Mycobacterium sp. | reverse complement strand
CCGGCCGGCCCCAGGCCGGAGACCTGCATCAGATGCGGGGAGCCGATCGCACCGGCGCTCAGGATCACCTCCCGGCTGGCCGCGACGTCGACGATTCGGCCGTCTCTGAGCAGCCGCAGGCCGGTGGCGCGGTGCCGCGCGGTGGTCCAGGCACCGTGGCGCTGGTCCTCGCGGACGTCGTCGTCCATCAGGAGTTTCAGCGCCTGGGTGCGGGTGTAGACCGTGAGGTTGGGCCGGTGTGCGATCGGATGCAGGAAGGCATCAGCCATCGACCAGCGGCGGCCGCGGCGTTGGTTGACGTGGAAGTAGGCACTGCCGGCGTTGTCGCCCCGGTTGAACTCCGCGATCGGGGCGATGCCCATTTCTGCCGCCGCGGCCTGCCAGGCGTCCAGGATCTTCCAGCGCACCCGCGGCCGCTCGACCCGGATCTCACCGTCGGCGCCGTGCCAGTCGTCGGCTCCCCCGAAATAGTCCTCGAGCTCTTTGTAGATGGCCAGAGTCTCCCCGGATCCATCCCAGAGCCAGCGCCGGTCGCCGGTGGCGTGCGCCCACTGCTCGTAATCGCTTGCCTGACCGCGCATGTGGATCATGGCGTTGATCGACGAACTGCCGCCGATCACCCGGCCCCGCGCATAGTGGATGCTGCGGCCTGCCAGGCCCGGGTCAGGCTCGGTGCTGAAACACCAGTCGGTTCTAGGGTTCGCGATGGTGTACAGGTAGCCCACCGGCACCTTGATCCAGAACCAGTCGTCCTCGCCGCCGGCTTCGATCAACAGGACACGATTATGCGGGTTGGCGCTGAGGCGATTCGCCAGCAGGCAGCCCGCGCTGCCCGCACCGACGATGACGAAGTCGAATTCGGCAGTGGTGCTCATGGCGATCAATACTCGCGAACTGCCGATGAGGCGTGAGAAACCACCCGCTCCGACATCACCATCACTTTTGCCCACCTGTGAGCGACAAGTTCCGGCGAAAGATCCTCAAATCCAAGGCCTGGGCCCTTCGGGAACTCACGTTGTCGCTCGAAGGTGGGCGCTTGCGTCATGCACTCGGCGCTGCTCGTTACCGACCGACGACGGACGCCCAACCGTCAGTCGCCGCCGGGCATCCGTCGGACCAGGCCGTCGTCGATCATCTGCTGGAACTGCTCAGTGAAGGTCTGCTCGACGGTCCGATACGTCAGGCCCAATTCGTTCCGGCTTCGGCTGTTATCGAATGCCAACGGGTAACCCACATTCAGGTCGACAACATCCCGCGTCAAACCGATCAGCGGTGCGACGGCCCTCACGACCGTTTTGGGTGCCGTCGTCCGGGGGAACGGATACAGCGGGCCGAACTTACGGCGCAGGATCTTGCCGATGTCCAGGAACGTCACCGAATCGGCGTTGACGATGTAGCGGCCGTGAGCCTCCGGGGTGAATCCAGCCAGCATGTGCGCCGCGGCGACGTCGCGGACATCGGCCACCCCCACGCTCATCTCGGGAGCCCCGGCCAGCATTTTGCCGTCGACGTATTTCATGATGGTGCTCAGGCTGGCCGAGTCGCTGGCACTGGTCAGCGACGGACCGAAGACGAGGCCGGGGTGAATGGTGACCATGTCCCAGCGGTCCTGCCCCTCCTGATAACGCCAGGCCTCCTTCTCGGCCACCGTTTTCGAATACGAATACGGTTGGTGGTCAACGCTGCTGGTGGTGTTCCAGTGCTCATCAGTGAAGACGCCGCCGGGAACTCCCAGCGACTCGCAGTTGTCGCCATAGATAGCGACGACGCTGCTGGTGAGCACCACCCGCTTGACCGATGTCGTCCGGTTCACCGAGTCGAGGACGTTGCGCGTGCCCTCCAGCGCCGGCCGGACCAACGCCTCCTCCGCATCGGTGAACCCGGTCAGCAGGAACGGGGACGCGGAGTGGATGACGAGTTCACATCCGTCCATGGCTTCGTCGAAGCTGCCCTCCTCGAGCAGGTCGGCCTTGAACAGACTGAGTCGGCCCGGGTGGTCCTCGGACAGTTTGTGCAGGTGCTCGAGACCTTTTGCCTTCTGCGGGTTGCGCACCGTGCCGCGAACGGTGTAGCCGGCTTCAAGCAGAGTCCGGACGATCCAACTCCCGATGTAGCCGCTGGCGCCCGTCACGAGCACCGGCAACGCCGGATCGATCACCTTCGACGACTTGTTCACCATTCGGTTTTTCCTATCCGATCTCCGGGCCCCCAGCGTGAGTGGAGCAACTACGGATGCGTCCGCCCAAGATACCGATGGGGTCGGGTCGGCGCAGTGGTTCGCAGTCCCCGGTCTCGAGGCAGGGGACCTCAATCCCCCGCTTCACTGTTTCCCAGCGGCACCATCCGTAACAACGGCCGCCGCCAAACCGACATCACGGTCACATAACGATCGCGTTCAGCGCGGTAACGACCGGGAGGCAGGAATGGCGGTGCTTGCGTTGATCGGGATGGCCATGGCCATGCCCGCAACTGTGGCCTTCGGCGCCAGTCCTCCTCCCATACCGCCACCGTCGGATCCGCCGGCGGCGGCCCTCAGCCAGCCCGCGGCGGCGGTGACACCGGCACCGGCGGCCCCTGCCACTCCTCAGAGCCGTCCCCCGAACCTGCCCACCGGCCGTCCCCCGGGACCTCCACCGGCCCTTCCCGCCACCCTTCCCCCGGGCCTTCCCGCCGCCCTTCCCCCGGCCCTCCCCGCCGCCCTTCCCCCGGCCCTCCCCGCCGCCCTACCCGCCGCCCTTCCACCGGCCCTCCCCCCGAAGGCGGCCAGCGCGCCCGGGCCGCATCGCGATGTGGGACAGATCGTCGTGAATGCCGCACTGACCCGACTCGGCGCGCCCTACGCGTGGGCCGCCGCCGGGCCGGACGCCTTCGACTGCTCGGGTCTGGTCGTGTGGGCGTTCAAACAGGCGGGTCTGACGATGCCGCACTCCAGTACGGCGCTGGCATCCGGTGGTGAGCCGGTGGCGCTGGACCAGATGCAGCCCGGCGACGTCATCAGCTTGTTCCCCGACGCGTCGCACGTGGGCATCTACGCGGGCAACGGCAGGATGATCCACGCCCAGTTCGAGGGCTTGCCGGTGATCGTCGAGTCGTTACGCGGCGCCCCGATCAACAATGTCCGCCGCTACCGATGACAATGAGTCCATGACCCGGCTTGAGGAGATCGGCGAGGCCGACGCATGGCGGTGCTGGCTCTGCGATGAGCCGGTAGACCCGGAGATGTCGGTCAACGACGACCGCGGCCCGAGCATCGACAGCATGACCACGAAGAGCAGAGCCAAGAGCAAGGGAACCGAATCGCTCTTCGGTACCGAGAGGCTCGCGCACCGTGGATGCAATACCAAGAAGGGCGCCGTCGCTCCCGTCGTCGAGTGGCCCAAGGACCTGTTCGTGTCAGATCCGGCGACCATCGTCACCAGCGTCGAGCGGTTGGCCCGAAAGCGTGGCAGCGAGGCGATGGGCCGCTGCCCGACCGAGGCCGATGCGGTGGCGGCTGCCGACTGGTTGGTGGATCGGTTGAGTCGGCTGGCTCCAGGCCTGCACCTCGAATCCCGGATCCAAGCCGGTGGCGGGCAATACCTGGTCGTGCTCAGCTCGTAGGGCCGCCGGCTCACCGATGACCGACTCCCCGATGAGGATCATGACGTGGAACGTCCAAGGCCGGGTGGGTGATTGGGAGGCCCGGCACGGGGCCTTGCGGTCGTGGATACAGCGCACGGCACCCGATGTGCTCACACTTCAGGAGTCGTGGGTCGAACCCGACGGAACAACCCAGGCGGCGCGTCTCGGTGAGGAGCTAGGAATGTACTCGGTGACGGCCGCGGACCTGGCCGGGTTCGACCGTTACCCGGAGGCGCCGTACTGGGTGGTGAATGCGGTGTTGGCCCGCTGGCCGCTGAGCATCGAACGGCTCTGTGCGCTGCCCGACGAGCACGGGGAGCCGACGTGGCGCCACGTGTTGGTGACCCGAGTGCACCGGCCCGCCGATGAGGGAGGTCCGTTCGTCGCGGCGGGCACCCACCTCGAGCATGGACTCGAGCACTCAGCGCGGCGAGACGTCCAGCTGTCGGCACTGGTGAACCACCTCGCCGACGTTCTGGGGGATGACACCCGGCGGCGGGAGTCCCTGCCGGCGATCCTGGCCGGGGACCTCAACTGCACCCCGGAGTCCGACGAGTACCGGCGCGCCACCGGCCTGGCTGCCGGAGCGGTACCGAATTTCACCCTTGTGGACGCCTGGACCGCGGCGGGCAACACCGACCCGGGACACACCTGGTCGGCGACCAACCCGCTGGTTCCCCGCCGGGCCATTCATCCCCACCGCCGGCTGGACTACGTGATGGTGTCCACGCCGCGGCGGCGCGGCGCGGGACATGTCCGCCGGTGCGCCCTGGCCGGCACTGCGGCGGTCGAGACTGTCTGGGCCAGCGACCACTTCGCCGTGGTGGCCGAGCTGACCATGTGAAAGCCAGAGTCGTCAGAGTTTCGTTGCAGGTGCGCAGCCGATAGGCTCCTTTCGACTTGTCGTCGATTCAGCGGGGTGGCATCAATGAACGGATTCGGCGTGAAGACGGGGGCGGCCGCGTGTGCGCTCGGGTTCGCACTCTTCGGACAGGCCGCCGGGGTGGCCGTCGCGGACTCTCCCGACAGCTCCAGCAATTCCGAGAATGCCGGCCCGGAACGCCCCCGCGCTGAGCGGAGCGCAACGGAGCGCGCCTCGACACCGCGGCCGGGGTCTCGCAGCACCCGGACACCGCGTGTGGGCGCCCCGCCCCCCGCGGCGGCGAACAAGCCCGCCAAGAACGGCGCCCCTAAGTCCGCCGCGCCCACCCGCCCGGCACCGTCGGCGGCGACGGTCAATCCACCGGTCGAAACATCCACTGGCACTGTAGATCCGGTGAACTGGACCGCCCCGGCGGCGGCCGTCAGCATTCCCGCCGCGTCGGTGGCGGTTCCGGCCGCCGCGACGCGACTGAGCATCCCAGCCCAGCCGGCCGCCGCGCGGGCCGAGTACCGGGCGGCCAACGCACCCGCCATGCACAGGGTCGGCCCGGCGGTGCGGCTCGCCCAGTTCCTCGACACGCTCAACGCCCGCTTGTCCGGCCTGCCGGCCAACCCCGTCAGTGAGCTCATCGCCGGGGCGCTGCTGCTGACCCGCCGGGCGCTGCTGCCCGGCATCCCGACCATCCCGGTGCTCACGGTGGGTAACTCGCTGGTGCCCGAGGGCAGCGCCGGGGATCCGCAGGCGGCTGTGTTCACCGTCTCCCTGAAGCATGCCTACGACGAGACCGTGACGGTGCGGTACTCGACGGCGGACGGGACCGCGACCGGCGGTGCGGACTACACCCCGGTGTCGGGTGTGCTGGTTTTCGCCCCCGGCGAGACCACCCAGCAGGTGTCGGTCAACATCCTGCCGGACGGGATCGACGAGGCCGACGAGACGTTTGGCCTCACCGTCGTGTCGCAGCCCGCCGGCAGCCGGCTGCGCAGCACGCTGCTCGGGTCGGGCTCGGGCGTCATCGGAACCCTCCCGACCGCGGCGCCCGCCATCACGATCCCCGAACTCGACTCGCCGACCTCGACGCTGGCGGTGCGGGTCGACCCGACCCAGGGGTTTGCCGACGCGATCAAGGTCGATGCCAACACGACGTTCACCCTGACCCTGCCCGGTCCGGTGTCGTCCTACACCGTGATGGCCAACAAGCCGGCACTCGTCGACATCGCCGGGGCGGGCAATCAGCTCAGCCTGAAGACCATCACGCCGGGCTTCCTGGGGCTTTCGCTGAAGGCGCAGGACGGTACCAGCCGCTATCTCGGCCTCTACATCGCCGACCCGGTCACTCACCTGGTGCCCGACACCGTGACCGGTTACCTCCCGGTCGGGTCGATCACCTCATCCAACGCCTCCGGCGATGCCTTCCTGCAGGACTTCAACTTCCGCGAGGGGGTGGCGCCGATCGACTACCTCTACATCTATGACCAGGGCGGCGCGGACTCCACCGACGGCAACCTACGCGGCCTGCTCACCCAGTCGGTGCGGCACGGGCTGGTGCCGGTGGTGGTGTTCTACAACATCCAGGCCGTCAACAATGCCGGCGGCCGGACCGGGATCACCGAAGGCGAAGATGCCGCCTATCAGGCGATCAACGACTACAACTGGAGCAATTCGGGACAGAAGGACCCGAACATGTTCACCGGCTACATGAAGCGCTATTTCACGAAACTGGCGACTGACTTCACCGAGATGAACAAGGTCGGCATTCCGGTTCAGGTCGTCATGGAGCCGGACTTCCTCGGCTACATGGCGATCAACGTGCCCAGGTTCACCCCGCCCACCCCGTTCGTGCCGACTCCCAGCGACCGCACGCTCAACACCGCCAAGGTCTCGTCGATGTATGACGCAGGGCTCCTCACCCGGGGAGTCGACCCGGACTTCCCCGACACCGTCGCCGGGTTCGTTCAGGCGGTCAACTACTACACCGCCACCAAGATGCCGAACCTGCGGATCGGCTGGAAGACCAACATCTGGGCGGTTGCACCGACCGACTTCCAAAACCAGAAGATGGGCCTGCTGCACGAGACCGACCCGGCGACCGCCGCCTACCCTTGGCAGAACAAATGGACCGCCGGGGTCGGCTGGGACGATGGGCGTAAGGCCATCACCAAGGGCGCGACCAACCTCGGGAACTTCCTCAACAAGGTGGGAGTGACGTCCTGGACCGGCAGCCCCGACCGCAAGCCTTTCCTCGCCATCGACAAGTACGGCGTGGACGGGG
>CAZADG010000047.1:3886-22704 GCA_964483865.1 uncultured Mycobacterium sp. | reverse complement strand
GGCAGCCCCGACCGCAAGCCTTTCCTCGCCATCGACAAGTACGGCGTGGACGGGGCCTTCATCTACGACAAGGGAACCGAGACCGCCGCCCGCGGGGTCCTCGGGGACTTCGTCTCCGCCTCCAAGACGTACTGCAACAAGGGTTGCGACCCGGACACCACCACGAAGTACTTCGGCTTGACGCCCACCGAGTGGGACAACCTGATTGTCGGCTTCGACGACAAGGGACAGCCGTACGACCCCAACTTCCCGAAGGCCATCGCCGCCCTGCAGCAGGCAGCCGTCGCCGACCCCAACATCGGGCTGTGGTTCTTCAACGCCGACCAGTGGAACAACTACCTGCTGTTGGTCAAGACGCTGTCGAGCACGCTCAACGGCACCAAGGTGATGCTGTGGCAGATCCCGCAGGGCCACATCAACGGGTCCACCACGCTGACCGGACGTGACCTGCCCAACCGCAGCGCCGACGGCTGCGCCCCGAACGCGATCTGCGGGTTCGAGGACTCGGCCACCAGCTACTTCTTCGGTGACACCTTCACCGCGTCAGGCGGCCGCCTGGCGCACTTCGGCGCCAACAACGATCCCGGCGTGAGAGTGTCGGGAAACACCATCACGTGGGATGAGCACATGACCCTGGCCGCCGATTCCGGCGCGCTGTCGGTACTCTTCGGAGCCGGCCTTGGCGTCTCGACGCGCGGATCGGTGACACCGGCCGGCGTGATCACCGACGGCAACTTCTGGAAGGACAAGGCGACGGCGTACCTGTCGGGAGTCAGGAGCTGACCCCCGCGCCGTGAGCCCGCTACTGAGGCTGCGGGTTGATTCCGAGTTGCCGCGCGCAGTTGGCGCGCGACATATCGACCAGGAAAGGCTGGGCGTTGTCGAAACCGGACAGCGCGGGAACGTCCTGCGTCATCTGAGCGATGGAGGCATCGATGCAGCGCTGCAGACGCTGGGCGTCGGAGTCGCGCCATTGGGAGTAGCCGATGTAGCCCGCCGCCGCCAAGCCGACCACCAGGTAGATCCAAATGCGGGGGTTTTTGACCACAGCCCAGTATCGCTCGGCGTGCGATAGGCGATCCAATTGGGCATCGGGCTATCGACCTGCCCCCGGTAGGTTGCGGGTGTGCGTCGCTGGATTTGGCCGCTGTTGGGGGCCGGCGGCATTGTGCTGGCCATGGTTGGCTTCTTCGCCGGTGTGCAGCGCTCGCTGATCTACCACCCCCTGCGACTAGATACCGCCGTCTGCGCGCAGGCCGCCGCCGCCGAGGGGTTGCAGGCTTGGACCAACGCTGACGGGCAGCCCATCGGATATCGCAGCCTGTCCGGCCCCGACGACCCGCGCCCGCCGCTGGCCGTGCTGCTCGCGCACGGCAACGCCGGGTGCGCACTGCAGCGCGCGGACTACGCGGCACCGCTGCGGGCGGCCGCCCCCGGGCGGGCCGTATCGGTCTACCTCCTGGAGTATCCCGGCTACGGAGCCCGACCGGGGAGTCCCTCGCAGGAGTCATTTCTGGCCGCCGCCGAGGACGCCCTGAAATCCCTCCCCGGCGGCGTTCCGGTGATCGTCGTCGGTGAGTCCCTGGGCTCCGGCGTCGCGGCCGCCACCGCACGGTCACACCCCGACCGGGTGGCCGGCTTGTTGCTGCTGACCCCGTTCGACAGCCTGGTCAACGTGGCCCAGCATCACTACCCGGTGCTGCCGGTGCGCTGGCTGCTGCAGGACCGGTATCCCGCCGCACAGTGGTTGCGGGCCTATCGCGGTCCAGTCGCGGTCATCGTGGCCGGCCGCGACACCGTCGTTCCGGCCCGCTTCGGCCGCCAACTGCACGACGGCTACCCCGGACCCAAGCTGCTGATCACCGTGGACCAGGCCGAACACAACGACGTTCTCTATCACCTGCCGGAGTCGGCATGGGCCGAGGCGGTCAGCTTCCTGATGGACCGCTCAAAGAACCCCTGATTGACGGGAAACCGGCTGCAGCTCAGGGGAATTGGCGCGTCGGCGTGATGCGGCCCTTGACCCCCAGCGCCCGCGCCTTGGCGACGAGCTCCTGATAGGTCTGCGGGTCGATGGTCTGGCTGCGGGTCAGGATGAACCCGCTGCGCCCACTCGGGTCGGTGACAATGGCCCAGCTGTAATCCGGGGCGCGGTCGACGATCAGATAGTTGCCCGGCGGGTTGGCCGACGGCGTTCCGCCGAAGCCGACGTTGAGGGCGGTGTTGGTGGCATTGACCGGGACCGCCGCTCCGGTGATCGACGACTTCAGGCCGCGCTTGAAGAAGTAGTTACCCGAGTTCTGCACACCCAGGGTGCCGTCGGGTCGGGCGGTGTAGACGGCCTTGGTGTTCACCAAGCCGATGCTGAAGAACTGCTTGACGCTGCCCTGCTCGTAGTAGGTCCCCGCGTACTGGGCCGGGTCGACAGGCACGCTCGAGGGCACCACAGGCACCGGAGCCGACGCGGCGGCGGCCGGAACCGCGGGGGCCTTGACCGCGGCGGCGGCTGGCGGCTTGTTGTCGTTGGTGCGCACGACCGTCGCCGCTGCGCCCCTGCTGCGCAGTGCCGGCAACTCGGCCGCAGCGGGCCGGGCCGATGCGGCACCCGAGGAACCGGCCCTGGTCTTGCGGGCAGGTTTGTCGGCAGCCGATGCCGAGGCACTGGACTGCGAAGCGCGCTGCCCCGGACCGGCGTCGGCCCCGGTGTCCGCGCCGGCCGTCCCGGCGCCGCAGAGCAGCGCAGCGCCCAGTCCCCCCAAAACAGCGCCAGATCCGAGCAATGTGATCGGTGAAACCATGGTGTGGAACCCCTCCCCGGCCGGCGGAAACATCTGCCGCGGCCGGTGTCCGTGTAGTGCCGGCCCGGTGGCCGGCGGTCACGAACTATTCGGAGCCGCCGCCCCGCCGGATTGCCCCGGGACCAAAAAGCCTGCTCAGAGGGCCAAAAACCCAGGTCAGCGTCAGGCCGGCTCGGGAACGGGGCGGCCCATGCCCTTGTAGATGTCCTCGATCAGCTTGATGCTGTCTTTCGCCAACGCGTTGCCGGGGTCGATCGTCAGAGCATTCCGGAACATCCCGAGCGCCTTCGGGTACTTCTCCCTGGGTGGCAGCGCCGGATCCAGCATGACCTTCTCGGCGTCCTCAGCGAGCTGCTGCGCTTGCTTCTTATTCGCTTCGGGAACCGCGGTCGCGCTCGAACCGGCCGACGCCGCTTCTCCCCCGTTCGTGCCCTCGGTCGGGGCGGTACTGCAGCCGGTCAGGGCGAGGGCGGCGGCGGTCGCGACCAAAAGCGTCCTCTGTCGGATCGTCATCCCGTCATTATGGTTCCTGAATCGGCTTTCTGCCCAGGCGGGCCGGGCCACGTCGAAACCCATTCAGAACGAACGGATGTCCGCAATGACGGCGCCGGTCAGCCGGACCAGATCGCGCGGTTCCAGGGCGACGTCCGACCCCCGCTTGCCCGCGCTGCAGAGCATCCGGTCGAACTGCAGCGCCGAGGAATCCAGGACCGTCGGCAGCCGTCGGCGCTGCCCCAGCGGCGAGATCCCGCCGAGCACGTAGCCGGTCGAACGCTCCGCGGCGGCGCGATCGGCCATCGCCGCCTTGGACCACCCCAGCGCCGCCGCCGCGGCCTTGAGCGACAGCTTGCACGGCACCGGCAGCACCGCGACCGCCAGCCCGGACGGCCCGTTGACGATCAGCGTCTTGAAGATCTGTTCGGCCACCACGCCGTGACGGCCGGCCAGGGCCGCGACCGCTTCGGCGCCGAACGACTCAGCGCGAGGGTCGTGGTGGTAGGACAGCACCTCGTGGGGGACGTCGGCGGCGATCAGCGCGGCGATCGCCGGAGTCGCCGCACGAGACACGTCCAGGAGCGTAACGCCGCGCTCCGGTCCTGATTTTCAGGACACCAAATCATCATCGCTATCCCCGCGCCCGCCGAGAACGTTCCGTTCCCCGACCTCGGCTCCCCGGCTCGCACGGTGAAGGATCTCCATTTCGCGGTAGGCCCGCCAGAAATCGCTGTCGTCGAAGTGCGCCTCGTGGGCAATCTCGCCGGCGTCGTCGATCCGGCGCAGGATCAGCCCTGAGGTCTCATTACCCAGGTCATCCCAGCAACGGCACCGGGTCAGCAACAGCAGATCGCCCCGCATCGCCAGAACCGCCTCATCGACGTAGCTGTACTGCTCGCGCAGACGCAACAGTGCAACGTGGATGCCGGCACGGTCGGCAATGGGGTCTTCGCTGACCGTCCGCAGGTCCTCGAAGGTGATGCTCTGCGCGTAAAGCCCCGCTGCCGCGTCGATGTCCTCGGACCGCAGCGAGGCGATGAGCTTGGTCAGGACGTCCGCGGCCTGTCTGGACAGCGTCCGATGGGCCGCCAGGATGGCTCCGGCCCGGCGATCACCCGGTGGCAGAGACGGCCCACCGACCGCCGACGAGGACTCGACATCCTTTGCCGCATAGAGGGACTCGGCTACAGAGCGAGCCTCAACCGCACCGCTTCGGTCGCCCGCAGCGGACAGCACACGGCTCAGCGCCAAGCAGGCCTCGGCGTGATCGAGGATCAGATCGGTGCCCGCCGCTACGGCGACCGCCGCCCGCGCGAGCGCCGCGGCGTCGGTGTGCCGTCCCTGCGCCGAGAGGATCTCGGCGCGCATCGCACGCCAGGCGATGGCAGTCTCGACGTTGTGCCCTGCCAGGGCTTCACTTCTGGCAGCGTAGTGGTCGGCGGCGTCGATGCGGCCCTGCGCCAGCAGTGCACGGGACAGCAGTGCAGCTGCCGTACCGGCGTCGGCGCCGGCGCCGAGGGCCTCCAGTCCCTCCAGCGCGATACGCAGGTGCGGTTCGGCAGCGGCCGCGTCCGCGTTCTTCAATTCGACTATGCCGGTGTACAACTCGGTTTCCATCAACACCAGATGCAGGCCGACATCCTCGGCGATTTCGCGCGCCTGGCCAAGCATCGTGCGCGCATCGTCGGGCCGGCCCCGCAACATCTCCAGCACCGCGAGGCAGCGCAGCGACGTCGCCTCGACAGATGGTGCGGCGGCCGTCATCCGCTGGATTCGCAGCGCATCCCGGCAGCGGCCCCCGGCCTTGGGGACCGGACTGGGGCCCCACAGGGCCGCATTGGGGATGGCGGCGAGGGCCGCGGTGATCAGCCGCCGATCCCCGACGCGGCGAGCCTCGACGAGCGCCGTCGACAGGTCGAGTTCGCAGTCGCCCACCCGACCCAGCATGGCGCGTGCCGAGGCCCGCACCAGATGTGCCTTGGCCGTTCCTGCCGCGTCGTCGCGGGACGCGAAATCCTCGATGACGACACCGAGTCGGTCCTCGACCTCGGGAAGCCTGGACGGATCGGTGTTGATCAGGAGCTGACAGCGGTAGCAGGTCTCCCACGGGGAGCCATGGGCCACGGCGTCGAGTTGGGCGAGAAACGCTGCTGCAAGCGGGGTGTCGCCCACGGAGAGTGACGCCTCGCACCCGACCTGCAGCAGCTCGGCCTGCAGGACGGGCTCGTCGACGGCGAGCGCCGCCCCGCTTGCCGCCCGAATGCCTGCCGAGACCAGCGCGTCGCTGTCCAGGGAACGGCGGGCGGCGGCCAGATAGCTGCGGGCCGCCCGCAACGCCAGCGCCGCGGTGCGCCCGTCCTGCATACCCAGTTCACGCCGGTATCTGTGCGCAGACTCGCTATGGCGGGCGGCCAGTTCGTCGGGGTCGACGGCGTGGGTGCTGCCACCGGTGTCGGCCCAGTCCGCGATCCGCTCGTGCAGTTCGGCCCGATCCGACTTCAACAGCCTGCGGTAGGCGACGTCGCGGATCAGGGCGTGCCGGAACCGCCACAGCGCTTCCCCGCCGCGGTTGACGCCGCCCGGCAGGACGAAGTCGAGCCGGTGCAGCCGTTCCAGTGCGGACGTGACTGCTTGGGCACCCAGACCGCTCACCGCCGTAACCGAGCCCGGGGTGAACTCGGTGCCGATCACCGATGCGACCTCTAGGGCGCGCCGATCACCGGGGTTCGTGCGTTCCAGCCGGGAGGCGAGCAGCGCGTGGACGGTCGGCGGCACGGCGATGGCATCGACGTCGACGGTCAGCTGCCAACCGTCCGGCTTCTGGACCAGGACGCGATCGTCGACGAGCATCCCGACCAGTTCCCGCACGAACAGCGGACTACCGTCGGTCAGCCCGGGTAGCCGGGCCAGTAGATCGGCGGGCAGCGGGTCACCGCCGAGGATCCGGCCGGCAAGTTCGGTGGTGGCCTCCGGGTCCAGACCGCCGAGCGCAATGACGTCGGCGATCCGGCCGCCCGGCACGGCGAAATGGGCTCGGTGGTCCTCAATTTCTTTACGGGACAACACGATAACGATGATCGGTGCATCGCGCACCCATTCGACGAGGTGTTCGAGGAAATCGAGCAGCAGCGGCCCGGCCCAATGAATGTCCTCGATGACGACGCCGAACGCCTCGCCGGCGGCAAGTTCCTCGACGTACCGGCGCAACGCCCAGAACGTCTCCTCGACCGAGGACGTGACCCCGTTGATCAGATCCCGCAAGCCGCTGAGGATCCGCTCGCGGTCGCTGACCGCCGCGGGGATGTCGGCCTCGAGATCACGCATCCGCAGCATCTCGATCAACGGGGCCAGCGCCATCGAGTCCTCGGTATCGCAGCGGGCCAGGATCACCGGGATGCCGCGACGGGAGATGAACTCGCGGGCAAGCCGGCTCTTCCCCACCCCGGGGTCACCGATCACGGTCACCAGGCGGGCGGCGTTGTGGGCGATAGTCTCGTCGACCGCGGCGTCGAGCCGCCGGAACTCCGCGCCGCGGCCGACGAAGCCGATCGAGTCGGCGGATTCGGAGCGCAACCCGTCCCATCGATAGGCCCGCACCGCGGCGGTGTGCCCCCGCATCGTCAGCAGACCCAGCGACTCGTAATGGTGGCGGCGCCGGGTGGCCCGCCAGGTCTCCTCCCCGACGATCACCTGACCGTGCGGGGAGACGGATTGAAGTCGGCTCGCGACATTGAGCACATCGCCCACCAGGTCGGCGTCACCGGCGCCGACGACGACCTCGCCGGTGTTCACCGCCACCCGCAGGGCCAGGGCCGTGTCGTGCGACTGCGCGACCCGCTCGGCGAGGCCGACGAAGCGGCGCTGAAGTTCGACGGCGGCCTCGACGGCGTTGTGGGCGTCGTCGGGATGGGTCCGTGGCACTCCCCACACCGCCATGAATCCGTCGCCGATGTACTTGACCACCCCGGCGCGATGGTGGGCGGCGACCGTACGCAGCAGTCCGTGGTAGTCGCTGATGACCTCGCGGGCGGTTTCGGCGTCGATGCGTTCCTCGAACTCGGTCGAGTTGGCCAGGTCGGCGAACAGCACCGTCACGACCCGACGGGTTGCGACCCCGCCGGCACCGAAACCCTGCTCGCCCAGTGGGTTGCCGCAGGACCGGCAGAACCGGGCGGCAACACCGACGGGCGTGCCGCACTCCGGGCATTGCCGCGCAAGGGCATTCCCGCATTCTTCGCAGAACCGGGCGTCCGCCGCGTTGGCGGTGACACATACCCCGCAGACCGGTCCGCTCATAATTGGTCACAGCATAGGGAGGCCGGGCCGCGTTGGACAGCGTGATGACCGTCGGTCACCATGCTCCAATGACCACCACCGAGGCCGGCCGTTCCCTGCGGAACGTCTCGCTGGCGGGCTATCTCGGCTCTGCCATCGAGTCCTACGACTTCCTGATTTACGGCACCGCCGCCGCCCTGGTCTTCCCGACGGTGTTCTTTCCCCATCTGAGCCCGATGATGGCGGCTATCGCCTCGATGGGAACCTTCGCCGCGGCGTTCCTGTCCCGGCCGTTGGGCGCGGCGGTGTTCGGCCACTTCGGGGACCGCATCGGCCGCAAACGCACCCTGGTGCTGACGATGACGATCATGGGTGTGGCCACGCTCGGCATCGGGTTGATCCCGGGCACCGCCGAGATCGGACTCGCCGCCCCGCTTCTGCTGATCGCGCTGCGGCTGGCGCAGGGTTTCGCGATGGGCGGCGAATGGGCCGGCTCTGTGCTGCTGGGCACCGAATCCGCGCCACCGCGGCGGCGCGGCTTCTACGGCATGTTCACCCAACTCGGCCTGGGTACCGCGCTGGTGCTGGCCAATCTGGTGTTCCTGATCGTGCATCTGACCATCGGCGACAGGAGCACCGCGTTTCTCACCTGGGGCTGGCGGCTGCCGTTTCTGCTCAGCGCCGCGCTGGTCGGTGTCGCGCTGTATGTCCGCACGCGGATCTCCGAGCCGGTCGCCGCTCCCCCTCCTGGGGCCGACGCCGACCAGGACTCCGACCGTGACGACAGCGGCCTGCCGCTGGCCGACCTGATCCGTCGGCAGGCCCGCGAGGTTCTTCTCGCCGCGGCGACAGTGGCCGGCATCTTCATGCTGGCCTATCAGGTCAGCACGTTCATCACCCACTACGCCGCGGTTCACCTGCACTACTCCAAAAACACCATCCTGCTGGCCGGGGTGCTCGGCGGTCTGTGCTCGGTCGGCTGCGTCGCCGCCTCGGCGATCCTCAGCGACCGTTACGGTCCCCGCCGGTTCATCGCCACAGGCCTGGCCCTGGCGGTCCCGTGGTCGCTGGTGCTGATGCCGCTCATCGACACCGGCCGGCCGGTGGTCTTCACCGCGGCGGTCATGGTCACCTATGGCCTCATCGGCGCAGCGATGGGCCCGCTGCCGGCCTACCTGCCGGACAACTTCGACGCCCGCTACCGCTACACCGGGACCGCGGTGTCCTACAACATCGGAGGAATCGTCGGCGGGGCAATCCCTCCCGTCGTCTCCCCCGCCCTGATCAACTCGTTCGGCAGTTGGGCCGTCGGGCTGATGATGGGGGCGATGTCGACCGTCAGCGTCATCGCCGCGCTGCTGCTCGCCCCCGCGCGGGGGGTCGGGCAGGTGCGCTAGGGACCCAGCCGTGTCAGGGTGGTGCTGCCCGCGGAATCGGTTGTCCCGAACCAGATATCACCCAGTTCGTTGACGATCGGAAAACCTACTGACGGCACGGAGGTGTCGATCAGGGTGATGACCGGCGTGGTGGACAAGTCGCCGTCGATGCGGATCGCCATGGGGCTGTCGCTGCCGTTGCCGAACCACAGCGCCCCGTATCGGTCGACGGTCGGTATCGACGGCCCGGAGACTCCGGTGTCGAAGAGCGCGATCTGCGGTTGGCCGGCCAGGTCGCCGCTGATGCGGACCACCCTCGTGCTCGAGGCCGTATTGCCGAACCAGATCGCCCCGTTGCCGTCCACCGTTCCGGTGCGCACGTTGGGCACACCGGTGTTGAAGCCCGTCACGGTCGGGGTTCCAGCGAGATCCCCGCCGATCCGCACCAGCGTCGTCGACCCCGAGTCGTTGCCGAACCACAGTTGGCCCACGCGGTCGAGGACGGGGAAGTCGGGCTTGATCACCCCGGTCTCGATGGTGGTGATGGTCGGGGTGCCGGCCAGGTCGCCGCTGACCCGCACGACCGAACTGCTGCCATCCCCGACGAAGTTCCCGAACCAGATGTTGCCGTTGCCGTCGAGGACCGCGGTCACCGGATTGGGCACCCCGGTGTCGAACGCCGTGATGGTCGGGGTGCCGGCCAGGTCGCCGCTGACTCGCACGATGAGCCGGGTCGTCGGATCGAAGCTGCCAAACCACAGACTGCCGTTGCGGTCCACCACCGGCCAGGCCGGGTTGGTCACCGGTGTGTCGAACCTCGTGACGACGGGTGTGCCCGACAGATCCCCGCTGATGCGCACCACCTTGTTACCGCCACCGGTCTGTCCGAACCACACCTGCCCGGCAGTGTCGACGGTGGCAGTCACCGGATCGGGCACGCCGGTGTCGATCGCGGTCAGGGTCGGGATCGCCTCGGCGCCGACCCGGGTGATGAACGGCGCGTCACCTGAGGGATCGGCGTTGCCGAACCACAGATTGCCGCTCGAATCCTGCACGGCGGTCACCGGATTGGCGACCGCGGAGGTGAACAGCGATACGGTCGGCGACGGCTGCCCCCCGGTTCCGCCCGGCCCGCCGGCCCCACCGGCGCCGTCGGGGTTGCCCGCAGCCCCGGCGTCGCCGGGCGCACCCGAGCCGCCGGTGTTCCCGCCGCCCGTGCCACCGGCTCCCCCTTGTCCGCCGGTGCCGCCGGTGCCCGGGGTGCGCAGGATGATCACAGTCCGGCCGGTGCCGCCCTGACCTCCCGTCCCGCCCGCGCCGCCGGTTCCTCCGGTGGCCGCGGTACCGCCCTTGCCGCCGGTACCCCCGGCGCCTCCCTCCCCGCCGGATCCGCCGCGGCCGAACACCCACCCGGCGTTTCCGCCGTCGCCGCCGGTGCCGCCGGATCCCCCGACGCCCCCGGGAGCCCCGGGGTTCAGGCCCGCCGACCCTGGGCCGCCGGCTCCCCCGGCGCCGCCGGCCCCGCCGTCACCCCCGAGCGACAACACCCCGGTATCGCCGCCGGACCCGCCGGCACCTCCGGCCCCCTGCGTCCCGGCGCCTCCGGACCCACCGGCTCCGCCGCTACCACCCAGCAGCCCACCGCGGCCCCCGGGGCCACCGGTGCCGCCGCGGCCGCCGTCACCGCCGACGCCGCCCGCACCGCCGGTGCCAAAGATCGAGAGCAGCCCGACGTCGCCGCCCGCCCCGCCGGCGCCGCCGACGTCACCGCCGAAGCCGCCTGCACCCCCGCTGCCCGGCTTGAAGAAGATGTGCCACAACCCGAAAATCCCTGTTGCGCCGCCGTTTCCGCCGCTGCCTCCGGCGATGACGCCCTGGCCACCCACGCCGCCTGCCCCACCCGCGCCAAACACCCATGCCCCGTTGCCGCCGGCTCCACCGTCACCGCCGATGCCACCGGCGGCCCGGTCGGGCTGGGCCGCACCATTGCCGCCTGGGCCGCCGCTGCCGATGATCAGACCGCCGTTGCCGCCGCGACCACCGACACCACCGGCGACGACGGCATCACCGCCGCTTCCGCCCGCGCCGAACCAACCCGCGCTGCCGCCGTCGCCGCCGTGGAATCCTTTGCCGCCGTTGCCGATCAGACCGCCTTTGCCGCCGGTGCACGGGCCGCTGGTGCAGACCCCGCCGTACCCGGTCCAGCTGTAGCCGTTGCCCAGCAGGATGCCGGCATCCGGGTTCTCGGCGGTGCCGTTACCGACGAAGACACGAACGATGTCCTTGACCGGGCCGCCCGCGGCTGTATTCGCCGACCGGGGTGGTCGGGCGAGCACCTTGGCACCTGTGGGTCGCGCGGCCGCCGAGGCTCGCGGCGATCGGTGGGCGGGCTGTGCGGAGGTGGTGGCGTCGTGGGCCCGGGACCCGGGGTCAGTGCGGGTGCCGTCCCGGTCGGCGTGGGCCGAACCGGCTCCTGCGAGTGCCGCCGCGCCGAGGCCCACACTGAGCGCACCGGCGACCAGCCACCCCGACACCGCGAACTCCAGTCGTTGACATAGACCACCAGCCATGATTCGCACAGTAGGTCATTGCTCGAGTCGTCGTGGGTGGAGCGACTCAGAGGCGATGAAACCTGTGCCGTCGGTATAGACGGTGCGGCGCCCGTGGCGCATACTCGGTCCGTGACGCGCCCCATTCCGATACCGGGTGTGGTGGTTCTGTGCGCGGCCATGCTCGCCTTCCCGCCGACAGCGGTCGCGGATACCACTTTGACTCCTCGCCCGGACTCCCCGGCGGGCAGCGTCTTCGTGAAATCCCCATCAGGCGAAGCGAAGTGCGTCATTACCGTTGACGATCCGTATTTGACTGCCGTCGATCCGGACTTCCGTGTCATGTGCGCCCTGAATCGCTCGTTCCCAGTCCCGGACTGGGTGAACTGTGATCCGCTGCCGGCCGTCGACGTCGTGGTGAACCCCGCCGGCGAACTGGAATACGGGTGCGGCGGCAACGGCTTCGGCCTCAACGCGGACCCCGCCTGGTTTCAGACACTGGAGTTCGGTACCACCTATGCGGCCAGTGGGTGGTCCTTCACGCCGACCGGCGATGGGTTGACGTTCACCAATAGCGCGACCGGTCACGGCATGACGTTCACCCCCCAGGGAGTGAATGCGTTCTGAAGGAATCTCAGTGGCTGCCGCCCAGCGGGTGGGCGATCTCGTCGCGCGGCATCCGAGCCGCGGCGAGCGCGACCGCGGCCAACACGATCGGCAGTATCCCCGCTGCCGCGAAGATGAGCTGTACGGGAACGACTTTCGACAGCGGACCGGCAAGGGCCATCGACAACGGCATGAACGACAGCGAGACGAAGAAGTCGAGGCTGGCGACGCGGCCGAGCATGTGTGCGGGCACCCGGCGCTGCAGCAAGGTGCCCCAGATGACCATGCCGGCACCGCTGGCCAGCCCGACCGTGAACAGGGCGACGGCCATCACCGGAAACGACCAGGTCGCGCCGACGACCGCCAGTGGCAGCGAGCCGACCGACCAGAGCAGCATCATCACCGTCAGGTAGCGGCGCGGGAGCGGCCGGATGGACACCGCCAGTGCACCCAGCGCGCTGCCCAGACCGTAGGCGGCGAGTACGAAACCGTAGACCTGCCCGCCGTTGACGAACCGCTGCCGGGCGATGAAGGGAAGCAGCACCTCCATCGGGCCGAGCGCCAGCAGGACCCACATACTGGCGAACAGCAGGGTCCACAACAGCCACCGAGTCCGCAGGACGAACAGGAACCCGTCCCGTAGGTCCGCCAGCGGATGCGGCTTGTCGCGGTCGGCGTCTTCATCGATAGTCGAGGCGGTCTCGGGGCGCAGCGCCACCAGTAAGACCAGACCAACCGCGAACAACACCGCCACTGCCGTGCTGCCCCACGCCGGGAAGGTTGCGCCGACCAGAACCCCGGCGGAGGCCGGCCCGATCGCCTGGCCCAGCGTGGGCCGGATCATCCCCTCAATCCCGTTGGCCGCCAGGAGGTTCTGCGGCGGCAGTATCCGGGGCAGGTACGCGCTGTAGGCGGGAAAGAAGAACGCCGCCCCCGCGCCGAGTACCGCCGAGGCAACCGCCATGTGCCACAGCCGCAGAGAGCCGAGCATGCCGAGTGCGGCCACCGCTGCGACGGCAGCGAGGTTGACCGCCTCGACGGTGATGATGATGGCGCGCTGGGACACCCGGTCGGCCACGATGCCGCCGATGAGGATGAAGGCCAGCATGCCCCCGGCCAGGCAGGTGGCGACCAGCGACAGTGCTGTGGGATCGTCGGCCAGCTCGATGACCTGCAGCGCCATCACCACGGTCCACATGCCCTCGGCGAAGATGAAGATCGAGACCGCCGCGATCAGCAGCCGGAACTCGCGGAAGCGCAGCGGTGCGAGCACGCGCCAGCCGCGGGGGGTTCCCGTCAGCTGTTCCACATCGGAGGGTGTGCTCACCCGTCTCATCGTCGCCGACTGGGCACACAGGAGTCGAATGATTAACAGTCGACAGAAGGCAATGACGCGTCCCGGCCGCGTCCCGGCCGCGTCCCGGCCCCGCCATGGACGAGACTGGGCAGATGACCGAACCCAGTGCGGCCCGCGTCGCGGTGTACCTCGACTTCGACAACATCGTCATCTCCCGCTACGACCAGGTCAACGGCCGCAGTTCTTTTCAACGCGACAAAGCCAAGGGCCTGGAGGCCGCACACCTGGCCCGTGCGCGGGTGGACGTGGGGGCGATCCTGGACTTCGCGTCGTCGTTCGGCACCGTGGTGCTGACCCGGGCCTACGCGGACTGGTCTGCCGGGGTCAACGCCGAGTACCGCGAGCAGCTGGTGGGCCGGGCGGTAGACCTGGTTCAGCTGTTCCCCGCGGCGGCCTACGGCAAGAACGGCGCCGACATCCGCCTGGCCGTCGACGCGGTGGAGGACATGTTCCGTCTGCCCGACCTCACCCACGTGGTGATCGTGGCCGGGGATTCCGACTACATCCCGCTGGCGCAGCGCTGCAAAAGGCTGGGCCGCTACGTCGTGGGGATCGGGGTGGCCGGGTCCTCCAGCCGGGCACTGGCGGCGGCGTGCGACGACTTCGTCATCTACGACTCCCTGCCCGGCGTACCGGCGTTCGCCCCAGCCGCCGACGCCGAGAAACCCGGGGCCAAACAGGCCAGGAGGTCGCGCAAGTCCGCAGAGCCGGCGCTGCCCGATCCGCAGACCGCCGCCACGGCCCTGCTCACCCGGGCGCTGCAGATCGCCCAGGAGAAAGACGATGTGGAGTGGCTGCACAACTCCGAGGTCAAGGCGCAGATGAAGCGGATGGATCCGTCGTTCTCGGAGAAAGCGCTGGGTTTCCGCTCGTTCAGCGACTTCCTGCGCTCCCGTGCCGACGCGGTGGAACTCGACGAGAGCTCGACGACCCGGCTGGTGAAACTGCGCTGACGACCTCCGCGCTCGGATCGGGACCGGAGAATTGATCACGCCATTCCTGAGCGCGGCCTGATAGTTTGGTGAACTCAGGCCGAACGGGGAGGTTCGCATGGTCACCAAAGGTGTCCCGATCGGAGCGGCTGTCCTGGTTCTGGGGTTCTCACTGGCCGGCCCGCACACCGCGGGTATCGCCGCCGCGGAGGACGGCTCGGGTGACAGCGCCGCGGTCTCGTCCGGTACGGCCGAATCGGCGACGCCGTCGGCCCGTTCCTCCCGGGAGACGCGCGCGGGCCGAGTGTCCACGCGGGCACAGCGGCCGGGCCCGGCCGCCGATACCGTCCGCGGTGGGGCTGCCGTCCGCCCGGTGACCGGCCAGCGCGCAGCCGCCGGTGTCGCCGCGCCTGGCGACCTCGGCCCCGAGAATGTGGCCGGGCAGCGTAGATCCGGTTCGGTGGGCGCCGCCCCGGCCGCAGCTGTATCCGGCCGACCGGCCGCCCCGACCGTGGCCGCCGCAGCGGCTGATCCGGCTTCGGTCGAGGTGCGGATTTCCACCGTCCGCAACGGCCGAAACCCGTTGGCCCGCAGCGTCTTTTCCGCTGTACCCGCACCGACAGCGGCCGTCGCCCTCATCCCGGTCGGCGATCCCGGGGTTCGGGCCATCGCGCCGGCCGCCCTCCGCTCGGCACCCGTGCTCGAGCACCTGAACAGCGCCACCGTGCGAATCCTCGACGCGGTATCGGAGTTGTTGTCGGGGCTGCCGGCCGGGCGGGTCACCGACGTCCTGGCCGGCGCACTGCTCCTGGTTCGGCGCGGCCTGTTCGACCAGGCCCCCACGGTCGCGTCCAACCAACAGCTCACCTCGGCCCTGCAAACCGAGGGCCTGCTCATCGCGACCGATCCGGAAGGCGACCCGGTCGAGATCGAAGCCCTGTCAGCACCGCAAAGCGGCGTGCTGACGCTGGGAGCCGACGGTCGCTACCTCTACACCCCGGGACCGGAGTTCACCGGCGCGGACAGCTTCAGCGTCCGAGTCACCGACGCCAACGGCGGGTTCAACATCTTCTTCCCCGGCCGGCAGCGCAGCACCCTGTACACGGTCCAGATCGCCGGCCCGGCACCGGCGACCATGTTGACGGTGAATCTGCGCTCGGCCTTCCTCAAGGAGGTGACGGGCACCGAAACCGGCCAGCCCGGCACCGGCACCCTGGGCGGCAGCTACGTCTACCTGTATCAGCCGCAGCCCGCCGAGGGCGCCCCGAACTGGACCAAGATCGTCGACAACGGCCAGATCACGCCGTTGGTGAACGCCCCTGATGCCGAACATGCGGACTACTGGGTCAACGTCGCCCTCAATGCGCAGGGTCAGTTGATCAACGGCGGCGCCATCTACCTGATCGTGCAGAGCGAGAACCCCGAGCCGTGCCAGGGCGGCCAGCAGAGCGACTGCCACACCGACCTCACCCAGGTTGCGGGCTGGCAGGAGGCCTTCGTCCAGCAGAAAGTGCAGGCCTACAACTACGGCTACACCGCCTTCGAATACGCCCTGCTCAGCCAGGCCGGCGATCAGGGCGACATCACCTACATCCCCGGCTTCGGCCCGCACGTCGCGGTGAAGGTGTGCGCCACGCCGAGCTCCTGCGACACCCGCGGCCTGGCCCAGAACGGGACGGACTTCATCGCCGGACTGTTGCAGGCGGGGGTGAGCCCGGATGCCGTCTTCCGCTATCCCAGTGCCCCGACGTCGAGCACCCCGTACAGCCCCCTGGACGGCAAACCGTCAATCGTCATCTCGCCGTCCAACGGTACCTTCGGTGCGAGCTACTACCCCGAAACCAACTGGAACGACTACCTCACCAAGACCATCGACGAGCTGCCCCCCGGCGCCATGACGTTCTCCGGCACGACAGCCGGGGCGCGCGACGCCGCCGGAATCTGGCACAACGGGCAGTACTACTCCTACAGCGTCCAGTCCGTGAAGGACAGCAGCAACAACAGCTACTACCTGTTCAGCCCCGACGCCAACAGCCAGACCCGCGGCTACATGCTGATCGGGCAGACCGACGTCGGGGCGAACCTCTACGCACCCGGCCAGGGCAGTGCGTTGGCCACCCTGTACGAGAGCGTGACGGTCAGCGACGGAGTCATCACCGCACTCGGCACCCCGTTCGACATCCCCGGCCGCACCCCGCCCGGAACCACTGCGCCCGCACCCGGCCAGTTCAACGTCTCGGCCAACAACCAGTGGGGCAACGCGCTGACGCAGTACTTCACCGGTTTCACCGCCGGCAACTGGGGCGCCATCGCCGAACAGGCCAACCCGCTCAACCAGGGCGACCCCACCTCGGCCAACCTCGCGAGCCCGGTCGACCTGAACACCAACCTGAACTGGGACCCGGCCTACGCCTTCGACCGCAACCGCATCCCCGGGACCGCCCCGTCCTATCAGCACAACGACCAGTACAGCTTCTACTTCTACGAGAACGCCAACACCTACGCCTCGGCGTTCTCCGACAACCTCGCCCAGAAGCTGAACCCCGGCCCGCAGATCTCCCTTGCCGCCGGGCCCGGCGTCAACCAGAACGTCGGCCAGATCGACCTCTACGTCTTCGGCTCCGATGAGCCCGTCGGCCCCGACGGCGACGGCTTCTACAAGAAACCGGTCAGCACCAACTTCCTCGCCCAGCCCTCCGGTGGTGACTACCTGATCCCGACGGCGCCAAACAACGCACTCACACTTCAGGTTCAGGGATTCAACGTCGGGTCGAAGGTGGTCGACGACGCCACCGTAAAGCTGGGCATCTACCGCGGCGTCGACGCCGACAAGCGCGCCCAGTTCGACTACGTGACGCTGCCGACCGATGGCGGGGTCTACCAGAACTACACCGTCAGCGGAGGCCCAGGCTCCTGGACCGCGGGGGCAGCGGGGACCAATCCGCTCGGCTTCATTCAGATCAACGGCCTGCCGATGCCGGCCTCCGTCGCCAAGGACGACGTGTACTGGTACCAGTTGGTGATCGCCGACAGCGACGGCGCCCACCAGCGGGTGTTCAACATCTACGCCACCGCCGGCGGCGCCACCCCGGGGGAACTGACGCCGTTCAACCCGGGGGCCGGTGTCGGCTCGGCCAACGACCCGTCGGCCGCGATCGACAACAACTCCGGGCTCAATGTCTTCACCACATATAACGCCGACAAAGCATTCGTCAACAGCCAGATCACCGTCAACCTGCAGCCGGATGCATCGCTGCCGGCGGCGCTGCTGACCAACGGCTGGGACCCCAACACCGTCAACAAGCCCCAGGGCCCACAACCGTCCGGGGTTAATCCGCTGATCTCGGCGCTGGCGGCTCCGGTCGTCGGAACCCTCGGCACCGGAGGCGCTTTCACCGCCGTCGCCGGCCAGTACGGGACGGGGGTGTCGATCACCCAGGGCTACCCACCGATCCTCAACCAGGCCGCGACCACCGCGGCAGGGGCGCCGGTGTACTTCGACAATCCGCTGCCCACCGCGAACGTCACCGGCGGCGGTGCCGTCGCATTCGGATGGACCGGTACCAATTCCTATGCGGGCGAACCCGATTCGGGCAGTGTGAGCTACGCGCCAATCATGCCGGTGTTCCAGGCGGCGGCGCCGTTCATCATGACGCAGGCCGGCCAGGTCGGCCAGTACACCAACAAGATCCTGCCGGGCAACACCGCACAGGTCACCATCAAGCAGGGTTCCGCGGTGATCGGCACGGTGGCCGGGGTGGCCGATCTCGACGGGCAATGGCAGACGGCGGCGATCACACTCGCACCCGGCACCTACACCGCGACGATGACGGAACTGACCCCGGCCGGCACCGCGGTCCTCGACTACCTTGGCCGCCCCAAGCCGGACAGCGTCGCCGTCACGATCGTCGTCGCGTAGCAGCAGCGGCGCATACTTGAGTCGCCGAAAGGGGTTGTGATGGCGCGCTATGTGACAACGATGAGGACCGCGAAGCCTCCGCGGGAGGTCTTCGCCTACATGGCCGACCTGCGCAACTTCGCCGAGTGGGATCCCGGTGTGAAGGCTGTTTCGCAGGTGGAGGGTTCGGGCGGCGGCCCGGGCAACGTCTTCGACGTCACCGTCGCCGGAATCGGCCGAGACCTGACCTTGCGCTACGTCACCGAGGAGTACGACGCCCCGCGAAACCTCCTCGTGGTCGCCCGCAGCAGCGTGTTCACCTCGATCGACCGGATCACCGTCGAACCGGACGGCACCGGATCGGTGCTCACCTACGACGCGGATCTACGCCTCAACGGCGTGCTGCGCATCGGCGATCTGGGCCTGCGGTTGATGTTCGGTCAGATCGGCGGCCGGGCCGCCGCCGGTCTTCGGCGGGCTCTCGATGCGCAACCGGTTTGACGTCCCCTGACGTGAATCCGCCGGCAGTACC
>CAZADG010000047.1:0-3786 GCA_964483865.1 uncultured Mycobacterium sp. | reverse complement strand
CACTTCGGCCCATCACCTACGAAACGGTGCGGTGGGAACCCCAGCAGGGGCGACCGGCGGGTGCTGGCCGGGCGTTCGGCACCTATCACCCCGCCGTCCCGGCCACCATCGCAGGCCTGAACCTGGGTCTTCCGGCGGCTGTCCTCGCCGAGGCGGAATCCGCTAGCCGCGAGATCACCCGATTCGACGCTGAACTCGGGGGCGAAGTCGCGCCGTTCGCCGCGGTGCTGCTGCGCTCGGAATCCGCCGCCAGCTCGCAGATCGAGAACCTGACGGCGTCGGCCCGCGCCATCGCCGAGGCCGAACTGCCCGGCGTTGCGGCCGAACGCAACGCGGAGATGATCGTCGCCAACACCGCCGCGATGCAGGCCGCACTCAGCCTGTCCGACAACGTCGATGCTGCCGCCATCCTCGCGATGCACCGCGCACTGATGGCCACTCAACCGCGGCACACCCCAGGAGAGTTCCGCACCGAGCCGGTGTGGATCGGCGGCGGCTCGACGCCCGTCGGCGCGACCTTCGTCGGCCCACGCCATCACCTGATCCCCGCCGCGATCTGCGATCTGATCGAGTTCACCCAGCGAGCCGACATCCCATCACTACCCCAGATCGCCGTGGCGCACGCACAGTTCGAGACCATTCACCCCTTCACCGATGGCAACGGCCGCACCGGACGCGCCCTGGTCCAGGCCATGCTGCGCAACAAAGGCCTGACCCGCCAACTAACGGTGCCGGTCTCGGCCGGGCTGCTCGCCGATACCGGCGCATACTTCGCCGCCCTGACCAGCTACCGCGGTGGTGACGCCGCACCCATCATCGAGTGCTTCTCGCGGGCCAGCAGCCGGGCCATCGACAACGGGCGCCTGCTCGTCAGCGACATTCGAGATATCCGGCGGCGCTGGAACGACGTGATCGTCGGCCGCTCGGACTCCGCCGTGTGGAGGGTCGCCGATCTCCTGACCCGACGCCCGGTCGTCAACGCCGCCCTGCTCGCCGCGGAACTGGGCATCAACTCCACCAACGCCCACCGCTATCTCACCCCGCTGACCGAGGCCGGAATCCTTATCGAGACCACCAACAGAGCACGCAACCGAATCTGGCGCTCACCTGAAGTGCTTGCAGCACTCGACGAATTCGCCGAACGGGCCGGACGGCGCGGCTGACGGCAGTTGGCGTCTGTCGATCGCCGACCTCATCGACGTAGAGAGTTCAGCGCCCACCTCCGAGCGACAACCGCCAGGCCCCCGAACGGCAATATGTCTGTGCCGCAACAGTTGTCGCGCAAAGGTGGGCAAAACTATCGTTTCTTTTGACGCCGCGCGCGTGGCAGACCCCGGTTCGGGCCGTCATTGACGGCGCCCCTCACGACGTTCGGGAGCGGTGCGCCCACACTGCGAACAGCGGGTCGCCGGGTGTCGGGCGCTGTTCGGCGTGGGGTTGGTCCCAGCCCACCGAGCGGCGGAAGTACTCGGCCACCAGCCGTACATGGGACTCATCGTCGGTGGCCAGCCAGCCTTGGATCACCTTGGTCGGGAAGCACCGGTTGGAGAACGTGCACACGAACGGCGCGCCGGGCCGCAGCACCCGGGCCACCTCGTCGAACACCTCAAGGGGCCGGATCAGGTAGTCGACCGACACCGTGCACATCGCCCCGTCGAAGCAGGCGTCGGCGAACGGCAGGGCGGGCTCGCGGTTGAGGTCGTGGACGACCCGTTCGTGGGCCTGCTCGTTCCCCTCGAGCTCGACGGCGTTCATGCCGAGCACGACCAGCCGTTGCGGGGTCCGGGCAAGATGCGACACCCAGGAGCTGCAGAGGTCGAGTACCTCGCCGTACAAGCCGAGCTCGTCGTAGAGGTCATGCACGGCGGCGATGGCGCCCTCGTCTATGTGGTAGAGGGCACGCGGTTCGCGGTAGAAGTGCGTGTCGTCGCTCTCGTCGCGCCGGCTGAAGAAGCCGTCGGGGAAGCCCTCGTAGCGGTCGTCGTCGCGGTCCTCCCCCAGTGCGGAGTCGTCGTTCATCGAGGCCCTACTGCCTTTCGTTTCGTCCAGATCGCACCATGAGAACGGCCAGCATCGCACCGGTCAGGCAGTAGGCGGACGCGATCTCGACGGACCGAGCCGCGGGCAGCTGCAACGCGCCGCCGGGGGCGACCGAGTGAATGACTCCGAAGAGACTGCAGGCGGCCAGAACCGCGAAGGTCGCAGCGACGGCCCCGGCCCGGCGGTCGAGCAGGAAGGCCACCGCGGCGCCCCACAGCATCGCGGTCAGGATGAAGCCATTGCCGATGACAGACAGGGTCCGTAGCTGGTCCGCCAGAACCGGGTTGGAGTTGGGCGCCGCACCAAGAAGTTGGTTCGTGTAGATCGTCACCAGGTAGGCCAGTACCGGCAGGATGCTCAACATCACCGCCGGCAGGTGCCGCGGCTCGGGTACCCGCACCGCCTGGACCGTGATCTCGATACCCACGAACAGCAGGATCGGGGCGACCGCCACCTCGGGCAGGACGTTCACCAGTGCGCCCAGCAGTCCGAGCATCCCGCCTATGCCGACGATGAGGCCGGTCAACAGGGTGTAGCCGGCCCGCGCGCCCATGAGCTTGTACGCCGGGTGCCCGATGTAGGGCGTGGACTGCGCGACGCCGCCGAACACCGCCGCCACCAGAGTCGACCCCGCCTCGACCAGAAGGATGTCCCGGGTGCGGTACTCATCGCCGGCGGCCCGGGCCGATGCGGTCGCGGAGACACCGCCGATGATGGTCAGCAAGGCGAACGGGAAACTGACCGGCAGGAATTCCAGGGCCCGCGGCAGGCCGTTCAGCAGCTGCTGAATCTCCGGCACCGGCACGTGGAGCCCAAACGCGGCAACTGTCTGCGAGGCGGGGACGGGGTGGATCCCCAGCAGATCCATCCCTCGGTAGAGCACGACTGCGACCACGACGGCGGCCAGGGCGCCGGGGATGCGTCCGGGCAGCTGGTACTTGGCGATCAGCGTGTAGAGGACCAGTCCGACTCCGACCAGGCCGGCGACGGGCGCCTCGAAGATCTGAACCAGGGGAATCAGTCCCAGCAACGCAAGCCCCACCCCCGCAAGCGGCCCCAGCAAGGCCGCCTGCGGCAGGATTCGCGTCACCGCATCGCCGAAGAAGGCCAGGACGAACTTGATGACACCGATGAGGAACAGCGTCGCCATACCGGTCGCCCAGGTCACGTACGGGTCGCGGGTCTGGAGGTACACCGGACCGAGGACGATCAGCGCTATCCCGATGGTCGACGGAGTGTCCAGGCCCAACGGCATGGCTGTGCGCCGCCCGCCATTCCGGGCGGCCATCCACGTGTACAACAGGTCCCCGACCATGACCCCGAGGGCGGTTCCCGGGATCATCCGAGTCAGCAGGAAATCCGCCGGGAACCCGAACTGGAACACCAGGATCCCGCTCAGCGCGACGAGGTTGACGACGTTGTCGAGCAGTAAGGCGAAGAGTGCGTTGGTGTCACCCGGGGCGAACAGCGACCGCCACTTCGACCGGGACAACATGATGCGGCCTCCAAGAGTTTCGGCCGACCGAGAAGGCTAGCGGGGCCGGGACTTACGGTACAAGCTCCGCTGACCCGGTCCACGATTTACTCGATGACTCGATGGTGGACGAGATGCACGCCCGGGCGGGCCGCCACGCCCGGCTGGTCCTTCAGCTGGTTGAACCAATTACTTTCACGGTTTAACGTACTCCGCGGGGCGCGTCAGCTGAAGGGTGTTGATCACGGTGAAATCCATGACGAATGGTGTGC
>CAZADG010000046.1:3432-29733 GCA_964483865.1 uncultured Mycobacterium sp. | reverse complement strand
TCAGCACCCGGTCGATGCGGGCCTTCTCGACGTTGATGATCTTGCCGCGCAACGGAAGGATGGCCTGGAACATCGAGTCGCGGCCGCTCTTGGCAGAGCCGCCGGCCGAATCACCCTCCACCACATACAGTTCCGAGGCCTTGGGGTCCGTCGAGCGGCAGTCGGCGAGCTTGCCGGGCAGCCCGCCGATATCGGTGGCACTCTTGCGGCGCACCAGTTCCCGCGCCTTTCGTGCCGCCAGCCGGGCCTGTGCCGAGGACACCGCCTTGTTCACGATGGTCTTGGCGTCGGCCGGGTTGGATTCGAACCAGTGGGTCAGCTGCTCGTTGCAGACCTTCTGGACGAAGGACTTCACCTCGGTGTTGCCGAGCTTGGTTTTGGTCTGGCCCTCGAACTGGGGTTGGGCGACCTTCACCGAGATGACCGCGGCAAGACCTTCGCGGATATCGTCGCCGGTGAGGTTGGGATCCTTGTCCTTGAGGAGCTTCTTGTCCTTGGCGTACTTGTTGACCACGGTGGTCAATGCCGCGCGGAAGCCCTCCTCGTGGGTGCCGCCCTCGTGGGTGTTGATGGTGTTGGCGAAGGTGTGCACCGACTCCGAGTAGCCCGCGTTCCACTGCATGGCGACCTCGAGCTCATGGCCTTCACCGCGGCCACCGCCGGAGAAGTCGACGATGCTGGTGTGGATCGGCTGCTTGGTCCGGTTGATGTGTTTGACGTAGTCGACCAGTCCACCGGGGTAATGGAAGGTCCGAGTCTTCACCCTGTGCTGCGGGGCAGCCTGCTCGGCGGCCTTCTCCTCGGCAGACTTCGGCGCTTCGGCGGTGTCGCTGACGATTTCGTCGACGACCTCCTCGGGGGTGACCCGCTCGTCGGTGAGCGTGATGGTCAGACCCTTGTTGAGGAAGGCCATCTCCTGCAACCGGCGTGCGACGGTCTCGAAGTCGTAGTCGGTGGTTTCGAAGATGTCCGGGTCGGCCCAGAACCGGATCGTGGAGCCGGTCCTGCTGCTCTTCTCGCCCTGTTTGATGCTGCCCGGGACGGAGCGGTCATAAGTCTGGAACCACTCGTAGCCGTCCCGGCAGATGTCAGCCTCGAGGCGGGTGGACAGCGCGTTGACCACCGAGACGCCAACGCCATGCAGGCCGCCGGACACCTGGTAGGCGCCCTCCTCGAACTTGCCGCCGGCGTGCAGGACGGTCATCACGACGTCGACGGTGGGAATACCGGCCGTCTTGTGAATCTCTACCGGGATGCCGCGGCCGTTGTCGCGTACCTCGACACCGCCGTCTTCGAGCATGCGGACGTCGACCTGGTCTGCGAAGCCTGCCATCGCCTCATCGACGGCGTTGTCCACGACCTCCCAGATCAGGTGGTGCAGGCCGCGCTCACCGGTGGAGCCGATATACATGCCGGGGCGTTTGCGGACAGCCTCGAGACCTTCGAGGATCTTGATGGAGTCTGCACCGTATGCATCGTCTGGTTTTGTCTTCGGGGCAGCCACGATCGAACCGGTCTCCTCGGGATCTTCGAGCCGGGCGGCCGAAAGGCCGCGCGGATAACTTCGTCCAGTCTACCGGGAAGATAGGACAGGACTGACTCTCCGACAGCGTTTCTACACAGCTAACTGCGCCGTGTACGCCCAATTCCGGTTTGAGATGCCAGCGGACGGCTGAAACGCCCTTCGGCGAGGTTTTGGTGTCGCTGAGGCCGGTGGTACGGGGGCCGCGGCAGCCGGCTCATCCGTAGGTGTCGCGGGGTCCCCGGCCCGAGATGTGACGCGGACCCTTGCGCCACGACGGTGCCGCCGGACCGGTGATTCTCAACGACGTCACAACGCCGTCTCCGACCGCTGCAGCGATCTTCGCCAGCAACTGGGCCTGCACCATTCTCAACTGGGTGGCCCACGCGGTGGACTCTGCGGTGACGCTGAGTACTCCGTCACGCAAAGCCGTCGGCTGAGCGTGGCTGGCGATCTGCTCGCCCACCACGGCCGGCCACTCCGCGAACACCGTGCCCTCCGCGACTTTGGGCGTCCACCCCCGATTTTTCGCTAAATCCCGGGCGGCGCGACCAAAAGGTTGCGGATCACGGGTGTCCGGCCCCGGACCCGACCAGCGACGACGACCGCGCTGGGAGGGGTCGCGCCCGGCCTTGGGCTGGCCATTTCTGGGTCGGCGGCCCTGCCCGACTTCCTTGCCCTGACCACGGGCAGCGGCGCGGGCCTCCTCTAGTGCGCGGCGAACAAGGTCCATGCCGGCCAGCCCGGCCAGGTGTTCCGGGGGAGCGGGCACATCATCGGGCGCACCACTGGCGGGGTCGGGTGGAGTCGTCACGGCAGCACCACTGCGGAGGCGCGACCGGTGTCATCGTCGCGCAGCGTCACACCGATCCGGGTGGCGTCCCAGTCGTCCGGGATGTCCTCGCCGACCGCCGCCGTCACCAGCACCTGCTCGGCTCCGGCCGCGACCCCGGCCAATGCACGCCGGCGCGCGGTATCCAGTTCGGCGAACACATCGTCGAGTATGAGAATCGGTTCGCTGCCCTCGCCGCGGAGGAGTTCATAAGCCGCAAGTCGCAATGACAGCGCCATCGACCACGATTCGCCGTGGCTGGCGAAGCCTTTGGCCGGCTGTTCGCCTAATCGCAATTCGAGGTCGTCTCGGTGCGGACCCACCAGAGACATACCGCGTTCCAGTTCGGCGCCGCGCCGTCGGACCAATGCTTCCAGCAGCGCGGTTTCCAATGATGCGGCATCTCCGATCGCGGTATCGACATCAATACTCGGTCGGTAGCCGATGGCGGCCGGCCGCGACGACGGAGCCAAAACCTGGTAAGCCTTCTCCACCTCGGGGCCAAGTTGATTGACCAACTCGATTCGGGCCGCCATCAGCTTCGCACCGTGGGCTGCCAGGTGCCCGTCCCAGACGTCAAGGGTGTCGAGCAGGCCGGGATCCGCGCGCAGTCTCGGGTTGGCTGCGGACTTCAGCAGAGCGGTGCGCTGGCGAAGGACCTTCTCGTAGTCCGCGCGCACACCGGCGATCGTCGGACGCCGCACGGTGGCGAGTTCGTCGAGATAGCGGCGGCGCTCACCGGGATCTCCACGGACCAAGGCCAGATCTTCGGGGGCGAACAACACCGCGCGGACCGCACCCAGAACCTCTCGGGTGCTCCGTACGGGCGAGCGGTTGAGGCGAGCCTTGTTGGCCCGTCCCGCGGCGACCTCGATATCAACCGCCAGCTCCCGGCCTTCGTTGACGACGATCGTGGAGATGACAGCACGGTCCGCGCCGGCCCGGATCAATGGAGCGTCGGTGGCGACCCGGTGCGAACCGAGCGTCGCGCAGTACCACAGAGCCTCGACGAGATTGGTCTTCCCGAATCCGTTGGAGCCGACGAACACCGTCCGACCCGGCTCCAACTCCAAGTCCACGCGGGCCCAGGAGCGGAAGTCGTGCAGCGTCAGATGGCGGACGTACATTCGATCAGCCGGACAGCGGAACCCGTTTGACCGCGTGGCCACCAAACTGATTCCGCAACGCGGACACCGCCTTCATCGTCGGTGACTGTTCTTGGCGCGACGCGAAGCGGGCGAACAGCGATGCCGCAATCACCGGTGTCGGAACCCGGTGATGGATCGCTTCCTCCACCGTCCAGCGGCCTTCGCCGGAATCCTCGGTGTAGTCGGAGATGTCGGCGAAGTCAGGGTCCTCTTCGAGGGCTTTTGCGAGCAGTTGTTGTAGCCAGGAGCGGACCACCGTTCCGTTGGTCCAGGCCTGGATGACGGCCTGGGTGTTGGTGATCAGCGGCTCGGCGTTGAGTAGTTCGTAACCCTCGGCGTAAGCATGCATCAGCCCGTACTCGACACCGTTGTGCACCATCTTGGCGTAATGGCCGGCGCCGACGGGGCCGGCGTGAACGAAACCGTCAGCGAGCGGCCCGGGTGGTCGCAAGGATTCGAAAATGGGCATGAGTCGAGCGATGTCGTCGTCGCTGCCGCCGACCATCAAACCGTAACCCTCGGTCAAACCCCAGATACCTCCGGACACTCCTGCGTCGACGAAACCGATCCCACGCTGTGCGAGCAGCGTCGCGTGCGGGGCGTCTTCGGTGTAGCGGGAGTTACCGCCGTCAACGACCAGATCGCCGGGACTGAGTACCTCCGCGAGCGAAACGATGGTGTCGTGGGTGATCGGCCCAGATGGGACCATCACCCACACCACCCGCGGCGTTGCCAGTGCTTCTGCCAGCTCCGCGAGAGTCGGAACGTCGGTTACTTCTGGACGTGGATCGAAGCCAACGATCTCGTGGCCGGCTTGGCGTAGCCGTTCGCGCATGTTGAAGCCCATCTTGCCCAGACCGATGAGACCCATATGCATGTGCGTGTTTCTTCCTCAGCGTTCAGCCGGGCAGTCGAACCGGCATGAGCAGATAGACGTAATCGGTGTCCAACGCGGGGAACGGACCAAGCCCGGTCGGAGTTTCTTCGGCGGCGGGCCGCAACACGGCGGGCTTGCTGGGGGTGGTGAATCCAAAAGTGACGCGATCGGAATGCAGTGAACCCAGGCCGTCCGTCAGATACGTCGGATTGAAGGCGATGGTCAGGGGCTCACCGGCAAAATCAACCTCGAGATCTTCCTCAGCCAGGCCGACGCCATCGGCACCTGCGGACAGCCGCAGCGAGCCGGGCGAGAACTCCAGCCGAACCTGCGCACCACGGTCGGCGACGAGCGCCACACGTTTGATCGCCTCGATCAAATCGGTAACCCCCACGGTGGCGACGGCGGTGTGCTCGGCGGGAAGTAGCTGCCGGTACTTCGGGAATTCGGTGTCCAACAACCGGGTCGTACTGCGCCGGCCGCCGCTGCGCATGCCGAGGAGGCGCTCCTCGCCGACCGCAGCGCCGGTACCCAGCGCCAGATGCACGTCGCTCCCGGGACTGACCGACTTCGCGGTCTCGGCCAGAGTCTTGGCGGGTACCAGCACGGCAGCATCGACATCCGGTGACGTCGTGCTCCAGGTGAGTTCCCGAACGGCGAGCCGGAACCGATCGGTTGCGGCCAGCACTACCTTGTCACCGGAGATTTCCACCCGGATACCGGTCAGCATGGGCAACGTGTCATCGCGGCCGGCGGCGACAGCGACCTGCCCTACCGCCTCGGTGAACAGATCCGACGGAACAACACCGGTCTCGGCGGGAAGCGATGGCAAGGTCGGGTAATCCTCGACCGGCATCGCCGGCAGCGAGAATTTGGCACTGCCGCAGGTCAACAACATCCGCGTGCCGTCCACGCTGACGTCCACAGGTTTGGCCGGCAATGCCCGGGTGATGTCGGACAACAATCGTCCGGAGACCAAAACTGTTCCACCAGAAGCGATTTCGGCTGGAACGGTCACTTCGGCAGAAACATCGAAGTCAAATCCCGCGATGGTCAGCCCGTCGTCGGAACCTGTGATCAGGACACCGGCGAGGACCGGATTTGACGGCGGCCTGGACGGCAGACTCCGGGCAACCCAGGCCACGGCGTCAGCGAAGTCCTCGCGTACCAGGCGGAACTTCAAGTCGGAGCCAACCGTCGTGGTCGCCACGTTCATCGTGTCCCTTCAGCATCAACCCAGCCGAGAGCGCTGGTCAGATCACAACCTAGAGCGTTCACGGTCATCTTGAAAGCTAATCGGTTGGGGTGACAAGCGGGCCGGGAGGGCGTCTCGACCGCGGTGTTAATGCACTTTCCCCAACGGCGTTCTTCTGAGAAGGAAACTTTGAATAACTCTCGATAACAGTAATAGGGCCTGTGCAACGTGTGGATGACTGGGTGAACGGCCTGTTCGGACGGTATCGGAGGTTGTGGACAGGATGTGGATGAAGGTGCGTGGTCTGCGCAAGGTCTGTGGAGTCCGGGCAGGTTGTGCGGAGTTCTCCCCGTGCCGTGGACGCTATCCCCACGGTTCTGCACACGCTGTTCACAAAGAGGGGCTGTGACTGCTGATAAGTAAAGGTGCCAAAGTTTTTTGGTCACGCGGGTCGGGACGTAGGTAAATCAGCGCTTGGAGCGCTGCCGAATCCGGGTGGTGAGTTCTTTCACGTGATCGAAGACCTCGCGGCGCTGTGCCATCTCACCGAGGATCTTGCGTTGTGCGTACATCACGGTGGTGTGATCGCGCCCGAAGGCCTGGCCGATCTTCGGCAGGGACAGATCCGTCAGCTCACGACACAGGTACATGGCGATCTGCCTGGACTGTGCCAGGGCCCGGGTCTTACCGGGGCCGCGTAGTTCTTCGACCGTGGTGTCGAAATAGTCGGCGGTGGCGGCCATGATCATCGCGGCACTGATCTGTGTTGTGCCGGCATCGGCGATGAGATCGCGTAGGACGATCTCGGCGAGTGCGGTGTCGATCGGTGTCTTGTTCAACGATGCGAAGGCGGTGACGCGGATCAGGGCGCCTTCCAATTCGCGGATGTTGCGCTCGATGCTGCTGGCGATGAGTTCAAGGACGTCGTCCGGAACCGCTAAGCGCTCCATCTGCGCTTTCTTGCGCAGAATCGCGATGCGGGTCTCCAACTCGGGAGGCTGCACATCGGTGATCAGGCCCCATTCGAATCGGGTGCGGAGCCGGTCCTCCAGGGTCGCCAACTGCTTGGGCGGCCGGTCGGAGGAAATCACGATCTGCTTGTTGGCGTTATGCAGCGTGTTGAAGGTGTGGAAGAACTCCTCCTGGATCCCTTCCTTCCCCTCGATGAACTGGATGTCGTCGACCAGCAGGATGTCGATATCGCGGTAGCTGCGTTTGAAAGCCACTTTTCGGTCGTCGCGCAACGAGTTGATGAAGTCGTTGGTGAATTCCTCGGTGGAGACGTATTTGACACGCATACCAGGGAAGAGCCGCTGGGCATAGTTGCCGGCCGCGTGGAGGAGATGGGTCTTGCCCAAGCCGGATTCGCCCCAGATGAAGAGTGGGTTGTAGGCGCGCGCGGGCGCTTCGGCAATGGCCAGCGCAGCGGCGTGAGCGAAGCGGTTCGAGGAGCCGATGATGAAGGTGTCGAAGGTGTAGCGCCGGTTCAAGCTGGCCCCGGAGGGCGGTTCGGCAGGACTGTTTCGGGTCCGTTCGACGATGTAGTTGGGCCAGTTGTCCTGGTCGGCGGGGGCCGGTGCCCGGTCCTCGTCAAGATTGTCGAGATCGTATTCAGTCAGTGGTATGTCGTGATCGAGCGAATCGTCGGGGCCATCGGACGGCTCGATCCGGACCCCGAGTTCCACTCTCTGGCCAAGGCGCCGGCTTAGTGCTTCCACAATCGGTGCGCGCAGATGCCGTTCGATCTCGTTCTGGACGAACGGGCTCGGCACGGAAAGCAGCGCAAAGCCCTCGGCGATTGTCAGTGGCTGGACCAATTTGAGCCAGGCTCGCTGTTGTGGAGTGAGCCCAGGACTGAGCGGGGTCTCGGATTCTGACCAGTCGCCGTCACCGTTGAGTTCGGCGACAACCGAACTCCAGACGGAGGCGAAATCGGACCCGGGATTATCGGGCAACGACAGACCCCCCGGCTCGAGTCGGCTGCTAAACGTGACTCCGAGGTTGTCCACAACGTTATCCACAGTTGTGTACAGGTCTCGGAATATCCTTGATGGGCAGCTTATGGGCATTATTTGCACTGTGGCTCAGGAACCGAAAAAAGACTGCCTCGGTCGCTGCGCCCTGCCAGAAGCTAACAGGTTTCACTGAGACTGCCAACAGCTGCCCGGCGTTTTATCCACAGGCGGAGTTGATCACAAGTAGTGCGGTTTGACCTGCGCAAGGGACCTCAGTACCCTCGGGGGGTCGCCCAACCACGGGTGACACGGCTGCGACCGGGGTCCGGGACCGCGCCGGTTCGAACAGTGTCAGCAACGGCAGGGCGTCGGTGATCGTACCGAGCCTTGTGACCGCAAGACGTGACGAGGAGAGACAGTCGTGGCCAAGGGCAAGCGCACCTTTCAGCCGAACAACCGGCGCCGGGCGAGGGTTCACGGCTTCCGTCTGCGGATGCGCACCCGTGCCGGCCGTGCGATTGTGACGGGCCGGCGTCGCAAGGGCCGTCGTTCGCTGACTGCCTGATCCACCGGCCACTCTTCAGTGCTCCCGGCTCGTAACCGGATGACACGGTCTGCGGAGTTCAGCGACACCGTCAAACGCGGGGTTCGTGCGTCGCAGCCGGACCTGGTCGTTCACGCATACCGTGGCGACAACGGCTCTGTCCCACGGATCGGTCTGATCGTGTCGAAATCGGTTGGTGGTGCGGTGGATCGGCATCGGGTTGCGCGGAAGCTCCGCCACGTCGCGCGGACCCTGATCCCGGAACTCGACCCGGCTGATCGGGTGGTAGTCCGCGCCCTCCCGGGTAGCCGTAACGCTGTTTCCGCGCGGTTGTACGACGAGTTGCAGTCCGCCTTTCGGAGGGCGCACGCTTTGATGGAGCGACAGCGGTGAGTGGGGTGGCAGGCGGTCCGATGGCGCGTGCGGTGATCCGCATCATTCAGTGGTACCGGCACATGGTGTCGCCACTGAGACTGCCGTCGTGTCGGTTCATGCCGACCTGCAGCCAGTACGCGGTGGACGCCGTGACTGAATACGGTGTGGTTCGGGGTGGTTGGCTGAGCGCCATTCGATTGGTCAAGTGCGGTCCATGGCACCGCGGTGGATGGGATCCGATTCCCGAACGGCGGAGCGTCAGGAGCACGCATGTTTAACTGGTTCAGCCTCGACTACGTGTACTACCCGGTTTCGGGAATCATGTGGCTCTGGTACAAGCTCTTCGGTTCGCTGTTGGGCCAAAGCAATTTCTTCACCTGGGCACTGTCGGTGATGTTCCTGGTCTTCACCTTGCGTGCGGTGCTTTACCGGCCATTCGTGAAGCAGATCCGGACCACTCGCAAGATGCAGGAGCTGCAGCCACAGATCAAGGCTCTGCAGAAGAAGTACGGCAAAGACCGCCAACGGATGGCGCTGGAAATCCAGAAGCTGCAGAAGGAACACGACTTCAACCCGATCCTCGGCTGCCTGCCGATGCTCGCGCAGGTTCCGGTGTTCCTCGGCCTCTACCACGTGTTGATGTCGTTCAACCGGACCCAGTCCGGTTTCGGCCGACTCGGGCTGTCCGTGGAGGAGAACCGGCGGCTTCCCAACTACTTCTTCAGCGCCGCCGACGTCGAACACTTCCTGGAGGCCAATCTCTTCCGGGCCCCGATCGGGGCCTCCATCACCCAGCAGCACGGCTTAGCGGCCTTCACCGAGTTCAGCCGGCCGGCGGTGGCCGCGGTGTCGATCCCGCTGATGCTGCTCGCCGGTATCGCCACGTACTTCAACAGCCGGGCCTCGATCGCCAGGCAGAGTCCGGAGGCGGCCGCCAACCCGCAGACCGCGATGATGAACAAGCTTGCGCTGTACGTGTTTCCCCTCGGCGTCGTCGTCGGCGGACCGTTCCTGCCGATCGCCATCATCATCTACTGGGTGTCCAACAACATCTGGACGTTCGGACAGCAGCACCTGGTGTTCGGCAAGATCGAGCGCGAAGAGCAGGCGCAGAAGGAAGAGGCGCTGGCCCGCCGCGCCGCGAATGCCCCGGCACCGGGTGCCAAGCCGGTCAAGAATCGGAAGCCTGCCGAGGCGAAGCCGCTCACCCTGGCCGACGCCGGCGCCGACGGATCAACTACGACGAACGGGGAGTCCGGCACCGATCACGGGGACGGCGGCGCAGCCACCCGGGTACCGCGGCCCGGCGCCCGTCCAGCCGGGCGCCCTAAAAAACGGAAACGCTGACCCATAGCGGGACAGCGCCGCACAAAGGAAGAAACCGATGACTGAGACAGAGACCCACGACCAGGACGTGGTGACCGACGAAACCGTTCCCCCCGCTCCCAAGGGCAAGGGGAAGGACCTTGAAGAGCGGTTGGTCGCCGAGGGTGAGATCGCCGGGGACTACCTGGAGGAATTGCTCGACCTGTTGGACTTCGACGGTGACATCGATCTTGACGTCGAAGGCGACCGCGCCGTGGTGAGCATTGACGGCGGCAGCGACCTGACCAAGCTGGTCGGCCGCCGCGGTGAGGTGCTCGACGCGCTGCAGGAGTTGACGAGGTTGGCTGTTCTGCAGAAGACCGGCGAGCGCAGCCGCCTCATGCTCGACATCGCAAGCTGGCGTCGCCGCCGCCGGGACGAGCTCTCCGCACTGGGGGAGAAGGTGGCCCGGCGGGTCCTCGAGAGCGGAGACCGCGAGGAGCTGGCACCGATGACCCCGTTCGAGCGCAAGATCGTCCATGACGCCGTGGCCGGTGTCGACGGCGTGCACAGCGAGAGCGAGGGCGTCGAGCCCTCGCGCCGCGTCGTGGTCCTCAAGGATTAGTTACATCGGTGTAGTTCTCGGCGCGACGAAGGGATGTTTCACGTGAAACAACCCGCACCCGACGCGCCCGGAGCCGCAGCAGAGATCTTCGGCGACCGGCTCGACATCGCTCGGCGGTACGCCGATCTGCTAGCTGACGCCGGCGTCGAGCGAGGACTCATCGGCCCCCGCGAGGTGGACCGGATCTGGGAACGCCACATTCTCAACAGCGCAGTGGTGGCCGAATTGATCGAGCCGTCCGCTCGCCTGGTCGACGTGGGTAGTGGAGCAGGTCTGCCCGGATTGCCCCTGGCGATTGCTCGGCCCGATCTGTCGGTGACGCTCCTCGAGCCGATGTTGCGACGGACCGAGTTCTTGGCCGAAGCGGTCGAGGTTCTCGGCCTCAGCGTCGCGGTAGTGCGTGGCCGGGCTGAGGAACCGGGGATCGTGGCAGCCATCGGGGGCGCTGATGCGGTGGTGTCCCGCGCGGTCGCGGACATAGAGAAGTTGACGCGCTGGTGCCTGCCGCTGCTGCGGCCGGGTGGTCGCATGTTGGCGCTGAAGGGGGACCGGGCTGAGGCCGAGGTCGCGGAGCACCGATTGTCGTTGAAGCGGTTAGGCGTTGTCGAGGTTGAGGTGGTGAGATGTGGGGTGGGCCACCTGAGCCCGCCCACCACCGTCGTGTCTGCGGTTCGGGGTGCGCAGCCCCCGTCGTCGCGCAGGCGCCCTCGCGCATCGGAAAGGAGAGGACCATGAACCAGCACCGAAAAGGGGACGGCCCCGGCGCTGTTTCACGTGAAACATGGTCGCCGAGCGCCGACGCCGACACCCCGATCGGGGCGGCCGCAGAGCGTGCGATGCGGGTTCTCCACACCACGGCAGGTCGACTTCCCAAGCCGTCGAGGCGCCGGGTCTTCACTGTTGCCAATCAAAAGGGCGGCGTGGGCAAGACGACGACCGCGGTCAACCTGGCAGCCGCGATGGCGGTACAGGGACTCAAGACGTTGGTCATAGATCTCGACCCGCAAGGCAATGCCAGTACCGCTCTGGGAATCTCCGAGCGGCACTCCGGCACGCCGTCGTCCTATGAGGTGTTGCTGGGGGAGATGCCGGTGCGGGCCGCGATTCAGCAGAGCCCGCACAGCGACAAGCTGTTCTGCCTGCCGGCGACCATCGACCTCGCCGGCGCCGAGATCGAGTTGGTCAGCATGGTCGCGAGGGAGAACCGGCTTCGAAACGCATTGGCCGAACTCGATGAGATGGACTTTGACTACGTGTTCATCGACTGCCCGCCATCGCTGGGACTGCTGACGCTAAACGCCCTCGTGGCCGCGCCCGAGGTGCTCATCCCCATCCAGTGCGAGTACTACGCCCTCGAGGGTGTCTCGCAACTGATGAAGAACATCGAGATGGTGAAGGCGCACCTGAACCCGCGGCTGAACGTCACGACCGTGGTCCTGACGATGTATGACGGTCGAACCAAACTGGCTGATCAGGTCGCCGTCGAGGTACGCCGATTCTTCGGTGACAAGGTGTTGCAGACGGTGATTCCGCGCAGTGTGAAGGTCTCCGAAGCGCCCGGCTACAGCATGACGATCATCGACTACGATCCAGGCTCGCGGGGGGCGATGAGCTACCTTGACGCCAGTCGCGAACTCGCGCTCCGGCCGAATTAGAGGGAACAGGGGTTTCAATGGCGCAGCAATCCAAGCGGAGGGGCGGCCTAGGTCGCGGTCTGGCTTCGCTCATCCCGACCGGCCCAGCCGATGGCGGCCCACGGCTGGGAGAAGCCGCCGCTGATGTGGTGATCGGTGGGGGCCCCGTGATCCATGACGCGCGCGAGGCCACCCCGGTTGAGGACATGGGTGCGGTCTATCGGGAGATCGCGCCCGCCGAGATCGAGCCGAATCCACGCCAGCCACGCCAGGTGTTCGATGACGAAGCCCTGGCGGAGTTGGTGCACTCGATCCGCGAGTTCGGACTGATGCAGCCGATCGTCGTGCGGGAGGTGGATGCGACCGCCGGCGGCCGCCGCTACCAACTGGTGATGGGGGAGCGCCGTTGGCGGGCCGCCCAGCAGGCCGGCCTCACCGTCATACCGGCCATCGTCCGCGAGACCACCGACGATGATCTGCTTCGCGACGCGCTGCTGGAGAACATCCACCGCGCACAACTGAACCCGTTGGAAGAAGCGGCCGCCTATCAACAGCTGCTCGATGAGTTCGACGTCACCCACGAGGAACTCGCCAGCAGGATCGGCCGGTCGCGTCCGGTGATCAGCAACATGATCCGACTGCTCCGGCTGCCGATACCCGTGCAGCGGCGGGTCGCTGCGGGGGTACTGTCGGCTGGGCACGCACGTGCACTGTTGGCCTTGGAGGCTGGTCCGGAGGCGCAGGAGGAACTCGCCGCGCGGATCGTGGCGGAGGGTCTGTCGGTGCGGGCCACCGAGGAGGCCGTCACGCTGGCCAACCGGGCCGGAGAAAAGCCGGCGGGTCCGAAGCGTCGCAAGCCCATCCAGATGCCGGGGTTGCAGGATCTCGCCGAGCGGCTCTCGAGCACCTACGACACCCGGGTCACGGTCAGCCTCGGCAAGCGCAAGGGCAAGATCGTCGTCGAGTTCGGTTCGGTGGATGATTTGCAGCGAATCGTCGGTCTGATGGACGCTACGAAGGCGCAATAACGCCAACCAAGGACACCGGGCCGTTACGTCACTGTGACAGTACGGTGCCCAAAGCGCGTCCTGCTGGGCGCAGCTCGGGGGAAACGGCAAGTGCCACAATGGTTTTGGTGAGCGCGGTACCCCAAGAGCGGCGAATAGTGGCCGGGGATCGTCCCGCTCTCCTATCCTGAAACTGCCGGGCGCACCCGCACGGCACGACGGCCGGGGAAGACCGGGAGAATTGCGTGTCGGTTCGGATCAGACCACTGCGGCTGGAGGCTTTCGAGCAGCTGCCCAAGCACGCGCGGCGCTGCGTCTTTTGGGAGGTCGACCCACAGACCCTCGACGGTGGCGACTACCTGCCCGACCCTGAATTCGAAAAAGAGGCTTGGCTGTCGATGGTCATGCTGGAGTGGGGCTCGTGCGGACAGATGGCCACCGCCGCCGCCGACGGTCCCGACGATTCAGAGGAACCGTGCCTGGGGTACGTACTCTATGCGCCACCCCGCGCCGTCCCACGGGCGCAGCGGTTTCCTACCGGGCCGGTCAGCGCCGACGCCGTCCTGCTCACCTCGATGGGGGTTGAGCCCGGTCAGCCCGAGGGGCTCAACAATCTGCTGATCGGTCAGGTGGTCAGCGAACTGATCCGCCGCGGTGTCCGTGCGCTGGAGGCCTTCGGCCGCACTGCCGACGCCGCCGAATTGCACTCCGCCGAGACCGCCGATCCCGACCTCGCGCCGGCGATCCAGTCGTTGGGGGACTGTTCCTTCGACCAGTGCATGATCGACGCCGACTTCCTCCAGGACGTCGGATTCACCGTCGTGGCACCCCATCGGTACTTTCCGCGACTCCGACTGGAACTCGACAAGGGCCTCGGCTGGAAGGCTGAGGTGGAGGCCGCCCTGGAGCGACTGCTTGACGCCGGGCAACCCGTGGTCAGCCTCCGGTAAGAACTCACACCGCCGGGCGGCCGTGCTCGGTTTGTTCGTGGGCCAGCAGTTCGGCGAAGGTGAAGGTGCCGGTGGGACGGTCGTTCTTGCCCAGCAGATACAGCCGCTTCACCGCCGCCAGAATGCCCTCGGCAATCGCATCCCGGCACTCACGGGTGGCCAGCATCGCGCTGTCGTGTGGGCTGGTGATGTAGCCGACGTCCACCTGCACCGACGGCATCCTGGTCAGCCGCAGTAGATCCCAGGTCCGCCCGTGGGTGCGGCAGTCGCGTAAACCTGTGCGCGCCACCACTTCTCGCTGAATGAAGTCGGCGAGGTTGCGCCCGATCGTGGACACCGAACCGTGGGCGCTGCCGAAGTAGAACGATGCCACGCCGTTGGCGCAGGGACTGGCCTGGCGCTCGAACCGCAGGCTGATCATCAGGTCGGCGCCCACCGTGTTGGCGGTGGCCGCCCGTTCGGCGTCGACCGGGCTGTGGTTGACCGGTCGGGACAGGAAGGTCTCCATCCCGATTGCCGTCATCCGGCCCTCGAGACGGCTGGCCAGGTCCCAAAGGATGTCCGCCTCGCTGATCGGTCCCTGGCTGCCGTTGACGATCAGGCCGTGGTCTGAACCGCCGCGTCCCGGATCGATGATGATCCGCTTGCCCGACAACCGGGGGCCGGAGCGGCGGACGTGTTCCTCTTCGCGGATCGCGTGCAACGAACCACCGGTGACCCGGGAACCGAGAAAATACAAGGAGCGCAACGTCTCCGGGCCACAGATGCCGTCCGGCGCCAGCCCGTACTCCCGCTGGTAGGACATCAGCGAGTTGTGCGTCTGAAGTCCGAAGTATCCGTCCACCAGACCGGTGTAAAAACCGAGATCCTGCAACCGCGCCTGCAGGGTTGCGACGTCATCGCCGTACATCGGGGCGCCGAACTGGTGTGCCAAAGTTCGGGCGCCCAGCCGATAGGAGGCCTCACGCAGGGCGCGATAGGTGGCCGGCCCGACCACACCGTCCACCAGGAGGCCGCGACGCTGTTGGAATGCGCGCACCGCATGGTCGAGTTCGGCGTCGAAGAGATCCGCAGCGACCTGCTTGCCGGTGGTGAGGTCGTCATCCGGGTTGTCCACGAGTCCCAATGCGGACAGCGCCGCGCGGATCTCGATCACCGCTCCACCACGGTCCCCCCGGCGCAGAAGATCGGGGCCGCCGCCGGGACTGGACATGACAGGCATTGTCGCAGAAGAAAGCGGATTTACGCCAAACCGTCTGACCGAAACCTAGATAACAAACTCGTCTCCGTTCCGGCACCCGGACGGTTGCTAAAGTTCGCTGTCCAGTTCTCTCAGCAACGCTGCCTTGCCCTTGGCGCCGACGATCCGCTTGACGGGCTTGCCGCCCTTGAACAGGATCAGTGTGGGAATCGAGACGACCTGGAAGTCGCGGGCCGTGGCCGGGTTGGCGTCAACGTCGACCTTGGCCACCGTCAACACGCCGGCCTTCTCCGCCGCGATCTCCTCCAGCACCGGGGCGACCATTCGACAGGGCCCGCACCAGGTCGCCCAGAAGTCCACGAGCACCGGTTTCGGGCTCATCAGTACGGATTCGGCGAAGTTGCCATCGGTCACGGTCACGGTGCTCACGGCTGTGCTCCGATCATCTCAGGGCTGCCAGGGTTCTTGGTGTCGTGCGCTTCGGCGAGCCAGCGTTCGGCATCGATGGCGGCTGCGCAACCACTGCCCGCCGCGGTGATCGCCTGCCGGTAGGTTCGGTCCACCAGGTCCCCAGCGGCGAACACCCCGGGCAGAGAGGTGGCTGTGCTGCGGCCCTGGACCAGGACGTACCCCTCAGGGTCCACGTCGATCACGTCGCGGACCAGTTCTGATCTCGGGTCGTGACCGACGGCGATGAAAACGCCGGTGACCGGAAGAGTGGACTCTTCGCCGCTGAGGGCATTGCGTACCCGCAGTCCGGTGACGGTCGTGTCGCCCTCGACCGCCACGACGGTGGTGTTGGTCAGGAAGGTGATCTTGTCGTTGGAACGGGCGCGTTCCAGCATGATCTTCGACGCGCGGAATTCGTCGCGGCGGTGCACCAGGGTGACGCTGCGGGCGAACCGGGTCAGGAAGGTGGCCTCCTCCATGGCGGAGTCTCCGCCGCCAACGACGGCGATGTCCTGATCCTTGAAGAAGAACCCGTCGCAGGTGGCGCAGGAGCTCACTCCGCGGCCGAGCAATTCCTGCTCGCCCGGCACGCCGAGGTAGCGGGCCGCCGCACCCATGGCGAGAATGACCGCCCGCGCCAGGTATTTCTCGCCGTCGCCGGTCACCACCTGCTTGACCGGACCGTCCAGCGACACCGACTCGACGTCCTCCATGTGCAGGTCCGCACCGAACCGAAGCGCTTGTTCGCGCATCTCATCCATCAGTTCCGGACCCATGATCCCGGACCGGAATCCGGGAAAGTTCTCCACCTCGGTGGTGGTCATCAGGGCGCCGCCGAAGGACGTGCCCTCGAAGACCACCGGCCGCAGTTCGGCCCGCGCCGTGTAGATGGCGGCGGTATACCCGGCCGGACCGGATCCGATCACGATGACGTCATGCACGGTGTCGTTCATAGCTGTGTCGCTCATACCCGCTCTTTCTGCGCTACAGGGTCAAACAACAGGGTAGGCGGGCCTGTTCCCAGGCGTTCGTCAAGGGAGTGGCGCGGTAGTGGAGACGGTCGCGATCGTCGGCGGCGCGGTTTCGGCGGGGGCCGGTACGGTGAGCAGGTTGGCGCTGGTCGGAGTGCTTTTCGACGGCCCTTGCGGGCTGAGGCAGGACACCGCCGCGACACCCAAACCGATCAGGACGAACACGACACCGACCGCCGTCGCCACCCGGCCAGGCGGGCGCCGCCCCCGAACACCGTGCGCAGGCCGGTTCGCACCGGGCCAACCCGTGACGGTGTGTTCCCTCGGACCACCCTGCTTCCCCGAACCATCGACGTCCACCCGATCAGTGTGCCGTTTACGCGCCGCCGGGACACCCCAGCAGCCCCGCGAGCCGTGTCCGTCCCCGGGCGCACCGGCTCTTGACCGTCCCCTCGGCGACGTCGAACAGCGCAGCGGCTTCGGCGACGGAATAGCCCTGTAGATCGACCGCCACGACCGCAGCGCGCTGATGCGCCGGCAGGCGCTGCAATGCCTGCCGGATCACCAGCGCTGTCTCCACCTGGCCGGTACGGTCCGCCACCGGTGGGCAATCCGCTGCGCTCAGCGTGACCGTTGGACGAACTACGCTGCGGCGCTGACGGTCTCGACAGGCGTTGACGACGATACGGCTGAGCCAACTGTGCACCGGTGCGTCGTAGCGGAAGGACGGGGCCGCCCGATGGGCGGACAGCATGGCGTCCTGAACCGCGTCATGGGCGTCCTCGGCGGTAGGACTCCGCCGCCGCGCCACCCGGTAGAGGCCGCTCCGGTGGCGTTGGAACAGTTCGGCGAAGGCGTAGCGGTCACCGGTGAGGTGGGCGCTCAGCAGTTCATCGTCACTGCGTGCCGAGGAAAGGTGCACGGCGCGGACATTAATCACCCCGCCACCCCCGGGCACTTCACCCGCGGCGGCGGGAGTTAGGAACCGGCGGCCCGGACGGTGATCTCGGAGATGTCGGTCCGGCTCTTGCCGCCGACCTGGCCGAGCGTGGAGATCCACACCAGCACGTATGAGGTGGGCGCGGCGGAGGGCACCTCGATGGTGTTGGTGCCCGGCTTGAGCAGAGTAGGCCCGGTCAGCAAGGTGGTATCCGACAAGCTCTCCGGGCTGCTCGAGGTGGCCGACCGAATCTGGACCTGGGTACCGGTGCTGGAAACCCCGATTCCGATACTGCCGATCACCGTCGGTTCGGGGAGTTCGAGAAGCAGGCCCACGCCGCTCTTGAAGCCGGGAAAGGGCACCGAATCGGTGTAGGTGTCCGTCGGCCAGGCCGTCGACGGGTCGCCGTCGATTGCCAGTCCGGCAAGGTTGGGCGCATCTGCGCCGCCGCCGGGCGAGAAGACGGTTGCCGCAACGGGTTTGACCATCGCGCCGGTACTTTCCTTGCCCGCGGCGGTGGTGGTGTTCAAGCCAAGCTGTTCGCCCTTGAGCGATCCGCCGCCCACGTCGCCGAAGACGTTGCGCAGGAGGGTTCCCAACAGGATGAGGGCCACAGCGAGAATGGCCGCCCCCACCCCGATCCCGATCAGCAGCCGTCGTTTGCGCTCGGCCTGGGCCTCCGGGGCGATGGTGCGCGGTTGTGCCGGCGCGGGTTCAGGAACGGGGCCACGTGCTGGCGGCGGGGGTGTGGCCGCGGGCCGGGCACCATGTCTGGCGGAGGCCTGGTCCGGTGGGCCTGCGGTCGGTGCGACGGGCTCGACGCGCTGGGTCCGTTCGGCCTGGGCGGTCGCCTGCTGCAGCAGGTTGAGCAGCGTCGGTGCGCTACTGATACCGCCACCCGGTTCGACCGCCCGGACCGCCGCCGAACTGATCGGGAACGGGATCGCGCCGTTGATGGCGCGGGGCTCGACCGGCTCGCCGGAGGGATCGCGATCGGCCGGGACGAGGCCGCTCGGGGTGCCGGTCTCCGGCAGCGGCCAGCGGTCGACGAGCAGCGCGTAGAGCGCCGCACCGATGCCACGGATGTCTTCGGCCGTACTGGCGTCGGCCAGCGTGGCGGGGAAGGCGAGTGCGACGTCCCCGTCGATGCTCACCCGGATCCGGCTGGGGTGGTCGAGCGACAGGGCGCCGCCGGAGCGGTGCGCCTCGTCGGCCGCCGCTGCCAGAGACTGGATGGCCCGAGCACCGCCGATCGCCGACGGTGAGGTGGCAGCGACCTCCTTCAGCGAGCCGCCCCGAATCCATTCGCACACAACGAGTCCGCCGCCGTTGTCGATCGGGGTGACGTCGAGGATGTGGGCCAGGCCGGCGCGCTGAACCCGGCTGAGTCGCTGGGTGCGGGTCAGGATCCCTTCGACCTGCTCGGCCGACATGGTGCGTTCCGGGTCGATGAAGGTCAGTGCCACCTGACGATCCAGCGCGGTGTCCAACGCCTGCCAGAACTGCAGCCCTGCGGGGCCGCCGTGGAAAACCAGCAGCCGGTAGCGTCCGTTGGCGACGGTGGCGCCGGGGGCCAGGGGCAGCACAGCCCCCACACTCGGGCGCGGTCGGGCATCTGCGGAGGGCCGGCCCGGAACATCGGGCTGGAAGTCGTCGGCGGCTTGCCGGGGGATCTTCGCCGTCGCGTCGCCGGGCGGGCCGGCAGGCACGGCCGGGGGGTGATCGCTCAGCTCCGGTCCTTTCCCGGTGTGGGCTGGGGTGTCGGCACCCGGTGTTGCGACGCGCGCCGTGTTCTCAGGGTACGGGACCAACGGTTGCTTATGTGGCAGGTGGGAATCGTGTGGCGGGGCTGAAATGTCCCCGCTCAGCTTGCCGCGGGGTCCGATCCGGCGTCGTACGGCGGCCCAGCCCGCGACGGCTTCGGGAACCCGTCCGGCGAGCATCACCGCGGCCAGTACAGGCAGCCCGACTGCTGCCAGGATGGCAATGCGCAGCATCGACCCGGCGCCACCGCCGTGTTCGGTGAGGTGCTCCTGCAATCCCAGTGCGCGGTCGACGGCCGCCGCTGCGAGTGCGGCCAGCGCCGACGCCGCGGTGGTGATCACCATGGTGCGGGTCACCGAGGGGTCCAGCAGCCGCCCACCGGGTGGGCGCAGGGATCTGCGCAGTAGTAGGTGACCGAGTAGCGCACCGGCGACGAACCCGATTCCATTGGCTGTGCCCAGGTAGCCCGCCACCAGCTCCGGATCATCGGTGATGTGCGGCGCGAAGAGTGAGGCGACGATCTTCACCGCGGTGATCGCCAGGATCATCAGGATCGGGGTCCACGGATCGTCGCGCGCGTAGAACACCCGCAACTGAAGCAGGACCAGCGCGTAGGGGATCAGGGTGAACGATGACAGTGCGATCGCGATCCCGAGATAGTTGGCATCGACTTCGCCGAACTTCCCGTAGGCGAACAACGCGGTGCCGATCGCCGGCCCGGCCACCGTCATGAAGGCCACCACCGGGATCAGCGTGACCATGGTGAGCCGGGTCGCCAGCGACAGGTCGGCCAGCACCGCCGGGTTGTCGTCGGCGGCGGCGTTGCGGCTCAACCGCGGCATCACCACCGTCAGGATCGTCACGCCGATCATCCCGAACGGAAGCTGCAGCACCAGCCAGGTGTAGTTGTAGATCGCCGGACCTGAAGCCGCGGCGCCACTGGCGATCTGGTTACCGACCACCAGACCCACCTGGCTGATCAGCACGTACAGCACCATTGCGAAGGCCATCGTCCCGAACCGCTTGAGCCGGGCGTCTATTCCCCACAGTGGCCGGAGGCTGACGTGTTCGCGGCGGATCGCGATCAGCAGCACAGCGGCCTGGGCAACCACCCCCAGCGTGGTACCGAGGCCGAGGACCAGGAGCTTGGCGTTGCCCATCTGAACCGGATCGACCGAAAGTTCGCCGGGGACAATGAGATACAGCCCCAGCGTCGCGATGGCGACGACGTTGTTGACCACCGGCGCCCAGGCGGGCGGGCCGAATATGTTGCGGTTGTTGAGGATTGCCATGAACACCGATGTCAGGCCGTAGAAGATCACCTGCGGAAGTAGCAGATAGGCGAAGGCCGTGGTCAGTGGCTGGTTCACCTTCGGGTCGCCGCCCAGCATGAGCCGAACCAGCAGCGGGGCGGCCGCGACCGACAGCACGGTGGCGATCAGCAGGACGGTGGTGGCCAGCGTCACCAGCCGTCGCACGAAGGCTTCGCCACGGTCGGCGTCGTCACGTTCGGCACGGGCCAGGATGGGGACGAAGATGGCTGTGAAGGTGGCCTCCAGAACCAGCGCAGCGATCAGGTTCGGCAGCTGATTGGCCACCGAGAACGCACTGGACAGGGCGGCACCGAGGATCGCGGCCAGCAGAACGATCCGGATGAATCCGGTGATCCGGCTGATCAGAGTGGCAAAAGCCATTCCCCACGACCGGGAGACCACTGCGGCGTCGGAGAGCTGCTCACGCTCCGGACGTATCCCGGTGTTGGCCCGAGGCTGGGTCATCGCTGCCTTCCTGCGGGATCCTTCCCGGACGGTACCCGCGGCCGGTCCAGGTCGGCCCGGTCGGGCTGGCCTCGGAAGCGGTGGTAGAGGCGACGCCCGACCAGCAGTGCCAGCACCGCGCCGCCGGCCAGCGTGATGGCGAACAACAGTTTGCCGTACGCGTTGGAATGCACCGATAGCCGTACCGGGTCACCGAGTTGCAGACCGTCGGGGGTGCGCAGCGTGACGTCCACTGCGACGCGCTGAGTGACATGCAGTTCTACCGGAACCCGCAACGGAAGGTATCCGGGCGGCACCTCCTGCTCGCCGATGTCGGTCACGGTCATGCCGGGTGGGACGGCGACCTGCAGGCGCACCCGGATAGGCACTCCGAGGTCGTTACGCAGCGCCAGGGGGAGTGCGCTGCGTTCGGTAGCCAGCGTGTAGGAGTCGCCCGGATTGACGATCCGCACCGCCCGGAACAGGTCTTCGATGGTTGCCGCGACGACGGCAAGGCGTTGGCGCGCAACGTCATTGCGTGTCGAAGGTGGTTCGGTCTGGCTCAACGCCCGCAGCATGTCCTCGCGCAACGGGGCGGTGTATTGCGGCCCCGTCAGACCGGTCCGCGCATCGGTGGCCAATGCCGCGGTCAATCCCCACTGCCGGCCGGCGGCGGCCCGGATGGTGTCGACGACGTCATCGTCGAACCGGCCCGGGACGTCGGTGGGCAGATCGTCTACCGGTTCCTCGGCCGGCGGTAGGGCGGCCGACTCGGCGATCACCGCGTCCAGTGGCCGTGGCGCGGCCAGGCCGGAGCGAATGGTGTTGGCCAGGGCAGTGAGTATGGCGCGGGCGTCGTCGGGTTGCGGGCTCCACTTCAGCGGCGGCAGCAGGATCTGGGTACGCGGATCGCGCTCGGGTTGCAGGGCGCGCCACACCATTGCGGCGATCGCGTCCTGGCGGCGGGCAACGGGGGAGTCGCGGCTGACCGGGATGGCCATCGAATCGTCAAGGTAGGCCGGCACCGCGGGGTCGGTGCCCACACCGGCGAGTGCGGCACCGAGGGCGGGGTCGAACGGTGCCAGCACGACCTGGTTGGAGAGCCGCCGCGCGGCGATGTCCGGAGTGGAATCGCCGGAATCGGCTGGTGCGATCGCCACAGTCGGCGCCTGGTTCTCGAGCAGGTTCGCCGCGGCGGCGGTGAGCGGTCCGTCGCCGAGGACGGTGGCCCCGCGGGTCGAGGCGATGCCCAGGATCTTGTCGACGATGTCAGCGCCGGCCGCGATGGCGGCCGCACTGAGTCCGGGATCGCTGATTCGGTACAGCGCGCCGAGGTCGGCCTGGGCGTACGGGGTCGCGATCACACACATCCGGCGAGCCAGCCCGCGCAGACGGTCCAGCCAGGTAACGGCCGCCGCCTGTCCGGTGCCCGGGTGGGCGGCGGTGCCGAGTCCGTTCGGGGCGTCGGCCACCACATAGCCGCCGGTCATGGCGTTGACGGTGACCAGTAGATCAGGGTCGACCGCCAGGCACAGCGCGCGGTCGATCCCGGTAATCGGGTCGATGGCCCCGGGGCTGGTCGCGAACTCGGCCGCACCGAGCAGCGTGTCCAGTCGGCCACCAGCAGCCAGTGAGACGGCGAGGTCGTCGTTCATCAGGCGAACCGGGTTGGTGCCACCGGGCACTCCGGGTGCCAGCCGCGGCTTGTCGGCCAGCGGCCAGAGCATCGTGACCGCAAGCGGTCGGGTGGTGTCCGGTGGAACCGCGTCGATGAGCGTGTTGCTCGACGAGTCGGCTGGGTCGGGCGGAACACCGGTGACGGGCAGCAGGAAGCGGGTTTCGTCCAGGCGGGCGGCCTCGCCGCCGTCGGGGGTTCCGTCGACGCTGACCAGCAGCGGGTAGACGCCGGGGCTGTCGATGTCCAGGGAGCGCTGCTGCACCGCTCGTAGTGGAACCGCGAACGTGAACGCCGCAGCCTGACCGCGCTCGAGTCCGCCGGTGATGTTGACGAACTCGCTAACCGGGTTGAACTGGCCCCCACCGTAGAGGGTGGTACGCAGGGCTGCGGACGACGTCACCGCGGGACTGCGTTCCAGGCGGGCCATCACGTCGCGGACCGGCCCGTCGCTGACGTTGGTGACAGTCGCTGTCACCGTGACGGTCGGTTCGCTGGAGGTCGTGATCACGTCGGGGGTCACACTGTCGAGCCGAACCGAGAGCGCTGCCGAGTCCGGTTCGGCCGCCACCCGGGGACTCAGGCCCGGCAGGGTCGGCAGCAGCGCGAACAGCCCGATGAGTGCGGCAATCCCGATGCGCCGCCGGCGCACCGTCACGCGCCCGGACCGCAGCCGTTCGCCCGGCGCTCGCCGGGCGCCCCGTCGCGGGACGGGCGGTTGCGGGTGTGGGAACGGGCCGTGGAGTGTGTTTGGGGATGGCGGCGCGGCGCCGACCGCGGCAGCGGCGGCAGCGCGTCGGGGCCGTCGGACTGCAGCCGCTCGATGAGTTCGTGGGCCACCTTGGCCAGGCGTCGTTCGTCGGCGTAGGCAAGCCGTTCGGGCAGTTCGGTCACCGGCACCCAGGCCACCTCGGTCACCTCGAGGTCCTCGTCGCACAGTTCCCCCCCGGAGAAGCGCAACAGGTAATGATGCACCGTCTTGTGCACCCGGCGCCCCTCGGTGACGAACCAGTAGTCGATGCTGCCCAGGGCGGCCAGCACGTGGCCGTGGATACCGGTCTCCTCGGCGACCTCCCGGATGGCCGTCTGCTCGGCGGTCTCGCCCTGCTCGATATGTCCCTTGGGCAGCGACCACAACATCCGCCCGCGGCGGTCGACCCGGCCGATCAGGGCGGCCATCTGCTCCTCGCGCGGCCGGTCGATATCGTCGATGACCAGACCGCCGGCGGAAGTCTCCCGAACCGTCCTCAGTCGCGGGGAGGAGGGCCGGCGCGGGCCCGGGCTGCTGGTGTGGCCGGACTGCGAACCGGACGGAGATTGCCCGTTAGGCGGAGTGGCTGCGGTGCCGGGCTGCGGCGCCGTGCCGCGCTGTTCGGGCTGCTCCTGGGGTGTGCCCGCGCGGCGCCCGCGACGTCGACCTCGACGCCGTCGTGGTTTGGCTCCTTCGCCCTCCGACACCTTAGCGATGGTAGCTGGCACGATCGGCCCGTCCGTGGCTGCACTCGCCGGTTCGGGCGTGGGCGAGTCGTGGCACTAGGCTCACCGGACGTGTCCGACGCCACCGACGATGCCGCGCTGCTGACCCGCGCCGCCGTCGAACTCAACCGGCACGGCCATGTGCTCCGGGAGATCGGCGGCCGGTTCGCCCTGGCCGGCCGCGAGCTGTACCTGGTCGGTGGAAGCGTCCGCGATGCGGTGCTGGGGCGATTGACCTCGGATCTGGATTTCACCACCGACGCCCGCCCGGACGAGGTGCAGCACATCGTGCGGCCGTGGGCCGATGCGATGTGGGACACCGGTATCGACTTCGGCACCGTCGGCGTCGGGAAGTCCGGCCACCGACTGGAGATCACCACTTTCCGGGCCGACAGCTACGACCAGGTGTCACGAAATCCGCAGGTGCGTTTCGGGGACAGCCTCAACGACGATCTGGTGCGCCGCGACTTCACCGCCAACGCGATGGCGGTGCGCATCACCGCCGAGGGGCCGGGGGAGTTCCTCGATCCGCTGGGCGGTCTGGATGCCGTGCGCCGGCGGATTCTGGACACGCCCGCCGGACCGGAGGTGTCCTTCGGCGACGATCCGCTACGCATGTTGCGGGCGGCGCGGTTCGTCTCCCAACTCGAGTTCGACGTCGCCGACCGCGTCCGGCAGGCCATCGTCGAGATGGCCCCGCAGCTGTCTCGGATCACCGTCGAACGGGTGGCCGTCGAACTGGACAAGATGCTGCTGGGCGCCGACCCGGTCGCGGGCATCGAGTTGATGGTGCAGACCGGTCTGGGCGACGTGGTGCTGCCCGAGGTCGGCGGGATGCGGATGGCGATCGACGAGCACCATCAGCACAAGGACGTCTACCAGCATTCGCTGACCGTGCTGCGGCAGGCGATGGCGTTGGAGGAGCCTGGGGAGCGCGATCTGGTTTTGCGGTGGGCGGCGCTGCTACACGACATCGGTAAGCCGGCCACTCGGCGCCATGAATCCGACGGCGGGGTGAGCTTCCACCACCACGAGGTCGTCGGGGCCAAGATGGTCCGCAAGCGCATGCGGGCGCTGAAGTACTCCAAGCAGATGGTCGACGACGTGTCCCAGTTGGTCTATCTACATCTGCGCTTCCACGGGTACGGGGACGGCCGGTGGACCGACTCCGCGGTGCGCCGCTATGTGACCGACGCCGGGCCGCTGCTGTCGCGGCTACACAAACTGGTCCGCGCGGACTGCACCACTCGCAACAAGAAGCGCGCGGCCCGACTCCAGGCCAACTACGACAGCCTGGAAACCCGGATCGCCGAACTGGAGGCCAAGGAGGATCTGGCGCGGGTGCGCCCCGACCTCGACGGCAACGCGATCATGGAGCTTCTCGGCATCCCGGCGGGCCCGAAGGTCGGCGAGGCGTGGAACTACCTCAAGGAGCTGCGCCTGGACCGGGGTCCGCTCTCGCGGGAAGAGGCGGAGGCCGAATTGCTGGCGTGGTGGAACGAGAAAGGAAGCCAGTCCGTCTAACCAGGTATGGATTACTGCCTGGACGCCGGCGACGGTTCGGTGTCGATATGGACCGGCCCCGCCGCCCTCGATCTCGACGGAGACGGACTGCTCGACGATCTGATGGCCGACGAGGACGGCGACGGACTGGCAGACCACGCCGTCCTGGACCTCGACGACGACACCGTCCCGGAGGCGCGCTATACCGATGACGGCTCCGGCACCTGGTCGGTGTCCGGTGCCCCGGGGCGGGTGTTGCGTTGGTTATCTCTCGACGGCGTCGAGCACACCGGACCCGGCGACGTCGACGGGGACGGCGCCGCGGACGATTTGTTGGACCTCGACCGCGACGGCATGGCCGACCGGGCGATCTCGGCGGACGGCGCCACCGGCTACGTCGACACCGATCGCGACGGGCGCTGGGACCTCAGGCTGCTGGACTCCAACGGGGACGGTGCCGCCGACGGGGCTGGCCCGCCCTGACGCCGAGACTGAATCCTGGGCGGCGTTCCCGTGAAAATCCCGCCCCCGCTTCAGTCTCGCTCACCGCCCCACGCTTGAGTCCTACGGCGTGGCTGCGTCTCGCGCTGGCGCG
>CAZADG010000046.1:0-3332 GCA_964483865.1 uncultured Mycobacterium sp. | reverse complement strand
CGCTCACCGCCCCACGCTTGAGTCCTACGGCGTGGCTGCGTCTCGCGCTGGCGCGCTCACCGCCCCACGCCGGGCGGCCCGGCGAACGCCTGCGCGATGCCCAGCCACTTCTCGGCGTCGGCGCCGACGGCCCTGACATCGAGGGCGGAGCGCGGACGGCGCTGGGTCACCAGACAGCAGAAGTCCAATGCCGAACCCGTCACCTGCTGGGCGGCGTCCTCCGGGCCCCACGCCCACAGGCTCCCGTCGGGCGCGGTCAATTCCACTCGGAACGCCTCGGCCGGTGGCGTGAGCCCGTGCACCGTGAAAGAGAAGTCACGGGTCCGCACCCCCAGATGTGCCACCGACTTCAGCCGCGCTGACGGGGCGACCTGAACTCCCAGGGTATCGGCCACATCGAGGCCGTGCGCCCAGGTTTCCATCAGCCGGGCCGTCGCCATCGACGGCGCACTCATCGGCGGGCCGAACCAGGCGAGTTTGCGATCGGCCGGGACGGTGCGCAGCGCGGCGTGCAAGTCCGTGCGCGCGCGACGCCAGTCGGCCAGCAGGGCGTCGGGTGCCGCCGTAGCCTCTTCGGCGGCGGCGTCGTCGACGAAGGTCAACATCACGGACTGCGCTGCGGCGACCAGTTCCAGGAACGCAGGTTCGTCGGTGATCGACAGCAAGGCCACCCGGTCGGTCCACAGCAGGTGCCCGATCTGGTGGGCGATCGTCCAACCCGGTGCCGGGGTGGACTTCGACCACTGGTCGGCCGCAAGGGGAGTTACCAGGCCATCAAGGGCCGCACTCTCCGCTGCCAGGTCGTCGACGAGGGCGTCCAGAACGGTCATGGCGGCCAGCCTAGTTTGCGTGTCGGCCCAGACCCGCGTGTAAGGCCAGCCCGATCAGGTAGACCGCCGATCCGGCCACGGCCAGCGCGGCTGAACGCCCGTCGGGCGGGATCACCGCGGCCGCCGCGGAGATGGCGATGATGAACGACATCCAGAACAACGCATCCTGGACTGCGAAGACGTGTCCACGCAGGGCGTCGTCGACGTCGATCTGCATGGCGCTGTCGGCGCACAACTTGACCGTCTGGCCGGCCAACCCCAGCAGGAATCCACACACCGCCATCACGCGCAGATCCAGAGTGGCCCCGGCGAGTTGGATCACCGCGGCGAACAGCAACGCCATGTTGGCTGTCGCGTACCTGCCCCAGCGCCGCACCGTCGGCGGCGTCAGTACGTTCGCCAGGAACGCACCGCTGCCGGTGGCGGCGACGAACACCACCGCGGTGCCCAGCCCGCCGAAGCCGGTGGCATCCCCGGTGTGCCGAACGATCACCAAGACGAGAAGCGAGTTGATGCCGAAGACCATGCGGTGGGCGGCAAGGCCCGACAACGTCGCGGCCACCGTCGGTGTATCGACGACGGCACGGGTCCCGAAAGCCCAGCCGGTGGCCACCGCGTAGAAAGGCGAACCGTGCACCGCGGTGTGATCGGGTCCCAGGACATGGGGGCGGAACCGCAGCGAAAGCAGGAATGCGACGGCCACCGGGATCGCCACCAGGAAGATCACGGTGGCCGCTGCGGCGTCGCCGTCGCCCACTAACCAGCGCGGCACGAGCATGAAGTTCGCGCCCAGGAATGTGGCGGTAGCGCCGGTGGCGGTGGCCACCGAGTTCATCGTGACGATTCGATCGCGTGGAACCACATCGGGCAGCGCGGCGGAAAGCCCCGAGGTGACGAAGCGGCTGAGTCCGTTGACCACCAGAGCACCGCACAACACGAACAGGTCGCGCGCGCCGACGGCAAGTAACGTCGCCACCCCCAGTACGGCGAAGACCCGTGCAGCGTTGGCGGCAATCAGGACGCCCCGGCGATCCCAGCGGTCCAGCAGTGCCCCTGCGAACGGTCCGAGTAAGGAATAGGGCAGGAACAGCACGGCGAAGGCCCCGGCCACCGCCCACGGGTCGGCGGCCCGCTCCGGGTTGAACAGCAGGCCGCCGGCCAAACCGGCCTGGAAAAGGCCGTCGCCGAACTGGCTCGCCACTCGCAGTTCGAGGAGCCGCCAGAAATCGGGCAGGCTGCGCACCGATCGCCACAGCGACCCGGAAGCGCCGGCATCCACCACTGATTCACAGTACAAACACCGCTGCACCGGGTATCCGCACGCGTCTGTTCGGGGCGGTCAGCCGTGCCATTATGGAGGGGTGGCGCAATCGGAGGATCCCGAGGACTTCGTGGCGCCCGCAGCGAATCGGGTGCGGGCCGGCTCCTTGCTGCTGGCCAACATCGACCTGATGGAGCCGACGTTTCGCCGCAGCGTCATCTACGTGGTTGAGCACAATGACGGCGGAACCCTGGGCGTGGTGCTCAACCGCCCCAGCGAGACTGCCGTTTACAACGTGCTCCCGCAATGGTCCGACCTGGTGGCCAAGCCCAAAACCATGTTCATCGGCGGACCGGTCAAACGCGATGCGGCGCTGTGCCTGGGCACGCTGCGCGTCGGAGCCGACCCGGACGGGGTGGCCGGTCTGCGGCACGTGGCCGGGCGGATCGTCATGGTGGACCTCGATGCCGAACCGGACGTGATCGCGACCCTGGTCGAGGGTGTGCGGATCTTCGCCGGATACGCCGGGTGGACCATCGGTCAACTCGAGGGTGAAATCGAGCGTGACGACTGGATCGTGTTGTCGGCCTTGCCGTCAGACGTGCTGGTCGCGCCGAGAATTGACCTTTGGTCGCGGGTGATGCGTCGCCAGCCGATGCCGATGGCGATGCTGGCGACCCATCCCATCGACCTGAGCCGGAACTGATCCTGGGCCGGCTAGACCGGATTGCTCGAGCCGCAGATTTTGCCGCAGCCGCCGCAGCCGTCGCCGGACCCTTCCCGGGACATGCAGCCGCCCGCGGACTGTCTGCTCGTGGCGTAGCGGGCGCCCTGCCAGGAACCCGCGCCGACTGTCGCGATGGCACCGACTAAGCCGACGATCAGCCCGATCAGCCCGATCGACTGCGGTGCCACCAGTGCCACGATCCCGCCGGCGGCCAGCATGACGCCGGCGGCCACCTGGGTCGGTGCGACCGCGCGCTGCACCTGCCCGTTGAGGTCGGCGGGTGCAGGCCTGCGCAGCGTCCAGATCCCTGAGCCGCCGATCAGGACGGCCAAGCCCAGGGATACGACCGCGGCGACAACCATGGCCCCAGAATACGAGCCGCGACAGGCTGCTACTGAGCGGGCACCGTGGCGGCCACCGCGGTGGCCGGATCAACGGCCGGCGGCGGCACCGCGACCGAGACGGGTGGAATGCCCGGCGCTGCCGGTGCCGGCGCGGCAGCCGGTGCGGGCGC
>CAZADG010000045.1:16644-29839 GCA_964483865.1 uncultured Mycobacterium sp. | reverse complement strand
GCCGACGCCGATGTCGCCGCCTACGTAGTTGGCATCGTGCAGGTGCAGGCGGGCTGCCGGGATACTCCGGGCGGCCAGAACGATGTCGGAGAAGCCCGGCGCGAAGCGTTCCATCACCGCAGTGATGACGTCATGTTGATCTAGCGACGACCCCGCCGGAACGTGTGCGTAGGTCCAGAACGGCCGGCGGCCGCGGTCGTCGACACGACTGGCGTCGGCGACCCAGGACTGGGCCGCCAGCACCATCGGCCAGTCGGCATGCCGGCCGGCGGCAACCTGCTTTTCGGCGTAGGCCATCTGTGGTCGGGTGCCGCCGAGGTGCAGAGTCGGCACCGTCGCCAGACGCCCGTCGGACCATGGAATATCCTGCGAGAGAACAAAATCAACCTTCGCTACGCCGGGGCCGAAGGTGTACCGGCGCAGTGCGCGGGCGTACCGGTCGGGCAGCGCATCGCCGTAAATGTCCAGCAGGGCGGTGGGGGCGGTGTCGTAGAGCACCACACCCGGTGGGGGAGCGGTGACTTCGATTCCGGCGCGCAGCACTCCACCGTGGGCGCGCAGATCGTTCATCAGCGCGTCGGCGATGGCCTGGCTGCCGCCCACCGGCACCGGCCACCCGGAGGTGTGCGCCAACGTCGCGAGCAACAAACCCGCGCCGGCGGCAACCAGGGAGGGCATCTTGGCGATGGTGTGCGCGGCCACCCCGGTGAACAATGCGCGGGCGTCCTCGCCGCGTAACGCGTTCCAGGCGGGCGTGCCCTGCTCGAGCATCCGTCGGCCCAGCAGGGCTGCCGCCAGGATATCGGGTGGCAGCGAGCGTTTGTCGCCGATGAGGAAACCAACGACGTCCTCGCCGCGGGCCGCCAGTGGACCGAGCAGATGCCGCCAGGACGAACCGTCGGCCAACTCGGCGCACGTTCGGTCCAGATCCTGATAGGCCAGCGCGGCGGGCCGGCCGGGCAACGGGTTGGCGTAGGAGATCTCCGGCACCTCCAGTTCGACGCCCCTCGCGCGAAGGTCGAACTCGGCGAAGAACGGCGAAGCCAGCGCCAGCGGATGGATCGCCGAGCAGATGTCGTGGCGCACCCCGTCGAACTCCGGATCGGTGAGGGTCCGGGAACCCCCACCCAGGGTTGGCTGGGCCTCCAGAACCTGAACCTTGAGCCCAGCCCGGGCGCACACCACGGCCGCCGCAAGCCCGTTGGGCCCGCTGCCCACGACCGTGACGTCCATGCGGATGATTGTTTCCCATTTCGGGCCATTTAGGCTGTCCGGGTGACTTTGCCCGTTGTACTGATCGCCGACAAGCTTGCCGAGTCCACCGTCGCCGCCCTCGGCGACCAGGTGGAGGTCCGCTGGGTGGACGGCCCGGACCGCCCCAAGCTGCTTGAAGCCGTCAAAGACGCCGACGCCCTGCTGGTCCGCTCGGCGACCACCGTCGACGCCGAGGTGATCGCCGCGGCACCCAAGCTGAAGATCATCGCCCGCGCCGGGGTGGGTCTGGACAACGTCGACGTCGACGCCGCCACCGCCGCCGGGGTGCTGGTGGTCAACGCCCCCACCTCCAACATCCACAGCGCCGCCGAGCACGCGCTGGCGCTGATGCTGTCCACCGCCCGGCAGATCCCGGCCGCCGACGCGACCCTGCGCGAGAAGACCTGGAAGCGCTCCAAGTTCAACGGCACCGAGATCTTCGGCAAGACCGTCGGCGTGGTCGGTCTGGGCCGCATCGGGCAGCTGGTGGCCGCGCGGTTGGCCGCGTTCGGCACCCACGTCATCGCCTATGACCCCTATGTGCCGCCGGCCCGCGCCGCCCAGCTCGGTATCGAACTGCTGCCGCTGGACGACGTGCTCGCCCGCGCCGACTTCATCTCGGTCCACCTGCCCAAGACCAAGGAGACCGCCGGCCTGCTCGGCAAGGAGGCCCTGGCCAGGACCAAGCCCGGCGTCATCATCGTCAACGCCGCCCGCGGCGGCCTGATCGACGAGCAGGCCCTGGCCGACGCCATCCGCAGCGGCCACGTCCGCGGCGCCGGTCTGGACGTGTTCTCGACCGAGCCGTGCACCGACAGCCCGCTGTTCGACCTGCCCGAAGTCGTCGTGACACCGCACCTGGGGGCGTCGACTTCCGAGGCGCAGGACCGGGCCGGGACCGACGTGGCCGAAAGCGTCAAGCTGGCCCTGGCCGGTGAGTTCGTGCCCGACGCGGTCAACGTCGCCGGTGGGGCGGTCAGCGAAGAGGTGGCGCCCTGGCTCGAACTCGTCCGCAAACTCGGTGTGCTCGTCGGCGTGCTGGCCACCGAGCCTCCGGAGAGCCTCACCGTCCAGGTGTCCGGCGAGCTGTCCTCCGACGACGTCGGGGTGCTGAAGCTGTCGGCGCTGCGCGGTCTGTTCTCGACCATGACCGACCAGCAGGTCACCTTCGTCAATGCTCCGGCACTGGCCGCCGAGCGCGGGTTGGATGCCGAACTGACCACGGCCAGCGAGAGTCCCAATCACCGCAGCCTGGTCGACGTCCGGGTGGTGGGGCCGGATGGATCGGCGGTCAACGTCTCCGGCACGCTGACCGGTCCGCAGGAAGTGCAGAAAGTGGTGTCGATCAACGGCCGCAGCTTCGACCTTCGCGCCGAAGGTGTGAACCTGATCCTGCACTATGGGGACAAGCCCGGAGCGCTGGGCAAGATCGGCACCCTGCTCGGCGCGGCGGATGTGAATATCGAAGCGGCGCAGCTCAGTCAGGACACCTCTGGCGGCGGTGCCACAGTGATGTTGCGTCTGGATCGCGACGTCCCCGCCGACGTGCGGGCGGCGATCCGCGACGCCGTGGGAGCCACCACGCTCGAAGTGGTGGACCTGTCGTGAGTCGTGCTACGAAACTCGCGGTGATCCCGGGCGATGGCATCGGCCCGGAGGTGATCGCCGAGGCTCTGCAGGTGCTCGACGCGGTGCTTCCCGGGGTGGACAAGACGCACTATGACCTCGGCGCCCGGCGCTATCACGCCACCGGCGAAGTGTTGCCGGCCGGCGTAATCGACGAACTGCGCGGCCACGACGCCATTTTGCTCGGCGCCATCGGCGACCCGTCGGTGCCCAGTGGTGTGCTCGAAAGGGGTCTGCTGCTGCGCACGCGCTTCGAACTCGATCACCACGTGAACCTGCGGCCCAGTCGGCTCTACGACGGAGTGTCCAGTCCCCTGTCGGGTGGGGCCGGTGACCTGGCGATCGACTTCGTCGTGGTCCGCGAGGGCACCGAGGGCCCGTACACCGGCAACGGCGGGGCTATCCGGGTGGGCACCCCGCACGAGGTGGCTACCGAGGTGAGCGTCAACACCGCGTTCGGGGTGCAACGGGTGGTGCGATACGCCTTCGACAAGGCCCGTGCCCGCCGCAAACACCTGACCCTGCTGCACAAGACCAACGTGCTGACCTTCGCAGGAAACCTTTGGTCGCGGGTCGTGGCTGAGGTGGGCCGAGAGTACCCCGACGTCGAGGTCGCCTATCAGCACATCGACGCCGCCACCATCCACATGGTCACCGACCCTGGCCGATTCGACGTCATCGTCACCGACAACCTGTTCGGCGACATCATCACCGACCTGGCCGCAGCGGTGTCGGGCGGTATCGGGTTGGCCGCCAGTGGCAATATCGATGCCACCGGCGCCAACCCTTCGATGTTCGAACCGGTGCACGGTAGCGCGCCCGACATCGCCGGCAAGGGCATCGCAGATCCCACTGCCGCGGTGATGAGTGTGGCGCTGCTGCTGTCCCACCTCGGGGAGGACACGGCCGCCGCCCGGGTCGACAAGGCTGTCGCCGACCATCTGGCCACCCGCACGGGTTCGTTGTCGACCAAAGAGGTCGGCGAACGGATCCGCGCCCGGCTCTAAGGCGACATCATTTCGCGCAGAACGGTTTCGACTCTCTGGTCGAACGGGCCCCGCACTTCCAGCATCGGCAGTTCGGGATGTTCGGCGAAGATCGACGCGAGGATCTGCTGGGACGTCGACCTGGCCCGCGAACCGTCGCGCTGAGGGTCGGCCTGCCAGGGGAAATCATCCTGGCACCACACCACCCGGTCGCTGCGCGCGGTCCACTCCAACGCTCGCGTCAACAGCGAGTCGTCACCGTAGTACTGGATGCTGTACACCGCCGTCATCAACGGGCCGCTGTCCGACACCGCCCACCCCAGACCTATCCGGTCGGCCTGCCGTAGCGCATCAAGTTCCGACTCGCGGTGAGCGGCCATCACCGCCGGCTGCTCGGCCGCCAGTGGCACCCGGCCCTGCTGGTCGACCCACTCCCGCAAGAACTCGGAGACGACAACGGCCGGCAGTCGAATACCGAGCGCCGCGGCCAAAGTCGACTTGCCGGTGCATTCCCCGCCCACCACCGAGATCAGTTCAGGCACGGGTAGTCGCCTGCTCGGACGGGTGCGCGGCGCGTGCGGACCAGGCCCGCCACCCGGTGAGGGCCATCGGGATGAGGACCGCATAGAACAGTGACGTGAAGTAGAGGCCCTGGCTCGCGTAGAGCACCGTGCCGACGGTGTTGACCGCGATCCACACGAACCAGGTCTCGATCTTCTGCAGCACCATCAGAAGCTGACCGGCCAGCGAGCCCACCAGCATGAAGGCATCGCCCCAGGTGGCAACACCGCCGATGCGCTGCAGCAGTGGCGCGAGCAGCGCCCACAGCGCGACGACCCCGATCACGCCGCGGAGGCGGGACACCGGGGCCAGGCGGGTCGGCGTGGCCGCGCCCTCGCGGCCCCAGGAGAACCAGCCCCAGATTGCCGCGGCGATGAAGATCAACTGCATTGCGGCCGAGGCGAATAGATCGAATTCCACGAACAGCCACCCGTAGAGGAGGCTGGACAGGAAGTAGAAGGGCCAGGTCCATCTGGTCCCGCGAATGCCCAGGCCGATGGCGATGAAAGCCAGAATCACCGAGGCGAATTCGATCGCGGTGACGTCATAGCCCCACAGTGTGAAAAGCACAGTCATAGTCGACGCTCCCTGCCCGGCATTACCCGGACGGTTGTGCGGTCGGCGGCGCCGTATGCCACCTTCTCAGACCGGTTGCCCCGGACTCCCGCGGTTGATGTATTCGGCTCCCTCAGATTAGCGCCCCCTTATCCCGGCGAGCGTGCGTGTCGGTGCGGCAACATGCCGCGCAGCCGAGCATTACGTGCACGCTCGCGGCCGTCACGAGGGCAAGTGGGTCAGTGATCCGGATCGTCCGGGACCAACGGTATTGCCAGTATCGGGAACAGCGCGCACACCACGAAGGCCACCGGGTAGCCCGCCGTGCCGATCAGCGCCCCGAAGACCGGTGGCGTCAGCCCCGTCATCAGCAACTGGCTGGTGTTCTGCGCACCCAGGGCCCGTCCGCTCCAGAACGGGCCCGCGATCTCGGCGATCGCGGTGAACGCCAGTCCGTTGTCACTCACCGTCAGCACCGACGCCACGATCAGCACCGCGATACTCCAGCTCGCGTCGAGTGCGTCGGCGAACGCCAGCAGCATCATCGACACCGCGGCGGCCGCCGCGATGATCCGGATGGGACGCAGCCGAGCGCCCATCTTGTCCGACCACCGCCCCGCGGCGATCCGACCGAGCGCCCCCAGGATCTGGGAGACCGTCACCAGGACCCCGGCTGCCGCCGGTGACCATCCGTGTTCGGTCATCAGCCACACCAGTGCGAAGGTCCACACCAGAGCCTGCGGAACCACCAGCAGGACCGAGACGGCATGAATTCGCCAGAGCAGTATGGAGCCGCGGTACGGGTTGGCCAGGTCCTCGGGGGGAGCTTCGGCGCGCGGTGGCCGTGGCGGGTCGATCACCGCCACCATGCACACCAGCGCAGCCAGCGCGCACACTGCGGCGGGGAACATCAGGGCAGCCCCGATGCCGCGGCTCTGCGCCAACTGCGGCATCACCAATGCCCCCAGGCCGACGCCCAGCGGTTGGGCGGTCTGCCGGATTCCCATCGCCAGGCCGCGCTGCTCGGCGGGAAACCAGCCCACCACCAGTCGGCCGCTGGCCGAGTTACTGCTCGCTGCGGCCATTCCGCCGAGAAATAGGAACGCCCCCATGACCACCAGCGACGACGACAGCGCGGCCCCCAGTGCGGCCGCGGCCGTCAGCGCCGAGCCCACCCACAGCACGAAGCGCTCCCCGGCCCGGTCCACCACATAGCCCCAGGGAATCAGGGTGGGCACCATCCCGAATTTCGGCATCGCGGAGATCAGGCCGGCCAGCGCGAGGTCTAAGCCGAAGTCGGCGTGCAGGGTGGGGATCAGAAATGCGACACCGTTGATGAAGACATTGGCGAACAGCGTCGCGAACAGGGCGATGGACAACATCGACCACCGCCGCGCGGCGCCGTCACCCCCACCCGTTGAGTGAGGTCCCTTGCAGATGTTCACTCGCACTGTGTCTGCGTGATTCCTCACTCGGCGGCGTTCGGGGTCCTCAGGCCCCCGCATTGTGACGCCACTAGGCTGTCACGAATGCGCCTGGGTCGTATCGCCAGCCCCGACGGGGTTGCTTTCGTGAGCATCGAAGGTGAACCGGATCACGAGGTGGCCCGCGAGATCAAAGAGCATCCGTTCGGCACGCCCACCTTCACCGGTCGGTCCTGGTCGCTCGGGGACGTCCGCCTGTTGGCGCCCATCCTGGCCAGCAAGGTGGTGTGCATGGGCAAGAACTACGCTGCCCACATCGAGGAAATGGCGGAATCCACCGGCCCGGCGCCGGAAGACCCGGTCATCTTTCTGAAGCCCAATACCGCCATCATCGGGCCCGGGGTGCCGATTCAACTGCCCGCCAACGCTTCCCCGGTGCACCATGAGGGTGAGTTGGCGGCGGTGATCGGCCGGCCCTGCAAGGATGTTCCGGCGGCTAGGGCGCGCGACGTCATCCTGGGCTACACCATCGCCAACGACGTTTCGGCGCGCGATCAGCAGAAGGCCGACGGCCAGTGGATGCGCGCCAAGGGGCACGACACCTTCTGCCCGGTCGGACCGTGGATCGTCACCGACCTGGACCCCTCGGATCTCGAGATCCGCACCGAAGTCAACGGTGTTGTGCGCCAACGTAGTAGGACCTCGCTGATGATCCACGATATCGGCGCCATCATCGAGTGGATGTCGGCGGTGATGACCCTGCTGCCGGGTGACCTCATCCTCACCGGCACTCCTGAAGGGGTGGGGCCGATCGAGGACGGCGACACCGTCAGCGTCAGTATCGAGGGCATCGGCACCCTGACCAACCCAGTGACCCGGAAAGGCGTCAGATGACCGCGCAAGACTTGGATCGGGCCGTCCGGGTTCGGTTCTGCCCGTCGCCGACCGGAACGCCGCACGTGGGGCTGGTCCGGACCGCGCTGTTCAACTGGGCCTACGCGCGGCACACTCACGGCACCTTCGTTTTTCGCATCGAGGACACCGACGCGGCCCGGGACTCCGAGGAGAGCTACAACGCCATCCTGGAGGCGCTGCGCTGGCTGGGACTGGACTGGGACGAGGGCCCGGAAGTCGGTGGGCCGCACGAGCCTTACCGGCAGTCCCAGCGCGGCCAGATCTACCGGGACGTGATCGCGAGACTTGTGGACGCCGGTGAGGTCTACCCGGCCTACTCAACCCCCGAGGAGGTCGAGGCTCGTCATCTGGCCGCCGGACGCAACCCGAAGTTGGGCTATGACAACTACGACCGGGACCTGACCCCGGAGCAGTGTGCCGAGTTCGAGGCGCAGGGCCGCAAGCCGGTGTTGCGGCTGCGGATGCCCGACGAAGACCTCAGTTGGCATGACCTGGTGCGCGGTGAGACCACCTTTGCGGCCGGTACGGTTCCCGACTTCGCTTTGACCCGCGCCAGTGGCGACCCGCTCTACACTCTGGTCAACCCTGTCGATGATGCGGTGATGAAGATCACCCACGTCCTGCGCGGCGAGGACCTGCTGCCGTCCACCCCGCGCCAGATCGCGTTGCATCGGGCGTTGATCCGCATCGGTGTGGGGGAGCGCGTTCCTGAATTCGCCCACCTACCAACGGTTCTGGGTGAGGGCACCAAGAAGCTGTCCAAGCGGGATCCGCAGTCTGATCTGTTCCTGCACCGTAACCGCGGCTTTCTGCCTGAGGGCCTGCTGAACTACCTTGCGCTGCTGGGCTGGGGTATCGCCGAGGACCGCGACGTGTTCACCCTGCCGGAAATGGTGGAGGCCTTCGACGTAGTCGACGTCAACTCCAACCCGGCCCGGTTCGACCAGAAAAAAGCCGATGCCATCAACGCCGAGCACATCCGACGGCTACCGTCCGACGAATTTGCCCGGCGGCTTGGCGAATTCTTCCAAGCCCACGGGCACGACACTGGTCTTAGTGAATCGGATTTCGTCACCGCCGCAGAATTGGTGCAGACCCGTGTCGTGGTGCTCTCCGACGGCTGGGAGTTGCTCAAGTTCCTCAACGACGACATCTACGTCATCGACCCCAAGGCCGGCGCCAAGGAACTCGCCGGGGATGCCGTGGAGGTGCTCGATTCCGCCCTCGGTGCGCTTGACGGGGTCGCCGACTGGTCGGCCAACTCGATCGAGGAGGCGCTCAAGGGCGCGTTGATCGACGGGCTGGGCCTCAAGCCGCGCAAGGCCTTCGGCCCCATCCGGGTGGCAGTGACAGGCGCGACGGTCAGCCCGCCGCTGTACGAGTCGATGGAACTACTGGGCCGCGATCGCACTATGCAGCGGCTGCGGGAGGCCCGTGACGGGGTTTCGCGCAATCTTTGGTAGTCTGCTGTCTCGTTGTGCCAAGTAGTTCTGCGGCTCGGAATAGTTGGTCTTGACCAGCTGTTATGGGTGCCGATGGGGTATGGTGTAATTGGCAACACAGCTGATTCTGGTTCAGCCATTCTAGGTTCGAGTCCTGGTACCCCAGCCAACGACAGCGATTATGACGGCCCTGTCGGGTCGGATATGCTGTCTCACGTTCTAGCCCCCGTCGTCTAGCGGCCTAGGACGCCGCCCTCTCACGGCGGTAGCGTGGGTTCGAATCCCATCGGGGGTACTCGCTCGCCCGGCTGTGCGCCGGGCATTGTTCGATCGCCGGCGCCTAGCGCGGCGCTGTCGACCCAGCAACCGGCATCGCGGGGAGCCCGAGCTTGTGGTGATCCCAGGACCGCACCCGGTCTGCGGCGATTCTCACCGCGACACGTTTGTTCATCATCATGTCCACTGCGGGCTTGAGCTCGTCGGTGTACGGCCCGTTGTAGCGCTCCCACACGCTGACCCCGACGGCGAAGATGGTGTCGGGGTCGTCGTGGATTTCGGCGACCCCCTCGAAGGACACACCCATCAGCGAGTCGTAGGTCATTCCGGCCTCGATCATGAAACTGACCCTGGGATTGCGCCGGATGTTGACGACTTTCTGGGACTTGACTTTGGTCTCCACCCAGATATCGCCGTCGATCACGCCGTACCACATCGCGACCAGGTGTGGCTGCGCGTCCGTACCTACGGTGGCCATGGTTCCGGTGCGGCTTTTCGCGACGAAATCGGCGATCTCAACGTCGGTCATCATGATCTGGCGGCGCTGGTTTCGTCCCATGCCGACAGTGTGGCATCGGGCTGCTAGAGCCGCCGGGTCAGGTCCTCGGCTGCGGCGAGCAGATCGGCCGCCCAACGTTCGCCGGGGCGACGGCCCATCCGATCGATCGGTCCGGAGACCGACACCGCCGCGACCACAGCGCCACCGCGGTCATATACCGGTGCCGAGACGCTGGCTACACCTGGTTCGCGTTCGGCCGCACTCTGGGCCCAGCCGCGCCGCCGAATGTCGGCGAGTGTGCGTTCGGTGAAGGCGGCGGCGGGCAACAACGACCGCTGGGTGGCTTCGTCGCTGAAGGCCAGCAGCACCCGCGCCGCCGATCCGGCGGTCATGGGCAGGCGTGCTCCGACAGGCACGGTATCTCGAAGCCCCGCCGGTGGTTCGAGCGCCGCCACGCACACCCGCATGGTGCCTTCTCTGCGGTACAACTGGACGCTCTCTCCGGTGATCTCCCGCAGTCCTGGCAGCACCGCCGCCCCGGCGGCGATCAGTGGATCGCCCACGGCTGCGGACAATTCGCTGACCGCCGGCCCGAGTCGCCAACGTCCCGCGCTGTCGCGGGCGAGCAGCCGGTGGACCTCCAGGCCGGCCGCGAGTCGGTGGGCTGTGGCCCGTGGCATACCGGTCCGTTCGCACAGTTCGGCAAGTCCGCACGGTGCTTCGGCGACTGCATGCAGTACTCCCACGGCTTTGTCGAGCACGCCGATACCGCTATCCTGTCTCATATCGAGATATTAGCGTCCCATAATGTGAGACAGGGGCAGAGCGAGATGGCGAGTTTGCAAGCTATGGACAATCCGAGGACTCTTGCCGAGAAGGTCTGGGCAGACCACGTGGTCGTGGCAGGCGCCGGTGCCGGCGCGAGCCGTGAACCCGACCTGATCTACATCGATTTGCACCTCGTCCATGAGGTCACCAGTCCGCAGGCCTTCGATGGCCTGCGGATGGCCGGGCGCCCGGTGCACCGGCCCGACCTCACCCTGGCCACCGAGGATCACAATGTCCCGACGATCGGTATCGACAAGCCGATTGCCGACCTGATCTCGCGCACCCAAGTGGAGACCCTGCGACGCAACTGCGCGGAGTTCGGCATCCGACTCCATCCGATGGGTGACCCGGAACAGGGCATCGTGCACGTGGTCGGACCTCAATTGGGTCTCACCCAACCCGGGATGACGATCGTCTGCGGCGACAGTCACACGTCGACCCACGGCGCATTCGGAGCACTGGCGATGGGCATCGGTACCTCCGAGGTCGAGCATGTGCTGGCGACGCAGACCCTGCCGCTGCGTCCGTTCAAGACGATGGCGGTGAACGTGGACGGGCCGTTGCCACAAGGGGTCACGGCCAAGGACATCATTTTGGCCGTGATCGCAAAGATCGGTACCGGCGGCGGTCAGGGCCACGTCATCGAATACCGCGGCAGCACCATTGAATCGCTGTCGATGGAAGGCCGGATGACCATCTGCAACATGAGCATCGAAGCCGGCGCCCGCGCCGGCATGGTCGCCCCGGACGCCACGACGTACGAATTCCTGCGCGGCCGGCCTTACGCGCCCGAGGGCGCCGACTGGGATTCCGCTGTCGAGGCATGGGAACAACTGCGCACCGACCCCGGCGCACAGTTCGACACCGAGATCTACATCGACGCCAGCACGCTGAGTCCATTCGTCACCTGGGGCACCAATCCCGGCCAGGGTGTCCCGCTGTCTGAGGCGGTACCCGATCCCGAACTGATGGGGAGCGACGCGCAACGCCAGGCTGCGGAGAAGGCGTTGTCATACATGGATCTTCGGCCGGGGACGCCGATGCGAGACATTCCTGTCGATGTGGTGTTCGTCGGCTCCTGTACCAACGGACGTATCGAGGACCTGCGCGCGGTCGCTGACGTGTTGCGCGGCCGGCAGGTGGCAGACGGCGTCCGAATGCTGGTCGTACCCGGTTCCATGAAGGTCCGTGCCCAGGCCGAAGCCGAGGGGCTCGGGGAGGTCTTCACCGCGGCAGGCGCCGAGTGGCGGCTCGCGGGCTGTTCGATGTGTCTGGGAATGAACCCGGATCAGTTGGCACCGGGGCAGCGTTGCGCGTCGACGTCCAATCGCAATTTCGAAGGCAGACAGGGCAAGGGCAGCCGCACCCACCTGGTCTCGCCGGCCGTCGCGGCGGCCACTGCCGTTCGCGGCACCCTGTCCTCACCCGCCGATCTGCACGCCTGATCGTCCCGGCTGAACGCAAGGAGAAGTCAACTCATGGAAGCTTTTCAGGCCCACACCGGCATCGGCGTGCCACTGCGTCGGTCCAACGTCGACACCGACCAGATCATCCCCGCCGAGTACCTCAAGCGTGTCTCCAGAACGGGTTTCGAGGACGGATTGTTCGCCGCCTGGCGTTCGGATCCGGCTTTCATCCTCAATCTTGCGCCCTTCGACCGAGGCTCGGTTCTGGTCGCAGGACACGATTTCGGGACCGGATCCTCACGCGAACATGCCGTCTGGGCCTTGATGGACTATGGCTTCCGGGTTGTCATCTCGTCCCGCTTCGCCGATATCTTCCGCGGAAACGCAGGCAAGGCCGGCCTTCTGGCCGCTGAGGTGGCGCAGGATGATGTCGAACTGCTCTGGAAGCTCATTGAACAGCAGCCCGGTCTGGAAATCACTGTCAACCTTGATGATCGGACCATCGCGTGCGGAACGGCGGTGTTGCCGTTCACGATTGACGATCACACCGCCTGGCGGCTCCGTGAGGGACTCGACGATATAGGCCTTACGCTGCAGAAACTACCCGAAATCGAGGCATTCGAAGCGTGCCGCCCTGAATGGAAGCCGCGAATTCCGACCGCATCGTGAACGGCTCGTGTGCGGGAAAAGGGCGCTTCAAAGGGGTAGCTATCGGTCCCCGGAATTGCTCTTAAGCGGCACAAGCGGATTGAAAAAATCCTCCGAACATTTTGCTGAAATACGCGTGGCTCATGGATATCTGCGCTTTTTCGGTTTACCGTATTCCCCAGTCGGTCCAGGGCGGACCACTGTTTCGGAGGATTTGAATGAACAAAGCAGAGTTGATCGACGTTCTCACAGCAGAGTTGGAGGTCGACCGCGGTCACGCAACGAAGGCTGTTGAGACATTGGTCGACGCCATCGTGCGCGCCGTCAACAAGGGTGACAGCGTGACCATTACCGGCTTCGGTGTCTTCGAACGCCGCCGCCGCGCTGCGCGCGTTGCCCGTAATCCGCGCACCGGTGAAACGGTGCGCGTGAAACCCACCTCTGTTCCCGCGTTCCGTCCCGGTGCGCAATTCAAGGCAATCGTCTCTGGTGCACAGAAACTCCCGTCTGAAGGTCCCGCTGTCAAACGAGGCGCCGCCGGCGGCGCAGTTAGGAAGGCTGCTGTGAAGAAGGCTGTCGCGAAGAAAGCCCCGGCCAAGAAGGCTGCCGTGAAGAAGGCTCCGGCCAAGAAGGTTGCGGTCAAGAAGGTCGCCGTGAAGAAGGCTCCGGCCAAGAAGGGCGTTGTGAAGAAGGCTCCGGCCAAGAAGGTTGCGGTCAAGAAGGCTGCCGTGAAGAAGGCTCCGGCGAAGGCGGCTGCCGTGAAGAAGGCTCCGGC
>CAZADG010000045.1:0-16544 GCA_964483865.1 uncultured Mycobacterium sp. | reverse complement strand
GGCTGCCGTGAAGAAGGCTCCGGCGAAGGCGGCTGCCGTGAAGAAGGCTCCGGCCAAGAAGGTCGTCGTCAAGAAGGCTCCGGCCAAGAAGGCGCCAGCCAAGCGCGGTCGCCGCTAGGCCGTCAACACCGTTCGCGAATACGCCGCGGGCCCAACGGGGCCCGCGGCGTATTCGCGTTTTAGTGCGCTTTGGCGAGTGGGCTTGGCAGGTGATCGGCCGCCATCAGCTGTCCCTCGTGCAGTGACAGCACCCAGGTACTGCCTTTGCGATTGCGTGACTTGTCGGGCTTCACCCCGTCGCGGCTGCACCACCAGTCGATCAGATAGGGAATGACTTTGCCCTGCGAGCAGATGGCCGGTGTTCCGCCGAGGGCGGCGATCTCCAACACCCGCTTATGGGCTGCCTCCGGGTTTTCGGCGTAGGCCTCCTCGGTCAGTGAGGTCTCAACGGTGATCGGTTGGCCCATCTCCAGTGCCAGCGGCTCGATGGTCTGGACACACCTGGTTCGGTCCGCGGCATACAGTTCCGTTGCCCCAAAGGCCATTAGTTGCGGTACCAATGACTTGGCCTGCGCCCTGCCTTTGCGGTCAAGCGGCCGCTCGCGGTCGTCACCGTGATAACGGGCTTTGCGGCCGGCTGTAGCGTGCCGAATGATCAACACCGTCTGAAGGTCCGCAGGCTTCCTGGTGAACCGCGCGACGACCTTGGCGTCATGCGGATAGGTGAGCCGCGTGACGGCCTCCTTGGGCGGAAGCCACAGCAGCTGGTCCACTTCCTTGCCGGGTGCGAATTCGCCGCCGTGCGCCCGGGCCGCCCAGTAGTGGACGACCTTGGTACCCGGCGGAATCGGATAGCGGATCCGACAAAGCCGTCGGCCCAGCTCTGCTCGCTGCCCGGTTTCCTCGAGGATTTCCCGGACCGCCGTCACGGGTTCGGTTTCACCCGGATCCACCTTGCCCTTGGGGAGCGACCAGTCGTCGTAGCGTGGTCGGTGGATCACGGCAATCAGTGGCTCGCCGGATGTCTCGTCGGGCCGCCACAGCACCGCGCCCGCGGCTAGGACCGAAACGTGTTTTGCCTCGGTGGCTTTCTTCCGTTGGGCAGCAGCCTTCTTCTGCGCCATATCGTCAGCCCTGCCGATGTTTTTCCATCAGCCACACCTGATGGTCCCGAACATCGTGTCCGCTCCGGGGTGCCGCGGTCCAACTCCCGTCAGCCGCCAATTCCCAACACCGCGTGGCCGGGTGCAGGGCTGATTCGAACATCTCGTTGAGTTGTTCGGCGAGGCGGCGATCCTTGACCTGTGCCATCACCTCCACCCGGCGGTCGAGGTTTCGGTGCATCATGTCGGCGCTGCCGATCCAGAACTCGTCGATCGCCCCGAAATGCATCACCCTCGAATGCTCGAGGAACTGACCCAGAATCGAGCGCACGGCGATGTTCTCCGAAAATCCCTCGACTCCAGGGCGCAACGCGCAGATGCCGCGTACCACCACCTCCACGCGCACGCCGGCCTGCGATGCCCGGTACAACCCGTCGATGATCTGCTCGTCAACGATCGCGTTGGCTTTGAACCGGATTCGCCCGTTGCCGTGACGGCCGTGCGCGGCGATCTCCCGTTCGATGCGCTCGAGGATGCCCTTGCGGATACCGTGCGGTGCCACCAGCAGATTGCGGTAGCTCACCTTGCGCGAATATCCGGTCAGGGAGTTGAACAGGTCGGTGAGATCTGCGCCGATATCGGGTGCCGCGGTCAGCAGGCCGACGTCCTCGTAGAGTCGCGCGGTCTTCGGGTTGTAGTTGCCCGTCCCGATATGGCAGTACCGCCGGATCGTCGAGCCTTCCCGACGCACCACCAGGCATGTCTTGCAGTGCGTCTTCAGACCGACGAGGCCGTACACGACGTGCACGCCGGCATCTTCCAACGCCCTCGCCCACTTGATATTCGCCTGCTCATCGAAACGTGCTTTGAGCTCCACCAAAGCCACCACCTGCTTGCCTGCGTCGGCGGCTTCGATCAGTGCATTGACGATCGGTGAGTCACCCGAGGTTCGGTACAGGGTCTGCTTGATGGCCAACACATCCGGGTCCGCGGCGGCTTGTTCGATGAACCGCTGCACACTCGTCGAGAACGATTCGTAGGGATGGTGCACCAGCACATCGCCGTCGCGCAGGGTGGCGAAGATGCTCTTGCCGGTCTCTCCGAAAGCCGGATGGGTCGCCGGGACGAATGGTCGCTCCTTGAGCGTCGGGCGGTCGACGGCGTAGATCTGCCACAGCGCCGACAGGTCCAGCAGGCCGGGGACCTGAACGACATCTCCGGGATGTACGTCGAGTTCCCGTAACAGCAGTCCGAGCATGTGCTCTGACATGTCGTCGGAGACCTCGAGGCGCACCGGCGGACCGAACCGGCGTCGCGCAAGTTCGCGCTCCAGTGCCTGTAGTAGATCCTCGTCGCGGTCCTCGACGTCCATATCGGCGTTCCGGGTGATCCGGAAAGCGTGCTGCTCGACGATTTCCATCCCGGGAAACAGCACCGGCAGGAAAGCCGCGATGAAATCCTCCATCGGGAGGAATCGTGCGGCCTGGCTGTCCGGGTCGGATTCCTTGAGACGCACGAAGCGGTCCACGTTATCGGGAACTTTCACCCGGGCGAAGTGCTCGGCGCCGTCCTCAGGTGAGCGCACAGCCACCGCGAGGTTCAGACTCAACCCACTCACGAACGGGAAGGGATGCGCCGGATCCACCGCCAGCGGCGTCAGCACTGGAAACACCTGCTCGGAGAAGTAAGCCGACAACTCGCTGCGTTCGGCTGCGCTCAGGTCCAACCAGCTGACGATATGAATCCCGTTCTCGGCCAACGACGGTTGCACCGATTCCAGAAACACCCGGGCGTGGCGGGTCGCCAGTTGCTGGGTGCGTTCGCCGATCAGCCGAAGCTGCTCCCGGGGGGACAGCCCGTCGGCGGAGCGCACCGACAACTGCATTTCGTCGCGGCGCTTGAGACCGGCGACGCGCACCATGTAGAACTCGTCCAGATTGGAAGCGAAGATGGCCAGGAACTTGGCCCGCTCAAGCAGTGGTAACGAGCCGTCCGCGGCCAGCGTCAGGACCCTGTTGTTGAAGTCCAGCCAACTCAGCTCTCGGTTGAGGTAACGGTCCGCGGGCAGTGGGTTGTCCACCGGAGTACGCGTTGCCGCCGGGGGTGCGTCGGGCGGGGGGTCGCGGTGTGGTGGGCCGCCCTCCGGTCGGGACTCGGTGTGCGCCTCGGTCATGAGGTCATCATCCCCCAACGGGGGCATTTCGTGGTGGGCTGTGTCGAATCGGCGACCGACCGTCCATCAAGGCTCGTCACCTCACCCGACGGCCTCGGCGGTGGCCGCGCCGATACCGAGTTGCCGCGCTTCTGCCAGGTCTTCGGGGGTATCGATATCGCATCGCAGCCCGGGCCAGTCGCCGACGAGTTCGACGGCTCCGGAATCGCGGTGCCGCCGTGCGGAATCGCTGCCGAACCGGGGATCTGCCGGGACACCGAAGGCGAACAGCGCCGAGGTCCCGGTCCCCGGCCGGTCCGCGACGAAACTGCGGGTGTGTTTCGTCGCCGAAGCCAGCGCGGCGTCCAGCTCGGCGGCCCGTAGGGCGGGCAGATCCCCCTGCAGTACAGCGATGTTCGGTGTCCAGTCCGCGACCCGGCCGCAGGCCGCCAGGATCGCGTTGTTGAGGGGGTCGGGGTGACCGGCGGGTGTCGGGTCGGCGACTACGACGGCGCCGAGGTCGCTGACGGCCGCGGCCACAACAGGGTCCGGGGTCACGACCGTGATCGATCCCACCCTGGGCACCGCGCGGGCTGCGGTGAGGGTATCGACCAGCATCGCCAGGACGACGCCCTCCCGGACATCCGGGCCGAACAGAGCCGAAAGCCGACTTTTGGCGGCGCCGAGTCGCTTGACCGCAACGATCAGCCCGACGCCCATGGACGCCATCCTGCCAGCGCCCCTCTGATTAGCTTGAGAGGCATTCGGACGGAAGGGTGGGCAATTCGATGAGCCTGGGGACGGCTGCGGTGATGGGCGCCGGGGCCTGGGGTACCGCGATCGCCAAAGTGCTTGCGGATGCCGGCAGCGATGTCCGGTTGTGGGCACGCAACCCGGATGTGGCCGACGAAGTCAACTCCGCGCACACCAATGACCGGTACCTCGCCGATATCACCCTGCCGAGGAGAATCCGGGCGACCAGTGATCCGGCCGAGGCCCTCGACGGTGTGCGCACCGTCCTGCTCGGCGTCCCGTCGCAGACACTGCGCACCAACCTGGAGGCGTGGCGTGGACACATCGAGCCAGGCGCGACCCTGGTGAGCCTGGCGAAGGGTATCGAACTCGGCACCCTGATGCGGATGAGCCAGGTGATCGCCGCCGTCACCGACATCGACCCGGCGCAGGTCGCGGTGGTCTCCGGGCCGAATCTGGCCGACGAGGTCGCCAAAGAGCAGCCCGCAGCCACGGTGGTGGCCTGTTCGGACTCCGGCCGGGCGGTGGCGTTGCAGCGGGCGCTGAGCACCGGCTATCTGAGGCCGTATACCAATTCCGACGTGGCGGGTACCGAGATCGGCGGGGCGTGCAAGAACGTGATCGCTCTCGCTTGCGGGATGGCAGCCGGGGTGGGGCTGGGGGAGAACACCGCTGCGGCGATCATCACCCGCGGGTTGGCCGAGATAATCCGGCTGGGAATGGCGTTGGGCGCCAAAACGACAACGCTGGCCGGCTTGGCGGGCGTCGGAGATCTGGTGGCCACCTGTACCTCGACGCATTCCCGCAACCGAAGTTTCGGGGTACGCCTGGGCCGCGGCGCAACACTTGCGGAGGCCAGGCGTGCGACGCAAGGCCACGTCGCCGAGGGGGTCACCTCCTGCACTTCAATTTTGGCGCTGGCCTCAAGTTATGACGTCGAGATGCCGTTGACGGATGCGGTGCATCGGGTTTGCCACAAGGGACTGTCCGTCGACGAGGCCGTAGCGCTGCTGCTGGGCCGCACGACCAAGCCGGAGTGACACGATGAGCGCTCGCGCGAAGAGAAGAGAGGCCCAGTGAAAGAGCGCTACGGCGATTCCACCCGCACCGTCAAGGCGGTGGACACCGAGGCCCTCGCCGGTCAGCCCGTGGCGCACACCCCGGTTCCGGTGTCGGCATTCCACCTGTCCGGTGACGAGGGCAGCGAAGCCCACGTCTACGGCCGTTACTCCAACCCGGTCTGGGTTCACGCGGAGGCCGCCATTGCCGAGCTCGAGGAAGCCACCTCGGCACTGACGTTCGGCTCGGGGATGGCGGCGATCACGTCCGCGTTAAGGGTCCTCGCGCGGCCCGGATCGGTGCTGTTGGTGCCTGCCGACGGCTACTACCAGGTCCGACGGTGGGCACAGGAAAGCCTTGCAGCACTGGGGGTTACGGTCCAGGAGGCTACGGCCTCACAGATGTACGACGCGGCCGCCGGCGCCGATGTGGTGCTGGCCGAGACGCCGACGAACCCAGCCCTGGACGTGGTGGATCTGCACCGGCTGGCAGGGATCTGCCGCCGCCGAGGCGCCCGGCTGCTGGTCGACAACACCACCGCGACCCCGCTCGGTCAGCAGCCGCTCTCGATGGGCGCAGACCTGGTGGTGGCCAGTGCCACCAAGGCACTGGCGGGCCACAGCGATCTGGTTGCCGGGTATGTCGCCGGCAGTCGGCCGGAGCTGATGGATGCCATCGAACGGGAACGCCTGCTGGCCGGACCGGTGCCGGGCGCGCTGGAGTCCTGGCTGCTGCTGCGCAGTATCGGCAGCCTGGGCCTGCGGTTCGACCGGCAGTGCCAGAACGCGCTGGCCCTGGCAACGGCCCTGCACGGCCACCCCGCCGTCCGATCGGTGCGCTACCCCGGTCTGCCCGATGACCCGTCGCACCCGGTCGCGGTACACCAGATGCGCCGGTTCGGCGGTCTGCTGTCGATCGAGTTGGCCGACGCCGATTCCGTGCACGCCCTGGTGCGGCGAAGCGAACTACTGGTCGCCGCCACCAGCTTCGGCGGCCTCCACACCTCCGTTGACCGTCGGGCCCGCTGGGGAGACTCGGTGCCGGCCGGTTTCGCCCGGATCTCAGCGGGCATCGAGGACACCGACGACCTTGTGGTCGATGTCCTGGCCGCTCTCGATGCGGCCGGGCGCGCGCCGGAGAGGTAGCCTCTCTAGCTTGTGACTTCCCGTCCCGGCTCCCGGATTCGCGTCGCCGTCGTCTACGGTGGCCGCAGCTCCGAGCATGCGATCTCCTGCGTATCGGCGGGCAGCATCCTGCGCAACCTGGACCCCGGCCGGTTCGAGGTGGTGCCCGTCGGTATCGCGCGGGACGGGTCGTGGTTGCGCGAGGACGTCGACCCCGACGACCTGGCCATCGCCGACGGCAAGCTGCCCGAAGTTCGTGGCGGGAAGGGCTCGCCGCTGGACGGTGTCGGGGAGATCCTGGCCGGCGTCGACGTGGTCTTCCCGATCCTGCACGGACCTTACGGCGAGGACGGCACCATCCAGGGCCTGCTGGAGATGGCCGGGCTGCCCTACGTCGGCGCCGGAGTGTTGGCCAGCGCAGCCGGGATGGACAAAGAGTTCGCCAAGAAACTCATGGCCGCCGAAGGCCTGCCCATCGGCGACTATCTGGTCCTTCGGCCCGGCCGCAGTCAGCCTGCAGCCGAAGACCTGGCTCGTCTGGGTTTTCCGATGTTCGTCAAACCCGCGCGGGGCGGCTCGTCAATCGGGGTGAGCAGGGTGACCGAACCGGCCGGCCTGGCTGCGGCGATCGCGCAGGCCCGTCGGCACGACCCGAAGGTGATCGTCGAGGCTGGTATCGAGGGCCGCGAATTGGAATGCGGCGTGCTGGAATTCCCGGACGGGGCGGTGCGGGCGAGCACGATCGGGGAGATTCGGGTGGCGGTCGGTGACCGCGATGGTGACTCCACGGGCTTCTACGACTTCGAAACCAAGTACCTCGACGACGCCGCCGAACTCGATGTTCCGGCAGCTGTTGATGACCAGACCAGGAAGTTATTGCAGGACTTGGCGATTCGCACCTTCACCGCCTTGGATTGTGAAGGGTTGGCGCGCGTGGACTTCTTTCTCACCAAGGACGGTCCGGTGATCAACGAAATCAACACTATGCCCGGCTTCACCACCATCTCGATGTATCCCCGAATGTGGGGTGCCAGTGGTGTCGACTATCCGACTCTGCTCGGCACCATGGTCGAGACCGCCCTGGCTCGGGGCACCGGTCTGCGCTGAGACGCCTCAGGGTTTGCCGGGCCGGATAGGAATGGCCGGCATGGTCCGCTCGATCACGCCGGAGAGGGTCTGGATGGGTGACGGGCCCGACCCGTCGGGCAGCGTCAACGCGATGTAGACCGGGCGGTCCACGCACAGCCAGGTGCTGCGCCGGGAACCACTGTCCTGCAGTCGAAACCACTGCACCTGATCGACCATCTGGATCGGCGCACCGACCACGAATTCCGCCGGCCGGTCCAGCCCGCAGCGCATGACGACGGACTCTTCCCCATTGCGCCAGGCTGCGGCTCCAGCGGGGGTGGGTTGGGCGGTGTCAGCGCGCCGGTAGTCGCCGAGGCGGTCGGGCAGTGTCGCCACGAGCGTCCGGCACTCCGGACTCTCGGACTGCGGCGCGGGCACTCCCGCGATGACGACGGGGGCGGGCGGGGTTCGTCGCGAGGCGGCGAAGGCGAGAACCCCGACCACGGACAACACCGCTACCGCCAGTGCGGCGACGATCAAAGCGCGGGGCGGTCCGTCACTATCGCCCTGCACTTCGTCACCTCGCTGATCGGTCTTACACTGACGTGCCCAAGGTACCGCAGGGGGAGGGCAGCCAGTGACGAGCGACGACTCCGCCGATGCCACGCTGCACCAGGTCGGTGAATTCGCCGTGATCGACCGGTTGACGGGCGGTCGAACATACTCGGCTGGGGTTGCGGTGGGACCCGGCGACGATGCCGCCGTCCTCGACGCCCCGGACGGGAGAGTCGTCGTCACCACCGACATGCTCGTCGAGGGCAGCCACTTCCGGCTCGACTGGTCGACCCCCTTTGAGATCGGCCGAAAAGCTATCGCACAGAACGCCGCCGATATCGAATCGATGGGCGCACAGGCCACCGGGTTCGTCGTGGCTTTCGGTGCGCCGCGCGATACTCCCGCGGCCAGTGTTGTCGAACTGGCCGACGGAATGTGGGCCGAGGCGGCGAAAACGGGGGCCGGGATAGTGGGCGGCGATTTAGTGTCCAGCCCGCGCTGGGTGGTCTCGGTCACCGCACTTGGCGATCTCGGTGGTCGCGAGCCGGTGCTCCGAAGCGGTGCGCGGGCCGGTTCGGTGATCGCTGTCGCCGGTGATCTCGGCCGCTCGGCGGCCGGGTTCGCCCTGCTGAGCAACGAGAGTGGCCGTCGCGGTGACGAATTCGACGACCTGCGGGCGTGCCATCGCGCACCCCAGCCCCCGTATGGACAGGGCAGGGCCGCCGCCGAGGCCGGCGCACAGGCGATGACCGACATCTCCGACGGGTTGTTGGCGGATCTCGGTCATCTGGCCGTCGCCTCCGGTGTTGTCATGGACCTGCGCGGTGCGGCACTGCGCGGGGACGTCGACGCCGTCGCCGGCGCGGCGCGACTGGCGGGTGTCGACCCCTGGTCTCTGGTTCTGGGTGGCGGCGAGGAACACGCGCTGGTTGCTTGCTTCCCGGACTACCCGCCGCACGGTTGGCGGGTGATCGGCGCAGTGCGTTCCGGCATCCCCGAGGTGCTTCTCGACGGGCGTCCGTGGACGGGCCGACCGGGGTGGCAGTCCTACGACTGATCCCGCCCGGTTAAGTTGTCACCCTGTGACAGCCCGGCCCCTGAGTGAACTCGTCGACGATGGCTGGGCGCGGGCGCTGGAACCGGTCGCCGACCAGATCGGAGCGATGGGGGAGTTCCTGCGCGCCGAGCTCGTCGCGGGCCGGCGTTACCTACCAGCCGGCCCCAAGGTCCTGCGTGCATTCAGTTTCCCCTTCGACGATGTTCGGGTTCTGATCGTGGGCCAGGATCCCTATCCGACGCCCGGGCATGCGGTGGGGCTGAGTTTCTCGGTGGCTCCGGAGGTTCGGCCGCTGCCGCGCAGTCTGGCCAACATTTTCACCGAGTACAGCGCCGATCTGGGGTACCCCCAGCCCAGTACTGGAGACCTCACCCCGTGGGCGCAGCGCGGCGTCATGCTGCTCAACCGGGTTCTCACGGTGCGCCCCGGCACACCTGCCTCGCATCGGGGCAAGGGATGGGAGGCCGTCACCGAATGCGCTATTCGAGCCCTGGTAGCCCGCGATCGGCCGTTGGTGGCGATCCTGTGGGGCCGCGACGCCGGCACGCTCAAGCCAATGCTGGCGGGCGGGAAATGCGCCGCGATCGAGTCGCCGCATCCTTCACCGCTGTCGGCGAGCAGGGGATTCTTTGGCTCTCGGCCGTTCAGTCGCACGAACGGTCTGCTGGCGGGAATGAATGCCGATCCGGTGGACTGGCGCCTGCCCTGAGACCTGAACGGGCGATTTCTAGCCGCGAACGACCTTGCCGGCCTTGATGCACGAGGTGCACGCGTTCACGCGCTGCTTGTTTCCGCCCGGGCGGGTCAGGGCGTGGACGGTCTGGATGTTCGGGTTCCACCGTCGGTTGGTCCGGCGGTGGGAGTGCGACACCGATTTGCCGAACCCGGGGCCCTTACCGCAGATGTCGCAAACGGCAGCCATGTCAGAAACTCCTCAAGTGTTCAGCGTTCAGGGGTCACGGGCGGTTGCGCTCGAACGCGCGAACAAGCCGCGCGGGTGACCCAGCCCCGCAAGGATACCGGCGCAGTGAACGTAACACCAAAATGCCTCACAGCCGGGCGCCGGCGGCGAAGGCCGGGCGTCGGTCGTCCTGGCTAGGCTGACCCACGGTGAGATCGGGAGGTGCGCATGGCTGAGCGGCGTCTGGACGCGTCCGCCCTGCGTGATTGGGCACACACCGCGGTCGGCGACCTCATCCGCCATACCGACGAGATCAACGCCCTCAACGTCTATCCGGTGGCCGACTCCGACACCGGCACCAACATGCTGTTCACCCTGCGTTCGGGTCTGGTCGACGCTGATCCGGAGGCCGCGAGCGGGGAGGTGAGCGCCGTTGCGGGGGCACTGGCGCGTGGTGCGCTGAACGGGGCGCGCGGAAACTCCGGGGTGATCCTGTCCCAGATCCTGCGCGCGCTGGCCGAGGTAACCGCCGGTGCCGCGGCCGAGCGCGATATCGCCGATGTCGACACCCGTCTGCTGGGCGCGGCTCTGCGGCACGCGCTGGCCCTGGTGGTGGCCGCCATGGGTGGCGAACTGGTGGCCGGCACCGTCGTCTCGGTGTTGCAGGCCGCGACGGAGGCGGTCGAACAGGCCGCCGACCAGCAGGCCGGACTCGGGCAGGCCCTCGCCGCCGCCGGTGAGGCCGCTGCTGAGGCGCTGGATCGCACGCCGGATCAGTTGCCGGTGTTGGCCGAGGCAGGGGTCGTGGACGCCGGTGGCCGCGGCCTGCTGGTGTTGCTTGATGCGTTGACCTCAACGATCGCCGGCCATGCCCCGACCCGCCGCGCCTACCGGCCCGCCGCGCCACCGGCCCGCCTCGACCTCAGCGACGTGCCGCCGCCACAGTTCGAGGTGATGTTCTTACTTGCCGGTGATGACGACGCGGCGCTGCGCGGGCTGCGCTCGGTGCTGGAAACCCTCGGAGACTCGGTGGCTGTGGCTCCCGCCGCCGACGGCCGCCATGCGGTCCACGTCCATACCGACGACGCCGGGGCCGCGATCGAAGCAGGGCTGACCGTCGGGCCGGTCAGCCGGATCCGAATCTCCGTGCTGGACACCGGCCGGGTGGCCCCCGGCGGGTGGACGCGGCAGCGGGCGGTGCTGGCCGTTGTCGACGGGGACGGGGCCGAAGAGTTGTTCGGAGCGGAGGGAGCCTGCGTGGTGTGTCCCGACGCCGCTCTGGTGGACCCCGCTAATGGAGTCAGCGCCGATCGATTACTGCGAGCCCTGGTCGACACGGGCGCGGGCCAGGTGATGGTGCTGCCCAACGGCTACGTGTCCGCCGAGGATTTGGTCGCCGGCTGCACCGCGGCAATCGGATGGGGGATCGACGTGGTGCCACTGCCATGCGGATCGATGGTGCAGGGCCTGGCGGCCCTGGCGGTCCACGACGCGGATCGTCAGGCCGTCGACGACGGGTACACCATGGCCCGCGCGGCCGCCGGGTCCCGGCACGGATCGGTGCGCATCGCCACCGAGCAGGCACTCACCTGGGCCGGGGCCTGTCTGCCCGGGGACGGACTGGGAATCTCCGGCGACGAAGTGGTGGTGGTGGACCCCAACCCGGTCGCGGCCGCCGCCCGACTCATCGACCTGTTGCTGGGGCCCGGCGGGGAACTGGTGACGGTGCTGCTAGGTGCGGCCGCCGACCCCCGCACCGAGGATGTCGCCGAAATCCTGGCCGCGCACGTCCACCGGCGCCACCCCGGCACCGAGTTCAGCAGCTACCGCACCGGCCACCGTGGTGACGTCCTGCTCATTGGGGTGGAGTAGAGCCTTGGTTTCCGTGGGAGATCGCCTGGACTCGGTGTTGGGCACCAAGGCCGCCGACCGTCTCGACGAGGTGTTCGGCATCCGGACAGTCGATGACCTGCTGCGGCACTTCCCCCGTAAGTACAGCGAGGGGATGTCGGTGCGCGGCGAGGACGACGCCCCTCCCGAGGAGGGTGAGCACATCACCTTCGTGGGCGAGATCGAGAAGGCCGACGTGCGCTGGACCAATCGGACGCCGCGCCGGGAGTACGTGGTGATCACGCTGCGCAACCGCCGGCCCAAAGTGACCGCCACATTCTTCAACGCCAAGTACCTCAAAAAGCAGTTGGTCGAGGGAACCAGGCTGATGCTCTCCGGTGAGGTGAGCTATTACAAGGGCACCATGCAGCTCACCCACCCGGCCTATCTGGTGCTGAATTCGCCGTCCGGCCGACTGGGCGGCACCAAGTCGCTGAAGGCCATCGCCGAAACCGGCCGGGATGGCGACGGCGAGTTCGACATGTCGGTCTTCGAGCGCGACTTTTTCCCGATCTATCCCGCCAGTGCCAAACTGCAGAGCTGGGACATCTATGCCTGCGTTCGCCAGGTGCTCGGCGTTCTCGATCCGATCCCCGAGACCCTGCCGGAATCGTTTCTGCGACAACAGAATCTGGTCAGCGAAGATGTTGCACTACGGGCCATTCACGCCGCCGAGAAGCCTGCTGAGCGCGACCAGGCGCGTCGACGGCTGACCTTCGACGAGGCGGTCGGCCTGCAGTGGGCATTGGTCCAACGGCGCCACAGTGACCGCGCCGACTCCGGCCCGCCGGCACCGTCCCGGACCGACGGCCTGGCTGCGGCACTGCGCGAGCGGTTGCCCTTCGCATTGACCACGGGCCAATGCGAGGTCCTGGATGTCATCTCCGTGGAACTGGCCGCCACCAAGCCGATGCACCGACTGCTGCAGGGTGAGGTCGGCTCGGGCAAGACCATCGTCTCGGTGCTGGCGATGTTGCAGATGGTCGACGCCGGCTACCAGTGCGCAATGCTGGCGCCCACCGAAGTTCTTGCCGCCCAGCACGCCCAGTCGGTGCGCGATGTTCTGGGTCCGCTGGCGATGGCCGGCCAGTTGGGCGGGGTCGAGGGCGCCACCAGGGTGGCACTGCTGACCGGTTCGATGTCGGCCGGGCAGAAACGGCAGGTGCGCGATGAGGTGGCCTCCGGTGAGGCCGGCATCGTGATCGGTACCCATGCGCTGTTGCAGGACGCCGTCGAGTTCCATCGGCTGGGCATGGTGGTGGTCGACGAGCAGCACCGGTTCGGGGTTGAGCAGCGAGATCAATTGCGCGCCAAGGCGCCTGAGGGTGTCACGCCACATCTTCTGGTGATGACGGCCACGCCGATACCGCGGACCGTCGCCCTGACTGTTTACGGCGATCTGGAAACCTCTGTGCTGCGCGAACTCCCGCGCGGACGCCAACCGATCACCACCAACACCATCTTCGTCGGCGAGAAGCCGCGTTGGCTGGACCGGGCCTGGGCGCGGATCGAAGAGGAAGTCGCTGCTGGCCGGCAGGCCTACGTCGTCGCCTCGCGCATCGACGAGAACGACAAGAAAGGGGCCGAGGGGGGCGGTCCGCCTCCGATCACTGTCATCCAACTCATCGAGCATCTGCGTCACGGCCCGCTGGCGGGTCTGCGACTCGGTCTGATGCACGGCCGGTTGCCGGCCGAGGAGAAGGACGCCGTGATGGCGGCCTTCCGCGCCGGGGAAATCGATGTGCTGGTCTGCACCACCGTGATCGAGGTCGGGGTCGATGTGCCCAACGCAACGGTCATGGTGGTGATGGACGCCGACCGGTTCGGCGTCAGCCAGTTGCACCAGTTGCGGGGGCGAATCGGGCGTGGATCCCACCCCAGTCTGTGCCTGCTCGCCACCAGGCTGCCGGAGCACTCCAAGGCCGGGGAGAGACTGAGAGCGGTCGCCGCAACACTGGATGGATTCGAGTTGGCGGATCTTGATCTCCAGGAGCGCCGGGAAGGAGATGTGTTGGGGCACAGCCAGTCCGGTCGTCCTATCACTCTGCGGTTCCTGTCGCTGGCCGAGCACCTTGATGTCATCGTCTCTGCCCGCGAGGTATGCGAGTCGGTGTACGCAGCCGACCCGGACAGCCGTGGCATGGCGCTTCTGGCCGGGCAGTTCACTGATACCGACCGGATCGACTACCTGGACAAGGCGTGAAGCGGACCACCCTGCTGTGGTTGGCGGCGATCGCGGCGGTGGCTGTGTTCGTGGCCGTGCAAGTGCTCTCCGCCGCAGAACCGTCCGGCCCGGCCGCCGAGGCGCCGATCGTGGCTGCCGGTTCGGATGTGCTCGCCGGAATCGTCATCGTTCCGGCCCGGATCCGTGGAAACGATTACCGACGTGCAGCTTTCGGGGAGGCGTGGGACGACGACAACGACGCGCCCGGCGGAGGCAACCAGTGCGACACTCGCAACGATATCCTCAACCGCGACCTACTGGACAAGACTTACGTCAGCACCAAACGCTGCGTGCAGGCGGTGGCCACCGGAACGCTGCGTGACCCTTACACCAACTCTACGGTCGGCTTCGTGCGCGGTAATCAGGTAGGGGCATCGGTCCAGATCGACCACCTGGTGCCATTGGCCTTCGCTTGGGACATGGGCGCGCGGGACTGGACAGACCAGATGCGCAAGCGCTTCGCGAACGACCCGGCCAACCTGCTGGCGGTGGGCGGAAAAGCCAACCAGGACAAGGGTGATCTGCCGCCGGGGGAGTGGATGCCCCCCAACACCGCGTTCTGGTGCCAGTACGCGGTGCAGTTCACCGAGGTCCTTCGTGGTTACCGTCTGCCGATCGATGAGGCTTCAGCCCGGGAACTGCGCAGTGCGGCGGCCGGCTGTCCTACCAACTGACCGCCGCGTCCCTTCGGTTGATCAGCGACGCGTCCCACGACCGGAACGGCTGGCCTTGTCGTTGCCGTCGGTCTTGTCGGTGCGTACCGAGGCCCGAGACTGCCGCTTCGGCTTCGGTGCTTCTTCGGCCGCCTCGATGGCGTCGGCGACCTCAGAAGCCGACGCCTCGTCCTCGGAGGCCGCTGCCCCAGTCGCCGCCGCCGGGGTAACGGCTCGCGCCGAGGTCGGCATGGGCAGTGTGATCGCGTTGGCGATGGTGGTTCGCATACCGAGCGCAGTGGCGAGGGTGCCGACCGGCGTGCCCGTGATGTAGGCGTTGCCCTGGTCTCCGAGTGCGGCTTCAGCGGAGACGGAGTCCCACGCGGTGCCACTCCATCCCTTGAACGGCAACTCTGCAACACCATCCGGGTCGGTGCCGCCCATCGCCACACCGGGGCTGAGGAACCCTCCGGTGGCGATACCCAGCTTGGTGCCCGGGGGCAGGGTGAAACCGAGTGCGGGACCTAGTTTCTCCAGGATGGGCGTCAGGTCGAGTTGCTTGCCGCCGTTAAGGCCCGCGTTGAGCAAGTTGGCAGGCAGGTTGATGACCTCGTTGATCGCGTTGAGTAGAGGATTCGCGCCAAGCGGGGGCCGCAGGATCTTGTCGATGCTCTCCTGTAATTGGACGAAGGCGGACAGGCCCGGGCCGGCGAAGCCCAGCAGGGCCCCGCTCAGCGGTGACGAGAGCGTGTTAATGGCCGGGACGATGGATCGGAATGCGGGAACGAGCGCCAGGAACGAGGTCGCGAAGTATTTGGTGAGCGCCTGGTCACCGCATTCGCGAGCACCGAGGCACACCACCTTCAGGGTGTTGTTGGTGTTCTCGGAAACTGCCGGCAAGTTCGGACCCGGGGGATCACCGAGGTTCTGGTCCAGCGGAGCGGTCACCGCGCCCCGGAGGTTGCCGAGGATCTGGTTGAAGATCTGCGGGATGTCCGGCAGCTCCTGCAGATAAACCGTCCAGTTGTTGAGCATTGCGCTGACGATCGGGAGCACCGGGCCCGGATCGAACTGCTGCCCGATGACGGTCTGGATGTTGGCGACTGACGTCTTGACGAGGTCGACCCACGGGGTGATCGGGTCGATGGCGGCGGCCAGGTCGACCGCCATGGTGCTGACCACCGCCTTCTGGGGCGCTGAGGCCAGTTGGTCTGGGATGGGCTGAATCGGCGACAGGGCGATGGCGCCTACGCCGAGGGCAGCGACTCCTGCGGTGAGATAGGAGCGAGGTGCGACGGTCATGGCGCGGATTCCCTTCCTGTGGAAAGCCTGATGGTTACGTGAGCCTAATTTGCCCAGGGGTTGACGGTTATCGAATTCGGCAAATTATTTGACGCGAAAGCATCAGCGGCGTTCGAGTCCGGGAAAAGCAGAACGCGATGGTCAGCCGCCTCCAACTGACCATCGCGTTGAGCGGATCAATCTAACGGGCGTTACGCGCCGCGCGACCGGGACGGCTGGACTTGTCGTTGTCGTCGGCCTTGTCGGCGCGGGCGGTGGCCCGGGACTGCCGCTTCGATGCAGGGGCTTGGTCCGCGACCTCGGCGACCTCGGCGACCGCGACAGCGGCAGGTATCTCAACCTGAGTCGCGGCCGCTGCCTTGACCTGCCGGGTGGCAGACGCGCCGGGTGCGAGTTCGGATACCGGCGGCTTGATCGCCTTGGCCACATAGTTGCTCAAGCCGATCATCGCACCGATCGGGCCCACCGGCAGCCCGGGAACATCGACGCTGACAGGGACCTCGGCGATCACTGCTTCCGCTTTGGCGGCGAGAGCGTCGAAGGCCACCCCGCCCGGGCTCAGTAAACCGCCCATTTTGATGCCGAGGGTCTTGATGTCGGCGGGCAGATCGCCTCCCAGGATTTTCGAGAGATCCAGAACCTGTCCGCCATTCAGGGCGGCGTTGACCGCATTTGCCGGGATGTTGAGCAACCCGTTGATCGC